>CAJMPR010000004.1 GCA_905215345.1 uncultured bacterium
CAGACAAAGGAAAATGAGAAAAGTTAGTGTTTTAAGGGGTGGGAAACTTTAGTTAATAATATTGTCAGGAAGATTATTCCCTATAAAGGAAACCTTTTGCTGGCAACCCATAATGGGGTTGGTCTGTTTAATCCGGAAACAGGCGAATGTTCCAAACTTTTGGATGACAGCAGATTGAATAACCGGCAAATTATAGACATGCTTCTTGACAAGCATAATAACCTGTGGTACTCCTATCCATTGGGCTTGGTGAAGTATAACCTTGAAACGAAAAAGCAGAATGAATATTTTGCACCTACCACTTCGGATAGAGTCATTGGCAGCAATCTGATAAATGTTCTTTTTGAAGATAAGAAAGGGAATATCTGGGCAGGTTCCAGTGGAGATGGTATCTTTTTGTATCATCCGGACACAGATACTTTCCAGTCTTATAACTCTCATAATTCCGATTTAATAAACGATTATATTCTTGATATACACGAATCCCTTTCCGGTTATCTGCTGATAGCCAGCAATCAGGGATTCAGCCGTTTCGATAAGGAGAATCAACGTTTCTATAATTACAACAAGCAAAATGGTTTTCCAATGACTGCTTTGAATCCTTACGGCTTGTTCGTTGCGAGTGATAATGAGATTTTTCTTTCAGGGCCTAAGGTGATGATTTCTTTTTTTGAGAAAGAGCTGAACTCCTACGTTAAGCCCTATCAGCTTAACTTTACCTCTTTGGAAGTCAACAATAAACTGATCTTACCGAATGATGATTCCAATATTCTTTCAGAGTCCATTCTGTATCAACCGCAAATCAATCTCAATCACAATCATTCCATTATTACGATTAATTTCTCGTTGTCCAATTATGTATCGGTTCTGAAAAACAAGATATATTATAAACTGGAAGGTTTTGACAAAGAATGGATCAGTGCAGGTTATCGCAAGAGTATTACTTATACCAATCTTAATCCCGGTACCTATAAATTGATGATAAGAAGCTCCGAAGAGTATTCGGATAAGGAAACTATATTTAAGGAGCTTGATATTGTGGTAAATCCTCCTTTCTACAAATCAGTATGGGCATATGTTATTTATGTGGTTATCTTGATTGTTTCAATCTATCTGATAGTGAGCTTCTATACTTCCAAGTTAAGGTTGCGGGCATCACTTGAATTTGAGAAAAAGGAAAAGATACAGATAGCGGAATTGAACCAGTCCAAGCTTAGGTTCTTTACCAATATATCGCATGAGTTCCGTACTCCGCTGACCTTGATTGTAAGCCAACTGGAAATGCTGATGGAGCGTAGTGACATTCAGCCGTTGGTATATAGCAAGATGGTGAATATCCATCGGAATACCTTACGCATGAAGCGACTGATTACAGAATTGCTTGATTTTAGAAAACAAGAACAGGGCTTCGAGCAGTTCAAATTCAGCAGACAGGATATTTATTCGTTCTTGGATGAAATCTATCAGGCTTTCAAGGAGTATGCAAGGGGTAAACATATTAATCTTGAATACTTTAACAAAGACCGGTCGCTGGATGTATGGTTCGATGTGGTACAGTTGGAGAAGGTAGTTTATAACCTCCTTTCCAATGCTTTTAAATATACTCCTTTGGGGGGGACAGTTTCACTGTCGGTACAGGAGTACGATAATAGCGTTGTGATTCTTATCTCAGATACAGGTGTGGGAATTGCCGAAGAGAACCTGGACAAGATATTCGACCGTTTCTATCAGGTCGATAGCCAGGATAACCAGAAAGGGACAGGTATCGGTCTGGCACTCGCAAAAAGTATTATCGAGGCTCATAAAGGGAAGATTTGTGCCCAGAGTTTGAAAGGCAAGGGAACGACGTTCGTTGTGGAACTGCCATTGGGCGATAATCATATTTCGGCTTCACAAAAGGTGGCAACTCCCGATATCGATTCTTCCTGTATTTCAGAACTGACAATGTACGGTGATAAGATACCGGGTGATATGGTGGACGATGAAAGTTCCGATAACGGACAGGAAGAAGCTTCGAATAAGATACTGATTGTGGAAGATAATGAAGAGCTCAGAGGGCTGTTGGTACGGTTGTTTTCTAAGGTCTATCAGGTGTACGAAGCACAAGACGGTGAAGAGGGGTTTGAGAAAACCAAGGAGGTGCAACCCGATATTGTACTCAGTGATATCATGATGCCCAAGATGTCCGGTATAGAAATGTGCCGGATGATAAAAAGCAATTTTGACACCTCACATATTCCTGTGATACTGCTTACGGCACAAACGGCAGAGGAATTTACTATACAAGGGTTAAAAATGGGGGCGGATGACTATGTTACTAAACCTTTTAATGTGAAGCATTTGTTTATGCGTTGTAATAACCTTGTGAACGGCCGAAAGCTGTTACAGAAAAAATACGCTAAACAAATGGATAACAATGTAGATATTTTAGCAACCAATGGCGCAGACCACCAGTTTATGGAGCAATGCGTAGCCTGTATTGAGCAGAACATAGATAATCCGGACTTTGACGTGAATATGTTTGCCCAGGCCATGAATATCGGACGTACCAAGTTGTTCCTGAAACTGAAAGGAATAACGGGACAGACACCGAATGACTTTATTTTGAACGTCAGGCTGAAGAAAGCACAAATGTTGCTGATGCAGACTGATACGAAAACAATCTCAGAAATAGCTTATGAAGTGGGCTTCAACTCTCCGAGTTATTTTATCAAACGGTTTAGGGAGCTGTTTGGGGTAACACCGGCGCAGTTCCAGAAGGGAGAGTCGGTGTAGCGGACGGATGCCCGCTAAAAGTTGACAATTGATAATTTATAAATAGTAACACATGAAGACAAGACTATTATGCGCCTTTTGTCTGTTATCTCCGTTGGCATTGTCGGCGGCTGATATTCAGAAGATAACCCCTATTACGACCGATAAAGATGTCAAAATAGAGGTGGCTTTGTCTGCGGAGGCAGGCGAACGATTATTACTCGATGCTACAATTATTCATTCACAGAGTAAAGAGAAACTATGCAGTTTCTCCAAAGAGTTCCTTTTCGCCCACAGAGCCGATACTACCGTAGTGCTAAGTACAAACGGCTTAACTCCTAAATTGTGGAGTCCGGTTTCCCCCGTGCTCTATGACCTTACCTTGAAAGCAGGCAACCGGACTTTAGAGAAACGTATCGGTTTCAGGAAGTTTGAGATGCGTGATGGGGTTTTCTACCTGAATGACAAACCCGTTTATTTGCGTGGAAACGCCATTAATCCGCCGGAGCGGGGCATACCGCAACAACTGGAACGAAGTAAGGAATTTGCCCGTGATTATATCCGCTTTATGAAGAGCCTGAACATAAACATCATCCGTATTCCTGACAATCAGAATTGGATGGACGTATGCGACGAAGAAGGGATGATGATTTTTGCCGGCAGGTACGGTCGCCCTAAACATGCTACGCAGACGGCTCCTCCAACAGATTTTGACTTATCATTGAAGACTTATAAGGAAATAGACCTGGGGCCGTTTACTTCCCATCCCTCTGTGGTGATTTATATTATGTCTAATGAAATGCCCTACGAAGGGAAGACGGGCGATTTATACCGTGATTTCTTTACCCGTATGCACCAAGAACTTAAAAAGTGGGACAGTACCCGCCTGTATATCTGTAATGCCGGTTATGGTTTGGGCAAATCTGCCGATATCTATGATGTACACCGGTACTGGGGTTGGTATTATAATACTTTCCTCACCTACCTGAATATGCGCGATAAAAGCATGTGGCAGAATCCGGGCAGAGTACAACCCATCACTTTCACCGAGTGTGTAGGTAACTATACCGGTATAGACGGGCGCTTTAATCTCTGTTCAAGAACCAAACAGCCCGGTTCGCAGAAGTGCTGGACGGGACATTTACCCGATGCCGAACAAGCCCAAGCTGCTATGGCCTACCAGGCATTTGTCCTGAAGAACGCGACAGAACTGTTTCGACGGTTGAGGAGTCAGAACAGTTGTCTGGCAGGGACCATGCCTTTTACCATTGTATTCCATAATTGGGACGGAGTGAAATCTTTCTCGGAGATGAAACCCAAGCCGGTGGCAAGACAATATCAACTCAGCTACCAGCCCGTACTCTTGAGTTGGGAGAACTGGCAGTCACAGGTATATGCGGGGAACAAACTTTCGGTAGTAGCCCATGTGGTTAACGACGATGATAATGGTAATGACTTGGACGATGTTCGTTTGCATTGGTGGATGGAACAGGAAGGCAAGAAAGTATTATCAGGGGAAAGCAGTTTTCAGCCTATTCCTTATTATGCAACCGATAAGCAGGCGTTAATTATCGATATTCCCCAAACTCTGCCTACGGGAGATTATATGCTGAAAGGCGAGGTTTATTCTAAAGGCCGGAAAGTGTCGTACAACGAAAGCGAAGTGTTCATTGCCGGAAAAGATTGGAAAGACACGAGCGCTATGGGAACAACGATTTTTGTATATGATACTTCCGTGGGACAGCAAACGTTGAGTTGTCTGCAAAGAAACGGTTATTCGGTGAAGCCGGTACGTTCGGTTACCGAATTGCCCAAAAACTCTACATTTGTTTTAGGTAAAGATTCGTGGGATGACAATATGGACAACCAGACCCCACAGTTGAAAGAGTATGTATCTAAAGGTGGGCGTGTCATCTGTCTGGAGCAGAACGAGACAATTTTTAATCAGTCCTGGTTACCTGTGACGGTAGAGTTTCTGAAAGATAGTAATAATGACCCCGTCTATCTGTCACCTTCGTTGGCATATAAGGACGGTATGAATATTAATTTGGAACGTCCATCCCATCCTGTTTTTAAAGGATTGAATCCCCGTATGTTCAGACTTTGGTCCGACTATACATCTTATGATGAGTCAAAGAGTGGTTTCCCGGCTATCTATCCGGTGAATCGTGGTTATGACCTGAAATCGTCTTCCATAAAAGATGTAGCTATCCTCGCCAATTATAGCCGCGCTTTGGCAGGTACGGCATTGGCTGAGATGTTCATGGGCAAAGGCTCGGTGCTTTTGTCTGGCTTTGACCTCATAAACCATTGCGGGGTAGACCCGGTGGCTGATAAATTCCTTTCCAATATGATTCAATATATGACAGTTGATAAGAAGCACGAACGTTATGTAACGGTGAACGATTCTATCATCTGGGGAGACTATGCTTCTGAACGGGGAATAGTAAATGCCCCGTCTAACGGACTGATGCTGAATACCGTTCCCATTATTCCGAAGGGACAGGAAGATTTGCCTAAATATAAGGTGCAGGTCGATGAATATGGCTATCAATACGCCGGTTCTTATGGGGGCTGGAATTCTAAGCCGGGAGTACAATACGTAGCTCATGGAAGACGCCCAATGGCTCCGTTCAGATTCTCACGTGGAGGAAGTCCTGTTATTGACAAGGCTTCTACTACCGGTGAAGGTTATTTTTATCTGGCACTTCCCGGCAAGACGAAAACAATGATTAACGTATTGGAAAATCCGGTGGATGAACCGCTTAACATCAGCTTTTCAGTTGCAGAAGGCGAATGGAAAGATTACGTTATCCTGCCTAAGCAACAATTAAGTATAAAGACGGATATCTCCCGATTGAAAGATAACATGAAAGTAGCGTTGAAAGGCGACAGACGTACAATATTGCTAAAGACAATATTAAGTAAGGAATAGCGTTGAAAATTAAGGCTGAACACACTTCGCCTTAGGACTGAACGTCTTTAAGTCTTACATTGAAAGGTCAAAACATAGGGATTTTATAAAATAAAACACCCGGATGTTTTAAGGTAAAACATCCGGGTGTTTTTGATGTTCAGTCCTAAGATGAAGTATGTTCAGCCCCTATGTGAAAACAATTCGGTTTGCGGGCTATCTATTTCTTCCAATTAGGAGGGAAAAAGTTAAATCGTGCAGAAAGCCGGTCTTCCGTACAATGTTGATTCTTAAAAGAACGATTCTTATATCCTGCAATATACAAAAGCGGGATATTTGCCGGTGAAATATAAATCAGACAAACTATGAAACGCATATTATTCTCTTTGTACTTATCCTTGATATCGGTCATGTTAATGGCTGCCGACGGATTTACGGTAGCCGATGTTTTCACCGATCACATGGTATTGCAACGTAATGCGAAAGTAAAGGTTTGGGGAGAAGCAACGAGCGGTTCACAGGTTGAAGTCCTCTTTGACGGGCAGAGCCGGAAAGCAAAAGCTGTCGGGGGGAAATGGCAGGTTACTTTAAATACCGGAGAGGCGGGAGGACCGTATACATTAGAAATTATAAATGGGTTTAATAAGGTTAGTTTTCAAGATGTTTTCGTAGGTGACGTATGGTTGGCGGGTGGTCAGTCGAACATGGAGTTTGCCTTGCGCAGGGTAAAATATGCGCAGGCAGAAATCAGTTTGGCGGACTATCCACAAATACGTTATTATAAAGTGCCGCGGAAATTCTATCCGGAGCAGGAAGTGCCTAAAGCATCCTGGAGTGTGTGTTCACCTCAGACGGCATCGGAGTTTGCAGCTATCGCTTATTACTTCGCCAGAAACATACAAAAGGAATTGAATATTCCTATCGGCATCATTCAAACGCCTGTAGGAGGAACTACGGTTGAGGCTTGGACGAGCCGTAAACTGTTGATGTCGGATAACGATTTTCGTCCGATAGTGCAGTATTATGATAGTATTGTGAATTCTTATGGACAGGGTGGATATGAGAAATTATACGACCGATATGTTTCAACCCTGAAAGAATATAACCAATTGAACACAGCGCAAAAGAAGAACATCGACAAACCGGTAGAACCTATGGGCGGCAGGAATTTCCACCGCCCGATAGGTCTCTCCGAAACTATGCTGAGTACAGTTGTTCCTTATACATTGAAAGGTTTCCTTTTTTATCAGGGAGAGTCGAATACCGCCCGTGGAGCGCAATACCGTAAACTGTTCCCCGCCATGATAAAAGAGTGGAGAGCTCTGTGGGGACAAGGTGAACTTCCTTTCCTCTTTATCCAGCTACCCAGATTTGAGACAAAAACACGCTATTGGAATGAATTGCGTGAAGCGCAATATCTTACTTCCCTTCACGTGAAGAACACGGCTATGGTCGTTTCTTTCGACCAGGGGAATCCGAAAGACATTCACCCTACGGTAAAAGATACGGTGGGTTGGCGGTTGTCCCAACTGGCATTGGGGAAAGTTTATGGCAAGAAGATTGTTTGCCAGGGGCCGGAGTTCAAAAAGATGACAAAGACCGCCGACGGTTGTTTGTTACTCGATTTCGTCAATACCGGTGCGGGGCTGGTTGCGAAGGATAAGGCTCCTGCACTTTCGGGCTTTATGATTGCAGGCAGAGACGGTAAGTTTTATCCTGCTGAGGCTACTATTGTGGGTGGAAGCCGGGTACGGGTGAAAAGCAATGAGGTCAAGGAACCTGTGGATGTCCGTTATCTCTGGGTGAACAGTGCCGAACAGAATTTATTTAATAAAGAAGGTTTCCCGGCATTTCCTTTCCGTACAGACAAGTATAGGCTGGAAACAGAAGGTGTGTGTGTGAATCCCGATCCGGTGATTCCCGCTCTCGATTTATTCCTTTGCATCGGTCAGTCCAATATGGCGGGACGGGGCATTATTACAGATAACTACAAGGGTAGTATAAAGAATACCTATTTACTTACTCCTGCCGGTGGTATGGAACCTGCACGTAATCCGTTGAACAAATATTCTACAATCCGTAAACGGTTGGACTTGCAGGGGGTGGGACCAGCCTACTCATTTGCAAAAGCAGTTGCAGATAAAACCGGACGTTCGTTGGGATTAGTAGTCAATGCCCGTGGAGGCAGTTCCATAAACTCATGGTTGAAGGGGGCGAAAGACAATTATTACGACGAAACTTTGTCGCGTATGCGTCAGGCGATGAAGTTCGGTACTTTGAAAGCTATTATTTGGCATCAGGGAGAAAGCGACAGTAGTGATCCGCAGGCATATATGTTGAAACTGCAACAGTTTGTGGCCGATTTGCGGGAAGGTTTAGGCGATTCGACCCTGCCCTTTATTGTGGGCGAACTGGCAGAGTGGAGGAAGAACGGAACATCAGAGGCCTTCAATGAGATGCTGCGTACAGTTCCTCAGTACATTCCTAATTCGTATTGTGTGTCATCGGGAGAACTTGTACCTCTGATTAACGAAAGCGATCCGCATTTCAGTGCAGATAGCCAAATTATACTGGGTAGGAGATATGCGGAGGCGGTTTATAAAGCTTGTTATTCAGGTAAGTGACTCCTCGGCTCCCTTAAGGGGAAGGAGGATACTCCATCTTGTATTTATTTAAAAACACTTTAAAGTAAAACTATCCCTTTTCCCCTTTAGGGGACCGAAGGGTTCATAACACAAAATAAACTTATGTATCTAAGAAAACACTTGGTTTTGATTGGAGGAATCGTAGCTATGCCTTTCATGAACATATCGGCAGGTGATGTAAACGTTGCGTTACATCGCCCTGTAATAGCCTCCTCGCAACAAGGAAAGTTTCCCGCGTCCAATGTGACCGATGGGGTGATTTCACGTAAATCGACCTGGATGAGTGGAAAGGAAGCGCGTGCACCTCATATCCTTGATATTAATCTGGAAAGATATTGTGATATCAATAAAGTGATTATCTATACAGGTATTCCGGAATCGGAAAAGACGGAGCAGGAAAAGGGGCAGGCCCCCGGATTCTGGTCGATGAAGAATTTTAAGATGCAATATTGGGATGATGCAAACTGGACAGACCTGCCTAATACGGAATGTACCGAAAATAGGCTGGATAAGATAGAGTTCACGTTTACTCCGCAACTTACTACTTTCCAACTTCGCCTCATATCTACCGATGGCGAACCTATTGCCATTAATGAGTTTGAAGTATACGGAAAGGAAAAGAAGAACATGCCTGCTCCTGTCGTACAGAACGAGCCATCGGATAACACCCACAAAGAATTGCCTAAGGACATGTTGATAACGGTAGAGAAAGACATTGTGGGTACTTCTATGAAATATGTTGCTTATAATCAGGGATATTATATACCCGGAAGCAATGTATCCGGCTGGCTGGAATATTCCAATGTAAATAACTTGCGTGTATGGACTTCCATGAGCGATTATGTTCCTGAAGAAGTGGTTTGGAGCGAAAAGGACTTGTCTACCTTAGATAAGTTTGAAGGGTACAAGCGCGAATTGCGGAGTAATCCGGAGAAAAATAAGTTCATTAAATGGGAACCGATTCTGGAGAGATGCCGTAAACAGCAATTTTCTACCAATTCAATGGTATTTGAATATGCTTTGAAAGAGCTGAAACGCTTGAATATAGATGTTGTATTGCAGATGAACAGTACGGACTTTGACGGTACTTGGAGTAATAAGTGGAAACAATGGCAACGGTATTATGCATTGGCATTTTATGCCGCGAAGATAGGAGATGTGGAAATGTTTGCGATGCAAAACGAACCCAATCACCGTCATTCGGGCCCGATGAAGATTACACAGTACGTAGATGCCATGAAGATTGTGTCGGATGCTGTGTATTGTGCCGTGCAAGATGTAAACAAGCTCTACGGGAAGCATCTGACATCACGCTTTGTAGGTCCGGTTACGGCAGGTTCCAACGCTAACTGGTGGGCGGCGGTTGTAAAAAGCCTGCGCATCGACTATCGTGGATTACCTATGGACAAAGATTTGTTGGATGTGTTTTCCACTCATTCTTATAATCTTCCGGCTGCCGGATATGCCTCCAAGGTTTCGGATATACGAAAGATTATCGTAGAGAATCATCCTTTGAACCGTCCGCTTCCCGTTGTGTATACCGAAACAGGGCGTTGGATGAATGCTTATCTTATTGATAAACAGGAGACAATGGATTCTCCTTCTTTGTTCACGGAGTGGGCGGGTGAATATACCAATAATACGCTCAATCAAGGATATGGTATGTGGGCTTTCAAGTTTGCCAATACTACCAGTGGTACTTATCCGCGTGGCATAAAGTCGGGGCATCATTTAATATGGCAAGGTAAGCGTATTGTGGAAGATGCTTATAATAATGTGGCGTTAGGAAAGAAAGTTACAGACCTGACTTCTTCACGTTCCGCACAAGCGGGAGTTATCACCGATGGAAACAAAACGGATGCTTCTATGTGGGTATCAGCGAATACCGATGAGGAGAAATGTCTTGAAATCAACTTAGGAAAGAACTGTTCTTTGGGTGCTGCCGTAATCTATACGGGTTCGGAGTATGGAGTCTATACAGGTCCTGACCGTGTGAAGAATTTCCGTTTGCAATATTGGGCAGATGGCAGTTGGAAAGATATAGAAGAAACCATTGAGGAGAACGCACGCTATGTTCAATCTTTCTTTCTGTTCAAAACACCGGTAACAACATCAAAAGTTCGTTTCATTGCTGCCGACAAAGGAAGTATTAAAGTACGCGAAATAAAATTGTTCGATGCAGAATCGGTAAAGAATATTCCGGAGTCTTATGATGTGAGTGGTATTCAGCGCACCGGACAGGTCGTTCGCCTTTTTGCCAA
Source organism: uncultured bacterium (assembly GCA_905215345.1). Taxonomy (GTDB): domain Bacteria; phylum Bacteroidota; class Bacteroidia; order Bacteroidales; family Bacteroidaceae; genus Bacteroides. Next base: position 10,575 of record CAJMPR010000004.1, read on the forward strand.
GGGATTTAAGAACGAACGCCCGCTATTGAGTTCCGTAAAATCAGTTTCTGATAATGAGGTAGACGTATTGACTTCTTTCAATCCGGAAGAAATGCGGTATTATATATGGCTTGTACAACGCAAACACTCTCAAAATAATCTGACTTTGGATTTGAAGTCATTGAACCTCCCCGCCGGCACCAGGGCATTCGCCGAGGAAGTAAGTGCGAATGCCTATGGTGAAGTGGTGTGGTCTAAAGAAATTCTGGAGAACGGACAACTATCGTTTGAGCTACCAGCCCAAAGTGTGATGCTTCTTACCATTCCTGTATGTCAGGGCACTATGGAAACTTTGGTTGCAACAGCGGATGCAACGGTAAAAGGCGGAAAGAATGCCGGAAAAAACTTTGGTAAAGCCAATACGATGAATATAGAAATGAATGCTTCGCAAGCAAACCGTAATCAAATAAGTTATATCAAGTTCGACCTTTCGAAAGTGGATAGCGTAAATGCCGCACTGCTTCAGGTTTATGGCAGTTCATCAGATAAGTCTCCCTACCGTTTCCATGTTTATGCCCTGGATAACAGTAACTGGGATGAGAACTCTTTGAATTGGAATAACGCTCCTGATTTGGAGAAAGAGCAGGTACGCATAGCCGGGGTAGGGAATACGGCGCATGTGGCGGGCGAAATCGTGGTCAATGGAAATGCTTCCTATCATCAGCTCGATGTAACTTCGTTGGTACGTAAATGCAAACACAAAGATATAACTTTTGTACTGATCAGAGAACTCAGGCAGTTAGGAGATGATTCGGACAATGGCAAAAGCTGCTATTTTGGTACGAAAGAATCTAAAAATCAGCCGTTATTATCAGTTTGGTAAGATGAAATAAGCGTCCGTATGATAGTGCTTTCTTTTCGTACGATTCTTTTATGCTAAGTTTCTCTTTTTTGTGACTTTTGTTCAGCACATTTAATAATTTAATCTAATTTATAAATGAAAAACAGTCGTTTAAAATTAATCATGTCAGCCATATTTCTAATGATCATGGTAGGCATACATGCACAAAATGTACGAGTGACAGGTGTTGTTTCTGATGCACAAGGCTCATTGATTGGAGTGAATGTCCATGTGAAAGGAGGTACCACCGGTGTGATTACCGACATGGACGGTAAGTATTCAATCGAAGTACCTTCTAATGCTACACTCATATTCTCTTATATAGGTTATACAGACCAGGAGCATAAAGTGGGTAATCAAAAAGTGATAAATGTAACCATGACTGAAGATTCCAAACTGTTGGATGAAGTGGTAGTAGTGGGTTACGGTTCTCAACGGAAGAGTGATATTGCCACTTCTGTAGCTTCTGTTAAGACAGATGAAATGAAAAGCTTTCCTGCCGGTAATGTGGGTGACATGCTTCGTGGCCGGGTAGCGGGTGTTAATGTAACAAGTTCGTCCGGTAGACCGGGTTCCGCTCCTGCAATTACCATTCGCGGTAATCGTTCTATCAGTGCGGCAAATACGCCTTTGTATGTTATTGACGGTTCTGTATCGAGCAGCGAAGAGTTCAGTACCTTGAGTGCGGAAAGTATCGAATCTATTGAAATCCTGAAAGATGCCGCTTCTCAGGCCATTTATGGTGCACGCGCCAGTGACGGTGTTATTTTGGTGACGACTAAACGCGGTCTACAAGGCAAGATGGAAGTGAACTATAATGGATATGTAGGTGTCCAGTCATTGTGGCGTAATTTTGATTTCTATTCTCCCGAAGAGTATGTGATGTTGAGACGCGAAGCGATGGCAAATGATAAAGATATCATTGATGCTCGTGATATGACTATCTCGGAAGCATTGAGTGATGATATGATGAAGGCTGTCTGGGCAAACGGTAAGTTTGTAGACTGGGAAGACCTGATGCTGAAAAACGCTCTCTACCAGAACCATGATTTGACTGTGCGGGGCGGCACTGATAAGCTTCGTGTTTCGGCAGGGCTCAACTACTTCAATCAGGACGGTATGGTAACCACCGGTTCAGGGTTTCAGAAAGCCGCTTTCCGTCTGAATGTAGACTATAAAGTGAATAAATGGATCAACTTTGGTATAAATACCTCTTATTCTTTATCTAAGAGCGAACGCGAAGACGGTAATTTTACGGAATTCATTACCCGCACCCCACTGGCTCAGGTATATAATGAAGACGGCAGTTATACCAAGTATATCAATACAGCCAATGATGTTAATCCTCTTTACAGGGCACAAAACTATGCACACGAGGTGACTAAAAACAGCTATCGTGTCAATATCTTCCTGGAATTGAAGCCTTTCAAAGGCTTTAACTATCGTCTCAATACATCTTTCTATAACAGACAACAGGAAGATGGAGAGGCAAAAGGCGTTAATTATCCCGGTGGAGGTGCTACCGCCAAACTGACAAATACAGAGGATAGAGACTACCTTATAGAGAATATTTTTACTTACGATGTTCCTATTAAGGATAAGAAGCATAAACTGACCCTTACCGCTGTACAATCTGTAGACCATTCCGGAACAAAAAGTTTAGGATACTCTACCAGTGACCTGCCGGTAGATATGGACTGGAATTTCATTGCCAATGGTCAGTTTTCGGGTACACCGACCCGTGGCTTCTCTGAGAACAATCTGGTATCTTTCATGGGACGTGCTTCTTATATCCTTATGGACAGATACATTATGAACATGGCAGTGAGACGCGATGGTTCAAGCCGTTTCGGTAAGAACAATAAATGGGGTACATTCCCTTCTGTGGCACTGGCATGGCGCGTAAATGAGGAAAGTTTCCTGCGTAATGTATCTTGGATAGATAATCTGAAGCTTCGCTTAAGTTATGGTATTGTGGGTAACCAGAATGGTATTGGTAACTATACAACACTCGGTTTGACAGATCAGGAACGTTATGAGTTTGGTGATAATTCTTATATGGGTTACCTTCCGGGAAGTGAACTTTCGAACCCCAACCTCAAGTGGGAACAATCACGTACCGCCAACTTCGGTGTGGACTTCGGATTCTTCAAAAACCGCTTGTCGGGTACGATTGAATACTATAATACAAGAACAACAGACTTGATTGTTAAGCGTGAATTGAATTCTGTATTGGGTTATAAGCAGATGCTCGATAATCTGGGAGAAACTAAATCGCATGGTGTGGACATCAGCATTAATGGGGATGTGTTCCGTAGTAAGAACTTTACTTGGAGCCTGGGTGCCAACTTCAGCCAGTATGCCAATGAAATCGTGAAGATTGACAATCAGGTAGACGAGAACGGCAAGCCGTTGAGCCAACCGGGTAATAACTGGTTTGTAGGTCAGCCTATCAATGTTTATTATGATTATTTGCCGGATGGTATTTATCAGTATGATGATTTCGATATCAAACGTGACGCTTACAATAAGATAATATATGTGTTGAAACCTACAATCGATACCGATGGAGACGGTATAGCCGACAAAGCATTGGGACGTGATGATAAGGTTGAACCGGGTTCTGTAAAAATCAAGGATGTGAATGGCGATGGCAAGATAAATGCGGACGACCGTACTCCTATCTCCAGAGATCCGGACTTTACACTCTCTTTGAATACTACTCTGAAATGGAAAGGTTTTGACTTCTATATGGATTGGTATGGTGTATCCGGCCGCAAGATCAGAAATGGTTATCTTAACGAATCGAATAGCGGTGGTTCTCTGCAAGGAAAGCTGAACGGCGTGAAGGTGAATTATTGGACTCCGTTCAATCCATCCAATGAGTTCCCACGTCCCAGTCATAATACGAATGTGACTTATCATGGTTCTTTGGCAATACAAGATGCCTCTTATATCCGTTTGCGTACTTTGCAGTTGGGTTATACTTTCCCGACAGCTTGGATAAAGAAGATTCAGCTTCAAAACCTGAGAGTATATGCTACGGCAACAAATCTCCTGACATTTACAGACTTTTTGTCTTATAGCCCTGAACTGACACCGGGCGCGTATCCTGAATCAAAACAGTATGTATTCGGAATCAATGTTTCATTCTAATAAAAAACTGTAGAACATGAAAAATAAATTATATATAGTAGCTTTGGCGATATCATCCGTTGTGATGTTGCCTTCTTGTGAGGACTATCTGAACCTTAAATCGAAGACGGATATTACTACTGACTATCTGACAAACTCTCCCGACGGGCTGTATCGTGCGGCAATAGGATTATACAATTTGGATAGAGAATTGGCGAAAGGAGATGGCGGCAATCTTTATGTAGTGACTATGTGTGACTACTCTACTGATTTGTTGGCTTTCCGTGCAGGAACAAGTACTGCTCTTGCCAAACTTGAGAACTTTATGCCGAATAATAGTGATGTGGAGTCATTCTGGCAGCACCACTACTTTATGATTGGTAAGGCCAATGAAATTATTGCGGGAGCAGAGGCGTTGGGACTTGATAATGAAGTTACCAAGAGAGCATGGGGTGAGGCCAAATTCTTCCGGGGTCGTTCTTATTTTGAACTGTGGAAACGATTTGAACGTCTTTATCTGAATACTACTCCTACTACGGTAGATAATCTGGAGCGCGATTTCAGCCCGGCTACTACTGAACAGATATTAACGCTGATAAGGACAGATTTGGACGATGCGATTGGTGCACTTGACTGGGCGATACCCAACAATGACTACGGGCGTGTTACGAAAGCAACAGCCAAGCATGTAAGGGCGCAGGTTGCCATGTGGGATAAAGATTATGGCAAGGCGATTCAAGAGTGCGAAGACATCTTTAAAGACGGTACCATGTACTCCATGATGCCTAAGACAGGAGACGTGTTTAATAGTGCAGATATGCGTTCTTCTGAAGTGCTTTGGTCTTATCAGTTCTCCGAGAACATGGGCGGTGGTGGAAGTGGTACACCTTTGATGGGACACCGCGCCGCTATTATTACGACAACCCGTTCACAGTCTAATCCTGATTGTACATTCGAAGCTGCCCAAGGTGGTTACGGTTGGGGACGTGTCTATCCTAATACCTACTTGTTTGGTTTGTATGATCAGGATAAAGATAACCGCTATAAAGACCTTTTCATTCATACTTTCCGCTATAATGACAAGACTAAGCCTAATTTCGGACAAGAAATACCTAAGGATTTATATGGAAAAACTGCCGGTTATATGGAAAAACTGCATCCGATGTCAAAGAAGCACTTTGACCAATGGACTAATGCATCACAACCTGACCGTACAAGCAGCTTCCGTGACTTGATTGTTTACCGTTTGGCAGAAACCTATTTGATGTGTAGTGAAGCCTATTTTCACCGTGACGGCGGCGACAGTCCCAAAGCCATTGAATATTACAACAAAACCTGGGAGAGAGCCGGTAATGCTCACGAAGACGGTCCGTTGACTCTCGATATGCTATTAGACGAATATGCCCGTGAACTTCACTTTGAAGGGGTACGCTGGCCATTATTAAAGCGTCTTGGGATATTGGGAGAACGCGTTCACCAGCATGGTGGTGACCTTGTATTGGAAGATCCTTTCCTGGATAAGGATTATGCCGAATGTCGCAAAAATTTTGTAGTAGGCAAGCATGAGACATGGCCTATTCCACAGACTCAGATAGACTTGATGGGAACTGATGTATTCCCGCAGAGCGACCCTTGGAAATAAAGAGTGACTGGTTTTAATTTATGAATCTAATAAAAGAACTATAATATGAAAAAACTGACATTGGTTTCATTTCTTCTGTGCCTGGTTTTTGCCTCCTGTAAAGAGCAGGATGAGGTAAGAATTATGCCGGAATTCAATAATAGTGAAACAGAGGTTACACTATATAAGAATGTAGGTTCTTCGGCCACCGTAGTGATAAATACCACGGCAGATGATATAACGGCTGAATATAACGCTGACTGGCTTTCGGTAGACGTTGACAAACGACGGGTTGTTTACACTATAACGGCCGAAAATGAAACAGGTGATCCACGTACTACTATCGTTAAGCTACATTCCGGTGAGTGGATGAGGGAAGTAACGGTTACCCAACGCGAGATAGCGGAATCTGATTTGAAGATACTGAAAGTAGGACAGCTTACAGAGGACGGGCTTGGTATGATTTTCTGGGTTGACCCGACTAATCCTGAGATTGGTAAGGCTATCTCTTTGAAACGTCAGAGCGGTGTGTGTGAGGTTCCTTATAAGATGAATAACGCTTTCTCTACAGTGAATGGCGTAGAAAATACGGCTAAGTTTACCAGTCCGGGTTCTAATGATGCTGTTACTTTCTGTACAAGTCTTGGAGAAGGTTGGTATATGCCTGCATCCGGTGAATTGGCTGATTTGTTTGACGCTTATAATGGTATTGCCCATAATGACCCTGCATTTGTGGCTAACAACACGGAAGCTATTACAGATACGGAGAAAACAGCTCGTGCTAAGTTCGATCAAATGTTGACTGACTTGGGTGGAGATGTGATTAATGCGGCTGCAACAGGTGCAGGAGAAAGTTACTGGTCAAGTACGGAAGTTTCTACTGTTGCGGATGGTAAGAATATCATTTATGTGCGTTTCGGCAAATACTTGTCACAAGGTGGTTCTAAAGAAGGTACCCGTTTGGCACGTGCCATGAAGTTGGTTGGTAGATATAAGTTCCCCGAAGAGCCTGCCACATTATCCGTTTCACCGTCTCAGGTAGAACTGACAAGTGAAGAAGGTGCTACCAAAGAAGTAACAGTGACTACTAATAAGAGCTCGTATACATACGTTGTTGAAGGTGAAGACGTAACTTGGCTTAAACATGAACAGAATGATGACAAGGTAACGTTTACTGCGCTGTCTGCTAATACAAGTGATGAGGTTCGTAAGGTTACCGTCACGTTTACCGCAGGCTCTGAAGACAATCAGGCTACCTCTATAGTTACTGTAGCTCAGGAAAAAGTACCGGCCGCCGCTGCTTTCCAGATTGGTGAGTATGTGACGAAAGATGGTGGCGTAGACCTTGCAGAAGGTGGTATTGTATTCTGGACGGAAGGTAATGAAGCCAAGATATTGTCATTGAAACGTTATGGACCAATGAACTGGATAAATGTGAAGCCTACGGTCTTAACGGGGGTAACAGATGAAGACAACGGAGAAGCCAATACGCAATTAATGAAAGACAGTCCCTCAGCAGGAGACATCCCGGTTCTTGCCTATTGTGTGGATGGCTGGTATTGGCCCGCAAGAAATGAGATGGATGCAGTCTTTAAGGCTTATAATGGTGGTCCTGCTTCTGCTCCGGTAAAACCGGAAGCTATTACGGAAGAAGAAAAAGCGGCTCGTGCAGCATGGGATTTAATTCTTACTAATCATGGTGGCGTTATCATGAATACGCAAGCTGCAAGTGCAACAGGTGATAGCTATTTCACCAGTACAGAGCACCCTTCAACTGTGGCAAATGCTTTCTACGTACGTTTTGGTCAATGGGGTTCGGGATTGGCTGCTGCTAAGAATGCCACAAATCCTGCTCGCTATATACGCCTGATCCGCAAAGTTTCTAAGTAAAATCTATTAAAGAAGAATAACCATGAAAATGAATTCATTCTATATCGCGGCACTGTTGGTGTGCCAGGTCGCACTTGCTTCATGCACAGACTATGCAGTGAAAGACCCTAATTTTCTGCCTCCCGATGTTGTCATGAATGATAATACGGATAATGATTTTATCCTTGAAGGGATACCTGCACCGGGTGTAATGCAAGCTTATAAGCCTTCGCTTTCAGGCAAACCTTATCGTCCGATAACAGTAAACTATTCTACAGAGTTTCCGCCGGTTAGCAAGTGGACACCGGCCAATACCCGTATTGTAGGTTATATGGGTGAGTATAGACCTATCGTTAAGTCGGAAGACGATTACAAGGCTATCGTTAATAAGTATGGTAGTCTGACAACAGGCGCTAAGCAAGCGGCTACGGGACGTTTCTACGTGAAGAAAGTAGATGACCGCTGGTGGATTATTGACCCTGAAGGTTATCCGCATTATGAAAGAAGTGTCACTTCCATGCGTTACGGCTCTTCAGCTCGTAACCGGGAAGCATGGAACAAGCGTTTTGGTACGGATGCCAAGTGGATAGCGACATCGCAGACAGAGTTAGCCGCTATCGGTTTTCACGGTACGGGAGCTTTCTGTACGGATACTTATGATAAGATTCAGGCACATAATGCTTCTAATCCTGATTCTCCGTTAACGCTGACACCTTCATTTGGATTCTTAGGACAGTTTAGGTCTCAGAAGGGTTATACTTATCCGGACAATAAGTCGGATAATGAACTGGGATTGGTTTTGTATGACGGTTGGGCGGATTTCTGTAAGGAATATGTAAATACAGCGTTAGCTCCTTATTTGCATGATGCTAATGTGTTGGGTTTCTTCTCCGACAATGAAATAACCTTTTCAACACAGAACATGAAAATTTTGGATAGCTTCTATAATCTTACGGATAAGGCAAACCCGGCTTATCTGGCTGCGAAGAAGTTTATGGATGATAAAGAAGCGACTACTGTAACCGATAATCTGAACACCGAATTTGCCGGTCAGTTAGCTGAAATCTACTACAAGGCCGTGAAAGAGGCTATCAAAGAAGCTGATCCGGGCATAATGTACCTGGGTACCCGTCTGCATGGAACCCCTAAGTATATGAAGAATGTGGTAGAAGCAGCCGGCAAATATTGTGATATTGTCTCCATCAACTATTACAGTCGTTGGAGTCCTGAACTGGATACTTACGTAAAAGATTGGGCTACATGGGCAAATGCTCCGTTCCTGGTTACTGAGTTTTATACCAAAGGTCAGGATTCGGATTTGAACAACTTGTCGGGCGCAGGTTTTACAGTACCTACCCAGAATGACCGTGCCTATGCTTACCAACATTTCACTTTAGGTCTATTGGAGGCCAAAAACTGTGTGGGGTGGCATTGGTTCAAGTATCAGGATGATGACGGAACGGATAATGCAAGCAAGCCTGCCAATAAAGGAGTTTATGATAACAATTATGAAATGTATCCTTATCTGGCTAAATTCATGCAGGAGGTAAACTACAATGTTTATAATCTGATTGAGTATTTTGATAAGTAAACCGCATCCGTGGGATAAATGTAACAATATGAAAGGTTCTTTTTTAGTTTAATTTACATTGAATAAAACATTGCTTATTTTTCCCTCGATAGTAGGCAAGGTTCGGCTCGATGGTAGGCGACATTCGACCTGATAGTAGGCGACATTCAATAGCTATCAAAAGAGCCGCTGATAACCAATGAGTTATAAGTAGGTGGAAACTTAAGAAATTGTTCAACAGATTATACTAAAAAAGAACCTTTGAATTAGAGCCTGTTTAAATTTTGCTCAGCATTTTTTTGAGAGTTATTTTTGAGGATGTTTATCTGTTTTTAAGAGGAGCATAGCGGGCTATGTGACGACTAAAAACGGGGAAACAGACCGAAAATAAACTCAAAAAAAGCTGAATAAAACATTTAGGAGGAAAATTTAAACAAGCTCTTAGTCTTTTGTAAGTAGAAATTTTAATTTGATGATGATGAATAACGGAAAGAAAATAATAGTTATTGGTTTAGTTCTGCTGGCTGGTTTTACATCTACGGCAGGGGCAGTGAACAAAGGGATGAAGAAGGTGGTGGATGAAGCCCTTGAATTCTCCGTCAAACAATCCATGTCCATGTTTGGTGAGATGAAAGACCAAAAAGGCATACTTCCACGTTCAGCGAAAGATGGTAAGATGATTACTTGTGAATCGCCTTGGTGGACGAGTGGTTTTTATCCCGGAACGCTTTGGTATTGTTATGAGTATAGTAATGATCCGCAGGTGAGAGCGGCGGCCGAGGAGATGACCTCACGTGTGGAAAAGCAGAAATATACAACCAGCAACCATGATGTCGGTTTTATTATCAATTGCAGTTTTGGTAATGGTTATCGCCTTACTCATAATGAATCCTACCGGGAAGTGATAGAAACAGCGGCCAAGTCCTTGTCTACACGCTTCCATCCGGTAACAGGCTGTACCCGTTCATGGAACAGCAAGAAGTGGCAGTTTTCCGTGATTATCGATAATATGATGAATTTGGAGTTGCTCACGGTGGCCTCTTCCATGACGGGAGATAATTCCTATTATAACAAAGCGAAATCGCATGCCGACCGCACGATGATTAACCACTTCCGTCCCGATGGCAGTTCGTATCATGTGGTAAGTTATGATACAATTACAGGTAAAGTCTTGAACCAGGTGACACACCAGGGAGTGAACGACCAGTCGGCCTGGTCGCGCGGGCAAGCATGGGGATTGTACGGTTTTACCATGATGTACCGTCAGACAGGTAAGAAAGAGTACCTTGAGCATGCTATTAAGATAGGTAAGTACATCATGAACCATCCGCGCTTGCCTAAGGATAAGATTCCTTATTGGGATTTCGATGCTCCTAATATTCCGAAGGAAGATAGAGATGCTTCTGCCGGAGCTATTATGGCATCGGCCTACGTAGAATTGAGTACTTATGTGCCGGGCGAACTGGGCAAGCAATTCCTCACTATCGGTGAGCAGCAGATAAAATCGCTGGCATCTCCGGCTTATCGTGCGAAGAAGGTGGGTGATAACAATCATTTCATCATTCGGCATTGCACGGGTTTCGTGGCTAAACAATATGAAATAGATGCTCCTCTGACGTATGCCGATTATTATTTTGTAGAAGCATTGGTTCGTTATAAGAACTTGTTGGAAGGTCGTCCGGTAGTCGAAACGATTACAGCTTTCTCTGAGAATCCCGACCGTTCGGCATGGTTAAGTTCACTTCACCGCATTTCTTATCCCCTGCTGACAAATATGGCGAAGGGGGAACTTCGCAAGAATATGCCGGTGGAATCCATTGCTGCCGATATGGAGAAAAGAAGAGAGGTAACTCATCTGGAGGCTTTGGGGAGATTGATAACCGGTATTTCCGCTTGGTTGGAATTAGGTCCTGACAATACGATTGAAGGCAGATTGCGTGCCGAATATATTGACCTGGCTTTAAAGTCGATTGCTAATGGGGTAGATCCGAAGTCTCCCGACTACCTGAACTTTAATAATGGACGTCAGCCGCTGGTAGACGCTGCTTTTCTGGCGCATGGCCTATTGAGAGCCCGTACGCAATTATGGGATAAACTGGATAAAACGACTCAGGAACGGGTAATCAAAGAATTGAAGTCATCCAGGGTGATACAGCCTTCCGAAACCAACTGGCTGTTCTTTGCCGCTATGGTTGAGGCTGCTCTGAAAGAGTTTACAGGCGAATGGGAGTACGACCGGGTTAAATATGCCTGTGACCGTTTTGCCCAGTGGTATAAAGGTGACGGATGGTATGGCGACGGTGCGGATTTTCATCTGGATTATTATAATAGTTTCGTAATCCATCCGATGATGGCGGAAGTACTGGGAGTGATGAAGAAGAACGGAATAGAAGGTGCCATACCTTATGAACTTGAACTCGAGCGTTATGCGCGCTATGCGGAGCAACAAGAACGGTTGATTTCTCCCGAAGGAACATTCCCGATAGTAGGCCGTTCACTGGCATATCGTTTCGGAGCTTTCCATGCATTGTCCGATGTCGCTTATAGAAAGTTACTTCCGGCCAAAGTAAGTCCTGCTCAAGTGAGATGTGCTTTGACGGCAATTATAAACCGCCAGACGGACGCTCCCGGAACATTTAACCCCGAAGGGTGGCTGCGGGTAGGCTTTGCCGGTTACCAGCCCCATATCGGAGAAACTTATATTTCAACAGGTAGCTTATATTTGTGCTCTGCCGTATTCGTAGCGCTTGGCTTGCCTGAGTCCGATGAATTCTGGGCTGCTCCTGCCGCTGACTGGACTTGCAAGAAAGGTTGGGCAGGCGTAGATATGGAAGTCGATAAGGCATTGAAGAAATAAGATGAATTTTAAAAGGATTGCTTTATGAAGACATTAGCGGTTACCGCGTTATATAGCTGTGGCATTTCGTTGCTTACTTCCTTCTGTGTACAGAAGGTTGAGGCAAAGAAGCCGAATGTACTTTTCATCATGACCGACCAGCAGAGATATGATATGCTGAGTTGTACAGGTAACCGCTATGTCAGCACTCCTTCGCTGGACAAATTGGCTGAGAACGGTGTTCGGTTCGGACGTAATTATTGTGCGAATCCTGTTTCGATGCCCTCGCGCTTTGCGTTGGTAACGGGGCGTTATGCCAGTGAGATAGGTTACACCAACAATTCTACCAAGCCGGATACTTTAAAAGTTCTGCCCGTAGCTCGTGAAAGTTCTGTTGGAAATATTCTCCGTAATGCCGGTTATCAAACGGTTTATTCGGGTTATCCGGGCTTTTACTGCGGAAGGACGAATATACAGGATTATGGTTTTACTCAGAATGGTACAGACTATTATGACGGACCGGCTAATTTTGCCGAAGGCTTTTTCGCCAATTATAAGCGGGATGAAGACAAACCTTTCTTCCTGTATCTGTCATTTATGAACCCTCATGACATCTGTTACGGAGCTGGCTTTGATCCGAGGTTTCCTGACTTACGTCCCCATCAAAAGGCCGCTACCCAAAAATACATAGATTTACGTAAGACGTTGAGCGATGAAGAATACCGTGCACAAATTCCCCCTGTACCCGCCAATGCAGAATCCAACGGAGCATATGCCGAGATGAAAGAGATTGGTTCAGGTTCCCGAAACTGGACAGAGGAACAATGGGACTTCTATCGTTGGATGTATTGTCGGCTTGTGGAGGATGTAGAGCAACAGATAGGTCGTATATTGGCCGCTCTCGAGAGTTCCGGTTTGGCAGACAACACTATTGTGGTCTTTACCTCAGACCACGGGGAAATGGGACAATCACACGGACTTGTTTTCAAGAGCCAGTTGCTTGAGGAGGCTACGCGTACACCACTCATAATTTCTGGTCCGGGAGTGAAAAAAGGTGTTGTAGACTCGGTAAACCTAACCAGTGGAGTTGATGTAGTACCTACCATTTGTGACCTTGTCGGACTCGCTGTACCGGAGAACCTTCCCGGTAAGTCACTGAAACCTCTTCTCACAGGGAAAATGAATAAACTTGCCCGTGACTATGTTATTGTAGAATCGAGTGCGGGCTATCAGATAAATGACGGGCGTTATAAATATACCGCCTTTGCGCACGGAGATAAGAAAGAATCATTAATGGATATTACGGTCGACTCCGGTGAAATGTCTGATAAAAGTTCTGATCCGGCTTATGCACGACAAAAAGCACGTTTACATAGCTTGTTGAAGAAGAATATTAAAAAAATAACCCAAAAGACTCCGGTATTCGAATGAACCGGAATCTCTATTAATCTTACTATTGGATATGAAAAATAAATTATCTCTCCTGCTGATGTCTTTTTTCTTGTTCTCGTGTGCAGGAAACAAAATGGTAACTGAACAACAAACGACTTTCTGTAACCCTATGAATCTGGACTACGGCTGGGGCTGTTTCCAGAAAAGGGAAAAGAAAGCCCGTTCTGCGGCCGACCCTGTTATTGTACTGTTTAAAGACAAGTATTACTTGTTTACTACGATGGATATTGGCGGCTATCGTGTCTCCGACGACTTAATTACATGGAAGAATGTATACTTTAACCCCGAAGTGCAAGCATCGGCTCTTGATGTAGACCATTATGTAGCACCTGCCGTAGCTGCCGACGATAATTATGTTTATTTCATCAACTTCACCCGTGACCGTACAAAGAAGATGGTGGACGTAGTTCGTTCTGCCGATCCCGAAAACGGAAAATGGGAGAAATGCGGAGAAGTAAGACGTATGGCCGATCCTTGTCTGTTTATTGATAACGGGCGGTTCTACTTCTATTACGGTTTGGGTGGTACACAGTCTACTACTTTCTTTGAGGTAGATCCGGTAACATTCAAAGAGATAGAAGGCTCCAAGAAAGTGTTGCGCGAGTATGTTACCGATGTAAATCAGTGCAACTCAGGCTATCAATTTGGGCGCAGAGAACTGTATGATGAAATCGATGCTTCCGCCTGGCAAGGAAAATTTGAGAAAGTTCCCTGTCCCGAAGGTGCATGGGTAGTGAAGAACAATAACAAATATTACCTGCAATATGCCACTCCCGGTACTATCTGCAACTGGTATTGTGACGTGGTTTTGGAAAGTGACAGTGTGAACGGTGGTTTCGTGGAGCAACCTTATAACCCTGTATCTTTAAAAGTGGGTGGCTTTATAGGCGGCGCAGGACATAGCTGTGTCTTCAAAGATAAATATGATAACTGGTGGCAGGCTACTTCCATGTGGATTGGTAACCATGATGAATTTGAAAGAAGAATCGGACTGTTCCCGGTTTCGTTCGATGATAAAGGACGGATGCGTACCCATACCGTCTTGGGCGACTATCCGATGCTGATACCTCAGAAGAAGTTCAGTCCGCAGGATATTTCCGCTTTTGGCTGGATGCTCCAGTCTTTCAATAAAGCATGTATGGCTTCTTCTACGCTTCAAGGATTTGAGCCGGAGAAAGCGGCCGATGAGAATGTACGGACATGGTGGTCGGCGAAGAGTGGCAAGGCAGGTGAGTTCTTCGTAATGGATTTTGGAAAGAAGGTACAAATCAACTCGGTTCAGATAAACTTCGCCGAACAGGATATTAATCCGGCTGCTTCCAAAGAAACGGATTATCATGCCTATAAACTGTATATATCCGATGACGGTCATGCTTGGAAACAGATTGTCGATAAGTCCGGAAATAAAACGGCTGTTCCCCATGAATACCTGGAATTGTCCCAACCGGTAGAAGCTTCTTATATAAAGGTAGAAAATGTACATTCTCCTAAAGAAGGTAAGTTTGCATTGTTAGACCTGCGCGTATTCGGTTCGGGGCATTCTGCAAAGCCTGAACAGGTGAATGGACTCTCCGTGAAAAGAAATCAGGAAGACGGGCGATATGCTTCGCTTGCATGGAACAAAGTAGATAATGCCGGTGGATATTTGGTTCGCTTCGGTTTCCAACCTGACTTCCTGAATCAGTGCATCCAGGTGAAAGGTAATGAAACTACCAATTTATTGTTACATATCCTCACAAAGGACGTGAAGTATTATTATCGGGTAGATACTTATAATGATAGCGGGGTTACGGAAGGCATTACTATTTCTGAATAAAAAAACTCACTCCCCTAAAGGGGAAGATTGATACTCCGTTTATAATAAAGAAGAGTATTTATCTTTCCCTTTAGGGGAGTGAGGGTTAAAACCATAATTTTATGAATAAGAAACTGATAATTTATCCCTTGTTATTTTCTGCCGGATTGATGCAAGCCCGGCAGAAACCTAATGTTGTGATTATCTTTACGGACGATCAGGGTTATCAGGATTTGGGATGTTACGGTTCGCCGTTGATACAGACACCTTCCATTGACCGTATGGCACAGGAAGGGTTGAAGCTGACTGATTTTTATGTATCTGCTTCCGTTTCGAGTGCTTCGCGTGCAGGGCTTCTCACCGGAAGGCTGAATACCCGAAACGGAGTGAAAGGAGTATTTTTCCCTGAATCTACGGGTATGCCTGCCGAAGAAATCACTTTGGCGGAAGCATTAAAAGAGCAAGGTTATGCTACCGGTTGTTTTGGCAAGTGGCACTTAGGCGACTTGAAAGGGCATCTGCCCACAGACCAGGGATTCGATAGCTACTATGGCATACCTTATAGTAATGATATGTACATTGCCCCTTCCCAGCAATTCGCTACCAACGCTACGTTCAGAGAAGGGTATACGCTCTCGAAGGCCAAAGAAGACCAGGAATTTGTAAGGACTTCCAAGAGAGCCGATGTGAAGAAAAAACTGAATAATGCTTCCCCTCTATTCGAGGGAGACAAGATAATAGAGTATCCTTGCGACCAGTCTACTACTACCCGTCGCTATTTTGACAAGGCCATTGACTTTGTAGAGCGCAATGGGGAGCAGCCTTTCTTTGTTTATATCACTCCATCCATGCCGCATGTACCTCTATATGCTTCCGAACAATTCAAAGGGAAGAGTAAACGGGGACTTTATGGGGATGTAGTGGAAGAAATAGACTGGAACGTAGGCCGCTTTCTTGACTTCTTAGATAAAAAAGGATTGGCTGAGAATACATTGGTAATCTTTGCGTCGGATAACGGGCCGTGGTTATCTTTTAAAGAAGATGGAGGCTCCGCTGCTCCGTTACGTGGGGGCAAGTTTTCCTATTATGAAGGAGGGGTGCGGGTTCCATGTATTATTCGCTGGAAGGGGACTGTCCCTGCCGGAGTAACAAGCGACGCCATCGTTGCCAGTATCGACCTTTTCCCTACGATTATGCACTATGCCGGTTGCCGGTCTTTCAAGCAAATGATTGACGGGATGGATGTTTCATCTTTTCTTGAAAATCCTTCCTTACGGTTGCGCGATGAATATGTTTATGTAAAAGGTGGACAAGTACACGGCGTACGCAAGGGCGACTGGGTTTACCTGCCCAAAACGGGTAATAGCAAGTTTAAGGAAGGAGATGTTCCCGAACTCTTTAACTTGAAACAGGATGCGGGAGAGGCGGATAACCTGCTGCAAAAGTATCCGGGTAAGGTGAAAGAGTTACAGGAATTAATGCAGAAGTATTAGCGAACTATAATTGCCGGTTTGTGCCACTTCGATGGCACAACCGTGCCTATGCGTTGGCACAATTTTGCCATCCCATTGGCACAACTGTGCCACCGTAGTGGCACAAATGTTAAAAAGCAGCGGGGGCGTCATTGATAATAAAATCGTTCGGAACATAGCAATATTGTACTTCCTTATGAAAGATATATGTTCTGAATGATAGAGATATTCAAAAGGATTCCTGTATTATTGCAGTTCGTTTGTTCTAAGTAGATTTGCGCTCAAGAAAACATGAAAAATAATGCAATGATACACCGACTGATTTTTATACTACTGATTCTTTTCTCTCCATCAGGCTTTGCTAATTCTTATCCGCAAGGGCAAAGTAACCATAACGGAGATAGACAATACTGGGTGCAGACAATCGTAAAAATAGCCGATCCGGTGATAAGCAATCTTAGTCAAGACCAACTGAAGAAGAAGATACCTGTGGGACGCTCCACTTCCGCTTTGGCAAGCAGCCGGGAGTTTATTACTCACATGGAGTCTGTGGGCAGAACGATTGCCGGAATAGCACCCTGGTTGGAACTGGGGGGTGACTGTACAGAAGAAGGGAAATTGCGTGAGAAGTATATCAAGATGACGTGCAAGGCTCTGGCTAATTCGGTAAATCCGAAGTCGAATGACTACTTTAACAGTACAGCTACCCGGCAGATATTAGTAAACAGTGCTTTCCTGATACAAGGATTATTACAAGCTCCTACCCAACTATGGGGAAATCTCGATGCTACTACTCGTGAAAGACTCATTGAACAGTGGAAATCTACCCGTACCATGAAGCCGGGGAATAATAACTGGCTGTTGTTTTCGGCTATGGTGGAATGTGGGCTAAAAGAGTTTGCCGGAGAATGGAATTATCAGGTAGTGGAACGGGCATTAAACTCTCATAGCGAATGGTATAAGGGAGACGGAATTTACGGTGACGGTGCAGACTTTCATTTGGATTATTATAACAGTTATGTCATTCACCCTTTGCTGCTGCAAGTGTTGAAAGTGACAGTGAAGTATGAACCGTCTTTCCAGTCATTTTTGGACGAAGAGTGGGTACGGTTTATCCGTTATGCAGAGATTCAGGAACGTATGATAGCTCCCGATGGCAGTTATCCGGTGTTAGGACGTTCTGTCAGTTATCGTTCGGCGGCATTTCAAGTGCTGGGGGCATGTGCCTTGTTCCAAAGACTTCCGGAGTCATTGAAACCGGGGCAGGTACGCGGGGCTATGACAGCCATGTTGAAACGTTTGTTTGAACAACCGGGAACTTTTGACAAGGACGGTTGGCTGACTATCGGAGTCTGTGGCAATCAACCTGAATTGGGAGATACTTATTTATCTACTCCTTGCGTTTACCTTTGCTCCTTAGGTTTTCTGCCTTTAGGACTTCCTGCGGATAATCCTTTCTGGAGTAGTCCTGTGGAGCCGTGGACAAGTGTAAAGGCGTTTGGCGGGTTGCAATTTCCGATAGACAAGTTCATTAAACCATAAAATAGAGACATGAAATATAGTATTCTGATTTTCACTTTTTTGATGTTTGGCCTTAAGGGGCATGCACAGATTCATTCGGGACAAGAAGACAGGGCATACTGGGTGAGCGTATTATCTCAGGTTGCCGACCCTTTGCTGAACAACATGAGCAAGGGAGAACTGAAGAAGAATATGCCTGTAGAGACTGTTTCCGGTGTTCCTAATCCATCGAATGTCCGTACCACTCACTTGGAAGCATTGGGACGTTTACTGGTGGGAATGGCTCCCTGGTTGGAACTTGGCCCTGACAATACCCAAGAGGGACAGTTGCGTGAGAAGTATATCCGCTTGATGATTGAATCTATCAATCATGGGTTCAATCCTAATTCTCCGGACTATCTGAACTTCACGGTTACCCGTCAGCCTTTAGTAGATGCCGCATTCTTCTGCCAGGGATTGTTGCGTTCTCCTGAGCAGATATGGGGTAGGCTGTCCTCCGAAACCAAACAGAATGTACTAAACGCTTTACAGCAGATATGTAAGATTAAACCGGTGGAAAGTAACTGGCTGCTTTTCTCCGCTATGGTTGAGGCTACCTTGCTGGAATTGACCGGTAAATGTGACATGCAGCCCATTGAGTATGCCATTATGCGATTCAAGGAATGGTATAAAGGCGATGGCTGGTATGGTGACGGAGCAAATCTGCACATGGATTACTATAATAGTTTTGTCATTCATCCGATGCTTTTAGATGTACTGGAAGTTATGCAGAAACACCATAAGGGTGAAAGCGACTTCCATAAGAAAGAACAGCAACGTTTTTCCAGGTATGCCGAGCAACAGGAAAGAATGATTTCCCCAGATGGGGCATATCCTGTAGTGGGACGTTCCATCGCTTATCGTTTCGGTACTTTCCATGTGCTTTCGCAAGCCGCTTTAAATGGTTTGTTACCTGCTACTGTAACGAAGGCACAAGCACGGTGCGGACTGACTGCCGTTATAAAAAGGCACATGTCGATAAAAGGGAATTTTGACGGGCAAGGCTGGTTGACTCTGGGATTTGCCGGACATCAGCCGCAAATAGCAGAAAAATACATATCTACAGGTAGTCTTTACTTATGTTCTGCTATCTTTGTAGCTTTGGGGCTTCCGGCTACCGATGAATTCTGGAGTGCTCCTTATACGGAGTGGACTGGAAAGAAAATTTGGAATGGCAATCCGGATATAAAGTTGGATAAAGCGATTAAATTATAGAGAATTTTAGTTCAATACCGATAAGAAAGGAATTAAATCAACTACTGATACACATTAATAATAAATAATATATGAAGAAGATTCTCGCCTTATTTTTAGTATCCCTGAGTTGCGGCTTGAGTGCTCAACAACCTTTTTCGGCAAAGATGGAGAAGAAGGATATTACCAAAGTATGTAATGCCGTAGCCCAATGGCAGATTACTCATCAAGGTGAAGTAAAGCATAATCCGCTGGATTGGACAAATGGTGCTTTATATCGTGGTATGACGGAATGGGGTAAAGTTTCCGGGAATGAATCATGTTACGATTTTGTCCGTGCTATTGGTGAAAAGCATAATTGGAATATGTGGAATAATGTATATCATGCTGATGACATCTGTGTGGGACAGGCTTTTATTGAAATGTACCGTAAATGCGGTGACAAACGCATGTTGCAACCCGTTATGGAGCGTGCTTATTATGTAGCATCCCATCCCTCGAAGGCTCCCCTGCAGAAGACGGATGCGGTAGGGACAATGGAGCGTTGGTCGTGGTCGGATGCTTTGTTTATGGCTCCTCCTGTGTATGCAGCCTTATATACCATAACCGGAGATAAAATCTATCTGGAGTATCTGGATAGTGAATATAAAGCATGTGTAGACTCGCTTTATGACAAGCAAGAGCACCTCTTTTATAGGGATAACAAAAGAATTTCCGTCCGCGAAAAGAATGGTAGCAAGCAGTTCTGGGGAAGAGGTAACGGTTGGGTATTTGCAGGCCTTCCTTTGATTATTGATAACCTGCCGCTTGATTGTCCTTCCCGGGATTACTATATCCGGTTATTTGCCGAGATGGCGGAAGCTGTACGTAATACCCAATGCAAGGATGGAGATTGGCGCACCAGTTTGCTTGATCCCGATTCTTATGATATGCCCGAAAACAGTTGTTCCGCATTTATGTGTTATGGCATTGCCTGGGGACTTCGGAATGGTTATTTACCTAAACGAGCTTATAAACCGGTACTTGAAAAAGGTTGGCAGTCTTTGGTGAAAGCTGTACATGCCGACGGTAAAGTGGGGTATATACAGCCGGTTGGCGCTGCTCCAAAAGCAGCGGGTTTTGACGCGACAGACGTATATGGAGTCGGTGCTTTTTTATTAGCGGGAAGCGAATTACATAAATTAGTTGAATAAGCCTCTAACCAGTTTTTATTAGATAAACAGGCTATCTCAAGATTCGATAAGATTTATCTGAATCTTGAGATAGCTTTACTCTTTTATTTAATGTTGAAAGTAACGAGTAATCCTTTATGATCAGTAGGCCATACTCCTTTGGGTAATAGAAACTTATCTTTTGACTGCTCCATGGTTCGTTGGCTTTTGACAATGCTTCCCTGCGGACCGAAGATTACGGCGTCTTTTAGCTGAATAGCAGGATTGGGATAATAGAATACATAATCTATCCTGTCCCGTTCGTCGGATTTCGGTGTCCATGTGAGTTTCTCTACCGGAATAAGCGGATTATCGGCAGGGAAAGTAAATCCCGGATAATTCAGGATATCCGGATAGATTGTGCGGTAGGTGTCAATGAATCCATTGTTGTCTAGCATTAAAGGAACTGTCCAGGGAATAATCAGTCCGTTGTGATCATAAAGGTCTTTCGTTGCACGCACCCAGTCCAAATGAGAAGGTTCATTGAAGTCTCCACCCAGGATGACAATCGTTCCCTCCCCAATATCTTTGCGGGCGGCAGTGATAAAATCTTTGATGGCATCATCACGTAGGGAAGCGTCGTTTACTTCCAATACTTCACGTACGGTTTGAGGAATAGGAATCTCTTTCCAGGTAGAGCCGTCATAACCCCGTACATTATAATATGCATCATTCAAGTAGTCGAGATGTGCCGTATAAATGGCTATTTTATGCCCCTTGATTTTACTTATCATTTTATAGATACTTCCGTGGTCGTCTTTCTCCGGGAATATGGTCAGTGAATCGGTTATAGGATGATGGCTCAATAACCCGGAATCATAGCTATAAAAAGAATAGTAGGTTTCTCCCCTGTTTTTCAGTGATTGAACAATGCGGTCGCAAAAGCGGGTCTGGTGATAATTCCTCACTTCACTGAATGTTACGAAGTCCGGTTTAAGCCGGACAATCTCATCTACAATGGCATTGTATCCTCCCGGAACTTGTGTACCTTCCTGCCATATATTCCATTGCAATACGGTAAATTCATTCTTCTCCTGACTCTTTGCCAAGGTGGATATTAGCAAGAGCATACTCAATAAAAATAGTTTTCTCATGATGAAAATAGATTAAAGTTTGTACAAAGATAGAGTTTATTCGATTTTCTCTTTATCTTTGCACCCGAAAATGAAATGTGGAAAGATTTGAGTAGCTTGCAACCACAGAAAAAAATGCTAAAACAACATCCTTTTCTAGCGGTTTGCCGCTGATGCATCTACTCACCTCTCTACCCGCATCCCTCGTTTTCTAATTTTTAATTCTTAATTTTTAATTGAGCAAATGGGATATTTATTCACATCCGAATCGGTGTCTGAAGGACACCCCGACAAAGTGGCCGATCAAATATCGGACGCTGTGCTTGACAAACTGTTGGCTTACGACCCCAGTTCGAAAGTAGCTTGCGAAACTCTGGTAACTACCGGACAGGTAGTGCTGGCTGGAGAAGTGAAAACCAAGGCGTACGTTGACCTCCAACTCATCGCACGTGAAGTAATTCAAAAAATCGGCTATACCAAAGGCGAGTATATGTTCGAGAGTAACTCGTGTGGTGTATTGAGCGCCATTCATGAGCAAAGCCCCGACATCAATCGTGGTGTTGAACGCCAGGATCCGATGGAACAGGGTGCCGGTGACCAGGGAATGATGTTCGGTTATGCTACCAACGAAACGGAAAATTACATGCCGCTTTCGTTAGACCTTGCCCATCGCATCTTGCAGGTATTGGCTGATATCCGTCGTGAAGGTAAGGTAATGACCTATCTTCGTCCCGATGCCAAGAGCCAGGTAACTATTGAATACGATGATAACGGTAAGCCTGTTCGTATTGACACGATTGTAGTTTCTACCCAACATGATGATTTTGTCCAGCCTTCTGATGCCACTGAAGCTGCACAGCTCAAGGCAGATGAGGAAATGCTTGCTAAGATCCGTAAAGATGTCATCGAAATTCTGATGCCACGTGTTATCGCGTCTATTCATGCAGAAAAAGTGTTGGCTCTGTTTAATGATAATATCAAGTATCATGTTAATCCTACCGGCAAATTCGTTATCGGTGGCCCTCATGGAGATACCGGATTGACAGGTCGTAAGATTATTGTAGACACTTATGGTGGTAAGGGTGCGCACGGTGGTGGTGCTTTTTCAGGAAAAGACCCCAGCAAAGTTGACCGTAGTGCTGCTTATGCTGCCCGCCATATTGCTAAAAATCTCGTAGCTGCCGGTGTGGCTGACGAAATGTTGGTACAGGTATCTTACGCTATCGGTGTTGCAAGACCTATTAATATTTATGTCGATACTTATGGACGCGGTCATGTAAATATGAGTGACGGTGAAATTGCCAGAAAGATTGACGAATTGTTTGACCTTCGTCCAAAGGCTATCGAAGACCGTCTGAAACTTCGTAATCCTATTTATCAGGAGACTGCCGCTTACGGACATATGGGACGTGAACCTCAGATGGTTACTAAGCATTTTGAGTCACGTTACGAAGGTAATAAAGATGTGACAGTGGAACTCTTTACTTGGGAAAAACTGGATTATGTAGATAAGGTAAAAGCTGCCTTCGGTCTCTAATACCTTTTTTTTGATTTATAATCAGCATAGCTTTACAAGCTATTTATTATAGAAAGCTGCCCCTCTGTTTTGGATTTTCGATACAGATGTGGCAGCTTCTTTTTTATCTCCTTAAAATCATATACCTTTGTAGGGTGTATAATTAGAACAACGAAAAGACAATGAATAAGATAAACTCCGTATGCGTATACTGTGCTTCAAGTACTAAGATTGATCCGGTCTATTTTGATGTTGCCCGTGAACTGGGGACTTTGTTTGGTGAAAAACAGATTCGTTTAATCAATGGTGCGGGAAATATGGGACTTATGTCTGCCGTTGCGGATGCTACACTTGCTGCAGGTGGTGAGGTGACTGGGGTGATACCCGGTTTTATGGTAGAACAAGGATGGCATCATACCGGATTAACTGAACTTATAAAAGTGGAAGGTATGCACGAACGTAAAAAGATGATGGCTGATTTGAGCGATGCTGTCATAGCTTTGCCGGGGGGATGCGGTACCTTGGAAGAGTTATTGGAAATTATTACATGGAAGCAATTGGGGCTTTATCTGAATCCAATTATCATACTGAACATCAAAGGCTTTTTTGATCCGTTACTCGCTATGCTTCAAAAAGCTGTGGATGAAAATTTTATGCGTGTACAGCATGGTGCTATATGGCATGTGGCCGGAACACCGCAAGAAGCTGTGGAACTGATATATTCCACTCCTTTGTGGGATGCTTCTATCCGTAAATTTGCAGCAATATGATGGGTCTGTTGATGGCTTGGGCAACAGGGGAGATTGCAGGAATTCCTATTCCTTATTCTCCAAGAATGGATGACGGCATTACTATTGTCCTTTTATGTTGTTTCTTCCTGTCTTCTTATGTCCTTTCCCGTAGCCGTAAATTTCTGTTGCAGTTAGTGAAAGATTTTTTGTTGCATCGTGAACGTACCAGTATATTTGCTACCTCTACTGCAGGAGATATGCGATATTTGCTGCTATTGGTTTTGCAAACATGCATACTTTCCGGAGTTTGTCTCTTTAACTACTTCAATGATATTCAACCTGATCTGGTATATCATGTTCCACCTTTTGCCTTATTGGGAATTTATATTGGAATATGTTTCTTATATCTATTTCTCAAATGGTTGATTTACTCATTCCTTGGTTGGATTTTTTTTGACGAAAGTACAACGAACTTATGGCTTGAATCCTATTCTACGTTGCTTTATTATCTCGGATTTGCTCTTTTCCCATTTGTTTTATTCATTGTTTATTTTGATTTGAGTTTGCACCTTACGGTAATAATCGGATTGATTTTAGCCTTTTTTACTAAAATATTGATGTTCTATAAGTGGCTAAAGCTTTTTTGTGACAATTTACATGGCATTCTGCTTTTAATTTTGTACTTTTGTGCCCTTGAAATCATGCCATGTTTTATGTTATATTTGGGCATGATACAACTAAACGATTATTTGATAATAAAATTTTAGGACGTTGAAAATTAAGAAAGTACTTGTGTCGCAGCCGAAACCGGCATCAGAGAAATCTCCTTATTACGACATCGCCGAGAAGTACGGAGTGAAAATAGATTTTCGCCCGTTTATCAAAGTGGAGAGTCTATCAGCGAAAGAGTTCAGACAGCAGAAAGTGTCTATCCTGGACCATACCGCTGTTATTTTCACTTCGCGTCATGCAATTGACCACTTTTTCCATCTTTGTACGGAATTGCGTGTGGCAATACCAGAAACCATGAAGTATTTCTGTATGACCGAGACGATTGCTTTGTACATTCAAAAGTATGTGCAGTACCGTAAACGTAAGATTTTCTTTGGGAATACCGGTAAATTTGACGACTTATTGCCTTCTATAGTAAAGCATAAGACTGAAAAGTATTTTGTACCGATGTCTGATGTGCATACGGAAGATATTAAGAACTTGTTGGATAAGAATAAAATTCAGCATACAGAAGCTGTCATGTATCGTACGGTAAGTAATGACTTTACTCCGGATGAGAAATTTGATTATGATATGCTGGTGTTCTTCAGTCCGGCAGGCGTTACTTCTTTGAAGAAAAACTTCCCTGATTTTGAGCAGAAAGAGATTAAAATCGGAACTTTTGGTTCAACGACTGCACAAGCTGTTCGTGATGCCGGACTTCGTTTGGATCTGGAAGCTCCTACGGTACAGGCGCCCTCTATGACGGCTGCGCTTGATATGTTCATCAAGGAGAACAATAAAGGAAAGTAATTTAGTTATGAGTTATAAGTTATGAGTTATTTACTTGTGGCTTGTAGCTGTAACGGTGAATTTATAAATTACGAGCTACAAGTGGCTGTGCTGTTACGCCGACAGATACTTGTAGCCCGTTTTTTTTGTAACTCATAACTTATAACTTGCAACTCATATCTCATAGAATGGCAAATACCCTGTGTAAGTCCGAAAGACTGGACAAGAAGAAAGTGATAGAGAAGATGTTTACGGGTGGTTCACGCTCGTTTTCCGTCTTCCCGTTGCGTGTGGTGTATCTGCCGGTAAAAGAGCTGGATGCAGATGCTTCTATTCTTATCAGTGTTTCCAAACGACGATTCAAGCGGGCTGTTAAACGAAATCGTGTAAAACGGCAGATACGCGAAGCTTATCGTCTGAATAAGCATGAATTGCTGGGCGTCTTGGCAGAAAAACAATGCCGCCTGGCGGTTGCTTTTATTTATATTTCCGACCAATTAGTGGAATCTTCTGTAATAGAGGATCGGATGAGAACCGCTTTGGCACGTGTTGCCGAGAGTGTTGTAAAATCAGATGCCGAGATGGCGACTAAGTCTTTAGAGTAATGAAAAGACTGTTCTTATATTTGCTACTGGTGCCTATCTATTTTTATCAAAGGTGTATTTCACCTATGATTTCCCCTTCATGTCGTTTTACTCCTACCTGCTCGCAATATGCAGTAGAAGCTATTAAAAAGCACGGACCTTTTAAAGGACTCTATCTCGCAATAAGACGTATTCTTCGTTGTCATCCTTGGGGAGGTTCCGGTTATGATCCGGTTCCATGAGTACTCTTCTCGATATACATGCGCATCATTTGCCCCAAATGCCTGGAGAGGCAATTGTGAACTGCTACCCCGATTCTTTTGTTCCGGAAGTGGGAGGCTGGTATTCAGTAGGTGTGCACCCATGGCATATTACGAACTCTATTGTTCGGGATGAGTCGAAAAATCTCCTTTTATTATTGGAACATCCGCAGGTGCTTGCGGTTGGTGAAGCGGGTTTGGATAAAATGGCAGGTGCTTCCATGCCGGTACAGATAGAATATTTTGAATGGCAGGCACGCATGGCTATGGCGATAAATAAGCCTTTAATCATTCATCTGGTAAAGGCGTTTGAAGAATTACTGAAATTGAAACAAGCGATACACC
This sequence comes from uncultured bacterium, assembly GCA_905215345.1. Classification (GTDB taxonomy): domain Bacteria; phylum Bacteroidota; class Bacteroidia; order Bacteroidales; family Bacteroidaceae; genus Bacteroides. The sequence goes on from CAJMPR010000004.1 coordinate 37,182, forward strand.
CTGTCAATCCCTGGATAATTCATGGCTTTCGTGGAAAAGCAATTTTAGCGGAAGAGTATCTCCGGCATGGGTTTTATCTTTCTTTCGGGGAAAAATATCAGGAAGAAGCGATTCGGGCTGTTCCTGCCCATCGGCTATTTCTGGAGACGGATGAAAGTACAGTTCCGATCATGGAGTTATATAACCGGGTAGCTGAAGTTCGTGGAATATCTTGTAACGAACTCAGGGAAACGGTATCGGAAAATATCGATAAAGTCTTTTTTAAACACTAAGAGTTGTTTGTTAGAATAAAGAGTCGTATTTTTGTCACGGACAAAGTAAAAATCAAATAATTAAATAGATAATCATTCGATGAATTTTGTAGAAGAATTGAGATGGCGTGGCATGCTCCAAGACATTATGCCCGGTACAGAAGAACTCTTGGAAAAAGAACAGGTAACCGCATATATCGGCTTTGACCCTACAGCGGATTCATTGCACATCGGACACTTGTGCAGTGTGATGATTTTGCGTCACTTCCAGCGTTGCGGACATAAGCCGCTGGCACTTATCGGTGGTGCTACCGGTATGATTGGTGATCCTTCGGGTAAGTCGGCCGAGCGTAATCTGCTTACAGAAGAAATACTTCAGCGTAATATGGCAGGCATGAAAGCACAGCTTGCTAAGTTTTTGGACTTTGATTCCGATGCTCCTAACCGTGCCGAGTTGGTCAACAATTATGATTGGATGAAGAACTTTACCTTTCTTGACTTCGCCCGTGAGGTAGGTAAGCATATTACCGTGAACTATATGATGGCTAAAGATTCTGTCAAGAAGCGTTTGAACGGGGAGGCTCGTGATGGCCTTTCTTTTACGGAATTTACATATCAATTATTACAGGGGTATGATTTCCTGCATTTGTACGAAACTCGTGGATGTAAACTTCAAATGGGTGGTTCCGATCAATGGGGTAACATTACTACCGGTTCCGAGCTGGTACGTCGTACCAATGGTGGTGAGGTGTTTGCGTTGACCAGTCCGCTGATAACGAAAGCTGACGGTGGTAAGTTCGGTAAGACTGAGTCAGGTAATATCTGGCTCGATCCACGTTATACTTCTCCATACAAGTTTTATCAGTTCTGGCTGAATGTGAGTGATGCCGATGCAGCCCGTTATATTAAGATATTCACCTCTTTGCCTAAAGAAGAAATCGAGGGTTTGATAGCCGAACATGAAGCAGCACCTCATTTACGTGTACTCCAGAAGCGTTTGGCTAAGGAAGTGACTATTATGGTTCATTCAGAAGAAGACTATAATGCTGCTGTTGACGCTTCCAATATTCTTTTCGGAAATGCTACTTCAGATGCTTTAAAGAAGTTGGATGAAGACACCTTGTTGGCTGTATTCGAAGGGGTTCCTCAATTTGAGGTATCCAGAGATGCACTGGTTGCAGGTGTAAAAGCAGTTGATTTGTTTGTTGATAATGCTGCCGTATTTGCCTCAAAAGGTGAAATGCGTAAATTGGTACAGGGCGGTGGCGTTTCATTGAATAAAGAGAAGTTGGAAGCTTTTGACCAGATGATTACAACGGCTGATTTACTGGATGATAAGTATCTGTTGGTACAACGCGGTAAGAAGAATTACTATCTGATTATCGCTAAATAATGCAGGTATAGAAAAAATAATCCCGAAATATTTGCATGTTTCGGGACATTCTTCTATCTTTGCACCGCTTTTTAACAGAAAGCACAATGTGTTTGTCCCATGGTGTAATGGTAGCACAACAGTTTTTGGTTCTGTTTGTCTAAGTTCGAATCTTGGTGGGACAACTAAAAAAACTCCGATAGTCAATGATTATTGGAGTTTTTTTATTCCTGCTTTTCTAATAGTCTTTTAGTCTTTGAAATTCGCAAAGTCCCCTTCTCATTCGAATGAATTTTTATCTTATGAGTCCGTTTTCGGTAAATCTTCGATTTTTTTTCTTTCTTTGTACAATATTGACAGATAATTGGGACAAAAAAGTGATGTAGTGCCGTTTTCTTTTGCTACATTTGCATCGTGTACGTAAACGACGTACTTCCTGATGATAAACTTTATAATTAAAATGTAATAAAATCATGAAAACGAACTATGAAATTCGCTATGCTGCGCATCCTGAAGATGCAAAAAGCTACGATACAAAAAGAATCCGTCGTGATTTCCTTATAGAGAGGGTCTTTTCTCAGAATGAAGTAAATATGGTATATTCTATGTACGACCGTATGGTGGTAGGTGGTGCTATGCCGGTAGGTGAGACATTGAATCTTGAAGCTATCGCTCCCTTGAAAGCTCCTTACTTTTTGACTCGTCGTGAAATGGGTATATTTAATGTAGGCGGACCGGGTGTAGTAAAAGCCGGTGATGCTGTATTTGAATTGGATTATAAGGAAGCTCTTTATCTGGGTTCTGGTGATCGTGAAGTTACTTTTGAAAGTAAGGATGCTGCACATCCCGCTAAATTCTATTTTAATTCGGTGACCGCTCATCGTAACTATCCTGATAAGAAAGTGACGAAGAAAGATGCTGTTGTTGCTGAAATGGGTTCTTTGGAAGGTTCCAATCATCGTAATATCAATAAGATGCTGGTTAATCAGGTATTGCCGACTTGCCAGTTGCAGATGGGGATGACGGAGCTGGCTCCTGGTAGTGTGTGGAATACAATGCCTGCCCATGTTCACAGCCGTCGTATGGAAGCTTATTTCTACTTTGAAATACCCGAAGATCATGCCGTATGTCATTTTATGGGTGAGGTAGATGAAACTCGTCACGTTTGGATGAAGGGCGACCAGGCTGTTCTTTCTCCCGAATGGTCAATCCACTCTGCTGCCGCTACTCACAATTATACTTTTATCTGGGGTATGGGTGGTGAAAACCTTGATTACGGTGATCAGGATTTCTCTTTGATTACCGATTTGAAATAAAGCGCTAAGCGAAAAGCATCGGCTGTCCGTATTTTACTGAAGTATTTAATTAAAAATAGATAACTACATTTTCAACCTAAAATAAAATAACATCATGAATCAGTATTTGAATTTTTCATTGGAAGGTAAAGTAGCCCTTGTTACAGGTGCTTCTTATGGTATCGGTTTCGCAATTGCATCTGCTTTTGCAAAACAAGGCGCTAAAATCTGCTTTAATGATATCAACCAAGAGTTAGTAGACAAGGGTTTGGCTGCTTATAAAGCAGAGGGTATCGAAGCACACGGCTATGTATGCGACGTAACTGACGAACCTGCAGTTCAAGCTATGGTAGCAGCTATTGCGAAAGAAGTAGGCTCTGTAGATATCCTTGTTAACAATGCCGGTATCATCCGTCGTGTTCCTATGCACGAGATGGAAGCTGCTGACTTCCGTAAAGTTATCGATATCGACTTGAACGCTCCGTTCATTGTATCTAAGGCTGTTCTTCCTGCTATGATGGAGAAACGTCACGGTAAAATCATCAACATCTGTTCTATGATGTCTGAACTGGGTCGTGAGACTGTATCTGCATATGCTGCTGCTAAGGGTGGCCTGAAGATGCTGACTCGTAACATCTGCTCTGAATATGGTGAATACAACATTCAGTGTAATGGTATCGGCCCGGGTTATATCGCTACTCCGCAGACTGCTCCGTTGCGTGAAAAGCAAGCTGATGGCAGCCGTCATCCGTTCGATACATTTATCTGCGCTAAGACTCCGGCAGGTCGTTGGTTAGATCCGGAAGAACTGACAGGTCCTGCTGTATTCCTGGCATCTGAAGCTTCTAATGCAGTGAATGGACATGTGCTTTACGTTGACGGTGGTATCTTGGCTTATATCGGAAAACAACCTAAGTAAAAAGTGATAAAGTAGTAAGGCGGTAAGTGATAGAGTGATATTACTTTACCGCCTTATCTTTTTTACCACCTCAATCACTTTATCACGTTACCACATTATTACTCCTTTTATTATTATGAAAAAACTTCTTTTATTATGTATGACGGCTTTGTTTTGCTTTGCATGTGGCGAAAGTAAAACCGTAACCGTTACGGTATCCAATCCGTTGAACATGGAGCGCTCTAACGAAATGGTAGAGGTTTCTATGGAAGCAATTACAAACCGTTTGGGTTTGGCAGATACAGCACAGATTATTGTGTTGGATGTAGATGGACAACAAGTTCCTTATCAGATTACTTATGATGAAAAAGTAATTTTTCCGGTAAAGGTAGCCGCAAATGCTACTGCTACTTATACTATTCAGGCAGGTACTCCCGAAGCTTTTGATACAAAGTCATGTGGTAAATACTATCCCGAACGTTTGGACGACGTTGCCTGGGAGAATGATTTAGTTGCTTTCCGTGCTTATGGTCCTGCTTTGCAGGCAAAGGGGGAACGTGGATACGGTTATGACTTGTTTACGAAGTATAATACTACTGAACCGATTCTGGAGTCTATGTATGCTAAAGAATTGAATAAAGAGACTCTCGCGAAGATTGCCGAACTAAAGAAGACTGATCCGAAAGCTGCTGCTGAATTAAGTCGTGAACGCTCTTATCATATTGATCATGGTTATGGTATGGACTGTTATGCTGTTGGTCCTACGCTGGGTGCCGGTGTAGCTGCATTGATGGTGAATGATACTATTGTCTATCCGTGGTGTTACAAGAATCAGGAAATACTGGATAACGGTCCATTACGGTTTACTGTAAAATTGGAATTTACTCCTCTGACTGTGAAAGGTGATTCTACAATTATAGAAACGCGTTTGATTACATTAGATGCCGGTTCACATTTGAATAGAACAGCCATTTCATATAGTAATCTGAATGAGACATTGCCGATTGCTACAGGTATTGTATTGCATGAGCCGGATGGCGCTGTTGTTGCAAATGCTGCTGAAGGTTATATTACTTATGTAGATCCGACTAACGGTACTGATAATGGCAAAATCTTTATGGGTGCTGCTGTTCCTACTGTAGTAAAAGATGCAAAGACGGTTCTTTTCTCTGAACAGGAAAAGAAACAACGTAATAATGCCGACGGTCATGTACTCATTATCAGTGATTATGAGCCAGGTTCGGAATATGTATACTATTGGGGATTTGCCTGGGATAAAGCAGATATTAAGACTGCAGATGCCTGGAACCAATATATGGCAGGTTTCGCGCAAAAGGTACGTAATCCGTTGTCAGTGGTAATAAATTGAGGATTGAGAATTATAAGTTAAAGGCTGCGCATTCAAGGTGTAAAAATACGCCTGCATTGTGCAGCCTTTAATTTATAATTCTTAATTTATCAAGCCCCTACAGAAGCTTAAACTCATATCCTTCCTCCTTTAAGAACTCTATACTCCGTGGTAACGCATATTGCAGGTTACCGTTATTCCAGGATTTTAGAGAGTCGTGAAATGTGATGATGGAACCATTACGTGCATATCTCATTACATTGGCGAGTACTTGCGGACCACGAAGCTTCTTACTATAATCACGGGTTACCAAATCCCACATTATTATTTTATAGCGTCGTTTTAATATCATATATTGCGTCCAACCCATGTGACCGTGTGGTGGACGGAATAAATCCGTTTTCATCACTTCATTTGCCTTTTCTGCATTGGCAATATAATCTTTGAAATTGTACTCAAATCCCCTGAGGTGATTGAATGTATGGTTACCGATACGATGCCCCTGCTCTATAACCATCTGGAATTCTTCAGGATGCTTGCGTACATTATCACCAACCATAAAGAAGGTGGCCTTTATGTTCTGTTTGTTGAGCAGATCGAGTACCCATGGAGTTACCTCAGGGATGGGGCCGTCATCGAAAGTCAGATAAACCGCTTTCTCCGATGGGTCCATTCGCCAAACGGCGCTAGGGTATAATTTACGAACAAACTCAGGAGGCTGTTCTATGAACACGGTTATTAGTTATTAGTGGTTAGTTATTAGTTATTAGTTATTAGTGATTTGCTTATAATCAGCATAAAGAAATACAAGCAAATCACTAATCACCAATCACTAATCACTGTTTTAGTCTATCTACATATAAGTTGTACAACTCCTCCACTTTCGGTTCGTATATACCGGCCAACTTGGAGTTGTATTTCTTCATTATTTTCACTTCTGCGTCAAGTACTGCCCAGTGATATTCAAATTCACGGGTCGAGATGGCAAAGCGGTTGTCGTCCATACTCAGATACCAGGTAAGGTATTCTACAGCTTTGTTAGCGAGAGTCTTCATCATTTCGTCAGCTTTTGCTGTTTCTCCCAACTGATAATAAGCTTCCGCCATTTGCACAGAGCCATTCTGCCAGTCATACGGTACGTTGTAAGCAGGAATCATCTTCTCGGCATAATCCAATGCGGCTTTTGCCTTATCCTTCTTACCTTCACGTATCAACTGTTGTACAAGTTGAGAGAAGATACGACGGTGAGAGTGGCACATACGCATTGTGTTCTCATCGATATAGATTCCCGGTTTGTCAATACCACCGAATTTGAACTTATTCATCAGGTTGTCGTACATCTTTTCACTGTCTATCTTCACGCCCAGTTTGTCAGTATCAAACGGAGTGAAACGATAGGTAAGACCTTCCTGGATGAAATGATTCGCCATATTCAACTGATTTTCCGGGCCTACGCTGACGGCAATGTAGATAGGACGTTCCCAGTTGGCTTCCGCCAGCATTTCAAGCATCATGAGTTCGCTCTTATAAAGGGCGCGTTTGCCTTTCAGGGAGATATGCATATAATCGGGGATAGAATCACCCGGTATCATCATACCGCTACGGCGAACAGCCTCTTTATCCACTTTCATCACAATACTGTCGGTAGGAATAACTTTCAAATCCTCGTTTTTGCTGCGTATCCAGTATTTCAGGATATTCTTAAGTTCATAAGGATTATCGCCGAATTCTTTCTTTACATTGATTAAAGCCTCGGTATTGCCGCTAAGAGCCTGCTTCTCTGCTTCCGCATAAAGAGCGTCGATACTTTTCTTGTATTCGGGACGCACCGGAACGTATTCGTTCGTACCTTCTACATACTCCATACGATCCCATGTGATAGGCAAGGAAGGAGAATCATAAGCAGGTCGTTTCATTTGGTCGATGTACCAGTCTGTTTGCAGGTAACTGAGGTTGCAAGTACGGGCATCGGTGCGGAAACCTTCCGTTTCCTGATTGTACCACAAGGGGAAAGTATCGTTATCACCGTTGGTATAGATAATCGGGTTACCGGTTTCCTGCAATGACATCAGATAGTTCTGACCGAAGTCACGTGCTACATAACGGTCGCTACGGTCATGGTCGTCCCATGTCTGACTTGCCATCTGAATAGGGACAAAAAGACAGATGATTGAAATGATGAGAGCAGAAGTCAGCGAGGGAACGAGGGCATTATTGTCTCCCTTGCCTCCTTGTTTCTTTAGTAACTTATCCACTCCCTGTATAATACCTGCCACACCCATACCTATCCAGATAGCGAAAGCGTAGAATGAGCCTGCATAGGCATAGTCGCGTTCACGCGGCTGGCTCGGAGTCTGGTTCAGATAGAGCACAATGGCGATACCGGTCATGAAAAACAGGAAGAATACCACCCAGAACTGCTGGATACCTTTCGGTCCGCGGTACGCTTGCCATAATAAGCCGATGATACCCAGTAACAAGGGCAGGCAGTAATATACGTTATGTCCTTTATTGTCTTTCAAATCTTGCGGTACCAAGTCCTGATTACCGATAAGCAGATTATCAATGAACTTGATGCCGGTAATCCAGTTGCCGTGTTCTATCTCCCCGCTTCCCTGTAAATCATTCTGGCGTCCGGCAAAGTTCCACATGAAGTAGCGCCAGTACATCCAGTTGAGCTGATAGGAGAAGAAGAATTTTATATTTTCCCACTGTGTAGGCATGGTTACCATTATCATTTCACCACACTTGTCGTAGGGCACATCATACCCCTTGATGTCCTGCCAGGATTGATATTGTCCGGCATGGGCACTACTGTACATGCGCGGGAAGAGCATGTTCTGCGCATATTCGTACTCAATACGTCCGGGAATCTCAATGTAGCTGTCTTTCTCGTCGGCAGAGGATTTTTCCTTGCGGATATACTTGGTGTCGTTGTAAGAAATGCGTGGTTCGCAATAACCGTCTTTAACGTCCAAAGCTACTTGTGACGAGTATGCCGGTCCGTAGAACAACGGGCGTGTACCATACTGCTCACGTCCGAGATATTCACCCAGCGTGAAAATATCTTCCGGCGAGTTCTGATCCATCGGAGTATTGGCAGTAGAACGGATAACGATTAGTGCATAAGAGGAATATCCTATGACAATCATCATGGTACATAATAATGACGTGTTCAGCGTGCGTGCCGATACGCGATATTTCTCTTTGATTTTAGCTTGTGTACCGGGTTTCAGATAAAGCCACAACAATACAACCACAATGATACCGATAACTACTGAACTGGTTCCGTGGCCATAGAAGGGAATACCTAACATGGCTATGGTAACTATGAACGAAAGCGCCATGCGCACTTTGCTCTTTTCGGTGTAACTTTCGTATACCCCCCAGATAAGGGTTGCCGCCAGCAAGATGATATACACCATGACACCACTGTTGAAAGACATGCCAAGCGTGTTGACAAAGAAAAGCTCAAACCAGCCGCCTACTTTCACAATGCCCGGAACGATGCCATAAAGAACTACCCCTACCAATACTAAAGAAGCGATAAGTGCCAGTAAAGAGCCTTTCGCATTGGCGTTGGGCACTCTCTTGTAGTAATACACCAATACGATGGCAGGCAAACAAAGCAAGTTCAGCAAGTGTACACCGATGCTCAATCCGGTAAGGTAGGCGATAAGGATTAGCCAACGGTCGGAATGTGGCTCGTCGGCTACATCTTCCCACTTCAATATCAACCAGAATACAACAGCTGTGAACAGGGATGAGAAAGCATATACCTCGCCTTCCACAGCGCTAAACCAGAAAGTATCACTAAATGTATAAGCCAATGCGCCTACCAAACCACTACCCATGATGGTAACCAGTTGTCCTTTGGTAATATTGTTTTCATTGGTAACAATCAGCTTGCGTACCAGGTGGGTAATACTCCAGAATAAAAACAGGATACAAGCTCCACTCATCAGTGCGCTCATATAGTTCACCATTTTGGCAACTGTACTGGGATCTGAAGCAAACTGGGAGAACAGGTTGGCTACTAACATGAAGAAAGGTGCGCCGGGCGGGTGTCCTACTTCCAACTTATATCCGGTAGTGATAAACTCCGGGCAGTCCCAAAAACTTGCAGTCGGCTCGATAGTCATGCAATAGACCGTTGCTGCAATAATAAATGTAATCCAACCTACCAGATTGTTTACGGTTTTGTACTGTTTCATTCGGATGAAATTCGTTATAGTTTTATTTTAATTTCGGTATATATGGGCACAAAGATAATGAATTCAGTTCTAAATAAGTGACAATAAGGCGGATTATTAGGATTGGTTAAAGGTAGAAAGGTTAACTTTACGACACTAAACCTTTACTTTGTGGCGCTAAACCTCTACTTTACGACACTAAACCTCAACTCTGCAACGCTAAACCTCTACTTAAGAATTAACAAGGTTTCAGGCACAAGTTAACAAGGAAGATAGCCTGTAAATATGCAGTTTATGCGGAATTACCTGCTGTTTATGCGGGAATCTTTCTTGTATCTTGTCAACTTGTCTCCTTGTAAACTGACAAGTTGAGAGCTTGCGAAACTTGAGGCGAGCAATGAGTCGTTTATGTCGGCTGCGAGTCTGTTCAGGTGGCTACGAGTCAGTTCGCTTCCTACCAACGCTATGTCTACATCAGAAAAAGGTTTGTAATTCCCTTTGGGGCGCGCGAACCATACAGTATCACCCGCTCTATCTCCCTGTATTGGGTGAAGAAACTCTGTAATTCCTGAAGTTCGCTATCTGTGAGTCCGTACATAGGTAATATTATAAGAGGGAACCGGTATTTAATGATTGCATTTTTTCTTTGAAGTTACAGAGTAGCGGATAATAGAGCTGCATAATGCATCAGTATATAATTTCTGCTAATGATGGTGGTGTTCTCCCAATATGCGGTGCGGCAGCGTGCCGTGTCCCAGCAGCTCTATGGGGCAGTTGAAGTTCCGTTCCAACCATTCGCCGGTGATACTGGTATCGGGATGATAATCCAGCGTTTCGTTGACGCATGCTATGGATTTTACCTGTTGCAGTACCGTGCCAATATCATGGCTGACAAGGATAATGGCGCAATCTTTGTTTATCTCTGCCAGTAGTTGGTACAAGCGGGCTTCAAATCGTTTGTCGATATAGGTGCTGGGTTCGTCAAGGATAACGACTTCCGGGTCGGAGATTATGGCACGTCCCAACAGGGCACGTTGCAACTGTCCGCCACTCAAGGCACCAATAGCACGCTCTTCCAGTCCTTCCAGTCCCATGCGGGCGATTACCTGGCGGGCTTTTTCCCGATGTTCGGCAGTGAAGCGTGAGGTAAGAGATTTTTTGCTGCTCAGTCCTGAGAGAATAACGTCCTCTACGGTGATAGGGAACTTACGGTCTATGCTATTATATTGAGGCAGATAACCCATAGTCAATTGACAATTGACAGTTGACAATTGAGAATTGGCTGCGCGGCGGGAGGTTAAGATTATTTCCCCCGAAGTGGGTTTCAGTAGTCCCAAAATACATTTAATGAGTGTGGTTTTACCCCCTCCGTTTGGTCCGATAATACCCAGGAAATCACGCTCATAAACGGTTAAATTTACGTCACGTAACACGCTACGGCCGTCATATCCGGCATTGAGATTCTTTATTTCAATAATTGGTTTCATTGTCATATAAATGGGAATTTATCGAGGCGAAGCCTCGCAGTGATAAGTTATTAGTGATTAGTGATTTGCTTATGATTAAGCTGCGCCGTTATTCCGCATGGAGACACAAACCAATCACTAATCACTAATAACTTATCACTTAATTTAGCGACTTCACTGCTAAATTATCATTTTCCGGCCAGCGCCTTTGCCGTATTCAGCATTTCTGTCTCCCAGTCGTAGGCGAGCGGATTAATATCAACAACTTTAGTACCGGTTTGTTTGGCGATAAGTTCGGCGTTACGACGGTCAAACTCTGGCTGTACAAAGATAACACGTACTTGTTCATCTTTGCAAGTATCTATCAATCCTTTTAAATGTGCCGGAGAAGGTTCTTTACCACCGGCTTCGATAGGAATCTGATGTAATCCGTAATCGCGTGCGAAATAAGACAATGCCGGATGATAAATCATAAAAGCACGGTCGCTGCCGGGGGCGGCCAGGGTCTGCCGTATAATACTGTCTGTATGTTTGATTTGTCGGCGGAGAGTATTGTAACGTTCCAGATAAGTACTTTCATTCTCTTTATCAATGACACACAGCGCATTCAGGATATTGGCGGCAATGAGTTGGGCATTGGCAGTTGAACTCCAGATGTGAGGTTCTACACCAACCGGGTGTTTATGTCCTTCTTCATCGGCATCGTGATGATGGACGTGGGTATCATCATAGATGAGATCTACCCCTTGGGACATATCAAAGAATTGCAGATGAGGTGCATTATCTGTCAGTTTGTCCATCCATGTTTGTTCAAAGCCGATATAACCAATACGAAAATATGCTTTGCTTTGGGCGAGGTCTACTAATTGCTGGGGGGTAGGGTCATAGGTTTCGGGGCTGGTTCCTTTAGGAACCATGCTGACGACGGTGAACTGGTCTCCGGCAATGGCTTCGGTGAGATACCTCAGAGGTTCGAGGGTAACGGTTATGATAGGTTTACTGTTACTGCTATTGTTTTGACTGCTTCTTGAGGTACACGAAGTTATCAAAATAACAGTGAGAAGTAGAAAATATATTTTTTTCATTTGTTTATTACTGGTTTTATAGTTTACGATTTATGGTTGATATTGATTTAACTTTTTATTTTAAAGGCTCTTAGTATCTCACGTTTTCCACCCGGAGGTCCTGCAAGACGTTCCACTTTGAAGCCTACCGTCTGCAGGAGACGACGTATCACACCTTTCGCACAGTATGTAGTCAATATCCCGTTAACGTTCATGTTGACATAAAGATTCCGGAAAAGTTCTTCGTTCCACATTTCCGGTTGTTTCTCGGGAGCAAAAGCATCGAAGTAGACAAGGTCGAAGGAGTTATTAGTGATTAGTGATGAGTGATTTGTTGATGATTCATTACTAATCACTAATAACTTATCACTAATCACTGAATTTGCGTCGCCCTGTATTTTGCGTAACGTAAAGTAAGGAGTAATGTTCACATCTTTTTCCCAAACTGCGGTATGCAACTCCTTGAATAATGGGTTCTCACTATATTTCAATACATCGACCTCATCCCAGGAAAGGGGATAAAGTTCTATGCCGGTATAATGTACAGGTCGTTTATCTTGTTGGGCATCTTCCAAAGTAAGCAAGGCATTTAATCCTGTGCCGAAGCCTATTTCAAGAATCCTCGGATAAAAAGCGTCCGAAGCCTTCAGCCCCATATCGATAAAGATATGTTGCGATTCCGTACGTGCACCTTTCACCGAATGATAATGCTCATCCAGTTCCGGCACAAATAAGGTTGCACTTCCGTCTTCGGTCTGTTCTATAATCCGTTTCATTTACTATATAAACAATCACTAATAATTAATAACTGATAACGCTCCCTGTAAAGCCAGCAACATGACAATATAGCGTATGAGCTTCCCTACAAACATAGAAGAAGTCGTTAACAAAACATTGCTGCGCATAAATCCTAAAGCTATGGCAATAGCTTCTCCCACAAAAGGTAAAAAGGCGAAAAAGGCCATTAGAGCACCTTTCCCTTGCAGGAAGCGTTGCATCTTGTCTATCTTCTCTTTCTTTACTTTGAAATATTTCTCAATCCAGTCAATCTTACCGAGACGCCCCATATAATAGCAAGTCATGCCTCCGATTGTGTTACCCAAGGTAGCGGCAATTACGCAGATAGCAGGGCTTAAGCCTACGTTGACAAGTGCTATCATGACCAGCTCGGAACTGAAAGGAATAATACTTCCCGCCAATAGGGAGGAGATGAATAATCCGACATATCCCCAGTCAATCAGGATTTGTATCAGTGTGTCTATAAAAGCGTCCATAAGTTGAATCCGAATAAAAGGAATAGTCCGATAAGCATCATGATAAAGAATATATTGGAAGTCCGGCTATTGGTCAATACAAACAAATGCCCTATCAAAATACTCGTACCGATTAATAGCAAGGGCAGCAGATTAAGGAACAAGCCGGGTTGCAGCCCGATATAAACGAAGATGCAGAAGTTAAGGAAAATCAGGAAATGAAGATAACTCCGGGTACGTATCTTATCTTCATATCCGGCTATCAGGCAATGTGCCGAACTTACTATATATAATAGGAATAGATAGCCGATTGTAGCCAGTTCCCATGATTGGAAATTGAACTCAACAGGTTGGAAGTTTATTAGTTCCAGAAAGGGTTGATAGAAAAGTTCCGTTTGCCCCGATAGATATGAATAACCCATCAAAAAACAATATGGCATGCTCCAACCTACCAGCGAAGCAAAGAAACTTTTAAGATGTAAGGATTGGAAACCGTAAGAGCCTATCCAGAAGATAGGGACAAACAATGTCAATTGTGGAAAAAGCAAGCTGCCTATTCCGATAAATGCGAATGTATGGAAGAGGTTACCGCTGGATTTGGATTGCTGGTAACTTTTAAATAAGAAGTATAGAGCTATCAGGAAAGTTACTGCTGCCAGGTCTCCTGCATATAACATCTGTATACTTGGGCAAATCGAGATAAGGAGGAAGTAAATAGCAGTCTGTACGGATGCTCGCATGCGGATGATAGCAAATGCGTTGTTCAAGCCAATTAGGAAATACCCGATGAAGGCATATACGATAAAACTAAAAATATGGTTACCCCAGCGTGGAATACATGAGTCACAAAACAGATTCCATAAAGGATAATTGTCCTTTTGCACTTCTATTTCAGGCAATAAAATAGCAATCAGTATCCAACAAGTTACCGATATGAGGATAGCAACGGGAAGCGTGAAGCGTCCCGTTGTTATCCGGTTCTGGAATCTTTGGTTTCTCATTTATTATCAGAGATCGAAACCGATATCACGACGGAAGTATTTTCCTTCGAAACTTAATATATCGGCCACCTTATAACTCTTTTCCAATGCTTCTTCCTTTGTTTCGCCATATGAACAAACGGCAATAACGCGTCCTCCGTCAGTGACAACTTGTCCATCCTTTACGGTAGTTCCGGCATGGAACAAGACGCTGTCTGTTGTTTCGGCCAAGTCAAAACCTGTGATGGGATAACCTTTTTTGTAAGCTTCGGGGTAACCACCGCTAACCATCATGACGCAAGCAGCCGTACGTGGGTCGAGTTCCATTGTCTTTGTATCGAGGTTTACTTTATGTACTCCTTCGAAAAGGTCAATGATGTCACTCTTGATACGTAACATAACGCTTTCTGTTTCGGGATCGCCCATACGAACGTTGTATTCGATAACCATTGGCTCATTCTGTACATTGATAAGTCCCAGGAATATGAAACCTTTATAGAGAATACCTTCTTCGCGCAGACCATTGACGGTAGGTTCAATGATACGCACGCGTACTTTCTCCATGAACTCTTCATCGGCAAACGGAACAGGAGTTACACTACCCATACCGCCTGTGTTCAGGCCCTTATCGCCTTCGCCGATACGTTTGTAATCTTTGGCTACGGGTAATACTTTGTAATGTTCGCTGTCAGTCAGCACAAATACAGAACACTCTATGCCACTGAGGAATTCTTCAATCACTACCGTGGCACTGGCATCACCGAACATGCCGCTGAGCATTTCTTTCAGTTCCTTCTGTGCTTCTTCCAACGTTGGGAGGATAAGTACACCTTTACCTGCGCACAGACCATCTGCTTTCAGTACATAAGGGGCGGAAAGAGTTTTGAGGAAAGCAAGTCCTTCTTCCAGTGTCTCTGCCGTAACGCTTTTATAGCGAGCGGTAGGAATGTTATGGCGTAGCATGAATTCTTTGGCAAACTCCTTACTACCTTCGAGTTGTGCACCTTTAGCCGTAGGACCGATGATAGCAATGTGCTGTGTGGCTGCATCTCCTTTGAAACAGTCAAAGATGCCTTGTACCAACGGATCTTCGGGGCCGACTACAATCATGTCGATTGCTTTTTCGAGAGCAAAAACCTTCAGAGCGGGGAAGTCTGTTGCTTTGATGGCTACATTTTCACCTACTGCACTTGTTCCTGCATTACCGGGAGCGATATACAGTTTTTCTACTTTCGGGCTTTGGGACATTTTCCAAGCCAAAGCATGTTCACGGCCACCTGAGCCTAATAGTAATACTTTCATGATGTCTCTATTTTCACCCTCCGTCCCCTTGAAGAGGGAGGAGAATACATTTGTTTATATATTCTTATTTAATCAGTTTTATTTATATCGCCTCAAAACTATTCTCTTTCCCCTTTAGTGAAACGAGGGGTTAGAGGTGCTCTTCAAAATATCTTGTTATTTTCTCGTGCAAATGTATGCGGTCACGTCCTTTTACATTATGTTTATGTCCGGGATAAATAAACAAGTCGGGATAAGTTCGTGCATCCACGCATGCTTTCATAAACGAAAGCGTGTGTTGGGGTACACATGTGGCATCATGGTCGTCGTGTATGATGAGCAGATGTCCTTTCAACTGTCCTGCAAGATTTTTCAGGTTGCATTGTTTGTAGCCTTCCGGATTTGCTTGAGGAGTATCCATATAACGTTCTCCGTACATTATCTCGTAATAGCTCCAGTCGATAACAGGTCCTCCGGCAACTCCTACTTTAAAGATTTCAGGATAGCGAAGCATGAGTGCGGTAGTCATGTGCCCGCCAAAACTCCAGCCGTGAACACCGATACACTTACTGTCTACATAGGGTAGGCTTTTCAGGAAATCAATCCCTTTTATTTGATCTTTTCCCTCTTCGATTCCAAGATGACGGAAAGTGACGTTCTCGAATTCAAGTCCACGGTTGCAACTGCCGCGATTGTCGAGTGTAAACATAATATAGCCCTTATTCGCCATATAGATGTCCCAACCACGTACATCGTACATCCAGTCATTGGTAACCAATTGATCGTGCGGACCACCGTATACGTAGACAATGGTGGGATATTTCTTGTCCGGGTCAAAGTCCGCGGGTTTTACCAACCGATAGTATAAATCGGTTTTACCATCGGCGGCTTTGATTGTTCCTGTTTCGATGGTGGGTATGGCAAGACCTTCATAGGGGTCTTTTGCCGTCAGCAGATTAATACTTTTTCCACTGCGTGTATTAATTATATCTATATTGCGAGGTATATCGGGAGCGGAGTATTGGTCGATCAAATAATTACCTGATGCTGCCGATATTCCTTTGTGTATTCCGTTACCTTTATCCAGCGAAACACGTTTTCCGGTAGCAATACTAACTTTGAATAAGTTACTTTGCAAAGGAGAAACTTCCGTTGAGGCGATGATTACTTCTTTCTTCTTGGCATTGAATCCTAAAATACTCTGCACCAGCCAGTCACCTTTAGTTAATTGCTTGATGAACTTTCCATCTGTATTATAAAGATACAGATGATTGTAACCATCTTGCTGGCTTTGATAGATAAACTGCTTGTCGTCCCACGGAAGGAACAGTATAGGTTGTTGAGGCTCTACATACTTGGGATGTGTTTCCTCGATGAGAGTAGCTGTCAGTTCTCCTGTTTCCGCATTATATTGGCAAAGCTTGGAATGATTCTGATCGCGGTTCAACTCAATAAGGTAGATACTCTTCCCGTCAGGCGACCAGCTTATATTAGTAAAATACCGGTCGGTAGGATCACCTGCTTTCAGGTATATAGTCTTTTTGTCGGCAGGGTTATAGATGCCTACTTTGACCTGATGGCTCAGCATGCCTGCCATTGGATAACGTATTCTGTCTAATATGGCTATCCGGGTAGAAATATCTACTAACGGGTAAGGAGTTACCATGCTTTCATTCATGCGATAGAAAGCCAGTAAATCTCCTTTCGGACTCCAGAAAGTACCTTTGCTGATACCGAATTCGTTCCGGTGTACGGTTTGTCCGCAAACAATGCCTTCAGGTTCGTCGGTTACCCGCGAATCGTTTACAAATAGATTATTTTTGACGGTATAGGCGATATTATTGCTTACAACATGATAGTCTTCATTGGCTGCCCCCTGAGGTAGCAGGCGCTTATCTGTTATCTTGTTCGACTCCCAATCGTAAATGATATATTTACCCGGTAAGGTGATGAGCATTTGCTTTTTCTCCGGTTCTAATAACTTTACATTGTATAAGTGTGGGAGCTTCCCGAGTTTTGCATCTGCCAAAACCTCGTTTATTACGGTACGTGTGACCAGGGTACTCTCTTTTCCTGTCTGCGGATTGATAGCGGTTACTTCTTCGATATCCGATTTGATGGCAATATCACCCCACCACTGTAAACCTTGTAGATTTTCAGCAATACGATAGGTCTCACCTCCGGGAATCAAATCCTCCAGAGTAGGCTTTATCAACTTCTGTTCTTGTGCCATAATATTCGTTGTAAATAGGGTAGGCACTGCAATCAGTAATGTAAGAATACTTTTACATATTTTCTTTGCATCCATTTTTTTTCTTTTCTAATCTTGCTTTTTCCCGGATTCTCTTCTCTTCCTTTCCGGATAAGACTCTCCTTTCGGCTTGCGCTCTTCGTCACGGAACTTTCTTTCTCCTCCCCGGAAACTTCTTTCTCCATCTGCCGGTTTACGGAACTCACGAGGCTTATAGTCACGTTTCTCTCCATCTTTGAACTCCCGTCTTTCCCTCGGCTTGAATTCCCGTTTCTCCCCGTCTTTGAACTCTCTCGGCTTCCGCTCTCCGTTAAATTCTCTGGGTTTACGTTCTCCGCTAAATTCTCTTGGCTTGCGCTCACCATTAAATTCTCTCGGTCTGCGTTCACCACCGCTAAACTCCCTTCTTTCACGGGGCTTGAATTCTTTTCTTTCTCCTGATGCCAGCTTCAACTCTTTGCTTAGCTCCTCTCCGTTTTCACGAAATTCCTTATACTTTCCATCGAAGATTTCATATTGGCGGAATTCACATTCCAGCGCACCGTTAAACAAAGGCATCTTAGTGGTAGGCTTCAGTCCTATTTGGTCGAAGCACTCTTCACGGTAAGAAAGAATCCAAGCGGCATTTCCGGCAAAGGCATGTTTCAAACGTTCGCCGATCATAGCGTACAAGCCCAATAAGTCATTGGTAGAGATACGCTCTCCATAAGGGGGATTCGTGATAATGACAGATTTTTCCGCAGGTTGTTCGAATTGCTGGAAAGGTTGCAGTTTTAATGTAACGTCTTTAGATACTCCGGCAGCTTTAATATTGTGAGTAGCGATCTCATTAGCTTTCGGGTTGTTATCGTAGCCATATATCTTATGGGTGAATTCTCGTTCTTGAGTGTCATCATTATAGATAGAATCGAATAGGTCTTGGTCGAAATCAATCCATTTCTCGAAAGCGAATTCCTTACGGAATACTCCCGGAGCAATGTTCCTTGCTATTAAAGCCGCCTCAATGGGTATTGTTCCCGAACCGCACATAGGATCTATTAAATCACATTCTCCCTTCCAACCTGTCATTAAAATCATGCCGGCAGCCAAGACCTCGTTCAAAGGGGCTTCTACAGCTTCCTGACGATAGCCGCGACGGTGCAATGATTCACCGGATGAATCGAGCGAGAGTGTACATTTAGTTTCAGCGATGTGGATATTCAGTAATACATCAGGTTTGTTAATACGTACAGATGGACGTTTGTTATATGTGTCACGGAAATAATCCACGATTGCATCCTTTACTTTATAAGAGACGAACTTAGAGTGACGGAATTCTTCGCTGAACACCACTGCATCTACGGCAAAAGTCTTGTCTACATCCAGATAATCTTCCCAATGGATAGCTTTAATCTGTTCGTACACTTCGTCTGCGTCTTTGGCAACGAAATGCTTGATAGGTTTCAAAATACGGATAGCGGTTCTCAGACAGAAGTTTGCTTTGTACATCATTTCTTTGTCTCCGCTGAACGATACCATACGGCGTCCTATCTGTATATCGTTTGCTCCTAAGGTGATTAATTCCTGTGCCAATATTTCTTCCAGTCCCTGGAAGGTTTTGGCAATCATTTCAAATGATTGTTCGCTCATCTAAGTTGTTTTTATTTTAATCTGTTTCTTTTTCTTTTTATCAGCAGAAGTACCTTCTACTTACCTACTTATTCCTACTTCTTTGCCTTTGTCTGTACAATTCTTGCTCCTACGGGAACGTCTTCCGTTACCCAGATATTACCGCCTACAGTTGCATCACGGCCGATAGTGATACGACCCAATATTGTTGCATTGGAGTAGATAATAACGTTATCTTCCAATATCGGGTGACGGGGAATACCTTTAATAGGTTTGCCGTCTTCATCCAACGGAAAACTTTTGGCGCCGAGGGTTACCCCCTGATATAGCTTGACATGGTTACCGATAACGCAAGTTTCACCGATTACTACACCTGTACCGTGGTCGATAGTAAAATGACTGCCTATTTGAGCTCCCGGATGAATATCTATTCCGGTTTCACTATGCGCCATTTCAGTAATAATGCGGGGAATGAGCGGTACGCCAAGTACCAGCAATTCGTGTGCTATGCGGTAGTTGCTGATAGCACGTATTGCAGGATAACAACTAATGACTTCACCAAAAGAATGGGCGGCCGGATCACCGTTGTAAGCCGCTTCTACATCGGTTGCCAATATCCGGCGTAATTCCGGTAGGTGACTGATAAATTTGGCGGCGATTAATGCAGCCTCTTCGCGTTGAAGCTCGGTGCAACAACTACATTCGTCATCACTGCCGAAGCATAGTCCGGCAAGAATCTGTTCCGTCAGTAAGTCGAACAAACGTTCTACGTTGACACCGATATGATAGGTTATGGTACGGCTGTTTACGGTTGAGTTTCCAAAATATCCGGGGAATATAATAGTACGTGCCAGTTCAATGATATCGCACAATGCTTTTGCCGAAGGCAGTGGGTTACCGTCTGTGTGTTGGTGAAACAGTCCTTTGTAAGATTCGCTTTCCGATAGCTCATCGACTGCCTGTGTCAGAATGTGAGTAAAATTAAGTGGACTCATTATGATATCCTTTATTAATAAAGTGGCTACAAAGGTATAAAATACTCGCCAATTTTCCTACATATCCCTCATTTATAGTATGGAAATCCCATATTTATGGTATTTCAGGGGAACTAAATACACACTATTTTTGTACTATTAAAAATAAATAGCCCTCATTCCCTTAAAAAAGATAGAGAATACTGCTGATGAACAGGCTGCTAATCTTCTCCTTTGGGGGCATAAGGGGTAAAACATATAGATTATGAAAAAAATAGCGCAACACCTCACTGATTTAGTAGGTAACACTCCTTTACTGGAGTTGAATAATTATAGCAAAAGCAAGGGATTAAAAGCTCATGTAATTGCCAAACTGGAATATTTTAATCCTGCGGGTAGCGTGAAAGACCGTGTTGCTCTGGCTATGATAGAGGCTGCAGAGAAAGATGGACTCTTAAAACCCGGAGCGACAATTATTGAACCGACCAGCGGTAATACCGGAGTAGGTCTGGCGTTTGTTGCCGCAGCCAAGGGATATAAACTGATATTGACCATGCCGGATACCATGAGTTTGGAACGAAGGAATCTATTAAAGGCTTTGGGAGCCGAACTGGTGTTGACTCCCGGTGCTGACGGCATGAAAGGAGCTATAGCCCGTGCAGAAGAATTGAAGTCTGCTACTTCCGGTTCATTGATTCTCCAACAATTTGATAATCCGGCTAATCCGGCAGTTCATGAACGTACCACCGGTCAGGAAATCTGGCGGGATACGGATGGGACAGTCGATATATTTGTTGCCGGCGTGGGTACGGGTGGAACGGTGAGTGGGGTAGGTGCCGCTTTAAAAAAGTATAACCCTGCAGTGAGAGTAGTAGCTGTGGAACCGGAAGATTCGCCTGTATTATCCGGTGGTAAGCCTGGTCCTCATAAAATTCAGGGTATTGGTGCAGGTTTTGTTCCTAAAAACTACAATAATGCAGTTGTCGATGAAATATTAAGAGTAACCAATGATGACGCTATCCGTGCGGGACGTGAACTGGCGAAGTATGAAGGTTTACTTGTGGGAATCTCCTCCGGTGCTGCTGTCAGTGCTGCCGTACGATTAGCAGAATTGCCGGAGAATGAAGGTAAAACTATAGTTGTGTTACTGCCGGATACTGGTGAACGATATTTGTCGACACTGCTTTATGCTTTTGAAGAATATCCGTTGTAATTGATATGTGAATCAAAAAAGAGAGTATGCCAAAACCATCATAAATTAAAAATTACCCTTTTTACAGATAGTTGTAGCGAGGGTAATTTCGTTAAATGGGTAATTTTGACTCATTCCCTCATTTTCAAAGAGCGCATAGCTGTATAGCCACTATTCTATAATCGCCAGATTCCTTGTCAGTACCTAATAGTATGATTTCATCATTTTGTTTATTATAAGCCATCTGTTGATACGTTTGATCTAACTGCAGAGCTTTGGTAGCTTTACCCGTCCAATCAAATAACAGAATTTTATCACCGCCGTATTCAATACCGCTTCGCTCTTTTCCACTATATAGGCCAATGCAATATTTGGGAGAAGGCTTTATCGCAATAAACCCCATAATGTTTTCTTGTTTAAAGGCTACCCCTTGTGAACGCTCGTTAGTTACATCTTTATATGCAGGATATGCATACGTATGTTCTTTTATCAAAGAAGGAGATGTCAAATCGTTCATGTTGTAGAAGGATATTGATTCTCCAAAGCAACTCCCTATTGCTAAGATCTTCTCTGTTGGGTTGTATGCCATAAAGCTTTGATATGCGAACCCATTTTCCGTATCCGCGTCTTTTTTATTTCCGGGATAATCACCAAATCCTTTGATGGCTTTTCCCGTATGGTTTAATAATGCTATTCTGTTATCCCTAACCAACCCCGTAGCTGCAAAGTGTTCTTTATCTAATGGTATACAATTGAACATGGAAATCAGTACAAGTGAATCATTTAAGAGAGTAATTTCAGACTCTTTTAGAGGCTCTTCATTGCTTGTGGAATAGAAGAATAGTTGACGCTTTTCTGAATCAAAGACAGCCAATTGCTTATTGCATTCCGTTAAGCTCGAAATGAATAATAATTCTTTCGGCCCTTCTCCTCTGTCAAGGAAATCGTTTAAAAACTTTCCGGACGTTACATCAAACTGAGAAATCATTTTGGGCTGATTCATGTTTGCAAAGAACAATTTTCCTTCTACGCATTCCATTATATATGGATTGCGTATACTGTCTGTTTCGATTTCTTTTTCTTGTATTGCCGCTATTGATATGTGTGGGAATTGTGATAACATATCTTGTTTCTTATCTTCGCAAGCGGTTAATGCAATAATGAATAGAAACAAGTAAAAATAATGTTTCATATGATTGTGATGTTTTTTAAGATAAATCAGGAACAAATAACTATGATAGGATTTACATAAAGAGAATCTGTTTCTCAAGATATATTCTCTTTCTAAATATGGAAATATTTAGATACAATTTACACGTATAAATGTAGTGCTTAATTTATACGTGTAAACTGTATCAGAGGTAAATGGTGTAACTTGTAAAGGCATTATAATGCCTAATATTCACCATTATTTATCCATCTTGTAGCCGGGTACCCTAACACTGCCTTCTTGTGAACATTTTATTGTAAAGGGAGCAACGCAATCATAATTACCACCACTTTCACCCTGTGCCAGGGCGTCTATATTGGCTAGTATAAGATCGGAGTTATTACTTCCTTGAGAATGGCTATAGGCTGCAAAACTTACTGTTACACTTGCAATTGCAATAATCATAGCGGCTTTTGTTTTCATAATTTTTGTGATTTTAGTTAATATTACTCCAAAGCCTTTTCTGTATGGCTTTATGCAAAGGTTACTTTTTTTTTGACATATACAATGATTGGGTGTTTTTTTGATAAAGGATATGAATGGAACAACTGGATTGCATAGGATAGTACGTTAAATCCGTGTAGTTCCACTTTATTTCAAAAAGTAGTATTGATTTTTGTAAAAGTGTCAAAACCCTTATAAATAAAAAATCATCCTTGCTGCAGATAGTTGTAACGAGGATGATTTCCTCAAATGAGGCGTTCCTTCTTTATTTACTTACTTCACTGGGACGTAATCCGAATGATCTGCAAGTCATGTCCTCTACTTTCACTTCCCATATTTTCACGTTACGTACGGCAGGTTCCGAGTATCCGAATTTATCATTGGTATATTGCTTCATGACAATATCAAGTATCCGGTATTTTTCATCCATATCTTCTATGAAACGTACTTTACCGCGGCAAACAACGCTACGCGACTTCATGCTGTAGCTACACGCTACCTGTTTGTGCATATACACCAACTCGTGCCCTTCGCAAAAGTTGATGCAGATCTGCGGATGCTTTGTCACCATCTCTACTTTACTGCCTTCGGGACCGGAATGCAGGTAAATAATTCCATCTTGCCAGGCAAAGTTCATGGGTATTACATAGGGATTGCCCTCATGGTCGGTGATACCGACTGTACAGTAAGGGCATTTACGGATAATTTCCTCTATCTGTGCAGGGTTTTCGATAGTAATTGTCTTCATTTCTTTCTTATCTCCTTGTCAACTCGTTTCCTTAACTATTCTATCAGTGCGAAATCCAACTGTTTCTTCTCCAAGTTGGCGCGTGCTACCTTGATGGTAATTGCATCACCCAGACTGTATGTGCGCTTTTTGCGTCGTCCGCGCAGGCAATAATTTTTCTCGTCGAATTCGTAGTAATCATCATCCAGGTCGCGGATAGGAATCATACCTTCGCATTTATTCTCGTTCAGCTCTACATAAAGTCCCCATTCCGTAACTCCGGAGATTACTCCATCATAAGTTTGTCCCAAACGTTCCGTCATGTACTCTACCTGCTTATATTTGATAGAAGCGCGTTCTGCATTAGCGGCAATTTGCTCCATGTTGCTGGAATGTTCGCAAAGGGCTTCGTATTTCTGCTCCGAAACACTGCGCCCGCCAAAATCGATGTACTTAGTCAGTAGACGATGTACCATCATATCAGGATAACGGCGGATGGGCGAAGTGAAGTGGGTATAGTAATCGAACGCCAATCCGTAGTGCCCGATGTTGTGCACAGAGTAACGTGCTTTCTGCATAGCGCGGATAGATACGGTTTCAATAAGGTTTTCCTCTTTCTTGCCCTGAATGTCGTCCAGCAAGTGATTGATGGATTTGGAAACATCTGTCTTTGTTCCACTGGTACGCAGCTTGTAACCAAAGCGGGCGATAAACTGAGCCAGATTATCCAACTTTTCCGGGTCAGGGAGGTCATGGATACGATAAGGCAGCACTTTGGCCTTTTTACTTTTAGGTACTCGTCCTATTTTCTCGGCAACCGTGCGGTTGGCAAGTAACATGAACTCCTCTATCAGTTTGTTGGCGTCTTTTGATTCTTTGAAGTAAACGCTGATGGGCTTGCCTTTCGCATCTATCTCAAACTTTACTTCGTAACGGTCAAAGTTGATGGCACCGGCTTTAAAACGGCCTTCGCGCAATATCTTTGCCAGTTTGTCCAATTGGAGAATCTCGTCCTTATAGTCGCCTTTTCCGGTTTCAATAACCTGCTGTGCCTCTTCATAGGTAAAGCGACGGTCGGATTTGATGACGGTATGTACTACGCGTGATTCTTTCACCTCCCCCTTCTCATTCATATTGAAAACGACAGAATACGCCAGTTTCTCTTCGTCAGGGCGAAGCGAGCAGATGAAGTTACACAAACGTTCGGGCAACATAGGGATGGTGCGGTCTACGAGATAGACGGAAGTGGCACGTTTCTCGGCTTCCTTGTCGATGATACCACCTTCGGGTACATAGTGGGTTACGTCGGCAATGTGTACACCTACTTCCCAAAGTCCTTCTTTCAGTTTGCGGATGGACAAGGCGTCGTCGAAGTCCTTGGCATCCTTCGGGTCTATGGTGAAGGTGGTTACCTTGCGGAAGTCCTCACGTTTTGCATATTCCTCGGAGGGGATTTCTGCCGGTATTTTGTCGGCAGCCTTTTCTACGGCAACCGGATATACATAGGGTAAACCGAATTCTGCCAGGATAGCATGCATTTCGGTAGTATTCTCACCCGCTTTACCCAGAATGTCAATAACTTGTCCGATGGGGTTCTTTGCCTTATCCGGCCATTCCACTACTTTTACAATAGCTTTATCACCGGTTTTTCCGCCTTTCAACTTCTCTTTGGGAATAAAGATGTCATTGGCGAGTGTACGGTTTTCTGTTACGAGGAAGGCGTATGAATTGGCTACTTCGAGTGTGCCGACAAACGTATCATTGGCACGTTCCAATATTTCGATAACTTCACCTTCGGCTTCGCGCCCACGGCGTTTTGCATAAAAAGCAATGCGTACCTTGTCATTGTTCATGGCATGTGCCGAGTTGCGTTCGGCAACGAATATCGGATCACCTCCACCTTCGGGGATGAACGAATTCTTTCCATTGCTTTTACGCTGGAAAGTACCGGTCATTTCCACGCCGTGATTGTTCAGTTTATATTTATGCTTGTCCACCTCCGTGATATAGTCATCGTCCGATAGTTCGGACAAGATATCCATACACAGCATTTTCAAGGGGTGTGTAGTGAGGTGAAGTTGTTCAAATATGTATTTCAGAGACAGTACTTCGTCGGTTTTAGCATGGAAAAACTCCATGATTGCGGCAACAAGCTCTTTCTTTTTCATTCGTTTGCCGGCTTTTTTTTCTTTCTTCTTAGCCATAATGTAATAATTATTTAATATGCTGATATTCTAATTGTGCTGATTGGCTACGCAAAGACATTCCGCAGGGGTATTAGCACATTGGCACATCATCTATCTGCAAAGTAAACAAATAATTGTTTTCCGTAGTTCAATCTGCCCTCAAAATCTTGTTATCCGACTGAAAATAATACTGGAACATCTGTTAGTAACGGATTTATGTACTATATTTGCCGAGCGAAGATAAGCTGCACCTCGGCAAAAACAAGCAAGTTTGCTTTTACTCTCGGTTTGCATTATCTTTGCAACGACTTAGCCAGAATGAAGATGGAAATGCAACCTGTAAACAGAGAAGATGTTGCCCGGGAAAAAGGTATTTATCGGGTGACGATTGTAGGAAGTGTAGTGAATTTCCTCTTGCTTCTTTTTAAGTTCTTTGCCGGTATTGCCGGGCATAGTGCCGCCATGTTGGCTGATGCCGTCCATTCATTATCTGATTTTGTAACGGATATTATCGTAATCGTCTTTGTTCGTATTTCTTCAAAGCCCGAAGATGCAGGGCACGATTACGGTCATGGTAAATATGAAACCCTGGCTACGGCTATTATCGGTATTGTCTTATTGTTTGTGGGGCTTGGCATTTTCTGGAATGGCGCTTCGTCTATCTACGATTTTATGCAGGGAGGTTCTTTGCAGGAACCGGGTATGTTGGCATTGATAGCTGCGTTGGTTTCTATTGTTCTTAAAGAAGCACTCTATCAATATACAGTATATGAGGCTAAGAAATTGAACTCACAGGCTGTCGTTGCCAATGCATGGCATCACCGGAGTGATGCGCTTTCGTCCATAGGAACTGCTATCGGTATCGGAGGGGCTATTCTGTTGGGGAATCGTTGGCGGGTGCTTGATCCGATAGCGGCGGTTATTGTCAGCTTCTTCATTATGAAGGTAGCTATCCAGCTTTTGATACCTTGCGTGGATGAGTTGTTGGAAAAGTCGTTACCTGCCGATGTGGAAGATAGAATACAGAAGACCATTCTTTCTTTTCCAGGAGTGAGTTCGCCGCATCATCTTCGTACCCGTCGTATCGGTAATCATTATGCCATTGAGGTGCATGTACGTATGGATGGTAATATTTCATTGGAAGAGGCCCATAGCACGGCAACAGCTATTGAGAATAAATTGCGGGAACAGTTCGGTAAAGGAACTCATGTCGGTATCCATGTAGAACCCATTAAGGAAGGCGATAAAGATGATAGGGCGGTAGGATGTGGAAAAATTAATTTGTAATTTGTAATTAACAAAGTGGAATCGGTTTTAATTACAGGAGCGAGCGGATTTATCGGTAGTTTCATCGTGGAAGAAGCGTTGAAACGAAGATTTGGTGTGTGGGCGGGACTTCGCTCATCCAGTAGCCGTGAGTATTTGAAAAACCGTAAAATCCATTTTCTTGAACTTGACTTTGCCCATCCCAACGAACTGCGTGCACAGTTATCCGGACACAAGGGTACTTACAATAAGTTCGATTATATCATTCATTGTGCCGGTATGACGAAGTGTGTGGATAAGAATGATTTTGACCGGGTGAATTACCTGCAAACCAAATATTTTGTGGATACTTTACGGGAGTTGAATATGATTCCCAAGCAGTTTATCTTTATCAGCACGTTGAGTGTATATGGTCCGGTTCGTGAGAAAACTTATACTCCGATTACCGAAAACGATGAACCGGCTCCTAATACAGCTTATGGGCTTAGTAAATTGAAGGCTGAAATTTATTTGCAGAGTATTCCGGGATTTCCATACGTCATTTATCGTCCTACAGGTGTTTATGGGCCGCGTGAGAAAGATTACTTTCTTATGGCAAAGTCCATTCAGCAGCATACTGACTTCTCCGTTGGTTTTCGCCGACAAGACCTCACATTTGTCTACGTAAAGGATATTGTACAAGCTGTTTTTCTGGGAATCGAAAAGAAAGTATGTCGCCGTGCCTATTTTCTGGCAGACGGCAAAGTATATCAGAGCCGTACTTTCTCCGATTTAATTCGGAAAGAATTGGGTAATCCGTTTGTAATTCGTCTGAGATGCCCGTTAATTGTGTTGAAAGTCGTATCTTTGTGCGCTGAATTTTGGGCGAAGCGGCGGAACACTACCAGTACGCTCAATTCAGACAAATATAGAATAATGAAACAACGCAACTGGCAGTGTGATATTACTCCCGCTATTGAGGAACTGGGTTACCATCCGGAATATGATTTGGAGCGGGGAGTAAGGGAAACGATTGCTTGGTATAAAGATAAAGGATGGCTTTAAACTTATTTAAAAAGGTGGAAACCCGCAAAGGACTTTTTGCGGTTGAGAAGATGACACTGATATACACTTTGTTGACTTCTATTCTTATTCTGTTTCTTTTTCAGGAAATGGACCATCCGGTACAGATGCTTATTGACCGTGCAATGATTGTAGGTATGACGTTCCTATTGATGTATCTTTACCGGCTTGCTCCTTGTAAATTTTCCGCTTTTGTCCGTATAGCCATTCAGATGTCACTGCTCTCGTATTGGTATCCCGATACATTTGAGTTCAACCGGATATTCCCTAATCTCGACCATGTCTTTGCTTCGGCGGAGCAGTGGATATTTAACGGCCAACCGGCCGCCTGGTTTTGTCTGAGCTTTCCGCAAATGTGGGTTAGCGAGCCATTTAATATGGGATACTTTTTCTACTATCCGATGATTCTTGTGGTAGTAGTGTGGTACTTTCTTTATCGTTTTGAACTTTTCGAGAAAGTATCGTTCGTCATAGTGACGGCTTTCTTTATATATTATCTGATTTATATCTTTGTGCCAGTGGCTGGTCCTCAGTTTTATTTTCCCGCTATTGGCGACGATAATGTGTCCCGAGGGATATTTCCTTCTATCGGTGACTATTTCCATCATCATCAGGAACTTTTGCCCGGACCGGGTTATGAGCACGGCTTCTTCTATAATCTGGTAGAGGGTTCCCAGCAAGTGGGCGAACGCCCTACGGCAGCTTTCCCTAGTTCGCATGTCGGGATGTCTACCATTCTTATGATTATGGCGTGGCGGGGTAGTAAATATCTGTTTGCTTGTTTGCTACCGTTTTATCTGTTGTTATGTGGGGCTACGGTGTACATCCAGGCACATTATGTTATTGATGCGATAGTCGGTTTCGTCTCCGCATTTGTGCTCTACATTGTAGTGACGTGGATGTTTAAACGGTGGTTTGCGCAGCCGATGTTTAAATAACTCACAATTTCCTATCACTCAAATCTATCTTTTCAAAGATTTTAAAAAGTTCCTCTTTCGTCTCCGCCCGCAACATGGCAATACGCGTTTCCCGGAAGTTCGGGATACCTTTAAATAACGGGCTTGCTGCCAGATGGCGGCGGACGTGCAGGATACCTCTACGTTCGTCCAACAGATTCACGCTGTCTTCCACTTCCTGACGCAGCACATCCAGACACCATTCAGGACTGAGGGGTGGAAGTTCTTCACCGGTTTCCAGATAATGTTTCACCTCCTTGAATATCCACGGACGGCCGAAGCTGGCACGACCTATCATAATGGCATCTACTCCATAAAGGTCGAAGCACTCTTTGGCACGTTGAGGAGTAGTGACGTCACCATTACCAATAATAGGGATGTGCATACGTGGATTCTTCCTGACCTCACCAATCAGAGTCCAGTCCGCCTCACCGGTGTACATCTGCGCACGGGTGCGGCCGTGTATGGTAAGAGCGGCAATACCGCAATCTTGCAACTGCTCGGCAAGTTCAACAATGATTTTATTATTGGCATCCCAACCCAGACGGGTTTTCACGGTGACGGGTATTTTTACCGCATCAACCACCGCACGGGTAATCTCCAGCATCTTGGGTATATTCTGCAACATGCCGGCACCTGCGCCTTTTCCTGCTACACGCTTCACCGGACATCCGAAGTTGATGTCGAGAATATCAGGACGGGCTTCTTCCACAATACGGGCGGCTTCCACCATTGTATCCGTATCTCTGCCGTATATCTGTATGGCTACCGGGCGTTCTTCATCACTGATATTCAGTTTCTGTTCGGTCTTACTGACGGAACGTATCAGTGCATCGGCAGATACGAATTCGGTATAAACCATATCCGCGCCGAACTTCTTGCACATCAGGCGGAAAGCAGGGTCGGTAACGTCCTCCATCGGGGCGAGAAGTATGGGATGGGAACCTAAATTTATATTGGCTATCTTCATGTGTACTATAAACTAAATGATTGTTTCCGCTGCAAAAGTACGGAAAAAAGTCTACCTTTGTTCCAATCATTAATTTAACTAATCATAGGATGATGAGAAAAACCCTTCTTTTAGTAGTGATGAGCGTGGTAATGCTGTTTGCCGGTACGTCTTCGGTCTGGGCACAAGCTCCTGAAAATGAATACAAATTGACATTGGAGAAAATGCTGGAGGTATCCGGCAGTACGACTTCGGCCAAAACCATGGTACCGCAGATGATTGCGATGATGAAACAACAATCGTCTACCTCGGCAGCAGATGCTTTTTGGGATGGTTTTCAGAAGAAGTGGGAAGAGAAGTTTGGTAGTAAGCTGGCCGAACTGTATGTTCCTATCTACCAAAAGTACCTGACGCTGGATGATTTGAAGCAAATAATTGCTTTCTATGAATCGCCCGTTGGGAAGCGACTGAGTGCATCTACTCCCGCCATGATGAGCGAGGGGATGCAGATAGGACAAAAGTTGGGTATGCAGATTGTCACGGAACTGCGACAGGAACTGGAAGAACAGGGGAATAAATAAGTTTTATTGCCCTGTGAGATTGTAATAACAATAGGACTCAAGTTGAGCAGCATGCGAAACTTAAATAATAGGATTTATGGATTTGAAAGACTTTGAAATTATGGCGCCTGTCGGCTCGCGCGAATCACTCGCAGCAGCCATTCAAGCCGGTGCCGACTCTATCTATTTCGGTATTGAGAACTTGAATATGCGTGCCCGTTCGGCCAATACTTTCACGATTGATGACCTGCGGGAGATAGCCCGTACGTGCGATGAACACGGAATGAAAAGTTATCTGACGGTGAATACCATTATATACGATAACGATATTCCTTTGATGCATACCATTGTCGATGCGGCAAAGGCGGCCGGTATCTCGGCTGTGATTGCGGCAGATGTGGCGGTAATGAGTTATGCACGCCAGATAGGGCAGGAAGTACATCTTTCTACGCAACTGAATATCTCGAATGTGGAAGCACTCCGTTTTTATGCGCAGTTTGCCGATGTGGTAGTGTTGGCCCGTGAATTGAATCTGGAGCAGGTTGCAGAAATCTACCGCCATATTCAGGAAGAAAATATCTGCGGTCCCGGTGGCGAACAGATACGTATCGAAATGTTCTGTCACGGTGCGCTTTGCATGGCGGTATCGGGTAAATGTTATCTTTCCCTGCATGAGATGAATAACTCCGCCAATCGGGGGGCTTGTATGCAGGTATGCCGCCGTTCCTACACCGTACGTGATAAGGAAACGGATGTGGAACTGGAAGTTGACAACCAGTACATCATGTCTCCCAAAGACTTGAAGACCATTCACTTTATGAATAAGATGCTGGATGCCGGCGTACGTGTCTTCAAAATAGAGGGACGTGCCCGTGGCCCTGAGTATGTGCGTACAGTGGTGGAATGTTATAAAGAAGCTATTCGCTCTTACCTGGACAATACATTTACTGACGAAAAGATTTCAGTCTGGGACGAACGTTTGAAGACGGTTTTCAACCGTGGTTTCTGGGATGGTTACTATCTGGGACAACGTCTGGGCGAGTGGACAAAGAATTACGGTTCCGCCGCTACGGAACGTAAGATTTATGTGGGTAAAGGTATCCGCTATTTCTCCAATATCGGAGTAGCAGAGTTTCTGGTAGAAGCAGCCGAGGTAAGTGTAGGCGATAAACTGCTGATAACAGGACCGACTACCGGAGCCGTGTTTATGACTCTTGATGAAGCTCGGGTAGATTTGAAACCTGTGCAGACTGTGAAGAAGGGACAACATTTCTCGATGAAAGCCGATAAAATACGTCCCAGTGACAAGTTATATAAACTGGTTTCCGTAGAAGAACTAAAGAAGTTCAAGGGACTGGATGTAGAGAAACAAAGAGGATGAAGTACATTTACGAACTGACAATGAAGGTGCGCGATTATGAATGTGACCTTCAAGGCATTGTCAACAATGCCAATTACCAGCATTATCTGGAGCATACGCGCCATGAGTTTCTATTATCTACGGGTGTCAGTTTTGCTGCGCTTCATGAGCAAGGGGTAGACCCGGTGGTTGCACGTATCAACATGGCTTTCAAGACGTCTTTGAAAAGCGGTGATGAATTTGTCTCTAAACTGTATATGAGGAAAGAGGGCATCAAGTACGTCTTCTATCAGGATATTTTCCGTAAAAGCGATAATAAAGTAGTTATTAAGGCGGTGGTTGAAACGGTATGCGTAGTGAACGGACGCCTGTGCGATAGTGAATTGTTTGATAAGATTTTTGCTCCATATCTTGAATAGGAAATGAATAGCGACGAACATATTTGTAGTATAGCTCTTACACTTTGCCCCGGTATTGGACATATCGGGGCAAAGCGTTTAATAGAGGGTATGGGTAGTGCCGTGGACGTTTTTCGTCATCGTAAGGAACTGCCTGAAATCCTTTCCGGCATATCTCCTTCCGTGGTTACTGCTCTCGATTGCCCGACCGCCTTTCAACGTGCCGAGCAGGAGATGGAATTTGTGGAGAAAAACCGTATCACCTGTTTGACGTTGAAAGATGAGGCTTATCCTTCCCGCTTGCGGGAGTGTGAAGATGCTCCGCTTGCCTTATTCTTCAAAGGAAATACCGACTTTAACCGTATCCGGGTAATCAATATGGTGGGTACACGCCGTGCAACCGAATATGGAAAGCAATTCTGTGCTGACTTTCTGCATGATATGGCGGCATTCTGTCCCGATGTACTGGTCGTCAGCGGGCTGGCTTATGGCATTGATATTCATGCCCATCGTGCCGCTTTGGCAAATCATCTTTCTACTGTTGCCGTCCTGGCACATGGCTTAGACCGTATTTATCCTTATGTTCATCGTAAAACGGCAGTCGATATGTTGGAGGATGGCGGTCTGCTTACAGAGTTTCTGACCGAAACCAATCCTGACCGTTTTAACTTTGTCAGCCGCAACCGCATCGTGGCAGGTATGTGTGACGCAACGATTGTTGTGGAGTCTTCCGAAAAAGGGGGTTCGCTCATTACGGCTGAACTGGCGGAAGGCTATCACCGGGACTGTTTTGCCGTGCCGGGACGTGTGACCGATGTTGCTTCCTTAGGATGCAACCAACTGATACGCGATAATAAAGCCGCACTTATCCAGTCTGCGGAAGACTTTATCCATATTATGGGCTGGGCATCTGCTCCACAACCGGAAAAGCAGAAAGGCATTCAACGCGATCTCTTCCCTGAATTGACGGAAGAAGAAAGTTCTGTCGTCCGTATTCTTTCCCGCCAGGGAGATTTGCATATTAATACTTTGGTGGTAGAAGCAAATCTTCCTGTAAATCGCATGAGCAGTTTACTTTTTGAACTGGAAATGAAAGGCGTGGTAAAAGCAATGGTAGGAGGTGTTTACCGGTTATTGGTTTAAACTTATAGCATTTGTATGATTGCAATAATTATGATATAGAATATTAATCCGAATGCCGTCCATTTGCAAAGGTCTTTTCCTCGTTTTTGATACCCGAATGCCATAAGTCCTATTCCAATGATAAAGAATAGAATAAATGGAAATATGAATGCTACAACTTTTATCCAAGTGGATAGAGGAAGTTCGGATTTCGTTTTTTCAATATTCTTTTCTACTTCTATTAGCATTTCAACTTTGGCTGTAAAATCCTGATACACGGTAGCCGAGATATTCCTTTTTCTCAATTCTTCTTTCGCAGCCAGTACAGCTTCCGGTTGATAATCATTACGTTCGGAAGTAGTTATTCGGATTAACTCTATGTCATCCTTTTCTGCCATGACATCCGTAAACTTGTTGCGGCTACTGTCTGAGTTCATCTGTTCCATTTTATATCGGTTTATCTGTTTTGCTTGGTGTATTTTTGCAAATTTAGGAGAGTAAATCGGAATATCAATATCATAGGGACATAAAAAAAGGAGTACCGCTGTACTCCAACCTTTGTTAACCTTAAATCTAATACTATGAAAAAAATCACATGACAAATATATGTTTTTTGGCGACATGCTCCAAATAAAGCTATGTCACTAAGTGTATTTTTAGTTTTCTTTTAAGAATATTCACTGTTTTCGTGCACGCTCTGACTATTTGAAAGTAGATAAGTTGTTCTGCATGTCTAAATGATAATCAAAATCAAGGGAGAAACTTAAGGTTAAGTTGAATTATAAGCTATCGGTAGGTTTATATCTTCTGATAAATAAAAAGATATCCTGAACTTGCAGGATTATTTTATAGACTCCTACAAGTCAGGGTAATATGTTCTTTTGAGAATTCTTTGCTCTTTCATAATTATGAAAGAGCAAAGAATGAGAATGTGTATTATGCGTTAGGAGTCATACCCTCATTGGGAGTTTCAGTTGACCAATCATCTTCAAATGTACCTGTAACTGTTATCTTCTGAATTGCATCTGATGGCAATTTAATGGTATAAGCTATATTCTTGCCTTTAGCCCAATCAGTAAAAGTGAATACTTTTTCAACAGCAATAGGAGTAGTTACACCTGTGGTTGATATTGTGTAGTTGATTGTTATAGTGGCACCTGTTTGAGGGATCATCATTAATGATTCATTAACGGCTACCGCAGCATCGCCACCGTTGAAATCCGCAGGATTAGTTAAGGTGAATTCCTTGGATTCAGAGGTTGTTGCATTCCAATTGCTTGAACTATATTCATAAGTACCTTTGGTATTGGCGGTTACTTTGATTCCGGTTATCGCGTAGCTAAATGCGCTTGTTGCATCGGCATCACCAGCTATTTTAAAAGACATTTTGGTTAAAGCATGTTTGAAAGGAATGGATACTGTCGTAGCACTTGAACTGTTTTGAGTGACTTTGTCAGCTACCAACAAATCTTCTTGAGAGGCGATAGCGGAATTTACAGTATACGCCAAAGTTGGAGCGGTGGCTGTTGCAGCCTCATAAACTGCGTCTGCGGCTGTCTCAATGGAATATCCGAAGAATTCTACATTTTGAGTTCCCGGCCAATAAAATGTTTCTCCAGTAACGTCCCAATTGTTACCTGTCTTTATAAATGATTTTCCACCAATGATAGCAGTTGCATTGTCTGTACCAGTATACGCATACAATGTAAATTGAGTAAATTTGTCGTTTGTTATTGCTCCGGCTCTTGTTGTACTCATTACCGCCGTATTGAACTTCATTTCTTTATTGGAACCTGCATTTTCCAACTCTTCATTTTGTGTGCACGCTGCAAACATTGTTGCTGCCATTGCTACTAATAAAATCTTCTTCATAATTTTGTAATTAAATGTTTGTTTATTGTAATGTTACATTTTCCTCATTTCCCCAATCGTCTACCGATCCGCCTATGCCGCCTCCGTCCGGGATGGCTGTCACTTCATCGACTTCGATTTCCGTATCTTCGGGCAACTCTATCAACGGTGGAGGAACTAACTCCCCGGTTTCTCCCTCGCCGGCAGGCGGTGAAGTGTTTGCCACTGCTTCAGTGATGTCAATTTTTACCTCTTGCATGGTATTATCAATCTTCATCAATATCAATTTTATAATCACTTCGTTGCCGGCACGGGTTCCTGTTGCCTTAGGCATCCCGAAAGTTGTGAACTCGCCTTCTATGGTACCGTCTCCTTTTCCTGCTTCAAAGTGAATGGTACATCCGTCTGATTTGCCGCATCCTTTACCTAAAAGATAGCAGTTTGCCATTCCTTTTATATTACCGATGATAGACACTACATTTTCCAGTCTTTTTACTTTCAGGCTGAACGGGTTGGTTTGTACTACCGTTTTAGGTCTCCACGTCAACTCCATTGGTATACCACCTGTATCACTTATTTCAATATCATCTATATTTACTACGTAAAACGCATCGGGTCCCCAAACCATATTTTGTGAACGGGACGAATTACAATAGTTGGTATATGCCTCAATCGTTTCGTACGATTCATCTCCCTTAATCAGTATCGACTGGCTGTCAAAATTGTAAACCACTACCGAATAATGTCCCGGAGGTACACTCATTTCTCCACCTGTTACGGATAGGAAGTTATCTATTTTCCGACCTGCTCCATCATTTGAGTAGAAGATACATCTTACACCTTCGGGTAACTTTTCCGTCACTCCTTTCCAGTCAAGAGTTATTTTTACTCCTGCTACAGGATAATCATCCAGAATATCGCGGTAGCTGCACCCCGCGGCCGTAAGCAGCAAGAAACAAAGACCTAAAATCAACTGTATTCTGTTTTTCATCCATTTCTACCTCCCAGCTGTAATGAGCCATACCAGCGATATTTTCGCCTTGGTAGGTCCAATCCAGTTAAATTGTCCGTACTTCACTCCAACCAAATCGTCTTCATAGGGAGTATATTTACGATATTCTGTTGTCAGATATCCTACTCCGAGACTGAACTCGATTGATAAATGCTTACCCAATTGCTTTGCGTATCCATAAGTCAGACCGGAAGCCATATAATACTTACCCCGGTAGCCGTCTCCACCAAATTGAAAGTCGTAGTTTCCACCTTCGCCATATAATCCCAGGAAATGACCTGTCAACTGATTCCGTTTTTGCCGGTTGCCCAGCCAGTAACGTCCTTCAACTCCTCCCGATATCATCTGATAGCACCGATGTTTTCCGTTGTTGCACCACCAGGGACTTTTATACTCGGCATTGACAGACCATGCTCTTCCCAAAGGAACTTCTACCTCAATATTGGGTGCTAACGCCAGGTCATAAAGCAGGTTGTTTTTAATGGCAACCAGCACTCTGCGACTTTCCGGCTGACTGCTTTCGGTAAGTATAAGCTCGTCCGAACTTTCTACTACCGGTATCGTCTGGTCTGCGTATGCCGTCGTATCTTGCCATACCTCAGATTTGGTGCTACATGCTTCGTCGGCCTGCAAACTTTCAAGGTTATAGATAGTAACCTCGGCGCGACGAAGTTCTGGTAATATATGACTTTTGATATAGGCATAAGTTTTCCCTCCGTTGAGGTGCTTGAGTAATCTTTTCTGCTTTTCTTTGTTTTGGGAGTGGTAGTTCATAAGGGTTATCACTTCCTCCTTGTCGGGCAGTTGGGCGTCGTTTATCACTTTATTGCGAAATCCGTTCCAGTCTTCTCCTTTGTTATGTGTAATAATTATAGCCGGGTTAAGGTGTGGGTAATGTTGTTGTAAATAAGCCCTGACACTTTCCGACCGTCCGGCAGACAGTTGATAATTACTGTCGATACTGCCTTCGGGTGAAGTATAAGCAAACACCGTAATGGAATCAAGACGGGAAACCTGCAAAGAATCGGTTAACAATTTATCAAGGAGCGCTGTTGTATTTATATTACCGGTATAGTTTCTGTCTATACTGCTTTGGTTTAAACCGAAATATATGGTTATATGGTGAATAGTATCATTCTTTATTTTGTACTCTTGCTGTCTGGCGTTTCCGGTTGCGGTAAACATTAAAAATACACTGGCAAGTACATATATATTGATACGGTTTCCCATGTTTATTCTGCTTGTATGGTGCGAATGTAATCAAAGTATTTATATTGCAATATCGCAAAATGATATATATCAGGGGGTTGGAACACTCTGTGAACCGATTGAAACGAATTTGCAACTAAATCGGGTTGATTTGTATCCATCTTTATGTGAATAAACCATATTAAAATCTTAAAGATGCTTTTTTATTCTCGGTTATATTCTTATTTTTGTCGTAGCAAACAAACAAAACAGCAAACTTTTATTTCTACGATGCAAAATTCCACCGTATGTGGAGCAACTTACAATGATTGTCAAAAGTGCCCCAAAGCTGTGGGCAATACTATCATTTATGCTTCTCACGCCAAAGGCTTCCATCTTCCTGCCCAGAAGTGTGAGGAGAACATTATTATTTTCTTATTGAAAGGTGAAGTTCTTCTTAATAGTCAGGAGTATGCAGGTACTACGTTATGTGCGGGGGAGTTTATTCTCCAGGCCATCGGCTCCAAGTACGAGATACTTGCCATGACAGATGTGGAATGTGTATGTTACCGTTTCACTACGCCCCAATTCTTTTGTGAAGGGCGATATAACCATATTGCCAAAGAAGTTACTCCTCCTCTTATCTTTTTCCCTTTGAAGACCAGTTCTGAGTTACAATTCTTTCTGGAAGCTTCCAAATCATATTTAGCCGGAGAAAAGATTTGCAGGGAGTTGCTTTCATTTAAACAGAAAGAACTTTCATTCATTCTTTCGCACTGCTATACGGACTATGAACTGTCCATGCTGGTACATCCGCTTTCAAAGTACACCAACAGTTTCCAGTATTTTGTCCTTAAGAATCATCATAAGGTGAAAACGGTGGAAGACTTTGCTAAATTGGGCGGTTATACTACCACGACCTTCCGCCGTATCTTTACTTCTGTGTTCCATCAACCTGTTTATGAGTGGATGCAGGAACGCCGTATAGAGGGAATTGCCTACGACCTCCAGCAGGCAGGGGTTTCTATCTCCGAGATTTGCTATAAATACGGCTTTGAGTCTCTTCCCCATTTCTCCAACTTCTGTAAAAAGAACTTCGGGGCTTCTCCCCGTAGCCTCCGGTTAACTAATAGAAGTGATTTACAACTCTGATGTGATATTTTCCATATTGTACACCTTTATTTGTTCTCTTTCCTTCCCGATGTAAAAGTAAGCGTCTTGCGAGTCTCTCTTTTTCTCATCGCTCTGAGAATCTTTTCTCACCGTGGTGAGAAATTATTCTCAGAACGTTGAGAAAAGATTCTCACCATGGTGAGAATAGTTATGTACCGTAATGGCCTGATAACGGTTGTATACTTAATATTTGTGTATCTGCAAAGAGAAGAAGAGGGAAAAGTGATAATCACATTGTTTTTCGTTGGTTACCGGGACAGGCGAAACCGCTTCTTTTATTTCCATAAATCTGCCTTTCCGTTCTTCCCATTGAACCTTATTTATTCACCTAATTCAAATTTAATGCTTATGGAAGCTATTTTGAACAATGAGCAGGTTCGCCCGGGGGACGAAACCATGTTTATGCATGCAGTCTTTACCTCTGAGGAGGAGATGAGGAATTTTTATCTGATACTTAACAGGTTTGTGAATCCTACCACTTATTTCATACAGCGGGCGGACACTGAACGTTTGGAGAACTTGCGCGATACACTTGGTAAATTCGAGCGTTTTATAAATATCTTCGGTACTTATAAGATTCCTGATAGATATAACGAAAGACATTGACCAGGCAAAATCACTGTCGCATATACTTTCTTCGCATATACAAAACGTGAAGTATCTGTTGGAAAAGATAAAAGGGGAAAGGGAGAATGAGGAGATTGAAGCTGTGGTTTCATAATCATGCCCGATTATGAAGAAGGGATAAAGAGATAAAAAAGAACTCCTCTGCCGGTTACACGGCAGAGGAGTTTCTTGTGATATTATTAAAACGTGGAAAGTACTGTTTAGTCTTTCAGTTTTGCAATAATGAAATCGCGGTTCAAGCGGGCGATGTTGCTGATAGAGATGTTCTTCGGACATTCAGCCTCACAAGCACGAGTGTTTGTACAGTTACCGAAACCGAGTTCATCCATCTTGCTCAACATAGCTTTTGCACGGCGCAATGCTTCCGGCTTACCTTGAGGCAGCAAGTTCAACTGGCTTACCTTGGCAGATACGAACAACATGGCGGAACCGTTTTTACAAGCAGCAGCACAGGCACCACAACCGATACAGGCAGCGGCATCCATAGCCTCGTCAGCAATTTGCTTCGGGATAAGAATGTCGTTGGCATCCTGAGGAGAACCTGTACGAACGCTTACGTAACCACCGGCTTGCATAATCTTGTCGTAAGCGGTACGGTCTACCATCAAGTCCTTGATAACCGGGAAACCGGCAGAACGCCAAGGCTCAACGGTGATTGTATCGCCATCATTGAAACGGCGCATGTAAATCTGGCAGGTGGTAGCACCTGTTGCAGGTCCGTGCGGATGTCCGTTGATGTAAAGCGAACACATACCACAGATACCTTCACGGCAGTCATGGTCGAATACAATCGGTTCATGACCTTCAGAGATCAGTTGTTCGTTCAGAATATCCAGCATTTCGAGGAATGAAGTATCGCCCGGAATATCTTTCATTTGGTATGATTCAAAAGCGCCTTTAGCCTTAGGGCCTTTCTGACGCCATACCTTGATTGTAAATGATATATTTTTATCCATTTTCTTTAATTCTTTTAATGTTCAACTTCCCGATTAGCTCTTGTAGTTACGAGTCTGTACTTTGATTGCTTCGTAAACCAGCGGTTCTTTCAACAATACCGGAGCTTTTTCGTCAGAGCCTTGGTATTCCCAGCAAGCTACGTAGAAGTAGTTCTCATCGTCACGTTTAGCTTCACCTTCTTCTGTCTGGTATTCTTCACGGAAGTGACCACCACAACTTTCGTTACGGTTCAGAGCGTCGTAAGCTTCCAACTCGCCCATGATGATGAAGTCCCACAAACGGATAGCCTTGTCAAGCTCTACGTTCATGCCTTCTTTGTCACCCGGGATAAAGAGGTTGGTTTCAAATTCCTTGCGGATTTCTTTCATCTTGGCAATACCGGTCTTCAAGCCTTCGGCGGTACGTCCCATACCTACATATTCCCACATCACGTGTCCCAGTTCTTTATGGATGGAATCAACGGATTTCTTACCCTTGATATTCATCATCCAATCAATCTTGTCCTGGATAGCTTTTTCAGCAGCTACAAATTCAGGCAGGTCGGTAGAGAAGCGGGGAACTGTAATCTGGTCAGCCAGATAGTTCTGGATAGTGTAAGGCAATACAAAGTAACCGTCAGCCAAACCTTGCATCAGGGCAGAAGCTCCGAGACGGTTTGCACCGTGGTCAGAGAAGTTACATTCACCGATAGCGAACAAACCGTTGATGGTAGTCATCAGTTCGTAGTCTACCCAGATTCCACCCATTGTATAGTGGATAGCCGGATAAATCATCATCGGATTCTCATACGGGCTAACGTCAGTGATTTCTTCGTACATGTCAAAGAGGTTACCGTAGCGTTGTTCAACTACATCTTTGCCCAGACGGTTGATTGCATCGGAGAAGTCGAGGAATACGGCAAGACCGGTGTTGTTTACGCCGAATCCCTTGTCGCAACGTTCTTTGGCGGCACGGCTGGCAACGTCACGCGGAACGAGGTTACCGAATGCCGGATAGCGGCGTTCCAGGTAGTAGTCGCGGTCTTCTTCGGGAATGTCTTTTCCTTGCAAAGTACCTTCCTGCAATTTCTTTGCGTCTTCCAGTTTCTTGGGAACCCAGATACGACCGTCGTTACGCAAGGACTCGGACATCAAAGTCAGTTTAGACTGCTTGTCTCCGTGAACAGGGATACAAGTGGGGTGAATCTGTACGTATGCCGGGTTAGCGAACAATGCACCTTTGCGGTAACAAGCGATGGCGGCCGTACAGTTACAAGACATAGCGTTGGTAGAAAGGAAGTATGCGTTTCCATAACCGCCGGTAGCGATAACTACTG
The DNA here is from genome assembly GCA_905215345.1 of uncultured bacterium. Taxonomy (GTDB): domain Bacteria; phylum Bacteroidota; class Bacteroidia; order Bacteroidales; family Bacteroidaceae; genus Bacteroides. The sequence goes on from CAJMPR010000004.1 coordinate 78,971, forward strand.
CATGAGCGGCGAAACGTTCCAACTTACCTGTAATCAGGTTCTTGGCGATGATACCACGGGCACGTCCGTCAACGATGACAACGTCTTGCATTTCGTAGCGGGTAAACAGTTTTACAGTACCTGCGTTTACCTGACGACTCAGTGCAGAGTAAGCACCCAGCAACAATTGCTGTCCGGTTTGACCGCGGGCGTAGAATGTACGTGATACCTGTGCGCCACCGAAAGAACGGTTATCCAGCAAACCGCCGTATTCGCGTGCAAAAGGAACACCTTGTGCCACACATTGGTCGATGATGCTGTTAGAAACTTCAGCCAAACGGTAAACGTTAGCTTCGCGGGCACGGTAGTCACCACCCTTTACTGTATCGTAGAACAAACGGTAAACAGAGTCACCGTCGTTTTGGTAATTCTTTGCAGCATTGATACCACCCTGTGCAGCAATGGAGTGCGCACGGCGCGGAGAGTCCTGAATGCAGAAGTTAAATACTCTGAAACCCATTTCACCGAGAGAAGCGGCAGCAGAAGCACCGGCAAGTCCGGTTCCTACTACGATGATGTCCAAACGGCGTTTGTTAGCAGGGTTTACTAATTTTTGGTGAGCTTTATAATTGGTCCATTTCTCAGCCACCGGTCCTTCCGGTATTTTAGAATCTATCTTAGTCATAATGCAATTTTTTTTAAGTTGACGAGGTTTAAGTTGACGAGTTGACGAGGAAGATACTTAGTTCTTTGCCTTGTCTCCTTGTATCTTGTCGCCTTGTTTACTAAATAAGTGATTTGATGAAGAATACGACAACTACCAGGGCGAAGCATACAACAACGATAGTAGAGTAGATATTGGAGATGCATTTCCAACGGTTAATCCATACTGTGTTGTTCCAGCCCAAAGATTGCATAGAACTCCAGAAACCATGAGTCAGGTGGAACCAGAGTGCCCCCAGCCAAATGAGGTAAAGTACTACGAACACCGGGTTGGCAAATGTGTTTTCAATGTGATAAACACCGTTGGCAGCATATGCTAAAGTAAGCATATCACTGTGCATACCCATGTTGTGCATCAGTTCGGGAAGCTGCATTTTTGCCCAGAAGTTTACCAAGTGCAAACCTAAGCCTACGATTACGATAAGACCCAGTACGAGCATGTTTTGAGAAGCCCACTCTACGGTTTTCGGTCTGTCTTCTACAGCGTAACGCTCGTTACCGCGCGCTTTGCGATTCTGCATAGTCAGCCAGAAAGCGTAAATGATGTGGATGATGAACAAAGCAGCCAAACCGAGTGTAGCTACCAGTGCATACCAGTTTGCTCCCAAGAACTCACAAACCATGTTGTATCCCTCTGCGGAGATTAATGCAACAAGGTTCATCGCCATGTGAAATGTCAGAAACAGGATAAGGGCAATACCGGTAACGCTCATCACCACTTTCCTTCCTACAGATGAATTACTTAACCACATAAATGATTGAATTTAAATTATTTAATAGTTAGAAAATATATTCGTTAAAGACAATTACGCTAATTTCTCGCAAAAATAGATGAAATACCTTGATAAAGCAAGGAATTAAAGAAATAATTCCGTAATCATGGGGTTGGAAAGTTTGCGGACAAGTAAGCTGTGTTACTCGTCCTCCGGGTCTTTGCCGTGCTCTTTGCAAATAATGGTGATAGTTTCACCGTTAGCGGCACGTTTACGCAAGGAGCGTGGGGTGTCTCCAAAAGAATCTTTACAGAAGTGAGCGAAGTGGGATAATGAATCGAAGCCATAACGGGAACTGATTACCGAGATACGTTGTTTGGTGTATCGCAAGTCGTTCAGGATACCTTCGCGTTTCTTGTCCAGTATCCATTCATATACGGGCATGTCATACATGTTCTTAAACAATCGGCGGAAAGTGGTTATTGTATACCCGCCGAGGTGGGCAAACTCTTCGACATTCTTCACCTTGTCATAGTTTTGCATGACGAAGTAGTGGAAGCTCTCCGTATAGGTGCTGATGGGGTAGAAGAAAGTGCTGATTTGTTGTATCGGATAATAGCAAGTTAGGATATAAACCAGTTCCTGGCATTTAATCTCAATATACTTACCGCAGGAACAGGGCTGTTCTTTTATATATTCGATCAGGTTTTCAAAGAAATTTTCAAGTTTCGGAATGGCTACCAAGGGGGAATAGGTCAATGGAGCATGGGCACTTTCCAATACTTCTTTGTAACGTTCTTCGCAGAGAACCGGAAGTTCGGTAAACCAGTATAAAATGTATTCCACATCGGTCAGTGCCAGTAGCTCTACCTTAGACCCGATGGCTTGGAGAATGAACTGATGGCTTTGCAGAGTAGTACCGGGATATTCTTCGCTATTGACGAGCAATTCGCCTTTTAACATGAAGATTATGCAGTTTTGTATACATTTTTCGGCAGAGAAATGTTGCCCCTTGGGATACTGGCGGTACACCAATACTCCTTCTGAGGTTTTAGAACATAACGAACAGTCGATTTGCCGAGTGCAACTGATATCTAATGTCATGGGAATTGTATTAAAAACGCAAATTGTGGCAACAAAGATAGAATTTTTTTATGAATACTCTAAGGATTTCGGCTATCTTTGCGCCAAACTAATAAGTCAGTTACATGAAAAGGAACATTTTCTTTGTATTTTTTATAACTATAGTTGTATCTAATGTTTTTGCCCAAAACTGGGATATAAATACATTGCACCGGATTAACAGTTGGGATAATAAGTTTTTTCGTAATTATAATAAGTTTATTTCAAAGTCTGAACCCTATATTGCAATAGGGGTTCCTGTGGCTATGGCTTTGACCGCATGGGCCAAGAACGATAAGGAATTATTGAAAGATGCGGTTTACGTGGGAACGAGTGTGGCGGGTGCATTTGCTGTAACTTACGCTATGAAATATCTGGTTGACCGCGAACGCCCGTATGAGCGTTATCCGGACAGGGTGCATCCGTATAGTTACGAAAGTAGTCCGTCATTCCCATCCGGGCATACGGCGTCCGCTTTTGCACTTGCTACTTCTTTATGTATAAAATATCCCAAATGGTATGTAATTGCTCCTTCTGCCTTATGGGCTTGTTCGGTCGGAGTGTCGCGCATGAATGAGGGGGTACATTATCCGTCGGATGTATTGGCGGGTGCTGCCATAGGTGCCGGTTGTGCGGTAGTGAATATCTACGTCAACCAATGGTTGAATAAATTGTTGTTTGGAACGAAGTAAATTACCCATAGGTAGTTGCCGCATACTACGTGGTAATATACAAACTACCCGGTAGTAGTTGGATAGCTATTACCGGGTAGTTTGTTTTTTCTTGTCTAAATTATTATAGAGCTATTTCATTACCTTTTCATATGCTCCCTCATTCAATACTTTCAGAGCTTGGTTCACACTGCTATTGGTAGTGTTCATCACCTGGAAATATTCGTTTATATCCCATAGGTCACGGGCTATCAGTGCTTTAAGCTGAGTCTTAATCAGCGGTAAGGACTTCTGATACTGTTCTTCATTGAATTTGATATTTTCTTTGTCCGCGGTAACGCGCATATCCGCTAAGATTTCATCACCGATTTCGAATTTATCGTTGAATGCATCAAATTTCTTGTATTTGTTCTTCAAATCCTTCCGGTTATTCTCTATAAACTTCATGGTGGTCTTGATAACCACACCTTTTGCAACGAGGTTCCGGTGATAATCGGTATACTGGGTAGTGTCTATCGGAACGAAAAAGTCCGGCATAATACCACCGCCACCATATACGGTACGGGCTAAATTCTTAGTCTGATACTTCAGGGAATCGGGGAAATGTATACTGTCGGCATGCATCAGTTCACCGTGATTGAACCGGTCTAACAGTTCTTGGTTATATTTATCCTGACCGTCTTCTCCACTTGTTTTTCCGTCCAGATTGGCAGTGCTGTCATAAGGTTTTTGTATGCAACGTCCGGAAGGCGTATAGTAACGGGCAACAGTCAGACGTATCATGGAGCCGTCCGGCAGGTCAATGGGGCGTTGTACCAGTCCCTTACCGAAGGTACGACGACCTACTACTACACCTCTGTCCCAATCCTGAATAGCACCGGTCACAATTTCACTGGCCGAAGCTGAATATTCGTCAACTAATACGATAAGACGTCCATCCCTGAAATTACCATTTCCTTTGGCATAGAAGTTACTGCGGCGAGCCACCCTGCCTTCTGTATAAACAATCAAATCTTTCTGTTGCAGGAACTCATTGGCAAGGTCGATAGCGGCATTTAGGTAACCGCCGCCGTTACCCTGCAAGTCGAGTATCAGGTCTTTCATACCTTTCTTCTGCAAATCTTTCAAGGCTTTGATAAACTCTTCGGCAGTAGTGGCTGAAAAACGGTTGATACGGATATAACCGGTCTGGGGTTGTATCATGTAGGCGGCATCTAAACTGAAAATGGGAATCTTATCCCGTTTTACCGTAAAGAACAAGGGTTCGTTTACTCCACGACGTACAATGGTCAGCTTTACCTTTGAGTCTTTCGGACCGCGAAGACGGCTCATAATATCTTCCGTACTCATTTTTACTCCGGCAATGGCGGAGTCATTAACGGCAATAATACGGTCGCCCGCCAGAATACCGACTTTCTCCGAAGGCCCATTGCTTACAGGTTGCACTACAAGCAAGGTATCCTCTATCATTTGGAACTGTACACCGATACCCTCGAAGTTCCCTTGCAAGGGTTCATTCATTTTCTTCACCTCTTCGGCATCGTTGTAGGTGGAATGTGGGTCAAGTTGAGCCAGCATCTTGATAATGGCTTCTTCTACCAGTTTGTTTTCGTCGACGGAATCCACGTAAAGATTAGCAATGGCAAACTCTGCCATTTGAAGTTTACGGATGGCTTCGTTACTTACATTCTGCGCTTGCGCTGTCACAGCGCACATACATATAATAAGAATAAATAATTTCTTCATTATAACTAACTGCTTATCATTAAATACTAATCATTAAATTTCCATACCTTCCGGCAGGAACATACTTATGTCTTTTTTATATTGAAGCAATTCACGTACGGTGGTCGAACTGATACAAGTCAGTTCCGGTTCTGTGAAAAGCAATATGGTTTCAATTCCGGTCAGTTTGCGATTAATGTCCGCAATGGTTTCTTCGTATTCAAAGTCCTTCACTGTACGTATTCCGCGTATGATAAGACTGGCGTTTACTTCTTTGGCAAAGTCAATAGTCAGGCAATCGTAAGATTGTACCACTATACGCGGCTCATTCCGGTAGTAATTCCGTATCATTTCTTCGCGCTTCTCGATAGGGAAATACGTATTTTTGTTCTCGTTAATACCGATTCCTATGACGATTTCGTCTATAAAAGTCAGCGCCCGGCTCACTACTGAAGAGTGGCCGATGGTAAATGGATCGAATGTTCCCGGAAAGATTGCTCTTCTCATGATGCTAAATCTTCTTCTATAACCAAATTATTGATGATAAAGTTTTGTCGTTCCATGGTATTTTTACCCATGTAAAATTCCAATAACTCTTTTACTAAGTCTGTTTTACGTAAGGATACCTGCTCCAAACGCATATCTTTGCCGATAAAATGCTGGAACTCATCCGGTGAAATTTCTCCCAGACCTTTGAATCGGGTGATTTCGGGATTGGGGCCTAATTCTTCAATAGACTTAAGCCGTTCATCTTCTGAGTAGCAGTAATTGGTTTTCTTTTTGTTTCGTACGCGGAATAACGGAGTCTGCAAGATGTATACGTGTCCTTTCTTAATCAGGTCGGGGAAGAACTGCAAGAAGAATGTAATGATTAACAAGCGGATGTGCATACCGTCTACGTCGGCATCGGTAGCGACAATAACTTTGTTATAACGTAATCCTTCAATACCGTCTTCGATATTCAATGCTGCTTGTAAAAGGTTAAATTCTTCGTTCTCATAAACTACCTTTTTAGTCAGTCCGTAGGAGTTGAGGGGTTTACCGCGCAGACTGAATACCGCCTGTGTGTTAACGTCACGGCTCTTTGTGATAGAACCGCTGGCGGAATCTCCCTCGGTGATGAAGATACACGATTCTGTCTCCTGGTCTTTCCCTTTACCGTCATTCAGGTGGAAACGGCAGTCACGCAATTTACGGTTATGCAGATTGGCTTTCTTGGCGCGCTCACGTGCCAGTTTTGTAACACCGGCAATGGCTTTACGCTCTTTTTCAGAGTCTTGTATCTTTTGTAACATAACTTCCGAAACTAACGGATTCTTATGGAGATAATTGTCCACTTCCGTCTTGATGAAGTCTCCTACATATTTATTAATGCTCACACCACCCGGCTCCATGGATGGAGAGCCTAATTTGGTCTTTGTCTGTCCCTCGAACTGGGGCTCTTCTACATTGATAGCAATGGCTGCAACGATACCGTTACGGATATCGGCATAATCCTGATTCTTGTTGTAGAATTCTTTAATGGTGCGGGCAATATGTTCTTTCAATGCACTTTGATGCGTACCACCCTGGGTGGTATGCTGCCCGTTGACAAAAGAATAATATTCCTCACCGTATTGGTTGGTATGTGTAAAGGCTATTTCAATATCTTCTCCTTTCAGGTGGATGATATTATATAGACCTTGTGCTGTCATGTTATCGTTCAGCAAATCCTCCAAGCCGTGGCGTGAAAGAATACGCTGACCGTTGTAAATAATGGCAAGTCCTGTATTCAGATAAGTATAGTTACGCAATAGCGCTTCTACAAACGTATTCTGATATGAATAATTCAGGAAAAGCGTATTATCGGCTTCAAAGAAGATATAAGTTCCGTTCTCCTCTTGTGTATCTTGCGTTACATCACTTATCAGTGCACCTTTTTCAAAAATAGCCGCACGCACTTTGCCGTCACGGTAGCTGCGTACTTCAAACCGGCTACTGAGGGCGTTTACCGCTTTGATACCGACACCGTTCAGTCCGACACTTTTCTTAAATGCTTTACTGTCGTACTTACCACCGGTATTTAATTTGCTTACTGCTTCTACCAATTTGCCTTGCGGAATACCTCGTCCATAGTCACGTACGCTTACACGAAGGTTGTCTTCGATGTTCACTTCGATGCGTTTGCCTGCTCCCATTTTGAACTCATCAATACTGTTATCCATTACCTCTTTTAAGAGTACATAGATGCCATCATCACCTTGTGAGCCGTCACCCAAGCGACCGATATACATACCTGAACGGACACGGATGTGCTCCATATCATCCAGGTGGCGGATATTATCTTCGTTGTATTCCACATTATTGTTGGCAGGGGTGTTTACATCGATTATCTCCTTATCGTAATCGGCAGAGGATTCCAGTGGTAAATGCATATTGTTATTATCTTCCATAGAAAATATTTTGTTCCTTAAGCGTTGATATTCCGCAAAGTTAATAAGAAATTCAATACTATTGCAACTATAAATTGTGATTTCTTGTGGGATAGAGGTCAGTTTTCATAGCTTTAACTATCTCGTGTACACATAAAGAGTACTATTTGGTCGGAGACCGTTTTTTACTCTTTTTCTACTAAATCTTCCTCTTTGTTCTCTCTGTTTTTTCCAACATTTGCACTGGCAGAAGATCCAAACTTCTACCTTTGTCGAGATCTGATATACTATATGAAACGAAAATCTAATTGAAATGAAAACATAATCCTACCATTGTATTGCCTTAAAACACAAATAATTCTTTAAGTTTTGATTAAGCTTTTTAAACGAAGAGTAGCATATTGGCTGCTTAACCATTGTATATATAAACAATAAAACTAATACTTATGAGAAATTTGGTAAAGTTACTAATTGTGCCGCTTCTGGCATTTTTCTCTTGCTCCCAACAGATAGATGGAATATGGGAAGAAAAAGAAATCCCTCAAGAGCCCGGGGTACATCCGGTCAGCGTACGTTTCAGTAAAGCCGATGTCGAAGGGTTTGTTGGGGAAGGTATCAGCGAGGTTGGAATCTACGTGTATATGTCCGATTCGTTGGTTTACGGTAAAACTCTCTCTCTTGATGGCAGTAACCTGGAAATACCCCTTCCGTTGGGCGAAAATCTACAGACATTCGCTGTGGCTAATGCCGATGAACTGGTTGATGTAGACAGTCTTTCAAAAGTTATCATTTATCAACATGACAACATGCAGAAGCCTGTATACATCTCTGAAATTACAGGATTTACTTCTGATAATTCCGTCAGCACCTTGACTCTGGAATTAAAGCGTCTGGTCGGACAGGCTGTTTTCCAGCCCAAAGAGTCCGATGAAGAGATGGATGCCGTTACAAACTTTGATGCATTGGATATCACCTTTACAAACGTAGGTATAGGCTACAAAGTGAAATCTAAGGAATGTATTCTTGGAAATGTTACAGTCCGTACAGACCGTAATAATGGTTTCAGTGCATCGGTTTATTCGTTCCCTACATTCGATACAGGGTCACTGACGTCAATCAATGTTGTTTATTTGAAAAATAGTGAAGAGGTAAACCGTCTTGTTGGTGTACTGGATACAGGAATTAGTTTTGTGCCTTCAAAACGCTCTACAGTTCATATGGACTTTCTGAATGAAGACTTTTTAGATGTACCTTGGAATGTTAAAACGCGTACTGTGAGAATGATGCATGAAGGCAAATCGGAACAACCGTTTACAATCTTAGAATCAGAATTTTAAAACAGGAGAGTCTTATGAGAAAATGTTTATTATCTGCTATGGCAGGACTGACACTCTTGCTGGGTGTTACCGCTTGTTCTGAGGAAGTGAAATATGCCTCTTCAGTAGTAACACAAATTCAATTATATATGGATGACGAACCCTATTTTGTCAATACGGGTGCGGCTAACAAACCGCTTTTTATCTATGAGGCTAACGGAGAATACGTAGCTAACTACTCATCGCTCTATCGCTTTCAATTACCCAATGGGAAGTATCGTATAATCTCTACCACTCAATCCGATTCAATTCCCTGTCCGGGTAACCTGAATGAGATTGTAATTAATCAGGACCCTGCGGCAAAAATGAAGTATGCTATTTCTGCGCCTGTAGAATATGCTTCCCCTTTCAATGAACCGCTCAATGTACAGATGTACAGTCGCACCGGTGTACTCCGCTTAAAGTCCACCGACCGGAAAGCGGATAAAAGCTATTCTACCGTACGTGCTGTCGTATCTTCACCTATTTCGGGATATAAAATTTCGGATGCTACATTTATTAAATCACCCATAGAGATAGCTCGCGATAAATCAACGACTACGGGAGGTGTGAATTATACTGATGACCTCGTATTGTTTGAAACCGGAACGGACAATGAATCAGTATCTGTCCGTATTGATTATTTGGACGCAAACAAGAATGTGATACAATCAAAAGCGATTGATGGAACATTCCCCATATTGCCGGATGACACTGTACAAGTGGCTTTTGAACTTAATAATGTGAATGAGCCTGTGATACAGGATTATACTGTGACTATAGCTTCCGAAGGATGGACTGAAGAAGATATCAATCCTGAAGCTCCCGAAAGAATACCGGAAGGGTATACGCCGGTAAGAGATGGTGAAGATGCTACTATTGCATTTAATAAGTTGAATAGTGATCCATCTGTAACAGAAATCAAATTGTATCTAAAGGCGGGAGGAACGTATACGCTTAATTTCCCTAAAAATAATATTCAAAAAGCTATGCATATTATGGGAGAAGTACCAGATCTTGATGCCGGGGAAACATATCCTAACTTGACAATCGGTACTATCATAATAGGGCAGGGAGGAGATTCGCCTATTTGTACAATTGATGGTATCCGTTTTGAAAATCTGTTAATGACGCTTGGAGGTAGATGGATTCAATGTAAAGGTGAAAAATATGAGGTGAAAGAGCTTTCGTTTACTAATTGTGAATTCAAAGAATTTAAAGGTACATGGTATCAGACGGGTGCAGCTGATATGACTGAAATAATACACAGCTTCATAGTGGACAACTGTCGTTTTTATGATTTTACAGGTGGTTTCTTAACTCCGAGAACTGCTAATATGATACCATTTTATAATGTTCAGTTTAAGAACTCTACGTTCCATATGAAAAAACGTGCCGATTATTTAATTGGCGGTATTAAATCGGATAAGAAACTGTCCATGCTTATTGAGAATTGTACTTTTATAAATGCAGAACAAAGTGATAAAGCTATTTTCAATTTGGATGCAAGCTTTGCGCAGGAATATGAGCTAACCATTAAAAATAACTTGTTTAGCGGTACTGCGGGAGGTACATTGTTTACTCTGAACGGTACTATGACTCGGACCATTTCCGGCAATTATTGTACATCTGATTTTACTATGGGGCAAGGCTTGGAAGCCGGTGAGGAACTGACTGCAATAAGTCTTGATATGAATACACTCTTTATTGATGCTGGGAACAAAGACTTTACCATCAAAGATCAGTCTTCCGAAATCTATACCAACAATATAGGTGACCCTCATTGGATTAAATAATAACATGAATACTAACGAATAACAAAATAAAGATATGAGATATTTTATATTCATATTACTCATAGGACTGTTGGGAGCATGTAGTTCGGACAGCGATTTGTCCGGAGCTGTTGCAGCAGAAAAGTTGGAGTTATCGAAGAATGAACTTAAGCTCACTAATGTAGAAGGTTCATTTACCGTAGCTGTTACAGCCACGGGTGATTGGACTGCTGAAGTGATAGAAGCAGATTCGGAATGGTTAACCCTGTCGAAGAAGAATGGTACAGGCAACGATGAAATTCGCTTGTTTTTTACTAAGAACTCGGACGGAGCAAAGCGTTCCGGAAAAGTAAAAGTTACGATGTCGGGAATAAACTCGACATTGGAACAACTGATTTCTATTGAACAATTGGGTTCCGATCCTGATATTTTATTTGAATACTCATCTGAACCCTTACCTTTTAGTGGAGGTACATTCGAGTGTAAGGTAGTATCCAATGTAGAGTGGGACTTACAGATTGATGAGAAATACAACTGGGTAAAACAGAATAAAGAAGCTCCGATGAGTCGTAGCTTTGTTACCGATAATCTCTCGTTTACTATTGCTACTAATACGACTGTAGAAAGAGAAGCTCTACTCGTTTTTAAGACAGTAGGTGAGTATGTACTAGAGAGAACTGTGAAAATTGTGCAGAATGGCGTTAGTGGCGTTGTATCTATAGAACAAGATGAATACATGATTCCTTACATCTACAAAACTCTAATTATTTCTGCTCCGCAGGGAGAAAATCCGGTAGAGTATGATGCTGTTGTATCCGATTCCTGGATTACCCAAGACAAGAAAAGTTCAACGGTAAATGATATCGTATTGAAAATCGAAGATAATAAAGATTTTCTTCCCCGTACAGCTACTGTTAAAATTTTGGATAAAATGATTACCATTTTCCAATATGGTAAGCCTGATACGAGTATCGGTGACGATATTTCAGCTTCAATCCTTGCTTTTCCCGGAGCAGAAGGTGGTGGGCGTTTCACAGCAGGTGGACGTGGCGGCGAAGTCTATCGGGTTACTAATCTGTTGGATTATGGAAAGGGTGAGGCAATCATTGAAGGAAGTTTACGCTATGGAATAGAGAAATCTACAGAACCTCGTACCATTGTTTTTGATGTATCCGGTATTATAGAGTTGAAAAGAGCTATCTATTTGACTGATTATCCCAATCTGAGTATTGTAGGGCAGACAGCACCTGGTGACGGTATTACCTTGAAGAACTATAACTTTACTTTCAATTTGGCTAAAGAACCTGAAAAAGGTGCAGGTAAGAAGCTGAATGCAATTGTTCGTTTCTTGCGTTTTCGTCCGGGTGATCAATATCCTGATTATGGAGAAGATGCCGTTGGCGGACGCTATTTCACTGATGCTATCATTGACCATATAACTGCCGGATGGAGTGTGGATGAAACGTTGACTTTCTATGGAGTAAAGAATTTTACAGCACAATGGTGTATTGCTTCTGAAAGTATGAATATTTCGAATCATGCGAAGGGCCCACATGGTTATGGCGCTATGTTCAGTGGTGACAACGCTTCCTACCATCATATCCTATTGGCTCATCATGGTAGTCGTTGTCCGCGTATTTCAGATATGCCTGCACCACAAGACCGACCTGCGCACGATTATATAGGCTATTTTGATGTTCGCAATAATGTGTATTATAATTGGAGCGAAAAAGGGTTTGGAAGCTATGGTGGTAAATATGGTGAATTCAACTTAGTGAATTGTTATTATAAACCGGGACCGGCTACCGGGACCGGTTACAAATCATGGAGAGTTTTATCAACCGATCCAACTGCCCGGGCTTATATTGATGGAAATTTTGTAGTGGGCAAATCAAACGTTTCTTCTGATAACTGGACTGAAGGGGTTTGGGGACAGTTTGACAAGAGTATTCCGGAACTCTCGACCGACGAAAAGCAAGCCATGAAGATGACGAGTTATCAGCCTTTTAGTAAAGTGACTACTCATACGGCGAAACAAGCTTATGATAAAGTATTGGAATATGCAGGAGCATCTTTACGCAGGGATGTTATTGATCAACGCATTATCAGAGAAGTTAGCAGCGGAACCAACACATACATCGGCTCGAAAACATTCTATATGGAAGACCTGAAAGATGATAATGGTAATGTGATAGGTCAGAAAAAGGTCTCTGTTACCCCTCAGCCGGGTATTATTGATACCCCGAGTGATGCAGGAGGATATATTCCAGTGAAATCGCTTAAACCCTGGCCTGATACGGACGGTGATGGTATTCCCGATATTTGGGAGCAAGCTTATGGATTAAATCCGAATGACCCGAGCGATGCGCAGCAAATAAGTACTCAAGTAGATCCTAATGGGCGTTATCCTAATCTGGAGGTATATTTCCATAATTTGGTTCAGCATATTATTTACTATCAAAATCAAGGAGGTCAAGCTCTTGAGAAGAAGTAGCATGTAAGCACAAACGTTTATAACTAATAAAAAACTTAGAATAATGAATAAGTTAATCATAAGCATATTCACCCTGTTATGGGTAGCGGTCAGTACTGTGGCACAGACAGCTACTGTGACCGGTGCGGTAACAGACACCTACGGGCCGGTGATTGGTGCCACTATAATGGTGCAAGGTACGACGATTGGTGGTACGACGGATTTGGACGGTAAATTTACGTTGACGAATGTTCCCAACGTGAAGAAGGCTGTATTGATAGTTCGCTACGTAGGTATGGACGAAGTGAAAGAACCGTTAAACGGACGCACTTCCGGAATTAATATTCAGATGACCGAATCTGCCAGTATGTTAGAAGATGTAGTGATTATCGGTTACGGAACTCAAAAGAGAGGAAACCTGACCGGATCTATCTCCAGTGTGTCGGGAAAGATACTGGAAAAGGTACAGACTACTTCTGCTGCCGAAGCTATTGTGGGTAAGTTACCGGGTGTACAGGTAACAACAGTTGACGGCTCACCGGATGCCGAGGTTAAAATTTTGGTACGTGGTGGTGGTTCTATCACACAGGACAACAGTCCGTTGATTATACTGGATGGGTTTGAGGTAAATAGCTTGAATGATGTTCCGCCTACAGATATCGAATCAATCGAAGTCTTGAAGGATGCGGCTTCTACCGCTATCTATGGTGCCCGTGGTGCGAATGGTGTAATCTTGGTTACTACCAAAAGACCGGTGGAAGGACGTGTATCTATTAGCTTGAATACTTATTTGCAGACTAAAATGTTGTCTAATAAGTTGGATGTGATGGACCCTTATGAATTTGTATTGATGCAGTATGAAAATGCCCGTCAGAAGAGTTCCAATCCGACCGACTTCAACAACAAGTACGGACATGCCTATGAGCATTATATTTATCAGGGAGACGAAGGTACTGACTGGCAGGATAGAATCTTTGGTAATAACCCGATGGCCAACTATACTGACCTCAGTGTGAATGGCGGTACGGAGAAGACAAAATACAAACTGACATTCATTCACCAGAACCAACCTAGTGTGATGATTGGTAACGGTTTGAAACAAAACAACCTGAATGCAACTTTCAACTTCAAACCTTTTAAGTTCCTGACTCTGGAATATCGCACGCGTTTGCTGCACAAAGAGGTTGATGGTTCCGGTACGGAAGGAGTCAGTTTGCTGAATGCTTTACGTGAAGCTCCAACGGAAGGGTTGGATGAATACATGACATTGCCCGAAGATGATACTTATTTCGACCCCGACCAATTGGATGAGGTAGTTCGCTTCAATCCGGAAGAAGAATCGCAGAAGAACTATAAAAAGAGAATCAACAAGTCACTCAATACGATGGGGGCAATCACCTGGGACATCCTGAAAGGGATGACGTTCCGTACGGAATTCGGTTTCGAGAATAACTCGGAGGAACAGCGTAGATTCTGGGGTGTTGATACAAAGAACGCAAAGAATAACAATAACCAGCCTATGGCGGAGTGGAGCATGAAGCAAGGTTCCAAATGGCAGTTGACTAATGTTTTGAACTATAATATTATGCTGGATGATATACACGATATCCGCTTGATGGTAGGACAAGAAATGAAGAATTCTCAGACTACCCTTAAAACTTATTCTACTCGATATTTTCCGGAGAATACAACAGCAGAGAAGGCATTCGACAACTTGTCTCTGGGTACACCATTCGAGAACTCATCGTCTGCAAGCTCCCCTTCCCGTATTTCTTCCTTTTTTGGGCGTATCAACTATGGCTATAAAGACAAATATCTGGCTACTTTTACATTACGTGCTGACGGTTCTTCTAAGTTTGCCTCCAATAACCGTTGGGGATTATTCCCGGCAGGAGCTTTGGCATGGCGTATTTCTAACGAAGACTTTCTGAAAGACAATCCTACGGTTTCCAATCTGAAACTGAGATTGAGTTACGGTACTTCCGGTAACGACCGTATCGATGCCGACCTTTATCAGAAGCTATATGGTGTTAGCAGCAACCGTCCTGCCGGTTGGGGCGAAGTAAGCCACTATTACTATACATTCTATAATACCAAGTATGTCTATAATCCCGATGTAAAATGGGAAACCACTATTACCCGTAATCTCGGTATCGATTTCGGATTTTTCAAAGAACGCCTGAGTGGCACGTTGGATATATACTGGAATACGGTGAAAGATTTGTTGGTACCGTCCGACATACCCGGATATACGGGCTACACAAAGATTATGACCAACGTAGGACAGACTTCCAACCGGGGTATTGAACTTGCATTGAATGCTTATATCCTCGAGAAGAAAGACTTTTCACTGAACGCTACTTTCAACATCGGTCACAATAAGAACAAGATTGATAAACTGGCAAGTGGTGAGAAAGAATGGATACTTTCTTCAGGATGGAGAAACGATGTGGTGAATTCCGATGATTATCGTGCCTACGTAGGCGGTACCAGCGGATTGATATATGGATATGTTAATGATGGCTTCTATACAGTAGATGATTTTGAATCATTCGATAAGACTGCCAGAACCTGGAAACTGAAAGAAGGAGTAGTTGATTCAAGTCCGTTGTCCGATACTCCGCGTCCCGGTAATGCCAAATTCAAGAAATTGACACCGGTAGACCCCAACAGCCCTAATCCTTATCAGTTAACGGAGGCCGACCGTACAGTTATCGGTAATACAACACCGAAATTCTCGGGAGGTTTCGGACTGAATGCTACTTACAAAGATTTCGATTTGAGTATGTTCTTCAACTTCATGTACGACTTTGATGTCCTGAATGCCAACCAAGTGATGTTGACTACCTGGGCTGATAATAGAGAGAATAACTTCAGCATGGATATTGCTTCGGATAAACGTTGGCGTAACTTCGATGATATGGGTAATGAAATCCGTTACAGTCCGGAGATTCTGGCTGAGTTTAACAAGAATGCAACTATGTGGAATCCTACTTCCATCGGACGTCCTATTTGTATGTCGTACGCCGTAGAAGATGGTTCATTCCTGCGTCTGAATTCTGTAACCCTTGGTTACACACTGCCGAAGAACTTGACTAAGAAAGTCGCTTTGAATAAAGTACGTTTCTATGTATCAGGCAGTAATTTGTTCACGCTTACAGGATATAGCGGTTATGACCCGGAAGTGAATATTGCTACCGGACTGACACCGAATATTGACTACGACCGTTATCCACGTAGCCGTACCTATACTTTTGGTGCTCAACTGACCTTTTAATTGAATCATTAAAAAGAAAAAACTATGAATAAGAAACTATTATATTCAATCATTGCCTGCTCGATGCTTTCTTTTGCATCCTGTGATGATTTCCTGGAAGTAAAACCGTCTTCAGGTTTTACCCCCGAATATGTCTTTTCAAGTCAAGAAGAGATGAAAGCACTCATGACCCGTATCTATTCTTCAATGACGGAAGACGGTTTATACGGAAGCAACTTTGCCAGTGGCTTGAATACGAACACCGATGTAGAGATGTCTTCGTTTAAGAATAATACAGTCAATACCAACGGTTCGGATATCGGTTGTTTTGATCCGAGACCCACCTGGTCGGTTTTGAATTCCACTTGGAACAGTTTGTACTACGTTATTAATTATGCAAACGACTTCCTGGCGAGTATTCAAGATTCCCCTTTGTATTCGGAGAAAGTGGCTGAAGAAGGACCGACAGAGATTCAACAGATGTATGGAGAAGTCAAGACGCTCCGTGCTATGTTTTATCTGGATTTAATTCGTACCTGGGGGGATGTTGTTTTTGTAACAGAACCGTCAAAATCTACCGATGAATTTTTTAGTCTGGGAGTAACCGACCGCAATCTTATTTTGGAATATCTGATTGATGACCTGATTGCCGTTGAACCGATGATGAAATATGCAACCGATCTGGACTACGGAGTAGAACGCGCCTCACGCGAATACTGTCAGGCACTTATCGGACAGTTGGCTCTGTATCGTGGTGGTTGGGCATTGCGTGCCGATAAAGACGATCCCACCAGTGTCGGTTTTATGGAACGGGGAGATAACTTCGAGCACTATTATCAGATTGCCGTTACCTATCTGGGTAAGGTAATTAACGAAGGTAAGCACGACCTGACTCAAAAATTCAAAGATCTGTGGGTAAATGAGTGTAACTGGAAAACAGCCAACAATGATGATATTCTGTTTGCCATTCCGATGTTGAAGAATGTTAGTAGCCGCTATGCTTATAACATTGGAGTTACTATTGCCGAAGGTAAGCACGAGTATGGAAGTGCCAGAAACTACGTGCCTTTCTGTGGTACTTATATTTACTCATTCGATAAAGAAGACTTGCGTCGTGATATTACTTGTGCACCTTATAAATATGATGCAAACCTGAATCAGGAAATTGATATGGGTGCTACCGGTATGGGTGCCGGCAAATGGTCTAAATTGTATATGCAGTCGCCCTTGGGAACTACCAGCGGTTCCAATACAGGTGTTAACAGTGTGCGCATGCGTTTTGCCGACGCGTTGCTAATGTATGCTGAGGCTGTAAATGAGTTGTATGGACCTCGTGAAGATGCTAAGGAAGCTTTGAAGCGGGTGAGACGACGTGCGTTTGATACGGCACTCTGGGCAAGTAGAGTGGACACTTATGTAGAAAGCCTGAGTAATGAAGAAGATTTCTTCCGGGCAATAATGAATGAACGTAAATGGGAGTTCGGAGGTGAAGGTATTCGTAAATATGACTTAGGACGCTGGAACAAATATGGTGAAGTGATTTATAACCTCTACTTTGAAATGACTAATTGGGGTTTGGTTGCCAATGGTACTTACATTCCGGGAATTGAAAAAGTACCTGAAAACATTTACTATAAACAAGTGCCTGATCCTGAACATCCTGATAGAAAAGTATTGGATATTGTGGGTATCGACGAGTACGGTTCCGGATTAGGAAGACCTGCCGGATATTCAGTATTGGAGTATGCTAAAGGTTGGAGAGTACTCAATAAGGAAACCCAGCAATATGAAACGTTGGATGCCATCTATTGGAGTTTTCGTGGATTTATCAACCGGAATAATGAACAATTAGTGAAACCGGTAGACCCGTTGAGATACCTGTGTCCTTATCCTGCCAAAGTTATTACCGACCATCGTGGATTGATTCAAAACTATTATGGATATTAAATTCAGCAAAAAGAAGAATGTTATGATGAAGTTATTATATAAACTGATAATGGTTATATTGCCTGCCGTACTGTTTGGAACTCTTTTCATAAGTTGTGATGGGGAGGACAAATATAACAAAGTGAACGACTTGTTCCAGCCGCGGTTTGTATTGGACGAGCCGGTGGTAAAAAGTAATTCCATTAGTTTGGTGTGGTATAAGGTAAATGATGCTGTTTCCTATACTGTCGAATTCCATTTCGACAACTACTATAAAGATATGTTTATGTCCGTGGAGACAACCGAACCTCAGCTCTTTGTTGATGATATACCTTACGGTACGGCATTCTATATCCGTGTCCGCAGCAATGCTGATAATTCTGCCAATAATTCGCAATGGTCATATGCCACTGCTTCCACCGAAGCAAGACCGGAATATGCTAAACTGCTGGAGGATGTTTCCAAAACTGAGATAACCGAAAGTTCGGCAACCATTCGCTGGGAGAAAAACTATGCTGAAAATCCGGTAGACAGTATCAGTATCATGCCGATGATGGATACTTCATTATCCGGTGTAAGCCGTTATCTCACCATCGAAGAGATGATGCAGGGATATGCCGAAATTGACGGTTTGACTAAGAATACTCTGTATGCCGTTAATTTGTATGATACAAGTAAGCCCCGCAAATACGACAAACCTTATAATCAGGTAACTCTTCGTACTGCCGGACCTTCTGCGGCTTCTATTCAAGTTGGGTTGGACGATGATTTATCAGCGATGTTGCTGAGCAATGATGCTAATCCGGAAATACCTGAGGGTACTGAATACTTCTTGCCTGCAGGGTCTTCTTATCGCGTCACGCCTTTCTCTATCATGAAAGGATTCCGTTTGGCAGGTAGCAGGGATGGTATTAAGCCGGTTGTAGTATTGGAAGGTTCCTGGAGTATTGCTGAAGGTTCATATTTGGCAAACTTGGAATTTGATAACATTGAATTCAGACATGAAACAAATAACAACTACTTCATGAATGTTAGTAAACCGTATACTATTGAAAATGTAAGCTTTATCAATTGTGATTTCATTAGTTTAAGACGTGGTTTCTGGCGTCATCAGACAGAAAATGCCAAATATATAATGAATTTCGAAATGGAAGGTTGCCGATTCGACCAATGTGGCTGGCAAAGCGGTGCGTATGGCATGATGAACTTCGGTTCTTTCAATAAGACTACCGGTATTTCATACGACCGCATAGACAGAGCTGTTTTCCGTAATTGTACATTCAGTCGTGATAATGACGGAACAACAGGATTCGGTTGGGGTAACCTTTTCTATGCACCCTATATAGACAAGCCTATTCAATTGGAAATCAAGAACGTGACTATCTATAATTATTGCCGCAATAACCGGTTGATTAACATTGAATCAGCGGTAGGCTCTGAGTTGACAATGAAAGGTGTGGTAATCGCATCACCTTGTGGCGACCTTTATGCTATCGGTGCCAATACTACACTGAACTTCTCCGACAATTATACTACGAAGGATTATGCTTTGGGTGGAAGTAAGATGAATGCAACCGACCTGGATGTGATGGCAGTCGATTTGTTTGCCGATCCCGGAAATGGAGACTTGATAATCAAGGATATCTCTTCACCGATTGTAACCAATCGTGCAGGTGATACCCGCTGGTTACCTTAATTCCCGAATAAATTACTAACACAAAACTGTTCCGGACGGAAAGCTGATAAATTCTGTCAGCTTCCGTTTGGGATAGTATTTAAAGACAGATGAAATTATAAATTAAAAGATATACTATTATGAACCTAAAACATTTTCTCTTTTTAGCTGTAACCGGTACAATGGTAATAGCTTGTAATGAGGTTGATGAAGCATCATCCATTAACTCTCAAAAGACTCTTGGTACTATCAGCTCAGGCAGCGACCGTTTCGCTACGCGTGTAAACTTGGATAGTGAATGGGAAGATGGCGATGCTATCGGCGTTTATATGCTCGACACAAACAATAAAAATATATTAAATCAGGCCGTTAACGTAAAGTATGAAGCTGATGCAAGTGGAATCAATACGGCGTTTACTGCCAGTCCCGGTATTGCTATTTACGATGAACCGGCCAATTTTATCGCTTACTACCCTCATTCTGCAGATGCGAATAATATGGATGTCACGGCTGCTCTTTATAAAGTTGATTTGAGTAACCAGTCTGCCGGCATATCTACTCACGACCTGATGTGGGCTAAAGCGACAGAAAAAGCGACAGACGATTTGTTGGCTAACGGTTTATCTTTGACTTTCCGTCATCAATTAGCTCTTTTACGTGTAAATATCAAGAACGAAAATGTAACTAATGTGGAGAGTGTAACTGTGGGTGGAATGAACACTACCGCTACTTTTAACTTAATTGATGGTGCATTGACTAACATTGCTACCACAAAGGCGATAACTCTCTACAAAGTAGGAGCTAAATCTTTCGTAGGGGTTATGCTTCCAACGACTGAATTGAAAAAGAAGATGTCACTTACTGTCATGGCAAATGGTAAAAAGTTCCAGTATTCCGTACCCGAAAGCAGTACCGTTACCGAGTTTGAATCAGGCTATGAATATAACTTCAATATAACGTTAACAAAAACGGATGGTAGTGAACTGGATGGTAACGAAGGTAGTAATGAACCTTGGCAACCGGGAGGAAATGAAGAAGGTACCGGAGGAGAAGTTTCGGATAATAAAGATATTCCTGCAGATTACACACAGGTTCCTGTAGGTACGGACACTGATTTGGCTAACGTATTGAATGGTACTACAGGTAAGATTGCGCTGGTATTTGCCGATGGTGAATATACATTTTTAGATAAAATTACAGTGCCTGCTGATGTAACAGAATTACTGTTTATTAGTGAGACAGCGAATCAAGTGAAGATAAATCTTACTGCTGGTGTTACATGGGGAGGTACAACATTGAGTAAACTGGCTTTTAATAATTTGGAAATAACCGGTGCAGGAGTAAAACTCGTTGAGATGAACTGTGTGTTTGCTGCGGATGGTGCTTTTGAGATTAAGAAGTGTTATATCCATGATATAAAGGATATACTTGCAATAGACAATACACCTGCAACTACTCTGTCATTGTTTACTGTGGAAGACTGTCGGATCGTAAAAATAGCAAGTCTGTTCTATCGCTATGGAGCACAAAAGGTAGCAATTGCTAATTCTACATTGTATGATATGGATTATACTGCCAATTCTGGTGCTATGGGTACAATTGATGTCCAAAACTCTACATTAGTCGGTCTCAGAAAGACTCAATTTGAGAATAGCGGTAAACTAATCTTTAAGAATAATATTTTGGCATGTTTTGCAGCAGCAGGTTCAGATAACCTAACCTATAAGACAGGAGAAATATTGGAATTCTCGGAGAACTATGCTGCAGCACCTACAGAAGCTAATTTACTTCCTATGATTAAAATTCATAAAAATGATGTCGATGGAAGTAAGTTCCCGAATGCTTGGACTGACCTTACAAAAACTATGGTTGAGCTGTTTGAAGATGCATCCAGTGGAAACTTCAAGACTACTATCACTGATGCTGGTGATCCACGTTGGAGACCTGCTACTAATTAATATATTGTTACATTAGAACATACTATCTATGAAACTATTTCATTCATTATTATACCCTCTCTTGGGCCTGTTCTTCCTCTCTTGTTCGGAAGATGAGGAAGCGGTGAACGGTAAAGACCTTACGAGTGGAACCATTACGTTCAGTGTAGACCTTACCAATTTTACTACGCGTGTCACTCAAGATGGTTCATCTTGGAACAGCGGAGACAAGATAGGTACATACGTGTTGAACGCTAAAACTTCCGAACCTGTATCGGAAGCTGTCAATGTGCCTTATACCTGTTCCGAAGACGGACAATCGGTAGGCTTTGTTTCGGATGCTCCCCTTGCGGTGCAGGATGACGGAACTCCGGTTAAGTTTGTAGCATACTATCCCTATAAGGCTGATGTGCGCGATTTTATTTATCCCGTGCAACTGGCAGCTCAGGGAAACGGCAGTACCGCATGTGATTTGCTGTATGCAACTTCAAGCGAGGACTATACCTATACAAAAGAGAGTGATACGAACATTGCAATGAACTTTACTCACCGTTTGGCTAAAGTCATCCTGAAGTTCGTCGATATGGAGAAGAATCCTTTGGAGGTAAGCGATGTCATGATTAATGGCATGCAGACAGTCGCATCGTTCAATGTACAGACGGGTGTGTTGACTACGGGTGCAAACTCTACAGCAGACATCACCCCTTATTTAAATCCTTCCACGGGATACCGTGAAGCAATTATTCTGCCTTCTGCATTAACAGATGCTTATAAAGTATCCTTTGTACTGAATGGCAAAAAGAAAGAATGGATTTTTACCAATTTGGATATAAGCCTGCCACAGTTCCATAAAGGTTTCCAATATACATTTGCCGTGTATATCGATCCTAATGGTATTGTAGAAATGGGACGCTTGGAAAATGTGGACAATGGAAACTCTTCTTCTCCCTGGGAAGATGGAAGCAGTATGGATGGTACTGCCGATGGAGGACAGTCTGCCGGCTATGACTTATTCCCTGTGAATGAGGCACAGAATACACTAATTGATACAGAGTTGAAGATTGCATTTAAAGGCGTGGCACCCGAATTGGGAACAAGCGGATACATACGTATTTACCGCAAGGCAGACCACAAATTGGTGGATGAAATCAATATGGCGGAACGCCGTGTATCTATTCAGGATGGCGTAACCAAACTGAATACCTGGATGGACATTATCGGTGTTACACCGACAGGTTCTTCCGCCAGCCGGCGTATTGTAAACTACTATCCCGCCAGAGTGGAAGGTAATAAATTTATTATTAAGCCTCATCAGCAACGTCTTCAATACGATACCGAATATTATGTAACGATTGACCGTGCTGCCATTAATCAGGAGGATTTTCAAGGTATTTATGCCCGTGGTTGGGTATTCAAAACCAAAACGAAACCTGTACCGACAGGGCCTAACTACGAACTGAAGATAAGCCATACCGACGCTAATGCAGATTTCTATTCTCTACAAGGAGCTATTGACTATTGTGCAACCAATGTAGACCTCAATGCAAACAAAACGTTCAATATGGATAACGGTATCTATCAGGAAATTATCTATCTGCGCGATCAGAGCAATATTACCATAAAAGGGAATGCAGGTGATAATACAGCGGTAAATATCCAGTATGACAATAGTAATGACATTAATGGCGGTATCGGCGGCGGCGCCAATATCGATCAGTTTGCTCCGGTGGGTACTACCGTACCTTCTTCCGGTGGACGTTCAGTCGTGATACTGCAAGGAAACTCCAATAAGATACGTTTTGAAAATGTAACGATAGAAAACGCTTATGGTTGGACACTGGGCAAAAACGGGCAGGCTGAAGCGCTTTTTATTGACAATAAATCAGCAGCTTTCGTTAATTGCAGAATCCTTAGCTTCCAGGATACCCTACTTCCGGGCGGTGGACACAACTGGTTCAAGAATTGTTTTATTGCCGGTGCTACGGACTTTATCTGGGGATCGGGCAAGGTAGTGCTCTTTGAAGACTGTGAAATCCATGCACCTACGGGTACCCGTGCCGTAATGCAAGCACGCGTTAAGCAAGGCTATCTCGGCTATGTATTCTCCGGTTGCCGCTTCACAGTGGGTGCAGGTGTTACCAGTTCTACATTGATATACCAGTTTGAACCTGATAACCTTACGTTCCTGAATTGTACTTTCGCCGATGTATATGGGGCTAACTTTGTAGGCGAAAACAAACCGTTAACGCCTGCTGTGCCTACGGTAACAGAAGGCTGTAAGATGTACAATTGTAAGAATGAATCGGGAGCTAATCTCTACGAACAGATACCTGAAGCCGTGAGAACCACCGTCCTTTCACTTTCCGAAGAACAGTATAATCGGCACTTCGGTACACGGTCGGTTATCATGAGTTGGGACGGATTCAGTGATGCTGCATGGTTTAATTAAATAGGTAAAAAGGTATGAATAGATTGTTGAATAAGATGACCGGCGTATGGCCGGTCATCCTTGGGATGCTCTGCGCTTGTCATAGTACGTCGTCTCTGGAAAATGAAAAGAAAGAACTGGAAGCTTTGTACAAGAAGCTTCCTTTTTCAATGCCCAAAGTGGAGCTTCCGTCTTTCCCTGATTATGAGGCCGATATTCGTGATTTCGGTGCACAAAGTAATGGTGCGGCTTTAAATACCGATGCAATAAACAATGCGATTAAAACCGTAAATTCCAAAGGCGGTGGCAAGGTTATCATCCCTGCCGGGTTATGGGTTACAGGACCTATTGTGTTACTAAGCAATGTCAATCTGCATGTCGAGAAGAATGCGCTCGTCGTGTTTAGCAGCGATACATCTTTGTATCCGGTTATTCGTTCTTCTTTCGAGGGACTGGATACCAAACGTTGCCAGTCGCCTATCTCCGCTTTCAATGCTGAGAATATAGCAATTACCGGTGATGGAGTATTCGATGGAGCGGGAGATAGCTGGCGTCCTGTCAAGAAGATGAAGATGACGGAACGGCAATGGCAGATTTTAATTAAATCCGGTGGAGCGGTAGATGAAGCCGGAAAGACATGGTATCCCAATGAAGGAGCTTTGAAAGCATCCACTTTTGTAGCCAATCGGAACAAGGAAGGAAAAGAAATCTCCGACCAGGAATGGAATGAAATGAAAAGTTGGTTGCGCCCTGTCATGGTGAGTATCGTGAAAAGTAAGAAAGTACTTTTGGAAGGCGTTATCTTTAAGAATTCTCCAAGCTGGTGTATCCATCCGCTATCCTGTGAATTCCTGACTGTAAACGATGTAAAAGTATTCAATCCTTGGTATTCGCAAAATGGGGATGCGCTCGATGTGGAGTCTTGCAGGAATGTGATGATAACCAATTGTCTTTTTGATGCAGGCGACGACGCTATCTGTTTGAAGTCCGGTAAGGATGCAGACGGTCGCCGGCGGGGTGAACCTTGCGAAAATGTGATTGTAAAGAACAATACCGTTTTACACGGGCATGGTGGATTTGTCATCGGTAGTGAGATGTCCGGTGGAGTGAAAAACGTGTATGTTTCCGGATGTTCTTTTATTGGCACGGATGTTGGGATAAGGTTTAAAAGCGCTCGTGGACGTGGTGGTGTGGTGGAAAACATCTACGTTGATAATATCAATATGGTTGATATTCCCGGTGATGCTTTAATTGCCGACTTATATTATGCCGGGACAACTTCACCGAGCGATTCGGTTCCGGAGGTTACGGAGGAAACTCCCGCTTTAAGAAATATATCTATCTCGAACATCTATTGCAAAGGAGCCGGACGCGCTGCATATTTGAATGGACTTCCTGAATTGCCCATTACCAATATTTCGATAAAGAATATGCTCGTAACCGATGCCGGCAAGGGGATAGTTATCAATAAAGTATCTAATATCAGTCTTGATAATGTTGAAATTGAGGCTGCTGACAATTCCGTACAGGTGGAAAATACTACAGGTATGACAATCAATGGTAAGACATACGATGTGATTGCAAAAAAGCAATTGCTTACAAGCAATCAATAAAATACAATTTTTGTCATCACTCACCAATCTCCATCCCTTTACTGGTGGGCAATAGGTGAGTGATGGAAACGGTGACGGCAGGGTGATGGCAGTATTTTGTCGTCACCCTGTTTTGCCTTATATGCTTCATTGATAAATTATTAGTGAAATCAAGCTAATGATGTTTTACTTCTCTAAGCCCATCTTGTGCAAGGTAAATCTCCGTTTGTCTTGTTGATTTTCCTGTTATGCCTGTGGTATAATGTCTTTATGCTTGGCCCTTTTCTTCGTCTTGCAACTGCGGGCCGGACGGTTACCAATTGCGGGCTATCCGGCCCACAACTGGCAACCGGATAGCCCGCAATTGAAAAACGAGGTTTTGATACGTTCAGAGAAACAAAACCCTACTTACTTTACAAGAATAGATACCGTTTGCAAGTCTTTTTCCTTAGAACTTCCGCCGTACAGCACCTCATATTTTCCTTGAAGGGTACGCATGGTGTTGGTAGCTGTATCAAACCATGCGAAGTTCTCGTATGGAAGTTCGAGCTTTACGGTTTGGGTAGTACCTTTGGCAATCTTAACCCGTTGAAAAGCACGCAGAGTTTTCGCAGGGCCTTCAACATCTGACGGGCGACGGAGGTAAACCTGTACCACCTCTTCTCCATCGTGGTTACCAATGTTGGTTACGGGGATTTGGAGTGT
This sequence comes from uncultured bacterium, assembly GCA_905215345.1. Lineage (GTDB taxonomy): Bacteria > Bacteroidota > Bacteroidia > Bacteroidales > Bacteroidaceae > Bacteroides. Next base: position 105,437 of record CAJMPR010000004.1, read on the forward strand.
CAGTGTTTCATTTTTTGCCAGTGATTTCTTGTCAGCTTTTACCTTTCCATAAGTGAATTTCGTATAGCTCAAACCGTAACCGAATGGGAAAAGCGGTTCTTCCTTAAAGAAGCGATAGGTGCGGTTCTTCATGGAATATTCTTCGTAATCGGGTAACTGGTCTGTATTCTTGTAGAAAGTGATGGGTAAACGTCCGGCAGGATTATAATCGCCAAACAATACGTCGGCAACGGCTGTACCACCGTCTTGTCCCGGATACCAAGCTTGCAGAATGGCGTCGCAACTCTCTGTTTCGGGTGTCAGAGCCATGGCGGAACCGGAGTAGTTGATGAAAATTACCTTTTTGCCCGCTTTCTTTAATTCTTTGAGGATGTTACGTTGAGCGTCCGGCAGTTCTATGGTTAAGCGGTCACCACCTTTGAAGCCCGGAGCAGAAACACTCATGGATTCACCTTCGAGAAGTGGAGAAATACCTCCGGCAAAGAGAACTACATCTGCATCTTTGACGTTAGTCAGGAGTTCGGGAATGTTTACCGGCTTTTCTTGTGCCAGGTCAAAATTCAGGAAAGGATCATTTCTTTCTTGAATGAATTTAAGTTCTATGTTGTACGCTTTCCCGGCTTCGTAAATAAAATGATAGAGATTGTCCGGGTTCTTGACATTGCTGCGTTCGGCAACTATCTTCCCGTCAATGCTTAATGTCACTCCACCGTTTGTCATGAGCCGGAAAGCAGCCGAACCGTTATGGTCGGGGCGGAATGTACTGCGGTAAATGGCCGTAAAGTCTTTCAGGTTAACGCCTGCCGCAAACGCGATGGCACCTTGCGAGCTGAAGTGGAAAGGAGTGGAGAGTTGGTCGACAGCGGCAATATCACCTTGGTACTCCCGGTTATTCCAGTACTCAGCGGAGAAGCCGGGCTTTCCGTCAATGCTGCATTGGTTGAACAAGCTCTGAAGAGTGATGGCGTCAGTGTGCCCGCATGCCGGTTCGTAGATGATTTGTGATGCAGGGAATCTTTTCTGTATGGCTTTCAATAAGGTGGTGGTTTGTGAGGGGAAGCCGTTGTAATTGCCCCATTGCATCACGGAGTCATTGGCATTAGGTCCTAAGACTGCAATCTTTATGTCTTTATTTAAAGGTAGGATTTGATTCTTGTTTTGCAACAATACAATGGTCTCATGCGCCATTCTCAATGCCAGTTCTTTATGCTTCGGACTGTCTACAACTGAATAGGGGATGTGCGCCCAAGGGTGCTTTTCGTTCATCTCACCCAATTGGAAACGGGCGATAAGAAGTCTGCGCACGGAGATATTGATTTTATCTTCAGTGATGGCTCCTTTGGCTACGGCTTCCGTCAGGCTCTTGTAGCTGCTTCCGCATTCCACATCGGTTCCGCTCAGCACGGCAGCAGCCGAGGCGCTGGCGGCATCGGGATGCGTAAAGTGCTTTTTGGGGGAATAGAAATCGGAGATAGCTCCGCAATCGCTGACTACCATTCCTTTGAACCCCCATTCGTTACGGAGAATTTGGTTAAGCAGACGTTCGCTGCCACAACAGGGATCGCCTTCATAACGGTTGTAGGCGCACATCACTTCTTTTACACCTGCCTTTTGAACCAAATCTTTGAAAGCAGGAAGATAGGTTTCCCATAAGTCGCGAGGAGCGATATTTTCCGCATTAAAGCTGTGACGGTTCCATTCGGGGCCGGAGTGTACGGCAAAGTGCTTGGCGCAGGCGTGCAGTTTGTCGTATTCCGCATCTTCGGGGCCTTGCAATCCTCTGACTACTGCCATACCCAGTTGTCCGCTGAGATAAGGGTCTTCACCGTATGTCTCTTGTCCACGTCCCCAACGAGGGTCACGGAAGATATTTACATTGGGAGTCCACATGGTAAGTCCCTGGTATCGGCGGTAGCTTCCGTTTTCATTGAAACGGCGGTTCTTGGCGCGTGCTTCGTCGGACACGGCATCAAAAACTTCGTATAGCAGCTTGTCGTTAAAAGAAGCTCCCATGCCGATGGCTTGCGGAAAGACGGTTGCCAGTCCGGCGCGTGCCACTCCGTGAAGCGCTTCGTTCCACCATTCATACGGTTTGATTCCCAAACGTGGAATAGCCGGAGAGTTGTTCTGCATCAATGCTACTTTTTCCTCTAAAGTGAGACGCGGGAGTAAGTCGTCCGCACGTTGCTCAGCGGTGAGTTTCGTATCCTGATAAGGATATTTTGCGGGAAGTTGTGCCTGTATATTAACCGCAAATAATCCGGAAAGACAGGCGATAATCCATTGCTTTTTCATCTTTCTTGTAATTTTTAATGGTTTTAGATTTGCGATTGCAATAGTACGGACTTTCTATTACTCCTGCGGGGAATATCCGGTAGAAAGGGAGGATTTTTTTTCTTTATATTCCGATGGGGTAATTCCCATTACTTTCTTAAAGCACTTGCCGAAATACTTCGGATCGCTGAATCCGCTCATATAGGCAACTTGTGAGAAATTATACTCACCACTGTCTATCAGTTGTACGGCACGCTTTATACGTATTTCCCGGATAAAGTCTACCGGTGTCAGCCCGACGATTGATTTCAGTTTCCGGTAAAAGATGGTACGGCTTAACATCAATCGTTCTGCAAATTCGTCAATGGTCAGCTCGGCATTATCCATTTGCTCCTCCATAAACTCCATTACTTTCTGCATGAATTGCTCGTCATAGGAAGTGATTTGGGGCTGTGAAGGTGTAAAAGTATCCATTGCGGTGGTACTTTTCCCTTCGGTCAGTTTTGCCATATAGAGTTCCTGCAATGATTTGCGTTGGCGAAGTAATGACGTGATACGGGTTTTTAAGTATGTTGCGCTGAATGGCTTTGTGATATAATCGTCTATTCCCTGTTCCAGTCCGGCAATACGGTCGTCCAAAGACGCTTTGGCTGACAAGACAATGATAGGTATATGGCAGATGTTATTGTTTCCCTTGATTTGTTTGACCATTTCCAGCCCGTCCATTACCGGCATCATTACATCGCTGATAATAAGATCGGGTATGTCATCAATGGCATGCTGTAATCCTTCTTCCCCGTTGGAAGCTGTTATTACAGTATAATATTCAGATAAACTGTTCTTTAAGAAAGTCCTTAGTTCTTTATTGTCTTCGACAACCAGAATTGAATCACAGTCGGGGTTATTATTATGATCGGAATCTTCTTTATTATCTGTTTCTTCTTGTACTTCCATACTCTTAGATGCGATTGTTTCTTGGACATCATTCAGGATAAATTCTACTTGTGAATCCTCTTCAAAAGCTTTCCGTAACAAAGGCAAGATTACAGTGAAACAACTACCGATACCCGGCTGGCTACTTACTTTGATACTTCCATGATGTATTTCGACCATCTCTTTTACCAGTGATAGCCCGATACCAGAAGAGGGTTGTAGAATGTTTTGTTTTGCCAGTGTCTCGAAACGTTGAAATAAGTTACGTTGCTTTTCGGCGGGAATTCCAATGCCTTCATCTGCAATTTCTATCTTAACTGTTTCCTCATTGGGTATGATATTGACTGTAATAGCTTTCCCCTCCGGTGTATATTTAAAAGCGTTTGAAAGAAGATTGAAGAAGATTTTCTCAAATTTATCCCGGTCTACCCATCCGTATAGGGATTCTACGGATGAATTCAATTGATAATCCATATTCTTTTCTTTGGCAATTAGTTTGAAGTTATTCATTACTTTTTGCAAGAGCGGAATCAAGTCTGTTTCTTCTATCAGTAATTTCATCTTCTGATTCTGAATCTTGCGGAAATCCAGAATCTGATTCATCAGGCGGAGCATACGTTCCGTATTTTGATGTACCAACGTCAGATGTTCGCGTGCGGTGGATGAGAGTGGTTCTTTCTCCAGCACCTCCGTAACCGGACTGCTTATCAGTGTCAACGGAGTACGTAATTCATGAGAAATATCGGTGAAGAAACGCAGTTTGATGTTGGCTAATTGTTGCTCCATGTCCACTCTGTGTCGCAAGCGGTAAATGTAAAACAACACATATACAATGGTTGCGGTAAAAAGGATGAATAGAATAAAATAGAGCAACCATGCCCAATAGGTTTCCCAAAATGTAGGAAGTACATGTATGGGAAGCGTACGCACATTGTCCGTCCATATTCCGTCACTGTTGGTTGATTTGATTTGGAGTTGATATTTCCCGGCAGGCAGGTTGATGTAACTGGCGGAGCGGTTATTATCCACCTCGTTCCAATCTTCCTCCAATCCTTGCAGACGGTAGGCATACGAGATATTATCAGGGTCGACATAATCGAGTGCTGCAAACTGAAAAGTAACGTTTCGTTGCGATGCTTTCAGTTCCAGTTCTTTCATATTATGAATGGAATAGGATGTCGGATGTCCCTGTATTTTAAGTCCGGTGAATACAATAGGCGGTATGTATTTACTCTTTTGCATCTTCTCGGGAGCAACCTCAAAGAAACCTTTGTCTGTTCCCAGCACTATCTGTTTGCGGGCATTGATAACGGGAAGTGCTTCAGAAAAATTAAATTCTTGAAAAGTGGAACTTAGTTCATAATTCTCAAAGGTCTCCTCCACCGGATCGAATTTGGATAAAGCTATTTCAGAGACTACCCATAATTGATTGTAGGAATCCTCTATCATTGACAGCACCAGATCGGATGCCAGACCATTGCTTTTATCATAGTTCTTGAATTGGATGTGTTCATTGAGCAATTGCTTGGATGTAATCTTATTGATTCCACCTGTAAAACTCATCACATACGTTGTTTTACGCTTATCCGTATAGATGTGCATTATGTCATTGGTACTGAGGCTGTTTTGCTCTCCGGGTCTGTGGCAGTTCCTATAAAACTTAACTTCCTCCAAATGCTCAAAGTTATTTGAGAATGTTAGTAATCCGTTGGTAGTTCCGACCAAAATTACCCCTCCGGGAGCTTCTGTGATGTTACGTACCTTCATTCCATAAGTAGTGGGATAGTTTTTCAGTTCATTATTGCTGTGAATGAAAGAAATTCCTCCGTCTTCTGTCTGCGTCAACAGGTTTAAGCCGCCACCGTAACAACCTATCCAGATGCGATACCGGCTATCTTGGAAAATAGAGTAGACACTGTTATCACTTATACTGTAGGAATCATCGGCATTATGTTTGAACTGGCGAATGGAATAGTTGTTAATACCCTGTCTTTTTAGCAGGAAAAGACCGTCTCCTTTACTTCCCAACCAGATATTTCTATCCTTGTCCTCCATAATGGAATATACTCCGTTGAAGAATGGCTTTTTCTCCTTCACGATACTGCCTTGCATGGATAAATAGCCTTCTAAGCGACCGTCGGGAGCGTATATCTGGATGGAATTAGACTTGGATGCACACCAAAGGCGATTATCCGTGTCCCGTAAAAATGCACGGGTTTCGGCTTCATAGTCAGTTTGATTGAACTGGTAGCTTTGTGGAAAGAAACATATTTTGTCTACTCCACGTGCCGTTGCAAACCAGCAGTTTCCCTGATTATCCAGTGTATAGAATCTTACCAAAGGGCTGAATATGGATTGGGGATTGTCTATATTGGTGAGAAGAGGTTTGAGTTTTCTTTCTTTTCTGTCGTAATAGCAAAAGTTCCCTTCGGTGGGAAGTAACCATAAATTTCCCAACTTATCTTCAAATATCAGTTTGCGACTATTCCGTCCATGTTTGATGACTTCGTCTTTAGGGGTGTACAAGTGTTCCTTCTCATTGGTATCGAGACGCAGGCGGATGATGCCCGGAGCCTGCGAAAAAGCCCAGATATCTCCTTGGAAGTCCTGATAAACAGATTCTACATAGTTGGAGGGTTGGGTGGCAGTACGGATATCAATTTGCTGGAAAGCATTCTTTTGGGTAGAGAATAAGAGTAGGCCATTGTCCGTACCCAGCGCCAAGGTGTCTTTTCCTATAACGGAAATATAGTTTATCTTTTCGTGGGGAAAAGGGATATTGATGAACTTTAGCTTTTTGGAATGAAAGTCGTACCTGGCCAGTTTATCTTTTTCGGCAACTAAATAGATGTTTTCTTTTATCTGGGTTATAAATTGAAACGGGAAGTCAGTATCCAGTGTTTTCTTTCCAATAATAGAAACACCTTTGTCGGTTAATATCCATTCGTCTTCGTCTGAATCCTGATAAACATTGAATATCTGATCGCCTTTCAGGTTATGATTGAAAGCGGAGTAAAGAGTGATACCTTCTCCTTTTTTGCATAATTGCTCATCTACTCTGTAGGTGTATCCGTTTTCACATAGAATCCAAGCGATGCCTTTCTTTAATGAGAAAATACGTATTACATGGTTAGAGCGCTTGGTAGATGATTCGAGTGGTTGAAGTACATCAATAAATTTCTCGGTCTCGACATCAAACAAACAGGCTTGTCCGTCGTAAGTAGGACACCAGATGTCTCCGTATTTGCTTTCCGAGATAGTGCCCATTCGGTTACTGCCAAATGCATAGCTGCTTTCCTGAGAGGTTTTATATGTTTTGAAGGTGTAACCGTCGAACTTATTCAAACCATTCCAGGTACTGAACCAGATAAGCCCTTTTTGATCTTGTATGATGTTCATAACGTTCCCTTGTGCCAGACCGTCATTCACGGAGAAATGTTTTACCTGGCAGACCGGCTGGGCAATTGTGAGAATTGTTGCTGACAGAAAAAGGAGTAAAGTACAGAACCGTCTCATAGTATTGGATTTTTTAAGTGCAAACAAAAATAAGAAAATAGAGCTGAATAAGAAACAAGCTGAGGTAGTTTGAATAGAAAGTACACCCTTTTGCCTATTTTTTCCTCTACTAAAAAGCAAAGTCGGAATGTTATATAATATTCCGACTTTAGAGTTCTTTAAATTTCTGCTTTATTTTATCTCTCTGATAAATGCTCTTCTCCGTTTATGTTGTTCGGTTTTGAAGTATTCCCATTGGGCTTGTACCTTTCCGTTCATTTCCAACTCGGGGTTGCTTTCTGCAAATACGAAACCTAACTTCTGATAAACCGGAATCAAGTCGGAGAACAACAAGGCATTGACACCTTTATTCTGATATTCGGGCTTTACAGCTACCAGCAGCAAGTCCAACATCTTGGCACGACGTTTCATGAAGAGAGCTTTCAACAGGTGATACCAGCCGAAAGGCAACAAACGGCCGTGAGATTTCTGTAATGCTTCGGCCAGGGAAGGCATTGATATACCTACGGCTACCAGTTTGTCTTCGGCATCTGTAATAAGTGTCACCATCCGTAAGTCGAGGATGGGCAGGTACATTTTTACGTACTGGTCTATCTGACGTTGTGACAAAGCGGAGTAACCATACAAAGGGCTGTAAGCTTCGTTCATTAATTCAAAAATGGCTTGTCCGTATTCGCGGGCAAGTTTTTTGGCAGAAGTATATTTCTTGACCTGAAGATTGTATTTACGCTGAATGAGTTCAGAGATACGTTTATGTTTGTCAGGTATGGCATCGGGGATATAGATTTTGTATTCCACCCAGTCGGCATCTTTCTCAAATCCCATGCGCTCCATGTGTTGCGGATAATAAGGATGATTATAGATGGTTGCCATGGTGCTTAGCTGGTCAAAGCCTTCAACGAGCATGCCTTCCGCATCGAAGTCAGTAAATCCTAAAGGTCCTTGTATGTGGGTCATGCCCCGTTCTTTACCCCATTCTTCTACGGTACGTATAAGAGCTTCTGATATTTCCGGTTCATCAATGAAGTCAATCCAGCCGAAGCGGACTTCCTTTTTGTCCCAGGTCTGATTGGCTTTGTGGTTGATAATGGCAGCGACACGTCCTACGATTTTATCATCTTTGTAGGCAAGAAAGTAATCGGCTTCACAAAACTCGAAAGCCGCATTCTTTTTCTTATTGAAGGTATTCAGCATGTCGTCATAAAGGTCGGGTACCGAATACGGATTCTTTTTGTATAGCTTGTAGTTAAAGCGGATAAATTGTTTCAGCGCTTTCTTTGTGGAAACTTTCTTGATTGTAATTGCCATAGTTGTATTATATTGAGGGAGCAAAGATACGTGATAATCTTTAAAATACCTCGTTGAGTTCTCAAAAACTATTACTACCTCTTAGTTGCGCTGATTTACAAATTATAGATGAGCAGTGCTGTATAGGCTATGTAGCAAAGCACCATGATGCTTCCTTCAATACGGGTGATGGTTCGTTTGGCAAAGAAAACACCGAATAGCCAAAGCAGGATGCCCGAACCGACCAATACCCATAAGTCCAGATTGGTGATACCCGTCAGGGGGAGTGGAGTAATGGAGGCACTGCAACCTAATACGAAGAATATGTTGAACAGGTTACTGCCGACAACATTACCAATAGCAATTTCCGGGTTTTTCTTTAAAGCGGCTACGATAGAAGTGGCGAGTTCGGGCAGCGATGTACCGGCAGCTACCAATGTCAGACCGATAATAGATTCGCTGACTCCCAAGTTGCGCGCAATGCCGCTTGCACCATCCACAAAGAAACTACCGCCGGCAATAAGGCAGCCTAGTCCGCCCAATATATACAGAGTGGATTTCCATAGGGGTAGTTGCTTTATCTCTTCGGCATCGCCGGACGTCCCTTCGGAACTGTGTGAGGAAATGGCGAAGGTATAGCTCAGGAAGATGGCGAAAAAGCAGAGAAATAACAGACCGTCGGTAACGCTGATTATATTCTCTTTGTCACCATCTAAGAAAACATCGTTGGCGCAAATCAGCAGAGCTATCGAAGAAAGTATACACAAAGGAATCTCTTTCTGTAATGTATTACGAGTGATTACAATCGGAGCAAAGAGGGCTGTACAGCCCACAATCATCAAAGTATTGAAGATGTTACTACCTACCACGTTGCCGATGGCAATGTCTGCGCTGCCTTTCAAAGCGGAGGATACGCTGACCGTTAACTCCGGCGCGGAAGTACCGAATGCCACAATTGTCAGTCCGATAACAATGTTGGGTATATGGAAACGCTTGGCAACGGATGCAGCTCCGTCTGTAAGTCCGTTAGCACCTAATAAAATGAGGAGAAGTCCTCCGATAAGTAGTAAAATATTCATAGAAGTATTGCATTTGTGGCAAAGATAATGAAACCTTTTATGAAATTTCAAAAACATTCTGTATGTTTGAAGTCTTATTAGAAAGATTCTATATTCAGAACAAACTTATGACTATATATTGATATGAGAGGTATTCGTATTTTATGCATTATATGGCTGTCGCTGATGGCGAACGGGGTTTCTGCCCAGTTGGTAGAGAAAGTGCTTCATATTATAGAAAAAGACAGTTTGAATCCGGTTTCATCTGTACGGACGGATTCCGATTCAGCAGTATCGTTGTCGGCGGTAAGGCAGGAATTAGAAACGGCCAGGCTGAATGAAGCGAACTTACGTATGGAGGTGGAACAACTGAGACTTGCCAGTTATGCGGCAGACTCCACCAAACTGGCACAGCAGAAGTTGCGCATTGACTCGTTGAGGGCGGTAACTGCCGGAGTACCGGTAGTGGTTGAAGGAGATACGCTGTTCTATCTTTATGCCAAACGTGGTGGACATACTCCCCAGCAACGTGCAGAAATGGATGCCGCAGCTATTACGGAGTTAGGTAAGCGTTTCAATTTGCGTCCCGACTCTCTATATATAGAAAGCAGTGACATCGTTACTGATTTGATGTATGGCAGCAAGGTGATTGCTTCTTTTATCGATCAGGATGGTTTGTGGGAGAACTGTACCCGTGACCAACTGGCAGCCCATAACCGGAAGATTGTTGTAGACAAACTCAAAGTGATGAAGGAGGAACACAGTCTCTGGCAGTTGGGTAAACACATATTGTACTTTATCCTGGTACTTGCAGGGCAATATCTTCTTTTTAGAGTGACAATCTGGCTTTTCAAGAAACTGAAAGTACGCATACAGAAATTGAAAGACACCAGGTTAAAGCCTATCTCTGTGCAGGATTATGTACTTCTGGATACGCAAAAGCAGGTCAATCTCCTTATATTCTCTTCAAACCTGTTGCGATACCTTGTTATGCTCCTTCAGTTAGTGCTGACGGTTCCTTTATTATTTGCCATCTTCCCGCAGACTAAAAACCTGGCATACCAGTTGCTTTCTTATATCTGGAATCCGGTAAAGATGATTTTCCATTCGGTAATAGACTACATACCGAATCTTTTTATCATTGTTGTAATATGGTATGCTGTAAAGTATCTGATAAGGTTTGTCTATTACCTGACTAATGAGGTGAAAACCGAGCGGTTGAAGATACGTGGCTTCTATTCCGACTGGGCTGAACCGACATTCCATATCATCCGTTTCCTGCTTTATGCTTTTATGATTGCGATGATTTATCCTTATCTGCCCGGTGCCGGAAATGGTGTGTTCCAGGGAATATCGGTATTTGTCGGATTAATTGTATCGCTCGGTTCGAGTACGGTTATCGGAAACATTATAGCCGGGTTGGTGATTACCTATATGCGTCCTTTCAAGTTGGGCGACCGTATCAAGTTGAATGATACTACGGGAAACGTAATCGAGAAGACCCCCCTTGTTACCCGCATCCGTACCCCGAAGAATGAGGTGGTGACAATCCCCAATTCATTTATCATGTCTTCCCATACTGTAAATTACAGTGCTTCGGCACGGGAGTACGGACTGATTATTCATTCCGAGGTAACCATCGGTTATGATGCTCCGTGGCGGCAAGTACATCAGTTGTTGATAGAGGCGGCATTGAATACTCCCGGTGTGATAGACGATCCACGTCCTTTTGTGCTTGAGACTTCGTTGAGCGATTGGTATCCGGTGTATCAGGTGAACGCTTATATCAAGGAAGCTGACCGCCTGGCACAGATATATTCGGACTTGCATCAGAATATCCAGGATCGTTTTAATGAGGCGGGTGTGGAGATTATGTCACCGCATTATATGGCTATGCGCGATGGTAATGAAACGACCATACCTAAAGACGATTTACGCCCGAAGGATAATAAATAAAGTTATTCTATTTTTTAGGCACAGATTACGCCGATTACACGAATTAAAGGAATTCATATAATTTTCTCATTATACAATGAATAACCTTAATTCGTGTAATCGGCGTAATCCGTGCCTAAACTTATCGCCTTAATGGTGACTTTTAGTGCACCTTATCCTTATTTGCTGCGTGTCACCGTATGCAGCACATTCCCCTTTTTATCAATCATGCGTAGTTCCAGGCTCTTTTTATTAGCCGAAACTACTGAGAAGCCGGGCTCAGAACTACAAAACACTGTTCCTTCAATGGGCTTTACCTTGCGGCTCAAAGAACCTGATGAATTAGTGATGTAATCGGTATTACTTCCCGATACACGTACATGCTGGAAGTTATGGATGTGTCCGCATATATACATATCTACTTTGTGTTTGCGTAAAACAGGGTCGAGACGTTGCTGTAAATCCGTGCGTTCACTTTGGTCTTTCGGGGTTTCTGCGTAGATGGGATGATGGCCGGCTACGATTACCCAATCTTCTTTGGCGGCATTCAGTACGCTGTCCAGCCAGGCAAGTTGTTTTTTATAATCCTGCTTGCCGGCATCGGGATATTGGCTGCTTTCGTTACGGTATTTATCAATCATCGGGGCTGTGTCTACCCATACAACTCGTATAGTGATACCATCGTCTTCAAAAGCTTTGGTATAGTAACGGGCGGGCATCGTCCAGCGGCGGCTCACGTTGCTATAATCTATTACAGCCTGTGTGTTACCGCGATATTCGTGATTGCCCAACAAAGGAAACCAGTCAATCATCAGTTCCGGGTGGCTGTAGATTAGTTCGTAGTTAGTCATCCAAAGCGGATCGTTCACGCTGCGTACACCTTCAAAGTGGTGTACGTCGCCGGTAGCAAGCACGAACTCAGGACCTATTTCTTCGCCCATAGTCCCCATTAGTTCGGCAATCGGTTTCTGGTCGTAATAACCGTTACGTCCAAGGTCATTGGCAACGTAGAAGTTGAACTTCTTGTCGAAGATGGAGTAATCGGTGATTTGCGCAGTTATTGTCAGATTGCTGAGGACAGCAACAAAGAGTAAAAGGATTAATTTCTTCATAATTGTTGTTTTGAGTTTTATAAATAAAGCTGTTATCCGCAAGGGAGTCTTGCTCCAGCACTACGCTGGTTAAAAGTTGATTTTTACTCCCGCGTTCACTTTTACGCCGTAATACTCGGCCTGCATGGTGCGGTCTTTCGTTCCCTGATAGTAACGTAACGGCTGGTTCAGCAAGTTGTTTGCTTCGGCATAGAAAGTCGTTTTAATCTTTTTGCCGAATGTATAGCTTGCGTTGGCATCCATATAGTTCACTTTGTCGTAATAGCGGTCGTAGAAGGCTGTTTCACCCATCTCGTCGATGAAGTCCGAAGCGAAGTTATAACTCAAACGGATATTCAACCCGCCTTTTTCAAAATAGAGTGATGCATTCGCTGTATGCTCCGGTGAACCCGGTAAGCTGAGTCCTTTTTCATTTTCACGGCCTTCGAAGTTGAAATCTTCTACGCGAGAGTGTGTATAAGTATATGTTCCGTAGAAACCTACGCATTTCAATGCGGGAGCGATGAAGCTGAAATCACGTTGGTAGGAAAGCTCCACACCGATGAGATTGGCATTACCTGCGTTCTTGGGTTGTGTAAAACGGTTGTAGACATTACCTAGGTATTCGTAATTGGTGCTGACCTGGTCTACGATGAAATTATCAATCTTTTTGTAGAAGATACCGGCGCTTACCAGACCGATGCTGCGGAAATAATAGTCGGCACTCAAGTCAAAGTTGTAAGACATGGTCGGTTTCAAGTCAGGATTGCCGATCGTTATTTCGTTGTCCGAGCGTTTAATGTTTACACTGGGCACAAGTGCCGAGTACTTGGGACGTGATAAAGTTTGAGTAAACGAACCGCGCACTTTGAAATCTTCGTTTACGTTCCACTTGGCAAGCAAAGACGGCAGGAAGTTGATATAGCTGTTTCTCTTGCGTTCGGTAGGGGTAGTAAGGTCTTCGTCGGCATCATAAGTACGTCCGGTATAAGCCAAACTGGTATTTTCTACACGAAGACCGGTCATCAGTTCAACTCTATCCGTTAACTTCTGGTCGAAGCGGATGTAGCCGGAGCTAATCGTTTCGCGAGCCTCAAAATTACCGGCAAGTTCCTCCTGAACCTGTTCTTTCTCGAAAAGCGTGCTGTTGTTCAAGTCCAGTGAACCGGTATATTCTTTGCTTGCAAATATCCCTGTCTGATATTTTGCGTTGGGCATAAAGTGCTTGTTAGTCTGGTCTACCGTATTCTTCAGGCTGTTTTCCATGAAAGCATCTTCATCAATCGGAGCGTATTCATAGAAATCGACTGTTTTGTCTTTGGTCTTACGAACGACTTTGGTACCGAACTTAAGCTTGTTGCCATTCTTGAAAGGTAATTTGAAGTTGGCGGCGAACTTAAGGTCTTGTTCCTTGATATCTTCTTGTTGCTCGGTCAACTCTTTCAAGCCGAATTCATCGTTGAAAGTCATCGTGTATCCTTCTTTGGGCGAAGCGAACGGCTGACGTTCATCACTCAAGTCCATATTGAACTTTTGTTTTTTGAGTTGGAAGTCGATGTAACGTTCGTTAGGACGTTCTTCGGTTGCTTTGGCATAGCTTGCGTGCCAGTCCATAGAAAGCGGACCGAAAAGATGTTCGCCTCCGAGTGCGAAGTCCATGGTACGTTGGCGCTCCAAACGGGCGTTGCGGTTGTCCGGCGTACCGGCTTTGGTCTGTATACGTACAGTGGCATTGCCGTCGGCATCGAGGTCTTTCAAGTTGGTACGGTAGCGGTTTTCCCAGTCATTACGGTTGTTGAAGATACCTTTGAACGTGAGCTTATGATTGGCATTGATGTCCCAGTCCAAAGCGGCAGAATAGCTCTGACGCTCACGTGTAACGTAGTATTGGCGGATTTGGTAATCGTTGACATATACCTTGCCGTCTTCGTCCTGTTCCCATGTAAACTCGGTGTCGTACGAACCAGAAGGGGCATTCTGGTAAGAAGCGGATACAATCAATCCCAACTTGTCATTGAAGAAGCGGTCACCGTATGTAAGTCCCAGGTTTAACTGTGCTTTTTGGCTAATCCAGTTGTAACCCGTTCCGGCAGTTGCCGCAATGGTGCGTTTGTAAGGTGAGTTTTTGGTAATGAGGTTGATGGAACCACCGATAGCGTCGGCATCCATGTCAGCAGTTACTACTTTATTCACTTCAATGGTCTGAATCATATCTGCCGGAATCAAGTCGAGCTGTACATTACGCGTATCGCCCTCGGCGGAAGGTACGCGATTACCGTTGATAGTAACCGAGCTAAGGTCTGCGCTTGTTCCGCGAACCTGGCCGAAACGGGCTTCTCCCTGGTCGTACTGTACGTTAATACCGGAAATACGTTTCAGTGCGTCACCGATATTGGAATCGGGGAACTTGCCTACCTGGTCGGCAGAAACGACATTGGTGATACCCAGATTATTCTTTTGTGAGTTGATAGCGCGGCGTTGTCCCTGGAAAGCACCGCCAACTACTATTTCCTGCAATTCAACTCCTTCGTTCATAACCACATCTTTCTCTAAAGTATGTCCGGCAGGAATGGTGATTTTCAGTTCTACGGGAGAATACCCTACGTAGCTCACCTTTACTGTATAAGTTCCCGGGTCAAGGTTAGAGAATGTGTAGAAGCCGTTGACGTCGCTTGTCACACCTGTGTGTAGTTTTTCGATGTAGATAGAAGCGCCCGGGAGAGTTTGTTTTGTAGCGTCGATGATACGACCGCGCATCGTACCTTGTTTAACAACGTTTGCTTTTTCATCAGCCATGATTGTATTGCTGATTGTTGCAGTTAGGAGCAAAACTAAGAATGCCCTTACGATTTGTTTCATACTTATTATAGTCTGTTAATAATTTGCTGCAAAAGTAGAGGGCTGTCGTTACGTGCATTTTACGGGAGGTTGAAGAAAGGGTAACAATTATGCTACAATACGGTTACATGCATTATTCTATATAATACGGTGAGAAAGATGCCAGGAAGAAAGCAAAATCTGTATTTTACTGACATCACTGTTTCCCGGGAAAGAGTAAAATAGAGAATAATAGTATGGAAAGAGAATAAATATTGCAGTTTTTTTGTATAATGTGCGTGCTTTATGCAGTTCTTACCTGAGAAAAGTTAATATCATAGTAGTAATCTGTTAATATGATACCAGTAAAAGGTTAACTTCATACCAGTAAAACGTCAACTTCCTCTACGTAAAGTTCAGGTTTACTCGTATAATGTAAAACTTTACGTTGAGAGAAGCAAAATAAGGGCATAAGGGAAGGACTTTGCGATTTATTAGAAGCGTTCCATCTTTATTATCTTTCTGTAATATAGTAAGTTATGAAATTCTGTTCGCGTATTCCCGTTTATACAGGTGGTAGGGCGTAAATAACGCATCCTGATACGGGTAGAAATGCAAAGTGTCAAAATGAAAACGAAAGATGTCCTATGGTTGGCAAGCAATAAGCACTTTCTTTTCATTCACCAATGTGGTAGCGAATAAATAAGTATTGCCTCCTTCTGCCAATTTCAGCCGTTTGCGTAGTTCGGCAACGCTTGCGGGGAAATTTCGTACGGTAAGGTTCGCTTTCTTTTCTGTTCCTAACATATCTTTTATTTCATTCTTGCTGAATCCGCAACTATTCAAGATATGGAATTTTCGTCCGGGGAAGTCAGGAAGATAGGTGTCGGAAGTGTATAGGTGGCTGTTGGGGTGTAATTTCTCTACCCCATACGCAGAAGATATACAACGGAATGCTCCGGCTTTCAGTAGGGAAGCGTTAGGCTCGTATAGATAGGCTTTCAGTGTGGAAGCATAGTTACATGCACTGTCTTTCTCTTGTTGGCGGGTAAAGGTGAATGATTGAGGAGATTGTGCAGACGTCAGGTTGATGCAATGAATGGGAACTTCTTCTGTGGAAAGGCTTTCATCGTGTCCCAATACGAGCAACAGCTCTTTACATTCGTTGTGTGCCGAGACGATATGTACCTCTTGCACATGTTTCAAATCGTGGATTGCCAGCGTTAAATCGAGCATAGGGGATAATTTTACTAACACATGCTGCGCTTTCTCAAGTAGTAAAGTTTCCAAGGCGGATACATCCGGTTCACAGTCACTTATAGCTACAGTTTTTCCGCCCTTTCCGTCACGCCGGGCAGGGTCTATAAATATCCAGTCGACAGGAGACATGGTTTGCAGGTACTGAACACTATCGTCGTGGCAGACGGTGAGTTGCGGTAAGTCTAAAAGCGGAAAGTTATGGGAAGCGATTTCGCACAACGCCTTTTGGCGCTCCACATAAGTGGCTTGTTTAAAGCAGGCTGATATAAAGGAACAATCAATGCCAAACCCGCCTGTAAGGTCGGTGAAGGTGTCATGTCGGGTTGCTGAATTTGCAATAAGCTCCGCTTTGTATCGGGCTGTTATCTCCGATGAACACTGTTCCAGGGAAAGATGCAACGGATAGAGAATACCCTCTTTGTCCGCCCAAGTCGGTACTTTTATTCCGGCCACCTGGTGTCCTGCAATTTGCGTAATAGCTGTCGGCATGTCTACCGCAGGATATTTACGGGCTTGCAAAGCGAGATGGCGTACATCGTCGTCAAGATGTTTGCGGATAAAACGGAGGGTTTCTTCAGTCAGTGTCATGGACAGGTATTTCAATAACTGTGCAAAGATAAAGAAACTCTACGGAATTACCTGATATTTTTCTTTGGCTGTCTGCCGGCTGTACCTGTTAAAGTGCCACCATTCGCTGGGCAACGGACGGAAACCGGCTTCTTTCATCACTTTATGCAATAACCGGCGGTTCTGCTGTTCTTGTGCGGTAATCTTTCCGGTTTGTACCAACCGGTCTTCCTGCGTGATGTGGGCTTCTTTACCGAAATAATCTACCGGAGTGCCCATTGGTAGCGGGTGTCCCTCGGCATCGAGGATACTGATGTCTACCGCCAGACCGTAATTATGTAGGCCGCCACCGTGGGCGGGGTTGGATACGTACATGTATTTCGGGGTTCCTTTCACTACATCCCACATCTTTTGCTGGATGGACATGGGGCGCGCCGCATCATAAACGATAAGGCTATAACCGTGATGGAGTTTCTTTAAAAGTTGTTGTGCTTTCAGCAGGCTTTCCATAGCGTCGGGATGAAGATAGGCTTCTCGCAGGTCTTCATACAAAACCTGTCCGGTAAAGTTCTCTGCATGGGTATATAGCAGGTTTATGGCAATGGTGCTGTCTGCCTGGGCTATATTGATAAAGCCGAGGGAATCCAGGTAACAGGCTGTCTTACTTTTTGCGGGATATACTATCTTTTCGGTATCTGCGATGCTGTCGGTTACTTGCCGGGTGACAATGCTGTCTTCTATCGGTACTTCTTGTGCGGCATGTTGCTGCCGGCAACCACTCAAGATAGTAAGCAGGACACAGAGGAGGAAGATATGTCTTGTAAATTTTATCATATTTCAATTATCCTTGTGCGGACAAAGATAATTGAAATAAATAAATAATGTAAATCAGGACTTAATATAAGATGATTAAGTCATAACCGTACAAAAACAAACAAAATCTTTTATGTCAAACTCGGGCTATTTAAGTACTTATGATAAAGCGGATTTTCTTATAGATAGGGAATTATAGTAATGTAAATACCGGTAATGATAGCCGAAGTGATTACTCCTGAAATATTGGCTCCTAAAGCGTCCCCCAGAATAAATGAATTGGGATTGTCTTTCGTCACTATCTTCTGTGCAACCTTGGCCGTAGTAGGTACGCAACTTACAGCCGCAATACCGATTACCGGATTATAATTGCCTTTCTTGATGAAATACATGATATAACCTCCCATGATACCTCCGATACCCGAAAGTAACAATGCGCATACACCCAATACCAACAACTTCAGAATCTTCGGATCGAGCAATAGATGTGCGTCGCAGAGTACACCCAGCAAAAGACCGAGCATGAAAGTAGAACCATACAGCAACGGGCCGCTTACGAAATCATAGATATGCTTCATTCCGGACTCGCGTACGGCTACTCCAAGGAACAGTGAAAAGAATAGCGGTGAGGCAACCGGGAACAGGAAACACAGTACGGCGCACAAAATAGCCGAGAAAGCCAGTTTTACTTTTGCATCGTAATTCTTCGGTGCTTTCTTCTGAACCATCTTGATGGCACGCAGCTTTTTTGGTACCAATAACTTGACCAAGTAAGGATAACCGCCGTAAGTCAATCCCAGGTATAGATAGGCTACTACCGTAATGGGGACGAATAGGTGTTTGGCAAGTGCCAGAGAGGTGAAAAGTACCATCGGTCCGTCGGCTCCTCCCACCATGGCAACAGAAGCGCTTTCTTTCAGTGTCAGTCCGAAAGCAGAAGCGATAGGCACTGTCAGGAAAGTACCCAGTTCGGCACACAAAGCAAGGAAGATGCTGGCGTATGGTTTTTGTAACAAGAAACCCACATCGAGTAACGTCCCGATGCCCATAAAGACGAAACAGGCTATCAACCCGTTACTGAAGGTCAGCGTATATACGGGTTGCAAAAAGTCTATCTGCATGGTATTCATTAACTCATCCGTATCCGAAAGCATCGGGTCCAGAAAAAGGTTACCCAGTGTTCCGTCGGGCATGATGAGGGTACCGCAGTTGATGGCAACCATACCAAGTCCCATAGGAATCATTACCATAGGCTCAAGAACTCCTTTCCATCCCAGGTAGATAAGTAAAAGTCCTAATGCCACTAAAAACATACGGGCTGAGGCAAGTAACCAGCCGCTTTCTATCATTGTTCCGAATCCTTGAAACAAACTTGCAAAGTCTATATTTTCCATAATCTAATTATTTTGCGTTGTCAGCTGATTTGTTTGAACGTAATTTCTTTCGCTCGTTGTGAACTTCTTCTTCTTTCTGCAAATACACGGCATGTGTATCGTCTGAATAATAATAATCGAAGAGGCTGGCATTCGGGATACCCGGGCTTACGCCATGATAATACCCGCAATAATCTCCCGGGTTGCGGTTGATACCCCGGCTGAAGTCTTCACGCTTATCACTGTGATGTCCTTCTTCGGGAAAGTTTTCGTGAAACATAACGAGTTCCACCTTCTGGCGTATTTTCTTGAAACGCCGCAGGCGGAGCAGTTCTTTCTGGTGCGAACTGTGAAACTCTAAAGAGTCGGCGGCAAGGGCAATCATCTTGATAATGAAAGCCACAAAGAAACCGATGGCGAACGTAAGCCCCATCATTTCGAGGGTTGCTAATAATAAACTGAGCATAATTATAGTGTTAAAGAGTTATTGTTACAAACAATAGTGTAGTGAAAGATAGGCAGGAAGCATATCTTTGATGATGATTCGACAATAAGTTACTTTAAGGTCAAATCAGGATATGGGCTAATGCGTAGATATAATATCCGTAGGAATAACGGATAGCGTTAGGAGTGAAAGACTGGGTAGAATTGAATAGAACAGACAACTGGCCGGCAAGCGAATGTTGTAGTTGTCCCGCCGGCAGATGCAGTTTTATTTTAAGTAATTTAGAGGAAGCATTGTTATGCGTGTACGAGCTGGTCGGACAAAGCGCATTATTGATTCTGCTGTCGCTTTTTCCATCATTGAAGTGTGAATGGAGGGGAATAGGAGATGTATATTCCGTTGAAGCAGAAAATGAACAGTCTGAATTGATATAGGCGTTTACTACTCCTGTCTGACTCCCGGCATAAGCCCGTAAGTCCGACTGTTCTTCGTGGGAAACGGTAATTAAACCTACACAAAGGAAGAACAATAGCAATATGCCAAACAGATGTTTCATCATAGCGTACAAAGTAACAATTGACTTTGCATAAAGTTACATTTTCGCGCTATAATTTAGTAATTATTATATCTTGCTTGACAGGGCCAAGAAGTTTATATTCCTAATCGTTCTTTCAATAAGCGATAGCCGCTGAGACTTACCCTTAGTTTGACGCCGTTTTTTAATAACAACTGGTAGGTTTCTTTACCGAATAATTCTACCCGGGATATCTGTGTTAC
Organism: uncultured bacterium; assembly: GCA_905215345.1. Taxonomy (GTDB): domain Bacteria; phylum Bacteroidota; class Bacteroidia; order Bacteroidales; family Bacteroidaceae; genus Bacteroides. The sequence goes on from CAJMPR010000004.1 coordinate 125,583, forward strand.
ATTAACAATAGTGGAACGGTGGATACGTACAAAGTTATTGGCAGGTAAATGTGTCTCCAAATACTTCATCGTCTGTTCCTTGATATATTCTCCAGATGGAGTTACCAAAGTGGTGTAGTCTCCACAAGCCTGGATATACAACAGTTCCTCCACTTTGATGATATGGATTCGTGAACCGTCCTTTACCGTGATACGGTCCATACGTTCTTCTTCGGGTGGAGTGGTGGTCTTTTCTTCTTCAGCGACGATGAACTCTGTTTCTTGTGCTGAGGCGTCTTCTGCAATCTGTAGGTGATACCACAATATGACAGCTATCCAGGCCGGTATGCCGAATAGAAGCCGGAAAGGTATGGTCGGTACAAAAGGGATGTAGGATATACCTATAATCTTTACCATGATATCACATACCATAAAACTCCCTGCCAGCCAGAATAAGATTCCTATAATAATGGTGATAGCGCTGGTTTTCGGTATGGATACAATACCTACAACGAACCAAGCCAGGTATGTCAAAGCCATGAACCATCCGACCGTCGTAACTCCATCTATTGCGGCGGGTAGCCAGTCGGCTTTGGCATACCACAGCAGCAGGATTGTCTGGGCAATTATCAGAAGCAATGCCGATGCAAAGGCCGGAATCCATCGATAAGGATAATCTGTTATCGGATGTGCTTTCATACGTCAATCTTTAATCTCCAGTCCGCCAAAAGATATACTTCCCCTAATTACTAATATACACTCCTGATTCGTCTTCGCTCCTTGCCATCGTTTGTCTTCACAACCTCCAAAGAAAGCATTACATTTAATGATTACTTTCCAGTCGGCGGGTATAAAGAGTTCTATTCCTCCGCAACTGCAATCCAAGTCTATGTAAGTCTCTCCGGGAGCGATATGCGTGTGGCGCAGGTCAATTGTGGTTCCTCCGAAAGAAGTACGGATACTTGCTCCTTTGAAGAGATCGTCCAGCACTACATGGCGTACGGCGCCAAAAGTATTATTGGAATGCAGAAAGCCATTTTCTGATTCACACTGCTGGTTTTCGACATTACCTGGCGTTGGAGGGAAGTTATGCCTTTTTCGCATTTGTTCGCTCATATGCTGTTTGATCCAACGTTCCTTTTTATTGTTTCTTGTGAGGAAGAGGATACCACCCAGTATCAAAGCTAATGGCCAGACCATTGCTTGTGAATTTTCCGGTAACCATGAAAGTCCGCCAATCAGGAAGTAAGCACCTATTAGCAGCAAGATACCACCACCAATGTAGTGGCGGTGTGCCATTGTATACACACCTATTATAATAAGCAAGCTTTGCCAGGATACCAGGATATCGAACAATTCATAAGTTATCCAACCCATATTGCGGGCAAACAATAATACTCCTGAAAGGATAAAAAGTGAAGCTATCAATACTTTGCCATAGCTTGCATGCGACGGGAATTTCTGCTTTTCTTCCATTATTTCTGTTTTTAAGATTTAATGGCTCAAAGGTAAGCAGATTCTTCGTTTTGCCCTATGCTTTTCAGATGATTACAGTCAGAAAAGCGGTGAATGCCGGATATAAGTCGGTGAATCCGGAGTGGAAAACATCACTTCCGGCTAAGCACCGGCGTATATCAGAAAGCCTAATCCTATGACAAACAAGATAAACATGGCAGTATTCAGCCGATTGGAAATTCGGGGTGCACCTTTAAACTCCCGCCAGATTAGGATACCCCACATTGCGGAAACCAATGTAGCTCCTTGGCCGAGCCCATAGGAGATAGCTGCTCCTGCTTTCTCGGATGCAATCATGCTGAAAGACTGTCCCACACACCATATAATACCCCCGAGAATGCCGACCAAGTGGGTAGCGGTGGTTCCTTTGAAGTAGTCTTTCATGAATACAGGTTTACCTTCTACCGGATACTTCATTGCGATGGAATTGAAAATAAAGTTGCTGAGAAAAACTCCTACGGAAAAGATAAATACAGCAGTATAAGGGGTTAATTTGCCTGCTTGGGGAGAAGCGAAGTTCGTTAAATCCATGGATGAGGCGACAAAGCGGTAAAAAAATGACATGATTACACCGGCAATGATTGAAATAATGATGCCTTTGGTGGTCAGATCCTTTTGTCCGTTTTTTGCCTTTTTATAAGCTAAGCCATTTAAGATGATGGCAACAGTAATCAGCAGAACGCCGATGAAAATATAAGTAGGTTCTCCTTTGGCTGCACCAAAATAGTTAATCAATACTCCTAAAACCAACGCCAGTCCTATTCCTACAGGAAATGCCACCGACATGCCGCTAAGGGCAATAGCGGCAGAAAGTAGTATGTTGGCGGCATTAAAGATAACACCTCCTAAAAAGGCACAGAAAAGACTGTTCCCATCTGCTTGCAGCAAGTCTGCGATGAACCCGCGTCCTTCCGTTCCTATACTTCCCAAAGTAAAGGCTGACAGGATAGAAAAGAGTAATACTCCTAATACATAGTCCCAGTAAAAAAATTCATAACGCCATGTTTTTGCCGCTAACTTCTGGGTGTTGCCCCAAGAACCCCAGCAAAGCATGGTAACAAAGCAGAATAGTATGGCTATTGAATAATTTTGTATGATGAACATAAGGCTATTGTATTAAATGGTTCGTAGAACTCTTTTCTTCTTATCTTATATCAGAGATTAAACATCTCTACTTCCTTTCTATAAGGTGCGGATGATTGTGCCCCGGCTCTTGTTACGGCGATTGCCGACGCTTTACATGCAAAACGGGCGGCTTCTATCCAGCCATGTCCTTCGGCAATTGCAACGGCCAAAGCACCATTGAATATATCACCGGCGGCAGTGGTATCTATGGCTTTTACTTTATAGGCAGGTACTAACTCACAAATGCTGCCGGTATATACCAAAGCACCCTGGGACCCCATTGTTATGATTACGTTCTCTACTCCCTTGGCTCTTATCAGAGATGCGGCTTTGATGGCTGTTTCCATATCGGTAATTTTCTGTCCTGTGATAAGTTCCGCTTCTGTTTCGTTGGGCGTAATCAGATAAAGAAATTTTAACAACTCCTCAGACAGAGGTTGAGCAGGAGCGGGATTCAAAATGACTTTCTTATTTTGTTTCTTGGCTGTTCGGGCGACATACTCCACAGTATTCATCGGAATTTCCAATTGTAACAGGATGATCTCTGCCTCATTAATGGCACTTTGGGCACTTGCCAAGTCATCGGGGGTAAGGTTCATGTTAGCTCCGGAGGCAACCGTGATACAGTTCTCGGCTTTATTATCTACGGTAATCATAGCGATTCCCGATGGCTGCTCTGCATCAAAGAATATATGGGAAACATCTATCCCTTCATCTTCGAACAATTGTTTGGACTGGTATCCGAATACATCCTTACCGATTTTACAAATAAATGTGACTTTCCCGTCCAAACGGGCGATAGCTACCGCTTGATTGGCTCCTTTACCTCCCGGATTCATAAAGAAAGTTCCTCCTAATATAGTTTCTCCCGGTACCGGCAGATGATCCGTCTGGATTACCATGTCCGTATTTGAACTGCCTACGACTAATATTCTACGTTGTTTCATGACATTGAATTTTATATCAATCAAAGAAACAGAAAAAAGAGATATTTAGTTCTGCCGGGATGAGTAGAAAATTTGAAAGAACTTTATAGCGGTAGAAACAAAAAAGGCTCCATTCCATATAGAATGAGCCTTTTATTTGTGGACCAGCCTGGGCTTGAACCAGGGACCTCCAGATTATGAGTCTGTTGCTCTAACCAACTGAGCTACAAGTCCGGTGTATCCTTATCTTGGATAGCGGGGACAAAAGTAGTATTTTCTATTGAAATATACAAGGCTTTCTTCCTATTTCTGTGTTTAAAACTTATAAGTTCGTTTAGGATTCTTGGGAAACCAACCTTTCTTCACCCTATCTTCCTGCTCAAAGATTTCCTTGATGGTCCAGAACGAGGAGAATGCAAATACTCCCAATAGCGAAGCAATCATAATATTTTCTATACATAACGAAGCGACAATACCGCCTATTCCTAATACCAGGAAAATCCACCAACATTTGGTTCCCCAGTAATATTCGGATTTTACCACTATAGGGTGGAAGATGCCTATGATAAGAAATGTACAGATACCGATAACAAGTCCTGAAAGATGATATTCGTTTAAGAAATCCATATTTATTGAGGTGTTAAAGTGATAGGGTGATAAGATGATAGAATGATAAGATGATAGAATGATAGTATATATAATGTTATATCATCTTATCACCCTACCATCTTATTGCTTTATCCCCTTATTTATCTTATTTCTCCGGACAAATAGGAATCTCTTTCTTTATGCTCTGTTCTAATGAGATTAGAGTTTCTGTAGCGGTAACACCGGGGATTTCCTGCATTTTGTTATTCAGCAAGTCCATCAGATGTTCATTGTCGCGTGCATATACTTTAGTCAGCATAGTATACGGACCGGTGGTAAAATGACATTCCACAATTTCAGGAATCTTCTGCATCTCAGCAACAACGGCTTTGTACATAGAACCTTTCTCCAGTTTGATTCCCACGTATGTGCAAGTTCTGTATCCCAGTGATTTGGGATTTACATGATAGCCGGAACCAACAATAACACCCAAGTCAATCAGACGCTGTACGCGTTGATGAATGGCGGCACGTGATACGCCGCATTCAGCAGCTACATCCTTAAAGGGAATACGGGCATTTTGGGAAATAATTTCCAGAATCTGCCGGTCAAGATTGTCTATTTTTTCCATAATAGTAAATAAGTAAAGTTCTTGTTGTTATCAAATAGTAAGCAAATATAGAACTTTATTTTAATTTATCTATGAAAGGGAAGGGAAAAATGAATAAAAGTGATAAAGTGGTAAGATGATAAGCTGATGGAGTGATAAAATGATGGGGTGATAGAGCGGTGAGAAGTGGTAGGGGATAAAATGAAAAAGTGGCAGAATGACATAATCACTCTACCACTTTATCGCTTTATAACGTTTTCAGTTATTTTTCGATGTCAACCAATTCTACTTCGAAAATCAAAGTAGAGAACGGTTTGATCTGACCACCGGTTTCTCTTGCGCCATAAGCCAAATCCTGCGGGATGTAAAGTTCCCACTTAGAACCTACAGGCATCATAGTAAGAGCTTCTGTCCAGCCTTTGATAACTTGGTTAGCGCGGAAAGTTGCAGGCTCGTTACGTTTATAAGAGCTATCGAATTCAGTGCCGTCAATCAAAGTACCTTTGTAATTCACTTTCACTTTGCTGCTGTCAGCAGGGATAGCACCTGTACCTTTGGTGATGATTTTGTACTGCAAACCACTCGGAGTTGTTACAACACCTTCCTTAGTTTTGTTTTCAGCAAGGAATTTCTCACCGGCAGCTTTGTTATCAGCATATTTCTTTTCAGTAGCTTTTTCCTTTACTGCTTCCATCTGAGTCTGCATGAAAGTTTGAGCTTCTTCTTTAGTCATAAGACCTTTGCCTGCAATACCTGCAAGGAAACCTGCCAACAGGTTCTCGCGGCTGATAGTCTGTGTAGAGTCACCACCAAAGATTTGTTGGTTGAAACCTTCTACCCATTGTTTGCTGACCATTTGGCCAACTTGAAGACCTTGCATGTAAGCAGCGTCTTTCTTGTCGATTTTCTTTGCACCTTCATTGAAACCTTTGATGAATTCTGCCATCTGGGTAGAGTCGATACCTTGTTGTGCAAGATATTGATCCAAACCTTCGGTACGTGCCATACCGATAGCATAAGACAATGAATCGAGGTCTGTTTTCAGACTTGCTTTCGGGCTTTGTGCAGTACAAGATGCCAAGCCGGCAGCTACTGCAAGAGCCATGATAAATGTTACTTTTTTCATTTTGCTTTAATTGTTTATTTATTTAAAACTTTCAATAGTTCTACTTCAAATACCAATGTGCTGTGAGGGGGAATCATTTCGCCTGCTCCCTGTGCACCGTAAGCCAGTTCGCTGGGGATATAGAGTTTCCACTTGGCGCCTTCGGGCATCAGTTGCAAGGCTTCCACCCATCCGGGGATTACCTGATTCACGCCGAACGTGGCGGGTTGTCCGCGCTTGATGGAGCTGTCGAACAGGGTTCCGTCTATCAGCGTACCTTCGTAGTGGCATTCCACTTGGTCGGTAGCTTTGGCGTACGTGCCGGTGCGGCCTTCGTTGATTACTTCGTATTGCAGTCCGCTGGGCAAGGTAACCACGCCCGGACGCTTTCGGTTTTCTTCAAGGAACTTCTTGCCCTGCTCAATGTTGGCGGCGCTCATTTTCTGTTCCAGTTCTTTGAAGTATTCGTTTACTATATCACGGGCTTCCGTGTGGCTGATAGCCGTGGGGTTACCGCTGAGCACGTCGCCGATGGCTTGTGCGAAGTCGTTCACGTTGATGCTTTTGGCACCCATGCCAAGCAGGTTCTGGCCTATGCCCAGGCCGATGGCGTAACTGAATTTGTCCATAAAAATATATTAATGAGTGGCAAAAGTACGTTTTTTATTTGAATGACAATGAGTTTCGTTATTTAAAATTTCTTATAAACTCACCTTACCGTTTGTCATTCCTCCTTTCCCATCTTTCTTTTTTTATTCCACCGCCCATGCCCGGGTGGAGAGCCCGCGGCTGACGGGGGTGTCGGTGTCGTCTCCCACCGCCAGTGGCAGCGTGTACTCCTTACCGCTCTCAAAGGTGATGTCTTGCGTGGGTGCCCACTTGTAGTTGGTGCCGCCCAGGGTGAAGGTGACGCTGAATGTGCCTGCCGCTACCGTTTGCGGGATGAGGATGCAGTGGTAGGTGGCTACGGCTTTCCCGGTGGCATCGGTGGCGGGGGTCCAAGTGTTGGCGGAGGCGGTGGTGCCTTGCTCATTGGCAAGGGTGACAGAACCTGGGGTGACGGCACTGCCATCCCAACTCTTGAACTCACCGAACTCGCCCTTCGTCATGTCGAAGAGAACTTGCTTATAGACGCTGTTCACCTGCATGGCTGTAATCGGACTGGCCTCCTGCGTGCCCAAGCCGCCGGACTGGCTGAACTCGGTGCCGAGGGTGAGGACGATATTCAGCTTGGAGCAGATGTGCCGCAGGGGCAGGCGGATTTTGCCGTCCGAGGTCAGGGCGTAAGCGGTGACGTTGCCATCGGCATCTGTTGCGTCAGTATTGAGGGCGGGGTTCACGGTGCCTTTGAAGTAGAGCGGGTCACTGTACTTGATAAAGTCATCGATGGTTTGAGAGGCGTATACGCTTATCGACTGGGCAGTGGACAATTCTATCCTTGCCCAACCATCACCAAAGTTGCTTGCCACTACTTCCACGGGAGTGGTTTTGTCCTGCCACAGCAAGGTGGCGGGGGCATAGACACCGTCTGAACCTAAGTCGCTATAAGTTCCCCATCCTGCTTCGGCGGTGTGGTGCAGGAGGTAATTTTTGTAAGAAGGATAGTCGGCCGGCGGATTATCTCCCGTCGGTGTCACCCACAGGTGGTGGTCCGTCGTGGTGACGTTTGTGTCGTCGTAGCCGAAGCTGCGGGTATGCACGGCGTCGGCCACGGAGGTGGTGAAGCGCATCACGCCGTCTTGCGGGAAGTTGGGGTTGGTGCCGGGGGTGTCGCCGTCGGCGGAGCAGGCGGTGAGCAGGGCGGTGGCGGCGGTGAGCGCCAGGGCGGAAAGATAGTTTCTTGTTTTCATTGTTTCTATTAATTTCTTGTTTTCTTGTTTCTGATGTATAAAGATATGTTTATGCCATTTTGGTTTTTTTCTCCGGGCTGCGCTGTGGCATACGGGAAACGACTGAAAACAAAACGTTCCCCACTGCGCTGACTTGGGCGTGTCGAGTCACTGACTCGACACCGCCTTTTCGGCGTACCTGCCCGGCGTGTCCGATGTTTTCGCATCGGGCGGCGGGGGCGGGTATGGTTCTTAGTCTGCGGAATACACTTTAGTATCTCCGCAATACACCGCCTTGAAGCCGCTGAGGTCTACGGGCTCTTGCAGACCGGTAGTAGCTTCTGTGCCAATTGCTACCGGCTTCCATTCCCACTTGTCGCTGCTCGTATTCTGGGCGATGTTCCCCACTTGCGAGGCATTGAGGTGCAGAGTTACGCTGCCGCGGTTCTTTATGTCGATGAACGGGTCGTAAGGACGATTACTGGGCGTGTATGACCGCACATAGCTGAATGTTTCCGCCGTCAGGTAGATGTCCGTCAGGTTGGTGCACCCGGCGAATATTCCATATCCCAAAGACGTGACATTCGGACAATCCACCTTGGTGAGGGCGGTGCAGCCGGAGAATGCCTCGTCGCCTACCGTGATAGCGTCTCCGCCCGTGGCGGCGGTTACCGTGGTGAGGGCGGTGCAGCTGAGGAATGCAGCCGGTCCCAGTGTCGTGACCGAGGCGGGCAGCTTCACCGATACAAGTTTGGAGCCGTTCAAGTTGCAATTATAGGAATCATAGGTTCCTTCTCCGTAACAGTACCACCCTATCGTAGTCACCCCCGTAGTGCCGCTGAAGTCGAGTTCGGTCACGATGTTCCCCTGGCTCCCGTCTGTATTCTCGCGGATGTACCTCGCCAATCCGGCGAAGTTGCTATGTGCCGCTTGCGGGTCGTCGCCAAAGCTGCCTATCAGCGTCAGCTTGCCGTTCTGCACGTGCTCGGATATAAGGTCGTTGATTTCATTCAGCTGGGCGCCGTTGCTTTCGTCAAAGAAGAAGCCGCTGATGTCCCATACTGGCTCGGCTTCCCCTCCGGTGATTTCTTGGCTCGCACTGTCCCAAGGCACCACGGTGACGCCGCCCTTGCCGTCGGTGTCGGTGTCGGCAATCTCCAGCTTGTCCTTGCCCACTTTCAGGTTCAGGCGGAAGGCGGAGCCGGGGGCAGGTCCTCCGGTGGAATTGCCGTTTTCATTGATAAAGTTCATTGCTATCGCCACTTCCCGGGTCATGGTGTAGGTGTAGCTCTTGCCGTTGTTCAGGGTGAGGGTCAGCAGCTTGGTGCCGACTGTTTTCCACTTATCAGAACGAGGAAAGCAGATGGCCTCGAAGGCGGGCGTGGCGGTGGTGCCGTCGGTCACGTCGGTGCGGTGCATGTCTATGCTGATGGCGTCGGCGCCAAAATAAGGCAGATCGTTCGGTATATCTATAGCAACTTCTCCACGGGAGTAGTGCAGCGTCATGGATTCTACCTCGATGGCTTTCCCGTCACTGTTCGTCTTATCCTCGAACTCGTTGCCGAGGGTCACCGCCACGGTGAACTTCACCAGCTGGTGCTTCAAGGTGATGTCTACGGCTTGCTTCGGGTTCAGACTCGTGTAGGGGTTGAAGTCGGTCAGCTTTCCCGTCACGAGGTCGGCAGGGGCTATGCCGTCCGTCTGGTCGGTGGGGATGCTGAACAGGAACTGTCGGTTAAGGTCTGTGCCGCCGGTGTTGGCCTTTATCGCCTCTGCCGATGGCACGTAGGGGGCGTAGGCGTAGAGGGTGGCGACGGGGGTGGAGGTGTTCTTCCACAGGGCGGTGGTGGAGCTTTGGAACTCCTCCCCTTGGGCGAGGTCGGCGTAGTCCGGGGCGGTGAGGTCTTGCGTCCAGCCGTTGCCGTCGGGGGTGCCGTCGGTGTTCAGGGTCTGCGTCCACTTCACGTTGAAGCGGTTGTAGGGGTCTTCACTGGGTTCGGCTGCGGTGCCTGTGCCGTAGTCTATGAAGAGGCCGAGGGTGGTGCCGGTGTAGAGGGTGGCGGCATCGTCGGCGCGGGTCAGTACGGCGGACGAGGCGGGGGCATCCACGGAGGTGCTGATGCGCACGCGGCTGTCTTGGGGGAAGTTCTCGCCCGGGGCGGGGGCGGCGGGTAGGTCGTCGGCGGCGCACGAGGTGAAGAGGGCTATGCCTGCGGTGGTCATCGCTCCGCATGCCAGCACGCAGAGGGCGGCGCGGCGGAAGATGCTTTTTGTATTCATTATGATAGGGTTTTTCATTGTTACCATTATCTGTTCTTGTTCATTCTTGATTTGTCCTTGATTCGTTCTTGTTCCGTTCTTGATTTATCCGGTGGACAACTTCATTGCGCGGGGGCTAAGACGGGAGGATTACTCAACCGGATTGCCGTCGTTGTCACTCGTAGCTGATGCTTGCCCACTTGACGCCTGCCCAAGTGAGGCCGTCCGCATCTACTTTGGGGGTGACATCGGCTGCGGCATCCGCTTTCTTGTCCGCGTTCAGCACAAGATTGAGCGTGCTGCCGTCGAATGCCTCGAAAGCATTTTGCAACACCGTAATCGTTCCCGCCGCCGTCAGATTCAGCGTGGCACCGGAGGCGGATAGGTATTGAAACATACCATCGCTCAAGTTTGTACAGCCAGGCAGGTTGATGACTCCACCGGACGAGACGGTGGTATCAGCAAAGGCACCCAGCCCACAGTTGGTCAATGCGGGCAAGTCTATCCCGCTCACGGTGCCGCAGTTCCCAAAGGCACCTTCAGCCAATGTAGTCAGCTTCGGTGCTGTGATGCTGCCGAGGGACTTGCATTCCGTAAAAGCATGCGTGCCAATGGAAGTGATATTCGTCAGGTCGATGGTGGTCAGGGCAGTGCATTCATAGAAAGCCTTTTCGCCTATCGTGGTGATGCTTGCGGGGAGCTTGACGGAGACGAGGCTGGTGACGGGGAGATGTTCTTCTGGACTATCCTTAGAACCATCTTCTGAATTAATAGTAGCTGCCACATATTTGTAGAAAGCATACCTAGGCAACTCTGTCCGCTCCGTCATTCCGCGTAGGTCGAGGTTCTTCAAGGCGAGGGCATCGGTGTATAAGTTGCCCAAAGCCCAGTCGCGCAGCGTCTCGAAGTCGGCATTGGTCATCGGGCCACCTATGGAGAGGGAGCCGTTCTTGCCGGTGATGGCGGCGGTGAGGGTTTCGGCGGAGAGGCGTGTGTCGGCGGTGACATCGATGTCGGTAGGAATAATCTCTTCGGCTTTTCCGCCCGTGAGGGTGCCTCCGCTGTTGTCCCAGGGCACTACGGTGATGCCGCCCTTGCCGTCGGCATCGGTACCGGCAATCTCCAGCTTGTCCTTGCCCACTTTCAGGTTCAGGCGGAAGGCGTGACCATAAAGGTTCTTTGCTATGTTGAGTGCTTTCAGTTTCTCGCTAAGCTCGGCGCTGACCTTGTAGATGTAGCTTTTGCCGTTGTTCAGGGTGAGGGTGAGCCATTTGGTGCCGACTGTGCCAAATCCACTGGGAAGGCAGATGGCCTCGAAGGCGGGGCGGGTGACGGCGGTCGTTCCCGTGCCGTCGGTCACGGTGGTGGGATGCATCTGTAGGTCGCTGCCGTTGCCGGAAAGAGTAACATTACCGCTTTCCATATACAAATCCACACCTTCAAGTGCACTGTGCATCGTCATGGACTTTACTTCGAGGTTGGACGCATCGGACAGCTTGTCATCGAGCGAGGTTCCGAGGATGACGGCGACGGTGAACTTCACCAAGCAGTGCTTCAAGGGGATGTTTACGGCTTGACTCTTGTTCAGGTCGTTGTAGGGGTTGAAGTCGGTTTTGCTTCCCCACACGAGGTCGGTAGCCTCAATGCCGTTCGTCTGGTCCAGGAGGATGGGGAATCGGACATAGCGTTTTTTCTTCGCATCATTACCGCCGAGGTTCCCACCGGGGTTCGCATCTTTCACGTAGGGTCCGTAGGCATAGACACGGGTGTTGGCGGTGGTGGTGTTCTTCCACAGGGCGGTGGTGGTGGAGGTTCTGCCGGCGGCGAGGTCCACATAGTCCGGGGCGGTGAGGTCTTGCGTCCACGTGCCGTTGGGGATGCCGTTGCCGTCGATGTCCTGCGTGTACTTCAGGTTGAAGCGGTTGTAAGCGTCTTCGATGCAGGTGAGCTGACCGTTGTTGTTCTCGGTTTGGTAGCCGTAGTCCACGTAGAGGCCGAGGGTGGTGCCGGTGTAAGGGGTTGTGGCGGGAGTTCCGTCGTTGTCGGCACGTGTCAGCACGGTGGTGGTGCCGGGGGCGGCAAGGGTGGTGCTGATGCGCACGCGTCCGTCCTCGGGGAAGTTCTCACCCGGGGTGGCGGTGAGGTCGTCGGCTGCGCACGAGGTGAGCAGGGCGGCGGTCAGTGCTCCGCAGGCCAGCACGCTGAGGGCGGCGTGGCGGAGGAAGGTTGGGGTGGTTATTGTTTTCATATTGTTTCTGTTCTTCTTTTTAAGTTGACGATTCATTATCAGGGATATTTATCGGTCTGCCCGTTCATCCGGCTGCGGATGAGGACGGTCAGGGAGGGGGTACGGGACGCGTGTACACCGTTGCGTCGCCGCATATCACGGCCTTGAAGGCGGTGAGGTCGACGGGCTCTTCCAGAACGTCGTTGTTGCTGCTGGGCGTGTATGGCATCCAGGTGCAGGAGGAATTGTCTCCGGCCACGGTCACCTTGCTTTGTTGCAAGGCGTTGAGGTGCAGGGTGACTTGCCCCTCGGGGATGTCGGTGAACGGGTCGTAATGAGTAGTTTCGAAAGAGTATGACCTTACTTCCGTGAATGTCTCTGCCGTCAGGTAGATGTCCGTCAGGGAGCTGCATCCGCTGAACACCCGAACCCCCAACGTGGTGGCGGCGGGAAGGGTGACGGTGGTGAGGGCGGTATTTTGAAGGAACGTGATTGGCCCTACCGTTGTCACGATGTCGCTGCTGTACGTGGTGAGACCGGTGGACTGGAATGTGGCATTCAACTCCGTCAGCTGGGGCAGGAAGGGTGCGGCGGTCAGGGCGGTGCAGCCAAGGAAGGGGCTGAGCGCATAGGTCACGTTGTCGCATCCCGTCACGGTGGTGAGGGCGGTGCAGGCAAAGAAGGTACTTTCTAATTTGGTCACCGTGGGGGGCAGGTTCACTTCTACGAGGTGCGTCGCCCTGCTAAAGGTGCAGTTGATGGAGGAGCCGCTTGTGCTGTTGTAGTATTCAATCATCTGGGTGATTCCCGTGGTCTGGCTCATGTCCACGTGCGTCACCGTGGCGTTCCCTCTGACGTAGCCCGCTATCCGGGCGAACTTGACTTGCGCGTCTCCGTTGCCAAAGTCGGGGTTCGCGTCTCCGTTGCTATCGCGTTCCTCGGTGTACTCGTGGTCGCCAAACTTGCCCGCAAGGGTCAGCTTGCCGTCCCTCACGTAGCTTGCCAGTAGGTCGTCGGTCAGTTGCCCGGTGGTGTACTCGTCGACGTAGAGCGTGGTGAGGGTAGCCTCTCCGCCGCCGTTGTCCAGTTCGATGGGTGCATCCCAGGGCACCACGGTGACGGCATCCGTTCCGTCGGCTATCTCCAACTTGTCGTGACCCACTTTCAGGTTCAGGCGGAGGGCGTGGCCGTAGCCCTGTTGATACATTGTGTCCTGAATCTTCTTGGCAACCTCATTGCTGGGGGCATAGACGTACTGCTTGCCGTTGTTCAGGGTGAGGGTGAACAGCTTGGAGCCGAAGCTTATATAGGGGACGCCGATGACCTCGAAGGCAGTGGGGGTGCCGTTGCCGTCGGGAATGAGGTGCATCTGTAGGTTGGCGTCCATCGTGGCGGCATTGGCAGGAAGAGTATAATTCGTCTCCTTTCCCATCTTCAGCATCACCACGGGGTAGGTGTTGTTCATCGTCATGAAGGTTACGGCTATAGGGGTTCCGTCCACCGTCTGGCCGTCGAACTCGGTGCCGAGGGTTACGGCTACGGTGAACTTCGTCAGGCGGTGCTTCAAGGCGATGCTGACGATGCCGTTGGTGGGGGTGAAGTCGGTGGCGATGCCCGATACGAGGTCGGCCGCCTCAATGCCACCGCTCTGGTCTTGGGGGATGCGGAAGAGGACGTAGCGGTTGTTCACCGTCTCGTCCGAGTCTCCGCTCTCGTCCACGGTAGGCTTGGCTTGGGCGGACTCCACGTAGGGGCCGTATGCCCAGACGGTGGTGGGGGTGGTGGAGTTCTTCCACAGGGCGGGGGTGGAGCTTTGGAAGCCGTCCCCTTTGGTGAGGTCGGCGTAGTCCGGGGCGGTGAGTTCTTGCGTCCAGGTGCCGCTGCCGTCGGTGGCTTGGTTGTACTTCACGTTGAAGCGGTTGTAGGGGTCTTCCACGGGTGTGGCCGCGGTGCCTGTGCCGTAGTTCACGAAGATGCCGAGGTCGGCGCCGGTGTAGGGGGTGGTGCCGTCGGCGCGGGTGATTACCGTGGATGCCGTGGCTTCCATGTCGGCACTGATGCGCACGCGGCTGTCCTCGGGGAAGTTATCGCCGGGGGCGGTGAGGTCGTCGGCTGCGCACGAGGTGAGCAGCGTTGCTTCGCCCGCCAGTGTCACGGCGGCGCACAGTGCCAGGGCGGCTATGCGCGTGGCGGGTCTCAGGCTTGCCCTGAGGGAGTGGTTGATATTTGTTCTCATTCTATTATTCTATTTTTTAGTTCCAGAGTTCTCCTGTTCTCTTGTCATTCTGAGTTCTTCTGTCATTCTGAGTTCTGTTCTCCTGTCATTCTGAGTTCTTCTGTTCTCCTGTCATTGAACTGACGGGGGGACTACTCGCTCTTCACGGTGAAGTAGACGCCGTTGGCTTCGGTGTTTTCGTTGCTGTAGTCGTTCCCTTTAAGGATGTTCTTCTGTTCTTCGCTGGCCAACGTCACGTCGAAGCGTTGCGGCGTGGTGCCGTCCGAGGTCTGGGAGTTGCCGAGGAAAGTCGTCAAAGCGGTAAATGAACTAAGGTCCAGAGCTTTGAGGCGGTTTGTGGCGCAAGCAAGATATTGCAGGTTCGTCAGCCCCGATATATCCAGCGTGGTGAGGCGGTTTTCGACGCAATTGAGGCTTGTCAGGCTCGTCAGTCCCGATACATCCAGCGTGGTGAGGCAGCATCGGTAACACTGTAAATTCGTCAGACTCGTTGCCCCCGATACGTTTAGCAAGGTGAGCTTCGGGCTTTCACAGCAATCCAAAAAATCCAGCTTTGTCAGTCCCGATGCGTTCACTGTGGTGAGTTCCGGGTTACTATTACATTCCAAGCGGTTCAGCTTTGTCAGCTTTGATACGTCCAGCGTGGTCAGCTTGCTGTTGGTGACATTCAAATAGGTTACTTCCGTCAGGTAGTCTATCCCGCGCAGGTCGCTGATGCCCACAGTGTTTAGGTGAAGTATCTTAATCTTCTCCAACTCCGCCTTGTTGGTGGGGTCAAAGGGGTCTATCTCGCCGTTGACATTCCTGATGAAGTTGAGTTTGAGTGTCTTCCCATTAATATCCTTCGCTGTAACGTCACTGTATTTGTTTTCCATTGCCTTCACCAGCTCTTCGGAGAACCAGCCTCCCTCTTCGGCTTCCTGTCCGCCGGGCAGCACGGTTCCGGTGGTCCAGTCCTGCACGGTGATGCCTGCGATGGTCACTTTGTCCTTGCCCACTTTCAGGTTGTAGGTGTAGCTCTTGCCCGCTTCCATGGCGGGGATGTTGGAGACGGTGAGGTCGCCGCCCGTCTGCTCTTCCATATTTATTCTTTTTATAGTGAGCCAGGGTTTTCCGTCTATAGTCTGGTCTGCTTGGGCGGGGATTACGAGGGCGATGTAGCGGGTGTTGAAACTATACCTCCCGGAGGGACGGTCCTGATAAGGGTAGGTCTTTGCAAGGGCACTTCCGCTTACTGCTCCGTCGGTGTAGAGGCTATAGGGTGAACAGATGTTTACCTCAAATATCTCTTTCTCCAGGTCTATCTCATCTCCGTATTCGGTGATGTTGACGATGACGCGGGCGGTCTTGCGCTGCATCTGTAGCGAGAGGTTGGCGCTGCCTGTGGTGCGGGTGATTTCAGTGCGGGGGAAGACCATGTAGTCCGCTGCTTCAGGCTGCTGCGCTTGCATGGTGGGCAGGAAGAAATACTGCTCGCTGTTGGGTACGCCGGTGTCGTTGGCATTGTCGTTCACGGGGTAGTAGGCGGATACGTTCATCGTGTTGCCGGTCCACTTCAGGTACTTGCCGTCTTCGGGGGTCCATACGGCGGAGGCAAGGTCGTCGCCCTTCAGGGTGTAGATGACGGTGCCCTGCCCTTCGGCGGTGACTCCTATCTTATCTCCCAAGCGGAAAGCGGTTTGGTCACCCTTGATGTTGTCGGCTATGTCCTCCAGGTCTCCCATCGGGTTGCTGCGGGTGGAAGCGGAGTTGCCGCTGCCGCCGAAGCCGTTGCCCACTGTAGCGGAGATGCGCAGGGCGTCGGGGTCGTTCTGCCATGCTTCGTTGCCGGTGTTGCCGTTGAGTTCGTTGAGTTCGCTCCCAGAACAGGCGGTGAGTGCCCCTGTGGCGGTCAGTAGCACGCCCATACCTATCAGTAGGGTGGTCGTACCTTTCTTGATACTTTTCTTTGTAAGCTTCATACGTCTTATCTTTTTTGTTGTTCTATCATTCTACTTTTCTTTTCTCTCTCGCTTTTCGACGTAGTGCATCCGGAAGGAATAGGAAACACTTCGCCCCACCCCTCTGCACAAGGACGGCAGGGGGCGGGGAGCGTCACGAGGTTTCTATCGCCTTATTTTATTCGGTTTCGAGGTTTCCGTTGTTGTCCGGCGTTCCGGTTTCCCATGCGTTGGCAGAGATGGCACCCATGATGACCACATCCTTACCTACGGTGAGGTTCAGGGTGTAGGACTTTCCGCTCTTGAAGGTATTCTCGGTGGTGGAGGTCCACTTGTAAGACTTTCCGTTCAGGGTGAAGGAGATGGAAAAACTGCCACTTTGTATCGTTTGGGGTGGAAGGATGACTTCGTATTTGGCAACGGCATTCTTGGTGTTACCACTGCCGGCGGTGTAATTGTCGGCATCATACCAAGGGATGATGGCTTCTGGTGAGGAGTCATCCTTTTGCTTTAACTCTTCTGTGGAGGTGTTGAAGAAGATTTCCCTTTTTGCCCCGTTCACCGTTATCCCAGTAATCGGATTGCTGTCAGTTCCGGGTACGGTGTTAAACTCCGTGCCGAGGGTGAGTGTTAGGTTTATTTTCGAAAAGAGGTGGACAAAAGATACTTTGAGCTTACCATCGACCAGGTCTGTGGCAGGATTTACTTCTGTAGGTTTCATGTAGAGGAGGTCGCTCCTTTGGATACCCATGTCGGTCTTCTGGTCGCTCTCCACAGAACATGTCTGTTCGCTATTGAACTCTTCTTTTGTAACAATGACGAGACCCTTTAGACTTAATGCCGTTACGGTAACAGGTGTCGTACTGTTTTTCCAAAGCATAGTTAACGGAGTACTTCCATCGCCCTCATAGATGGTCCAACCATTCGTATTGCTGCCCAATATTGTTGCATAATAACTGTAGTTTGCATCACTTTTGTTTTCGATGTTCAAGTTAAAGATTTCAATATCATCCGCGGTTATCCCTGCCCGTGTTTCCGGGGTACCTACGTTTGTCACTACCCGTATCACGCCGTCTTGTGGGAAGTTGGGGTTGGTATCTATGGCGTTTGTAGCGTCGTTGTCCGTGCAACTGCATAGGGCGGCGAGCACCAGCAGTGCCATTGCGGAAAAATGTTTCATTGTTTTCATATTTTGCTTGTTTATTCTATTCGGTATGTTATTATTAGTTGGGTACGGTCACTTCGTGCGAAATCATGCAGACCAAGGGCAGCACCACTCCGCAAAGAAATCGACCACGCAAGGGCCGTCGCCGATGTAGACGCTCTTGTTGTTGGAGGTATAGTCGGCTACCAGACGCTTGAATCGCGCGGCGTTGAGATGAATCACCTTGCCATCCGCGTTACCGCCGCCGCTTTGAGCGGAGGGGTCGGCGGAAGAGGTCTCATCGGAAGAACCGTCGTTGCCGTAGAAGTCTTCGGCGGAAGTCACCGTCGGATCAGTGTCCGCGGTACTTGTAGTTTCATCATCTGCCAGGAAAAGGCCGACTGCAAACAGTACTAACAATGCACCGACCGCTCCCCAAAGGATATTCTTTAGATTTTTCATTTACTGTTTCCCGTTTTTAGTTTCTTAATTGCGTGCTATCGCCACCTTCTTCAGTCCGTTCTGCGCCTCGGCATTGTTGCTGCTGCGTTGCAGAGCTGTCTTCAGCGTATTGTCCACCACAGACTGCCAACTGACCGCACCCGTATTCATGGCACTGATTTCGCGACGCAAGGACTGGATGAAGCTCAGCGTGAACATACCCCCGGCAGCATCACACCAAGAATACTCGCCGGGACTGGCGGCTGTGCTCAGCAACGAACCTTTGGCGTTAAAGAACAGTTCCGTCAGACGCTTACGCGAGAAATTATTGTTGCCAAGGCTGAAGAGCGTGTTACCCTCCAGCGGACGGCGTTCGCCCACCTTGGAGTTGCAGCAGTCGCTCAGCACGATGTTGAGGCGGGCGCCTTTCTTGCAGATGGTGTTGTAGACATCGCTCAGGGCCACGTAATTACCCTCCAATGGTTGATAGTCGTTGCTGGTGAGTGCCATCATGGGGTAAGGGTCCTGTTGGTCGTCGAAGCGGAAACCGTGTCCCGTGTAGAGAAAGACCACGATGTCATTGGCGGCAGGGCGCAAGGAGGCAATCTGCTGTTGCAAGCCTTCCTTGGAGTATGCGGCTCCGGTGACGTCATATTCCTTGACGCGGATGCCGATGGACTGGGCGATGCCGTTCATCTCGTTGCGGATATTGTTGTAGTCCACCCGGCAGGCAGAGCCGATGTCCGCCACTTCGGTATTGGCTACAATAAAGAGGTGCATCATAGGGCGGTCGCTCACGCTACAGGTGGCTCCTGCAACAGAGTTTTGCATGCCGCCGGACTGCGGGCTTTGTTTCCTTGCTTCCGGTTTGCAAGCTTCTTCCACCACCGTAAAGATATAGTCGTGGATACCTGTACCGTCGCCCAGATTGGCGATTGCGGTCTGCTTTTCGGCATCGGCGGCTTTCTCAGTCTCCAGGGTCTCGTTGCGGGCTTCGGTGATTTGCTTGGAGAAGTCGCTGTCCGGGTCGAGATACTGCGCCAGATATTCGGGAGTCAGCGCCTGCAAATCCAGTTCCACGAAGCTCTTCGCCCGCAGCCAGTTCTCGGGTTCTTCGTCCTCGTCCAGTGTAACGTAAGGCACAAGCTGCTGCTCTTGGCTTTCCTCCTTGTCCCACAACCAGATGAGGATGGGAGTATTGTCTTCTTCGCACGCCATAATCAGGAAGTCGTCTTCCTCACCTTTCTCCTTGTCGTTGCTCTCGGACACGTAGGCCAGTTGGCGGAAACTGAAATTATCGCCCTCCGCGGTGTGGCGGCGCAGGTAGAGGGTGCAGTTTTCCTCATCGGTATAGAACATGAGGCCGTAGTTTTCGTAGCCCTGCTTGTCGGTGTATTGTATTTCGTAAAAGGTCTGCGCCATGAGTCCGCTTCCACAGCTTGCCAGCAATAGAAAGAGAAGCAGCAACCTTTGTCTGAATGTATTCTTTTTCATACGTATGTCTTCTTTCTTCTTATCTTCGTACTATCAAGTCCTCGGAAGGATTCAGCTTGATGGAGTCCAGTAACGCTTTTCCCTTCGCTTCCTGGCCGTCCGCATTCTGTATCAGAATCAAGAACGCATAAGCCGTATGGATATGCTCCACGCACAAGGCGATAACATCAGAATTGTATTCGTTTTTTCCCGTTATGCCGCCTCCTTGCAACGGACCGTTTGATATTTTGATTACTTCGGCTTTCGTCAAGTCCATGCCTCCCCGCGAGACGCATCCCACGACTTCCCGTCCCAACTCTTCATCGGTGTACTGGCTGCGATCCAGCATGACCACGTCGAGGTCCATGTCCGAAGCCTGTAGCTTCCAGTGCGTCTCATTGTCCACTACTTCGCGCATCTCTTGGGGCAAGGTGAAAGAAAGGCCGTAGGCTTCCCACGCTGTGGTTCCCGCCGGGAGCATCCGTCCCTCCTGCTGCTCTTGCGCCCGTACCGTAGAAACGGCGGCGCACAGCAGCAGGGTGATGAGCAGCAATCGCTGTCTGATTGACTTTCTTATCATAATGTTTTTGCTAATAGTGAGTGAAGTTATCAGCCGATCGGATCGGGATCGGTTATCTCGCCGCCTTCAATGGGGCTGCTTGATGAGTCGTCCCAAGGGTCGATGCTGATGCCGGTCAGTTCCACCTTGTCACGCCCTACGGTAAGATTGACGGTGGTGTGTTTGCCGCTTGTCAGCTCGATGTCTGCCGTCTGGGTATGAGTGTAGGTCAACTTGGTGCCTTCTACCATTATGTTAATGGTGGTGACGCCTATTTGCGGAATCATGATCGCCTCGTAGCTGCGCGTCTGTCCGTTGGCGTTCGCTACGATGTCCGTCATAGGCAAGTTGCTGCTCTCGCCCGTCACGACAACGGTCTTGTTGAGATAGTCCACCGTGGCGTTTGTCCGGGACGATACGTCCACTGCGGCTTCCGCCAGCTTGCTGAACTGCGTGCGGTAAGTGACGTTCACCGTCAGCCTGGCAAGCAAGTGGCTGAACTGGAGGGATACGGGTGCTGCTTGGGGCACGATGCCCTTACCGTCGGTTCCCGCTTGCGTGGCTACCATCAGGTCGTTCTGGGTGAGGTCATTGCCCAAGGTGAACGTCCCGGCGGTAAAGTCCGTGATGGGGGTGGAGGATGCGGGATGGATTCCCATTAAATAGTGGGGTGTGCTTTCGTCCGCCCACACCATGGGAGCGGCGGGTATCCATACATCCTTGCCCAGTGTGTTTACGATGCCGTCTACCACACGCTCGGCGGGTATGGTGGCGGCACTTCCCGTCCAGGCATAGATGCTGATTCGGTCACCGTCGGAGAACGACTGTGTTTTGTCGGCATTGGTCACGATGCGCGACATGGGTGTGATGCCCGTGTTGACGGTGATGTACTTGGTTTCCGGAGTGTCATCGCTGGCGCAAGCGGTCAATAAACCTGCTATGACCGCCAGTGTAAAGAACTTTGTCTTCATAACTTTTGTTTGTTTTTGTTTATTAGTTGAAATTAATGAATATGTCAGTAACTGTAATATTGTATAATAAGCTTTCCTATATCCTTTCCACAGGGGTTAAGACTGCGGATGTTCATCCGTAGCGACTCCGCCGGCAGGCTCTCCAAGAATAGTCTGTGCCCTACCGCCTCCTGCATGTTGGTGAACATCCGCAGGTAGACGAGTTCTTCATCTTCTTGCAATCGCTCTACGGTCTTCCTTAAATCTGCCGTCATCCGTATACGGTAGTTGCCGTCCTTCAGGTGAAGGATGCAAACCCATAAAGAGGGAGGTAACACATTGGCGTATTTCATGGCTGCTCGTTTTTTTATTGCAAAGGTGTTAATACCTATGGAGAGCGACATTACAAAACGACAAAATCGACGTACAAAACGACAAAACTTTCATCGATCTTCAATTTCCCCCCATTTCATCGAGGACGTTCAAAGGGAAATTTGTACTTTTGTCTCGTTGTACTAACAAACATGAATAATGAAAACCGCATCTGCCACCTTCTTTTTCCTGTTAATATCCCTTGTTTCCACTGCTTCTTCACAAATGGAACGTATCGATTCTTGCCATTGCGCTCTCTCCGTACAGACCGGGAAAGAAAAGCTCGGTACCTATCGCGCTCTATATAAGATAGCCTATGACGCCGATATGGATTTGCAGTTGGACATCATCCGTGGCTATGACGCCGAGGCTACCCGCCAAGGGGATGTGGAGGCGATGGGGGACGCGAAGTACCGCCGGATGACGGTGCTGCACAACTTCAATGATATAGACCGCCTGGTGGAGGAGACGGACGGTGCCATGGAGGAGTGTCACAAGGTGGGCAGCATGGGCTATTATTATCGCCTTGCCGGTATGAAGGCCGAAGACTTGGTACTCCAGGGTAAGCCACAGACTGCCTTGCGCTTCATTATCCCTGTGTTTGAGGAGGCGAGGCGCACTAATAATCTGTTGGGGTTGGCGGAATGTGCCAACTGCTACGGTACGCTTTACATTGCTACCGGAGACAATGTGCAGGCCACGAAGTATATGCAGGAAGCGCTGGAATACTGCCATAAACTGGGCAATGAGGCGGTGAATACGCAGATGGATATTTACTTTAAGCTATGTAACGTTTACTTTACCGACCATAAATATAAGGAGGCTTTCAACCTTACCGCCACTTATCTGACGGATATAGACCGCGCCGTGCGGCGAAAGGATGCCACTGTCAATGTGGACGGGCGCTATGCGCTGTGCTACTTTCTGCGTGGTACGGCGGCTTACAATCTGAAAGACAAGGAAGAGACCGTAGCGTGCTTGGAAAAGATATTGGCGCATACCGACAACGGGAAGCAAATGGAGGTGCAGGTGGAGACATTGCGCATGTATGCCGCTGCTATACAGGGCGAATATGATACGGCCATTGCTACGGCGGACGAGCTGATAGAGGCTCATAGGGAGGCGGGCCTGGACTTGTGCCAGTGCGTCTATCTGCTGGATAAGGCGGATTTCTTGCAAGCCACAGGTCGTCCAGTGGAGGAAGCCGCTTTGCTGCGGAACTATATAAAGCTGATCGAGAAAGTGCGTGCGGACGAAACCTTGCAACAACAGAATGAGTTCTCCGCCCTCTACGAGCTGGCGAAGAAAGAGAATGCCCGCCGACTGCTTACCAACTGGTTGTGGGCGTCTGTCGCTATCTGCCTCTTGATGGTTGTGTTGACGGCTGTGGTGGTGTGCTATAACCGTGCTCTCCGTCACCGTAACTTTGCCCTCTGCCGGCAGATGGAGGAGGTGAGTGTAGCCCGTCGTCAAATGGAGGAGTTACGCCGCAAGGCATTGGAGAAGGAAAAAGAAGCGGCGGATTCCAGCTTCTCCGAACAACTGGATAACTTGATGCGGACTGAACGGCTCTTTGCTGATGCGGAAATGAATCGTGACAAGCTCGCTGCCCGGATGGGGACTAACCGCACTTACCTGAGTACTTATCTGAGGGATGTCTACGGGCAGACTTTCCCTGAATATATCACCTCCCTGCGTCTTGCCGATGCTCTGCGCCTGTTGGAAGACAATACTTCCCAGGACATGCAGCAGTTGGCCGTGGCGGTGGGCTATACTTCTTATACATCTTTCTATCGTGCTTTTATGAAGCAATATGGGGTGAAGCCGGGAGATTATGTAGAATTCCTGAGGGGAAAAACCGTGCAAATAAATTTACAGGAAGGAGACTGAAAGAGTATGAAGAACTTGATTATCTTATCCGGCGCCGGAATGAGCGCAGAGAGCGGCATCAGTACTTTTCGTGATGCGGGCGGATTATGGGACAAATATCCCGTAGAGCAGGTGGCGACGCCCGAAGGCTATGCTCGCAATCCTGAATTGGTCATCAATTTCTATAATGAGCGGCGCAAGCAGTTACTGGATGTACAACCTAATTCCGGACATTTGGGCATCGCAGAACTGGAAAAAGATTTCAATGTTACGGTGGTGACGCAGAACATAGACAATCTGCATGAACGTGCCGGCAGCACACATATTATACATTTACATGGAGAGTTGACGAAAGTCTGTTCCAGTCGTGACCCCTATAATCCTCATTTTATTAAAGATTTGAAGCCTGAAGAATATACGGTAAAGTTGGGTGACAAGGCAGAAGATGGTTCGCAACTTCGTCCCTTGATCGTATGGTTCGGTGAGGCGGTACCCGAGATTGAGACGGCAATCAATTACGTGGAGAAAGCGGATATTTTTGTTATTATCGGTACTTCGATGAATGTATATCCGGCAGCGGGATTATTAAACTATGTGCCACGTAGTGCCGAGGTCTATCTGATTGACCCTAAACCGGTGGATGTACATTCTATGCGGCAGATACATGTGATTCAAAAGGGTGCTTCGGAAGGCGTGCGGGAGTTGAAGGCACTGCTTAAATCCTAAATGCATATTTTAACAGTTGTGCCACTAAGCTGGCGCAACTTTGCCGCTTCGATGGCACAACTTTGCCACTTCTATGGCACAATTGTGCCAAAGGGATGGCACCAACTGCGTTATTTAAGCGGCGGATTACTTTTTCAGTACTGCCCTCAGTACAAACCAAATATGACGGGCTATGGTACTTACCAATCCGTAATGTTGCGCCATGATGCAAAAGCGTTCTTTGAGTGAGGCTTTCCGGTTTTGAGTAGTCATGCCCTCTTCAAGATAATCTATTACCGTGAGGTGGGTATTATGTAGCGTTCGCGCTTTCTTCATAATGCGGATGCACCAGTCGAAGTCGGCGGAGAAGCGATATTCCAAGTTATACAGTTCTACTAAAGTGCGTTTGGCAAAGAAAGCCTGGTGGCAGACAAGCATCCCTTGCCTGAAACTTTTCCACGTCAGCACTTCCGGGGCGGCAAGACGGCGCATACGGACAAAATGGCCTTCCTTGTCTACCAAGGCGGTTTCGCCGTACAGAACATCCGGAAGTTCACTATCACTTAAAGTGTGCACCATCTGTTGCAATGTGTCGTCCTCATGAAAGCTGTCTCCGGCATTGAGAAAACAAAGGTAATCACCTGTCGCTAACTTTATACCTTTATTCATGGCATCATACAAACCTTTGTCCGGTTCGCTTATCACTTGGCTGATACGGTCTTTATATCTGTTTATGAGGGCTAATGTTCCGTCTTTGGAAGCGCCGTCCACGATGATGTATTCTACGTGATGGTACGTTTGAGAAATGACGCTCTGAATGGTATCTTCCAATACCGCCTCTGCATTGTAGCTTACAGTGATGACGCTGAACTTGGGTGTAAGGTGATTATGCATTTCTTCCGGTAACTTTATTATATAAGTCGATATATTTCTTGGCGATAGTACTTTCAGAATAGTGAGTGACTGCTTTTCGGCAAGCCTGTTCGGAAAGACTGGGATAATCCGGTTCGGTCAATGTCCAGTAAATGCCATTGGCGAAATCCGCAGATGATTTGTATTGCGCTACGTATCCGTTGTGAAGATGGTCTATCATTTCGGGAATACCGCCTACATTGAAACCGACACAAGGAATACCGCATGCCATTGCCTCCATAATAGTGTTAGGCAGATTTTCTTCTAAAGAGGGGGTGACGAAGATGTCCACGGCATTATAGATATTTACTAACTGCTGTTCGGTAGTAACGAAGTTCAACGGATAAACCTTAAACGGAAGCAGATTCTCCAATTGTTGCGATTCGTTTCCAAAGACAACAACACCCAGCTCTTCTTTCAATTCAGGATGTTTTTCAGCCAATAGTTTACAAGATTCTATCAGGTAATCAATGCCTTTGCGCTTATCTGTTATTTTCACCGATCCGAACAACATGAGCTTGATATCCTGCGGCAACAAGCATTTGGTGCGGGCATCCTGTTTGTTGTGTGGCTTGAATAGATTGGTGTTGATAGGATTGGGAATACTGGTTACCGAATGTCCGGTGAGTAAAGCACTTTTCCTTGCCAGTCCTTCCAGCCAGTGACTGCACGTCACGAAGTTGATGTGGCGTCCTTTGTATAAATCCTGTTTTTTGTGGAAAATTCGATAAGAAAGATCTTTCTTGGCGCTGCCTCCATGAATGAAAGGGCAGTTGTGACATTCCTGCTGATAATGGGTACACTCGCGAGCATGATGGCAGATACCGGTACAAGGCCACATATCGTGCATGGTCCATACCACCGGTTTGCCCGATGCAAGAATGTTCTCTATATTTTTCAAGGACAACATTCCCTGATTTATCCAGTGAAGATGAATTACGTCTGCCTGCTGAAATTCCGGTAGAGAGGTTATGTCCGTACCTGTATTGGCTATATCGACAGCGAATATGTTATTTTTGTTGAAGTGATTGGCTTTCCAGATGACAATACGTTCCCAAACGAATTTCCACACCATGCGCCAATTGTAATTGAGCGTGACGACGGTAATCTGGTCTGTCTGTTTGTCACGTACCAGCATTTTGGCTTTGATACCATTGTTCTTGAGCGACTCCATCAGACGGCTGGCTGCTACGGCTGCTCCGCCGATACGCTCGGATGTGTTGATTAATAGTACTCTCATAATCGGGGGTCTCCTTTCCTTCTTTCCTGAATGGCTTTATAGCCGATGGAGTTTTGCTGTACCTCTTTTTGCTTTGCCAATTGTGACAGCGCCAGGTAAATATCATCAAACTCTTTACGGCTGTCTTCAGATAAGTCATTGATGGCGGACAGTGTTTCTTCACTAACTTCTTCCAATGCCGTGACACGGTTTTTCAAATCTTCCAGTTCCTGATGGTTGTTTACTGCGGGAAGTCCTTGCCTGATAATTACAAAAGCTCTCATAATGGCAATGTTCACATAGATGGCGATATCACTGTTCAGAATGCCCGATAACATGGCAAGACCTTGTTCGGTGAAGGCGAAAGGCAAATATTTGGTATGTTCTCCTCTACCTGTTTTTAAGCTTCCAAATTGGAATCTTAAAGACTCCCATTCTTCTTTAGTCAGTTGAAACATGAAGTCAGGCGGAAATCTTTTAATGTTTCTTTTTACTGCCTTGTTCAGATTACCGGTTGTAACTTGATACAACTCTGCCAAGTCTTTATCCAGCATAACTCTTACGCCTCTGATTTCGTAGATTTTACTTTGGATGATTTCCAGTTCCATTATGATTGCTTTTGGATTTCGTATTGTTTATTGCAAAAGTACATCTTTTGCCGCTTTCTGTTCTACAAATCCTTCTATTTTTTAGTCTGTAATCACTAAACTCTCTATCTTTGCTTCAAAAGCGAAGATAGGCTACACCTCAGCATAAAAAATGAATAAGTTCATTTTATTCTACATTCGGTTTGCACTATCTTTGCACCACATTAATTATATATATCAATGGGAGAAAAAGGAATGAAATGGTTCGGACAGTTGTGGCAAAGCTTCCTGAGCGTTGTGAAAATACTGTTGCAATCTAAGTGGAATACCCGCTTGCCTTCATCATTCAGTAATCCGGATGAGTTGTTGATACTGGCTAACGGCCCGTCACTGAACGGTACGGTACAGAAATCTCCGGACTTTATTAAAGGAAAGACATTGCTAGCGGTGAACTTTTGTGTCACTTCTCCGATGTTTGAAGAACTCCGTCCCGAAATCTATCTCATTGCAGACCCTTTGTTCTGGATTGTTCCCGAAAAGCGGGTGCAACTGTTCCGCTCTCTGGCAGAGAAAACGGCTTGGCCCATGAGCCTGTTTATTCCTGCCCGTGCCCTGAAGAATAAGGAATGGCAACCGATGTTGACCGGCAACCCCAATATTAACCTTTGTATTTACAATACTACTCCGATTGAAGGATTCCAGGGCTTTTGCAATTGGGTGTTCCGTAAAGGTTGGGGTGTGCCCCGTCCGCACAATGTACTGATACCGTCTATCGCGATGGGCTTGCGTCTTCCCTTCAAGAAAGTATATCTGGCGGGTGCTGACCACTCCTGGTTGCCGGAAATCACCGTGACGGACGACAATGTGGTGTTGATGCACCAGAAGCATTTCTATGACCAGAATAAGTCGCAGGCGGCTACCGTGAAACAGGAAAACCTGAATAGTGCCCATCTCTATACTATACTTTATCACATGTATGTGGCTTTCAAATCTTACTTTGTGCTCGAAGCTTATGCTCGCAAGCAGGGCAAGGAAGTGATTAATGTCACTCCGGGCAGCTACATCGATGCTTTTAAAAGGATGAAATTATGAAAGACGGAATTATCATTCAGGCGCGCACCGGTTCTACCCGGTTGCATAACAAAATTCTGCTCCCTTTCTATGGCGGGCAGCGTATTATTGATATCCTGATATCCAATATCAAACAAGCCTGTCCGGATAAGACAATAGTACTCGCCACTACCAATCGTCCGCAAGACGATGTGCTGGCAGAGGTTGCATGCCGGGCGGGAATCCTCTGCTACCGGGGCGATGAAGACAATGTGCTTGACCGCTTTATCCGTGCTGCCGAGTCGTTTGGTATCGGCCGCTTTATCCGTGTTTGTTCGGATAATCCTTTCTTGCGTCCGGACAGCTTCCGGGTATTCTTCAAGGAACACGATGCCTGTCCGGCAGATTACATTGCATACGGCTTTGCCGACGGTCGTCCTACTATCAAGTCGCATCTGGGCTTGTTTGCCGAACTGACCACGACCGACGCTTTGCGCCGTGCGGCTACTGCCACGCAAGAGAAGTTGTACATTGAGCACGTCACTATTTACCTTTATACTCATCCGGAGGAATTTAAAGTGCGCCTGCTTCCTTTACCCGATGAGTTGGAGGGGCGTTTCGACCTCCGGTTTACACTCGATACAATGGAAGATTTCACTTTGTTGCAAGAACTTTATGCTGCTTTCTACGAAAAGACAGACTGTAGTGTACACGCTCTGTTGCAAGTGGTTGAGGCACATCCGGAGTATCGTGAGAAGATGCTGGAGAATATTGCAAGAAACGAGAAATGATAATTTAGCGGTAGAGCCGCTAAATTAAGTTGACGAGGTTATAAGGTTACAAGTTGACAAGGAGGTTGCATTATACTTGCACAGATATATCTGCATACTTTCTCTCTCGTCACCTGGTCAACTAAAAACTCGTTACCTTAATTTGAAATTCAATATATAATGAAGAGTACATACATAATCGGAGAAATCGGACAGAACCACAACGGTTCGGTCGATATAGCCAAATTGATTGTTGATTTGGTATCCCGCCCTGTTCGCGAGGAGGTGTTCAATATGGAACTGCGTCCTATGGATGCCGTGAAGATGACTAAACGAGACTTGAACGAGGAGTTGACCGATTCGCAAATGAATCGTCCGTACGACTCTCCTCATTCTTTCGGAAGTACCTACGGGGAGCACCGTGCCGCTCTTGAACTGACTGACGAGGAACACTTCGAGGTTTATAAGCATGCCAAGTCTTTGGGGCTGGATTTTGTAGAGACACTTTGTTCCAAAGGCTGCATGTCGTTGCTGAAACTTTTCACTCCCGACCGCTTGAAAGTAGCAAGCCGTGACCTTACCAACCTGCCTTTGCTGGAAGTGATGGCGGAAACCAAAATTCCTATTATCCTTTCTACCGGCATGGCAGGCAAGAAAGAGTTGGACGATGCATTGGATGTCATTACCCGTTATCACGACAATATCTCCATATTGCATTGTGTATCTCAATATCCCACTCAGCCTGATAACCTGAACTTGAAAACAATCGGTTATCTGAAACAACACTACGGACAGTATTGCATCGGCTTTTCCGATCATACTATCGGTATTGCTGCTCCGATTGTAGCCGTGGGCATGGGAGCGGAGATTATAGAGAAACACGTTACCATAGACCGTCGTATGAAGGGGACTGACCAGCAAGGTTCCCTTGGACCGGATGGAGTAAACCGTATGATTCGCGATATCCGCATTGCGGAACGATGGTTGGGAGAAGAAGAGCTTTACATAGACCAAGCTGTTGCGGGCGCTAAAGTAAAGTTGGAACGTTCCATTGCAACCAATAAGACCCTGCATCCCGGAGATATCATTAAAGAAGAAGATATTCATCTGCTGAGTCCCGGTGACGGTTTCAAGTGGGCAGACCGTGACAAGGTAGTGGGACGTAAAGTGCAGAAGGAGATCCCCCGGAATGAGATTATTTATCCGGATTTCGTTTCATAAAGAAGAGGACTTCATATTTCATACTTTATATTTTATACTTTAAAAAGATGTTACCGAAATTAGTAATTACCGATATAGATGGTGTGTGGACCGACGGCGGCATGTATTACACCGCTGAGGGTGATGTTATGAAACGTTTCTCCGTGAAAGACGGTTGGGGAGTAATTCTCTTGCGTGAGCTGGGCATACCCGTAGCTATTATGACCGGTGAAAATACCCAGATTGTTCAGAAGCGTGCCGATAAACTGAAAATCAAGCATTGTTATCTGGGTGTAAACGATAAAGTGGCGCAGGCAAAAGAACTTTGTAATGAACTGGGTATCACGTTGGGTGAAGTCGCTTTTATCGGTGATGACCTGAACGACCTGCCTTTACTACGTTTAGTAGGATTCAGCGCTTCCCCGAGTAATACTCCCGATTATGTAAAACGTGAAGTAAAGTTTGTAACAACTGCCCACGGTGGCTACGGAGCTTTTCGTGAGTTTGTAGAGAAATTGCTTGCTGATAACGGTGTGTTGGAAAGAACGATTGAAAAGTTTCTGTAATACCTTCATTACCCCTCACTCCCCTAAAGGGGAAGACGGATACTCTTGATTATAAGAAAGACATCTATTCTCCCCTTTAGGGGAGTGAGTAGTGTATGAGTGGTGTAATGGAGTATCAGATACGAGGTAACGGTATTACTCTGGATACAGTTTCCCTTCCCCATTTGAGTATACTTTTAATAAGTCCCGTCAGCTTTTGCGAAACTGTTTGCGGACGGGGTAACTCCATCCGTTTTACATCTTCTATATTCCACTGAGGTTGGTATTGCAAAAGCCGTCTCTCTACATTTTCTACTTGTTCCTTTTGTCCTGTACCGGTATAGTAACGAATCAAGTTCAAGCAGATTTGTGCATGGGCTTGCCGCAGACAATCGTACACATCTGTCCGTTTCTCTTTGAAATAGGCCATTAGCAATTCCCGTATAACAAGTGCAATATCCAGCTTCTTATCCATTCCGGCTTCACTCCAGATGGCTTTACCGTGTTGGCGGTAGACGGCCATTGGGCGGCTCATGTAGTGTATCTTTCCATATTGCGCATTCAGCAAGTGCATGGCATAGTCATAAGTGCTTACATGGGCAAACCATTCGGGCAGTTCACCAAATAATCCCCGGCGGAATAAGGCGGATACGTTGGAGATATAATTACTACGTGCAAGGTCAAGGATGTCACTCTCCTGCTTCTGTCCGCCGTTGCTAAGACTTTTAGTACCACGGTCTTCGTAGTAATTGATTACCCGGTGAAAGCAAGTTGAATAGTCGGGATTCGTGTCCAGGAAGTCGGCTTGGATTTGTAACTTCCGCTTATCCGTCCAAAAGTCGTCACCCTCACAAATGGCGATGTATTGTCCCTGGCAGTGGGCGTAGGTCTGTATAAAGTTTTGTTGTAAGCCCAAATTCTTTTTTCTGTCGAGCAGGACGATTTGTTCCGGATATCTCTTTTGCCAGTCTTCGCAAATCTTTCCCGTAGCATCTGTGCTGGCGTCGTTTCCTATTACCAGCTCAAAAGGGAAATTCGTCTCTTGCAGCATTACGCTACGGATGGCTTCATTGATATAGTGTTCCTGATTATAAGTGAGCATCAGGACACTGACTTTAAGTCCTGTATTATTTCCCATTTTCTTTCTTCTTTCGTATCAGCTCCAAAGAGTCTTTCAATATCCTTGAACCGGTGATGTAAGCCGTACCTATGTAGATAGATATGCCGGCCACTGCCTGTGTGACGAGTAATAACAGTTGGTTTTCTATCCATCCGCCAATCGGTAGGATTAGTAAAGTCATCAATATGCTTAGTCCTGCGTATGGAAGCAAATCCCTAAGTTGCATGAAGAATCGGTATCCGGTGTAGCGGGCGGTATAAATCATATTAATAATGTATACCAGTAGACGGGTGGCTACTAATCCGGCTACCATCGTCAATACATCTTCCCGATAGGTCAACAACACCACTACCACGGTGAATGCCACTTTGTAATATTCTATTTTGAGTATGCCGTCCGAACGCCCGCTTACCTTAATGAAATTATTGTTGATGGCGGTCAGGATAGTGAAGCATCCGCCAAGGCAAAGCAATTGGAAGAAAGGGATGGAAGGCCACCATTCTTCTTTCAGTAGCAACTGGATAATGGGACGTGCCGTAACGAGTAGCCCCGCCATAATGGGCAGTGTGATGAATGCCGTGAAACGAATGGTCTTGCGGTAGGCCCTTATCAACCTTTCCCGTTCGTCCTGAATGGTGCTGAATATAGGGAAAGTAGCATTCTGTATACTCCCGTAGAGTAGACTGACACCCATATCACACATCTTGTTTCCCTGTGTGTAATATCCTAATTGCTTTTGTGGAAACAGTTTGCCGATGATGACAGAATAGATATTCAGGAAACAGGTGTTGATGAGGCTTGCCAATAACAGGCTCGAAGCAAATCTGAACAGCGAACGTATGACCGAAAAGTGAAAACACCATTTCGGACGCCAATTTTCACGACACCAAAGCAGGGCGGCGCGTGCCCCTGCCAGTATCACCGGTTGCAAAGCCAATGTCCATACTCCCAACCCGGTCAGTGCCATAGCAAGCGAAGCGATGCCTGAAATCATCATGGAGAACAAGTTTATCTGCGTCAATGACTTGAAGCGGACTTGCTTGTTCAACAAGGTAGTTTGTATGATGGTCAATGCATTAATGGGAAGCGCCAGGAAGATAACCGCTGACAGTTCCATCAGTTTGGGCTGATTAAAGAAGCGGGCTATCAAAGGGGAACAAGCTACCAATATCCCATAGAGTAGAATGCTCATTCCCAGATTGAACCAGAAGACCGAACTGAACTCTTCCGCCGTTGTCTCTTTCTTTTGAATAAGTGCGGCGCTGAACCCGCTATCCAGTATAATATTGGCTACGGCACTGAAAATAGCAAGCATCCCCACCAATGCGTAATCCTCTACGGAGAGAATATTGGCTACAAGGATACCGACTATAAACAACAGAACTTGCTGGCCCATACGGTCCAGCAAGTTCCAGAGCAATGCTCCTATTGTTTTTTGTTTCAATGAAGGCTCGTTCATCTCACACTTTTCTTCCTCGTTTCCTCGTCAACTTAAAAACTTGTTAACTTAAAAATTTACTTCACTTCGCTACCCGGTTTTACCTCACGCATAGTAGTGACAACGGAAAGTGTGCCGTCGTAGTTCTCGGCAGAAAGTATCATACCTTCGCTGACGATGCCTTTCAGTTTGCGCGGGGCAAGGTTGGCAATGAAGCAAACTTGCTTACCTACCAATTCTTCCGGTTTATAGTGCTGGGCAATACCGCTGACGATGGTACGATTTTCCAATCCGTCGGCAATCTTGAACTGTAACAGTTTATCAGCCTTAGGTACTTTCTGGCACTCCAACACCGTACCTACACGGATATCAAGCTTCATAAAGTCATCGAACTCGATGTTTGCACGGATGGGGTTGGCTTTATAGTTAGCTTCTTCGTTGGCTTTCTTGGTATCCAGTAGCTTCTGCACCTGTGCTTCGATGGTGCTGTCCTCAATCTTTTCGAACAGTAATTCGGGTTCAGCCAATTGATGCCCAGCAGGGAGCAAATCAGTTTGACCAAGTTCCGCCCAGTCGAAGTTATCCATGTTCAACATCTTACGCAGACGTTCGCTACTGAACGGCAGGAACGGTTCGAAAGCGATAGCAAGATTGGCAACCAACTGCAACGAGATATTCAAGATGGTAGCTACGCGGGGCATATCTGTCTTGGCGAGCTTCCACGGTTCAGTATCGGCAAGGTATTTATTACCGATACGGGCAAGGTTCATAGCCTCTTTCTGGGCGTCACGGAACTTGAATACATCAAGCAACTTTTCCACTTCGGCTTTTACGTCGGCAAACTCTTTAAGGGTTTCTTTATCATAATCGGTCAATTCGCCCGCTGCGGGTACTACACCGTCGAAGTATTTCTTGGTAAGTTGCAGCGCACGGTTCACGAAGTTACCATATACAGCCACTAACTCATTGTTATTACGTGCCTGGAAGTCTTTCCAGGTAAAGTCATTGTCCTTTGTCTCCGGTGCATTGGCGGTAAGCACATAACGCAATACATCCTGCTTGCCGGGGAAGTCTTCCAGATACTCGTGCAACCATACCGCCCAGTTGCGGGAAGTAGAAATCTTGTCACCCTCCAGGTTCAGGAACTCGTTGCTCGGTACATTATCCGGCAAAATGTAGCTGCCTTCCGCTTTCAGCATAGCGGGGAACACGATGCAGTGGAATACGATATTGTCTTTTCCGATAAAATGTACCAGACGGGTTTCGGGGTCTTTCCACCACTTTTCCCAAGAGTCGGGTAAAAGTTCTTTGGTATTGCTGATGTAACCGATAGGTGCATCGAACCATACATAAAGCACTTTACCTTCAGCACCTTCTACCGGAACGGGAATACCCCAATCGAGGTCGCGACTTACGGCACGGGGTTGTAAACCCATGTCGAGCCAACTCTTGCATTGGCCGTAAACATTGGGACGCCATTCTTTATGGTCTTCCAGTATCCACTGGCGCAACCATGCCTCGTGCTTGTCAAGCGGCAGGTACCAGTGTTTGGTTTCACGCATTACAGGCTGGCTTCCGCTGATGGCGCTCTTCGGATTAATCAAATCCGTTGGGCTGAGGCTTGTACCACACTTTTCGCATTGGTCGCCATAAGCGCCTTCCGCATGGCAATGTGGACATTCACCGGTAATATAACGGTCGGCAAGGAAAGTTTTGGCTTCCTCGTCGTAGTATTGCATGCTGGTTTTTTCGATAAATTCGCCTTTATCATACAACTTACGGAAGAAGCCGGAAGCTGTATCGTGGTGAGTTTTTGAGGTTGTACGGCTATATACATCAAATGAAATACCGAAATCTTCGAAAGATTTCTTGATAAGCGTATGATAACGGTCTACCACATCCTGCGGAGTGATGCCTTCTTTCTTGGCGCGAATGGTGATGGGCACTCCGTGTTCGTCCGAACCGCCAATGAAAACCACTTCTTCTTTTTTCAATCTCAGATAGCGGACGTAAATATCGGCAGGTACATAAACCCCTGCGAGGTGTCCGATATGCACAGGACCGTTAGCATAGGGCAGAGCCGATGTCACGGTGGTGCGTTTGAATTTCTTTTCCATTGTGTTATATGTATCTCTTTTGTTATGAACGCTTTTAGTTGCGCAAAGATAGCGGTTTTCTGATGATTGCACAAAAGAGACCGGTTATTTCTATGGAAAGGACAGTCATTCTCTTGTTTATAAATCAAACGCTAATTAAAAGTATATCATTGAGAAGGTAAACATAGTTTGTTAGTAAGTAAAACTAAAAACTATACTTTCATTTTTATAACCGAAGCTTTAGTTTGTATAACTGAAACTTTTATTTCTATAACTGAAGCTTTAATTCTAAGTTTTCCTTATAAGCAAGTAATGTTTACTTCCTAGGTCAAAGAATATTTTATTATAATGATTGTCATTACGCATACAAAATGTATATTTGTACATTATATATAGTGAACTTGACAGAATAGATTATGATAACAAACCAATTGCTGCGTCCTGCCAGTATTGTGGTAGTAGGAGCTTCTAATAATGTGCATAAACCCGGCGGTGCCATCTTGAAAAACTTGATTAACGGCGGATATGCCGGAGAACTGCGTGCCGTCAATCCGAAAGAAACAGAAGTGCAGGGTGTTACAGCTTATGCCGATGTAAAGGATATTCCGGATACGGACTTGGCAATACTTGCCATACCGGCTTCTCTTTGTCCTGATGCGGTAGAATTACTTGCTGCGGAAAAGCAGGTACGTGCGTTCATCATTCTCTCTGCCGGTTTCGGTGAAGAAACACATGAAGGTGCATTGTTGGAAGACCGCATTCTGGATACGGTAAACAAATATGGGGCTTCATTGATAGGACCTAACTGTATCGGGCTGATGAATACCTGGCATCATAGCGTATTCAGCCAGCCCATTCCTAACCTGCATCCGCAGGGGGTGGACCTGATTTCAAGTTCCGGTGCAACGGCTGTCTTTATCTTGGAAAGTGCCGTGACGAAAGGATTGCAGTTTAACTCCGTATGGTCGGTGGGTAACGCCAAGCAGATAGGGGTGGAAGATGTGTTGCAGTATATGGATGAGCATTTCAATCCTGATACGGATTCTAAAATAAAACTGCTTTATATAGAGAGTATCGCTGATCCTGACCGTCTGTTGTTTCATGCTTCCTCACTTATTAAGAAAGGTTGCAAGATTGCCGCTATCAAATCCGGCAGTAGTGAAAGCGGAAGCCGGGCGGCTTCTTCGCATACGGGAGCCATTGCCAGTCCGGATTCGGCGGTAGAAGCATTGTTCCGTAAGGCGGGTATTGTACGCTGCTATTCACGTGAGGAACTGACGACCGTAGGTTGTGTGTTTACTTTACCCGAACTCAAAGGGAAAAACTTTGCAATCATCACCCATGCCGGTGGTCCGGGCGTGATGCTGACCGATGCCTTAAGCAAAGGCGGACTGAATGTGCCGAAGTTGGAAGGTGAGGCTGTGGAAGAATTGAAAGGCAAACTCTTCCCGGGTGCCGCTGTCGGTAATCCGATTGATATCCTCGCCACAGGTACTCCGGAACATCTGCGTCTCTGTTTGGAATATTGCGAAGAGAAGTTTGATAATATAGATGCAGTGATGGCGATATTCGGAACTCCGGGGCTGGTGACTATGTTCGAAATGTACGATGTACTACACGAAAAGATGCAGACTTGTAAGAAACCGATATTTCCGATACTTCCTTCCATTAATACTGCCGGAGCGGAAGTTTCGGCTTTCCTCGCCAAAGGGCATGTGAATTTTGCCGATGAAGTGACGCTTGGTACCGCACTTTCGCGAATCATGAATGCTTCGCGTCCCGCGAATAACGAGATAGAACTTTTTGGGGTGGATGTTCCCCGTATCCGGCGTATCATCGATTCAATTCCACAGGACGGTTATATCGAACCCCACTATGTACAGGCATTGCTTCGCTCGGCAGGGATTCCGATTGTGGAGGAATTTGTATCGGCTAATAAGGAAGAAGTGCTTGCCTTTGCCCGTCGCGCAGGATTTCCGGTAGTGGCAAAAGTGGTAGGACCTGTTCATAAGTCGGACGTTGGCGGCGTAGTACTGAATATCAAGAGCGAACAACATCTTGAACTGGAGTTTGACCGCATGATGCAGATTCCTGAAGTGACCGGTATCATGGTACAACCTATGTTACAGGGTACGGAACTATTTGTCGGTGCGAAATATGAGGAAAAATTCGGGCATGTGGTACTTTGCGGTTTAGGAGGTATTTTCGTGGAAGTATTGAAGGATGTTTCTTCCGGTTTGGCGCCTTTGTCTTACGAAGAAGCCTATTCTATGATTCATTCGCTTCGCGCTTATAAGATTATAAAAGGTACACGCGGGCAGAAAGGTGTGAATGAAGATAAGTTTGCCGAAATCATTGTGCGGCTTTCTACTTTGCTACGCTTTGCCACGGAAATAAAAGAAATGGATATTAACCCCTTGTTGGCCACCGAAAAGCATGTGATAGCAGTGGATGCCCGCATTAGGATAGAGAGAAAATAATTTCTTCTGAAAAAAAGGGTGTTGCCATGCAGTATTCTCTTTTTATTTGCATTTATTAGTTATAACTAACTAGACTAAGAAGTAGTGCTATGAAAAGAGGGAGAAAGCAAAGATTGCTGGCCTACAATGGATTAATGTCGAGCGTATTGGCATTATTGGGTTTTGTTGCATGCGATGAGAACGGCATGGGCACGATGCGATGTGAGTATGGAACTCCTTATGCGGAATACGAAATCAAAGGCAAGGTCATGAATCAAGAACAATTTTAAACTAAAAAAAGAAAGCATAATAGATTAGTGGGAACTCTTTCTGTTCGTAAACGTCTGGCTTTGGAGATTGCGCGCAAGATGCGTAATAACCTTAAAGAGTTGCATCCGTTGAGGCAACTCTTTTGGGAATGTACTTTGCGTTGTAACCTGCACTGCAAACATTGCGGTAGTGACTGTAAGCGGATGCCCGAAACCAAAGATATGCCGGCTACAGACTTTCTGCGGGTGATTGATTCTATCACCCCGCATGTGAATCCTAACGAAATAAGTGTTATTATTACCGGTGGTGAACCTTTGATGCGGGAGGACTTGGAGGAAGTTGGGCTGGAACTTTACCGACGTGGCTATCCATGGGGTGTGGTTTCCAACGGCCTTTATTTAAGTGAAAAGCGTTTGCAACGGTTGATGGCTGCTGGGCTTCATTCCATTACTGTAAGCCTGGATGGTTTTGCAGAAGACCATAACTGGCTGCGCTGTCATCCGGAGAGTTATGACAGGGCTATGGAAGCCATTAAGATGTTGGTACATGAACCGGAACTGGCGTGGGATGTGGTGACATGTGTGAATGGTCGTAATTATCCGTATCTGGATGAACTGAAAACTTCCCTTTATAAGATTGGTGTTCGTCGCTGGCGTTTGTTTACTATTTTCCCGATGGGCCGTGCCGCATCACATCCTGAATTTCAACTGAACGACGGGGAATTTGCAGGTATGATGGACTTTATCAAGCGTACCCGTAAAGAAGGAAAAATGCATGTGGATTATGGTTGTGAAGGTTTCCTGGGAAATTACGAAGGAGAGGTTCGCGACAGTTTCTTTTCCTGTAATGCCGGCCTAAGCGTAGGTTCGGTTTTGGTGGATGGCTCCATATCCGCCTGTCCCAGTATCCGTAGTGATTTTCATCAGGGAAATATCTACCAGGATGATTTCATGGAAGTATGGGAGAACCGTTTTCAGGCTTTTCGTAACCGGGAATGGATGAAGAAAGGGGCTTGTGCCGACTGCGATTTTTTCCGCTATTGTGAAGGAAACGGCATGCACTTACGTGACGATAAGGGGGAATTACTTTTTTGTCATCTTGAGAGACTTCATTCATAGCTGTTCCGTATTACCCCGCCCAATCCTCCCTATCCAGATTCCTATATCCAATCGCTTCTGCCAAATGGGCAGGTCTTATTGATTCGCTCCCTTCAAGGTCGGCAATGGTGCGCGAGACTTTTAAGATGCGGTCGTAGGCACGTGCTGAAAGGTTGAAGCGGTTCATGGCATTCTTTAGTAATTCAAGTCCTTTATCATCTGGGCGGGCGTAACGGGCAAGTAGTTTGCTGCTCATTTGTGCATTACAATATGTTCTCGATATGTCTGTATATCTCTCCGATTGAATTTGACGGGCTTGTACCACTCGTTCACGGATACTGGCGCTCGATTCAGCGGGGCGGGCGTCCGACATCTTCTCAAATGGAACGGGGATGACTTCAATTTGCAGGTCAATGCGGTCGAGCAGAGGTCCTGAAATGCGATTCAGATATTTCTGTACTTGTCCCGGACTGCATACACAGGCTTTGGTAGGGTGATTATAATATCCGCAAGGACAAGGATTCATGGAGGCGACCAATGTAAAGCTGGCGGGATATTCTACTTTACATTTAACGCGTGAAATGGTAATCTTCCGGTCTTCCAGCGGTTGACGTAAAACTTCGAGTACATTCCGGTTAAATTCGGGTAACTCATCGAGGAACAGTACACCGTTATGGGCAAGGCTGATTTCACCCGGCTGGGGAAAACTTCCTCCACCTGTCATAGCTACGGTGGAAATCGTATGGTGCGGGTCACGGAATGGGCGTTTGGAAATGAGTCCGCCGTCTTTGTCCAGCGTTCCGGCAACAGAATGTATTTTGGTTGTTTCAAGGCTTTCACCCAATGATAATGGAGGTAGTATAGAGGGGAGACGCTTTGCCAGCATGGACTTTCCACTACCCGGTGCACCAACTAAAAGTATATTATGCCCACCCGCAGCTGCTACTTCTAAAGCACGCTTTACATTTTCTTGTCCTTTTACGTCGGCAAAGTCCAGTTCCGAGGTACTTTGTTGGGCATAGAACTCTTCACGGGTATTGACCTGAGTGGGTTCTAAATCTTGTGTCCCATTAAAGAATTCGATAACTTCCTTGAGATTCTCCACTCCGTAGACATTGAGGTTATTGACAACGGCAGCTTCGCGGGCATTATGCTTGGGAATGATTATTCCCTCAAAACCGAGTTCTCTTGCTTTTATAGCTATGGGTAACGCTCCTTTTATAGGTTGGAGGCTACCGTCCAGACTTAATTCCCCCATTAACAGATAACGTTCTAATTTATCCGGTTTAATGACTTCACCGGCACTTAGCATACCGATGGCCAAAGGTAAATCGTATGCGGAACCTTCTTTACGGATGTCTGCCGGTGCCATGTTGATGACAATATTGCTTGTTGGCATCCGGTAACCATTTACCTGCAAAGCAGAGATTATGCGTTGGTGGCTTTCTTTAACTGCTGAGTCGGGTAATCCGACGAGATAAAACATACAGCCTCTGGAACTGTTGACTTCGATAGTGATGAGGGTTGCATCAATACCTTGAACAGCCGCTCCAAAAATTTTGATGAGCACGAGGGTTATTTATGAATTAAAAAATAATTAATAATGAATGGGAAGAAGTGGTTCTTACCGTCTGGTCTTGTTGCGTTCAGCTTCTTTCTTTTCTTTCTCCTTTTCTTCTATATCTTTCAGCTTTTTCCTAATGGCCTCTTCAGTCATGTCTTTTCCTTCAATTATTCCGGAAGGGCTGAGGAGTACATTGGCCGGTAGAGCCTGTATGGAAAATTGCTTGGCTATTTCTGTATTCCAACCGGAGAAGTCACATACCTGTTCCCATTTAAGTGTATCTGCTTCGATGGCTTTCTGCCATTTCTCTTTCTCTATATCTAAGGAAACACCTAAAAGAGCAAACTTTTTGTTCTTCTGCTCCTTTTTATAGATTCTACGGAAAGTAGCATTGTTGTTTCGGCTTGTTGTATCCCAGGAAGCCCAGAAATGTATTAATAAATATTGGTCCTTGAAATCGGAACGATTTATTTGTTTCCCCTTAGCATTAGGAAGATGAAAGTATGCAGCTGTTTTTCCAACGGCAGTTTTCTCCGCTTCTTGAATTCGGACTAAAAGTTCGTCAATATATGGACGGTCTTTCAATTCCCCAGTCATTTGTTCGGTAAGCTTTTTAATTTGGGTATAATCCGGTTCTGTCTTTTGTACAAAATACTTGTCTAATAAATAGATACTGACTAATGAGGAATGATGACTATTAATAAATTCATCGGCTTTCTCTTCCAATACTTTTTCTGAAGGTTTGCCCAATCCACTTAAATCTTTTTGGAAAGAAGTTAGTTCTTCGTTGGGAGTATTACCATTTATTTCTAAATGATTAAGGCCTGTTGATACCCCTTTAATCTGTATCTTGTCTCCTTTATCCATAAAAAGTGGATATTGAGTACCATTACTGAATAGCAGCCAGGTTGCAACTAATGTATCCGGTGAAAGAGTTGCCGAGAATTTGTCATTCTCAACGATAAGAGTATCTATGCGGTCGTACATTTTGTCTGCACCATAGATATAAAGGGTGTCATTCCCCAATCCTTTGATTTCACCGTTTAAACTAACGGCATTGCCTTTTTTACCACTGCAAGCGGACAATATAATAAGGAGGAAATAAACAAGATAAATATTCTTCATATCGGTTTCTTCTGATACTTTGTTGCGAAAGTACTTCTTTTTGATGTGAATAAAAAAAAATGCCCGACATATTTCTATGCCGGGCATCCCTTTTCATCTATAACCTTTATTATTTGATGATATTCATAAAGTCTGCATTCGTGAAATATTTGGAGAATTCCAAATCAGAAGCAGCTTTCTTAGCTAATGAAGAATCTTTAGCAACAGCGTTCTTCAAGTTATCCATAACCATAGAAGCGTTGTTAGTTCTTGCACCTACTACAGCCATCAGATAATCAGTGTAAGCATCCGGTTTAGCGATGTTAGCCAAAGTGTTTTTAGCTTTGTTGTAGTCCTTAGCCAGAATCTGTGCCAAAGCTGCACTGTTAGTCTTAGTATCACCGAAAGCGTTTATAGCTCTATCGTATTGGCCTTGAGCTACATACAGGTTACCCAATGCTTCGTTCAGTTCTTTAGCACCGGAAGCTTTGCTCAGGTAAGATTCAGAAGCAGCTTTGTCACCCTTAATCAAAGCGATAAGACCCATGTTCATGTTAGCTTCAGCAGAATCCTTGATAGACAAAGATTTCTTGAAGTATCCTTCAGCTTTGTCTACGTTGCCAGCTTGATAAGCCAGTCTACCTAGGTTGTTGTATGCACGGTAATCGTTAGGATAGATTTGAGTAGCTTTGATGAAGATAGCTTCTTGCTTAGCAGGATCGTTAGTCAAAGTAGTAGCATAAAGCAACTCTTCGATATTCAATTGTTTAGCATCGCTGTCAGCCAAAGCTGCGATTTCTTCGTCAGACTTACCGATAACGTCATAGTTCAAAGTCAAACGTGAACGACGTAATTGCGGAAGAACTTCGTCAGCCAAAGTTTTGTAAACTGAAGAAATATTCTTGATTTCTTGTTCTCTTTGTTCAGGATCAGCATACATAGATAATACGCGCAGAATCAATTCTTTGTCCTGGATGTTAGATTTGCTAACCAATTCCTGGAAACCTTCCCAGTCCTGTGCGGTATATTTAGTATCTACAGCAGCGTCAATTTTAGCTTTCTTCAAGTCTTTGTTGATGATCTTAGCTGTGTTGTCTTGACGATTTTCAGCCAAACCGGTATTCAACTTAACACCACCATCAGGAGAAGCATAAGCAGAGATTTCGATGTTGTTGATTTTCTTGTTAGCTGCATCATTTACATTCTTAGTTTCTTCGTTGAATGCTTTTGCGGTTTTCAGTTCGCTTGCACGTACATTTGCCTGTTGGATCAAAAACATGATGTTTGCATCATATTTTTCCTTGATGATACGTTGGAAAGCGTCGTCACCGTTAGCCGGATTAGCGCTGCCCAAAGTTTGTCCGAGCAATTCAGAAGTAGAGATAACACCGTCAGCTACTTTTACAGCAGGAATTGTGATTTCTTTCTTGCCTACTTTAGCTTTAAATTCCAGATACAGTTCTGATTTAGCCATTTCAGGAACATAATCGAAAGAAGTCTTCATTGTATAGCTACCACCAGTCTTGTAAGAGATAGTCTGATCGTTGCCTTCAACTTTTTCGCCTTGGAATACAGCCGGTTGACCTTTAGCTTCACCGCCATTCCATCTTAAAACCGGAGTAACTTCTACTACAGCGTTCTTCTTGAAATACTTTTCAGGGAATTTACCGTTAATTGTAGCGGGAACCTTACCACCTACGGCTTCCAATACTTGAGGAGTCACTGTGAAATAGTCAGAAGACAATTCACCCATTTTGCTGCTGCATGATGTCAAAACAGCAACAAGTGCCACTAACAAAGGCAGATACAATTTTTTAGTCATTTTAGATATAAATTAATTGTTTGTAATTGAAATTTATCTATTCACAATTGGTCGCTATACAGCTATATATATAGCCTCGCAAAGATATTAATTCTCCCGTCAATTTGTTAATAATACTGTTACATTTATTATATTTTAATAAACTTCGTGCTCTTTTCGGTATTTAATATTGCGTGGATGATGTTCGATTATCTCACTTCGCAACATATTCCGGTCGATATGAGTATAAATTTCAGTGGTAGCTATGGATTCATGTCCAAGCATGCATTGAATAGCCCGTAAATTAGCCCCGCCTTCCAATAGATGGGTTGCAAAAGAGTGACGAAAGGTATGCGGACTTATATTTTTGGTAATGCCGGCCTCTCGGGCCAGTTCTTTAATCATGTGAAACACCATGATACGGGAAATCCCTTTTCCCCATCGTGCAAGGAAGACATAATCTTCGTATTCCTTTTTGATTTTCCATTGATTACGGCTTAAGAACCAATTATTTATCTCCTTAATGGCGCGTGGGGAAATGGGAACCAGGCGTTGCTTGCTGCCCTTGCCTTCTACCTTTATAAAACCTTCTTCAAAGTACAGGTCGGACAACTTCAGGTTGCAGAGTTCGGATACGCGTAATCCACAGCTATACAATGTTTCAAGGATAGCCCGGTTGCGATGTCCTTCGTTAGTGCTTACATCAACGGCTGATATAATTCTGTCAATCTCCTCTACTGTTAATACTTCCGGTAGTTTGAATCCGATTTTCGGACCTTCCAGTAATTCGCCGGGATCGGCCTCCAGATAATCTGCAATTACAAGAAAATGGAAAAAGGACTTGATGCCCGATAGGATACGGGCTTGTGAACGTGGATGTATGCCAATGTCATGTAGTCCTGCCGCAAAGTGTTGCAGGTCGTCTAACGTAACATGGAGTAATTCAATATTTTCTCCGTGCAAGAAGTGTAAAAGCTTCTGTAAGTCCGTCATATAGGCATCGAATGTGTTAGCTGAAAGTGATTTTTCCAACTTTAGATATTGTTGATACTTTCTGATTATCAACGCTTGCTTTTCCTCTTTTGTTGATTTTCCTTCTGCTCTCATCTTTCTTTTTCTACCTTTATACTATCCGTTTTGTTCCCGGTTTTGATAAATTCCTCCTGTTCATAAAAGAAAACAAGCTTTCTCTTACTTCACTAAATCAGAATTTTGCATTATCTTTGCACCTTGAAAAGTTGTTCTTTGTGGACAAAGGTATAAAAAATTGTGTTATGAGGATACAAATTATTAACGGGCCTAACATAAATCTGTTAGGTAAACGTGAACCTTCCATTTATGGTAGTGTTACTTTTGAAGACT
Source organism: uncultured bacterium (assembly GCA_905215345.1). Taxonomy (GTDB): domain Bacteria; phylum Bacteroidota; class Bacteroidia; order Bacteroidales; family Bacteroidaceae; genus Bacteroides. The sequence goes on from CAJMPR010000004.1 coordinate 170,029, forward strand.
ACTTGGGTGAACTCCGTAGTAGATATACGGATGTGCAAATAGAGTATTTCCAGTCTAATATCGAGGGAGAACTGATAGATAAGATACAGCAGGTTGGTTTTGATGTGGATGGAATTATATTGAATGCGGGTGCGTATACTCATACATCCATTGCTTTGCAAGACGCTATCCGTTCGGTCACTTCTCCGGTGATTGAGGTACATATCTCCAATGTGCATGCCCGTGAGCCATTTCGTCATGTATCCATGATAGCATGTGCCTGTAAGGGAGTCATTTGCGGATTTGGATTGAACTCCTACCGTTTGGCTTTGGAGGCGTTAAAGGAATTAATATAAAATAGGTATAAGATTATGTTATTGAAACAAACTAAAATCGTTGCAACGATTTCCGACCAACGTTGTGACGTTGACTTTATAAAACAGTTGTTCGATGCAGGACTGAATGTAGTGCGTATGAATACAGCACACCTTGGACGCGAGGGCGCTGAAAAACTGATAAATAATGTGCGTACGGTTTCTAATCGTATCGCTATCCTGATGGATACGAAAGGTCCTGAAGTGCGTACGACCGTACTTACCGAACCTATTCCTTTCAAAACAGGTGACCGTGTAAAAGTAGTGGGTAATCCTGACCAGGAGACCACCCGGGAATGTATTTCGGTCTCATATCCTAATTTTGTACATGATTTGAATGTAGATGGTCATATCCTCATTGATGACGGAGATCTGGAACTGGTAGTCGTGGAAAAGACTCCTGATTATTTGCTTTGCGAGGTTCAGAATGAAGCAACCTTGGGGAGCCGTAAAAGTGTTAACGTGCCGGGTGTGCGTATCAATCTGCCTTCTTTGACCGAGAAAGACCGTACTAATATCCTTTACGCTATTGAGAAAGATATAGATTTTATCGCTCACTCTTTTGTACGTAATAAGCAGGATATCCTTGACATAAAAGCTATTCTTGATGCTCACAACAGCGATATCCGTATCATCGCTAAGATTGAAAACCAGGAAGGCGTAGACAATATTGATGAAATTCTGGAAGTAGCCGACGGCGTGATGGTGGCTCGTGGTGACCTAGGTATTGAAGTGCCGCAGGAGCGTATTCCGGGTATTCAGCGTGTATTGATTCGTAAATGTATCCTGGCAAAGAAGCCGGTAATTGTTGCTACCCAGATGCTTCACACCATGATTTCCAATCCGCGTCCTACCCGTGCCGAAGTAACTGACATTGCTAATGCTATCTATTACCGCACGGATGCTTTGATGTTGAGCGGTGAGACTGCTTACGGCAAATATCCTGTTGAAGCGGTAAAAACGATGACGAAAGTAGCTGCACAGGCTGAAAAAGATAAATTGGGTGAGAATGATATCCGCATCCCATTGGATGAGAACAGCAACGATGTGACGGCTTATCTTGCCAAGCAAGCTGTGAAAGCTACCACGAAATTGAAAATCCGTGCTATCATTACCGATAGTTATAGTGGACGTACCGCCCGTAATCTTGCTGCTTTCCGTGGTAAGTTCCCGGTACTTGCCATCTGTTATAAAGAAAAGACCATGCGGCATCTGGCACTTTCTTATGGTGTTGAAGCTATTTATATGCCGGAGCTCGCCAATGGGCAAGAATACTATTTCGCCGCCTTGCGCCGTCTGCTGAAAGAAGGACGTCTTTGTTCTACCGATATGGTGGGCTATCTGAGTAGCGGCAAGGAAGGGACACAAACTTCATTCTTGGAAATCAATGTGGTAGAAGACGCTTTGAAGCATGCCCAAGATAGTGTGCTGCCAAACAGTAACAGATACCTTTAAAAGTGATTAGTGATTGGTGATTAGTGATTTACGATATGATAGCGTAATTACTAATCACCAATTACTAATCACTAATCACTTAATATATGACTCTTGACGATTACATTCTACAGCATATTGACGAAGAAGGAGACTATCTGAAAGCTCTTTATCGCAATACGCAACTTAAGTTGCTTTATCCCCGTATGGCTTCGGGGCATTTGCAAGGACGGATGTTGAAGATGTTCGTAAGAATGATATGTCCCCGGCAAATATTGGAAATAGGGACATATAGCGGTTATTCAGCTTTGTGCATGGCTGAAGGATTGCCGGAGAACGGGATGTTGCATACATTTGAGATTAATGATGAGCAAGAAGACTTCACTCGTCCCTGGTTGGAAAATTCGCCTTATGCTGATAAGATAAAATTCTATATTGGGGATGCTTTGGAATGTGTTCCCCGATTGGGAATTACTTTCGACCTTGTGTTTATAGACGGAGATAAGCGTAAGTATATGGAGTATTATGAAATGGCATTGTCCCATCTTTCTTCCGGTGGATATATTATTGCCGATAATACATTGTGGGATGGTCATGTTTTGGAGGAACAGCCACATGCTTCTGACTTGCAAACAATCCGTATCAAAGAATTCAATGATAAAGTAGTGCAAGACAACCGCGTGGAAAAAGTGATTCTTCCCTTGCGTGACGGTTTGACGATAATCCGTAAAAAATGATTATCAGATGAATTATATCGGGTAGATAATGTATACCACTTTCTTACCGCCTTCTTCCAGTACCTTATAACTTCCTTTAAACGCTTCTATATAGAGGCGATTGATATTATGCAGAATGTGCTGTTCCTGTTCGTCTTCCCAACACTGATATAACGGACTACCTTTTACAGCGATAATCAGATGCTTGTTCTCTACATTTAAACAGTATTCTATTTTGGGAACTTCACCCGTGTAGTCACTCGATACGGATAAGAGAGTTGTGAGCGTTTTGAGGAACCACTTGCTGTCGGCTTGTATTTCCAAAGTGTCCAGTTTTGTGTTAAACGTAGTTTCAGTGCTTCCGGGCATCTGCATATCAACTATCATTTTCGCTTCCCGGCACATCTGGACTACTTCACATTCTTGCACGGTAAAACGCATCATACCGGCTTCAAGGCGTGATAAATCGAGGATATTATTTATCAGCGCTAATAGTTTGGTTGAATTCTTCTTTATGGTAATGGAATATTCTTCTATTTCTTTATCAGTAAGATCATCCTCGGAAGATAGTAATTCAGAAAATCCTACTACTGTATTTAGTGGTATACGTATCTCATAGGTAATGTTATGCAGGAAGCGTTCTTTCATTTTGTCCGCTGCTTCTACAGTTTCAAAGGCTTGGCGGGTTTCTTTTTCCGAACGTTTCAATAAACGCCGGATATAAGAAGCACGCACAATAGCAAAAATCAATACAAGAAGTATGATGGATGCGGCAATAACTTGTATATAACGGTGCCTCTTCGTGAGTTTTTCCTTTTCCAACAACATCTTCTGGATTTTATAATTCGCCTGATGGGCTTCTTTGTGTCGTTGCAGTATATCCTGATTTAAGGAATCTCCGACGAGGGCTGCTGTCCGGTATGCATTAGCGGCGTCTTTATAACGTCCGACTTCCATCAAGGCCCTGGCTCGCATTTTAAGTATCCTGTTTTCACTGATCGGATCACCACCTTTACAGGCGGCTAAAGCAAGGTCAAACTCCTTGAAACACTTATCCCATTCCTTGGTAGATTTATAATAGGTCGCCCAAAGAGCATGGTAACTGATATAAGTAAAGAGATAGTTGTCTTCACTGTAATATTCCTGAGCTTTTTTTAAATGTTCATTAAAGTTCTTCTCATCTTCGATTTGCATATAAATATTACAGAAAGATATTTCTAAATCCAAAAAGGCTGACTTGAAAGTTGCGGTTAAAGGTACGACATCCTTGGACATTTCGGTAAGAATCTCATGCTGTTTGTTAAGTTCATTGAGGGCCTGAGGATATTTCTTTTGTTCTCGATAAACCTTGCTTAGATTTCTGTGTATTATCAACAGCGCATCATTGTTCGCCGTCGGATTTTTCTTAATTGCGCGCTCATAAACCATAATGCTTTCATCATACTTTCCGGTAGATTCATATGCATTCGCTAATGCAAGGTCTGCAATGAAATCTCCGCCTTTGTATTTAAGGCGGCTTGCTTCAACACTCATTTCTTTTGCCTGCATAATAGCGTATTCGGTGTCACCGAGCACGCAATGTGTTCCAAGTACGGAGTACCATATTGTATAGTAGAATTCATAAATTTTATATTTATAACTCGCCTCTTTCAGTATTGAGAGCCTTTCTTTCAATCTGGGTAAATTGGAATCCCACTCATAGTGGCGACAATAATCATACAGAGTCCATATCTCTTCCTTGTGCAAATCTTTTTGTATGCAAAGTGCAAGAGCGGAGTCTAAATATTCAGTGGCGGATTTCTGCCCGATATGTTCCTGGAATACTTTTCGCAAATATTGAGAGCGGAGGGAGTCGACACGTATTCCGGAGGCAACCTGGAAAATACTGTCTCTTAATTCCTTGTCTGTGGCAGTTGATGCATATACTCTTGGAGATAATAGCGTAATGACTCCCCAAAGTAGAGTGAATATTATTTTTCTCATGCTTCGTTTTCTTGTTTTAGAGGGTGAGTGAAAATAAAGCGTGAGCCACCGGTATATTCCGGATCTATCCAGATTTCTCCACCGAACCGATTGATGATAAACTGGCAAATAGACAGTCCGATACCGGTACCTTGTGATTTCTCATCTACTCGTTCAAAGCGTTCAAATATACTTGGTTGTTTGGATAAAGGAATTCCGCAACCGGTATCGGTGACCGAAAATTGTGCCATGTTTTTCTCGTTTAACTCAAGGCGCAGGATAATCTGCCCTTCTTTTGTGAATTTGGTGGCATTGATTAGCAGGTTGATTAAGACCTGATGCAGGCGAAAGGTGTCTGTCTCTATCTCCAGGCATGATAGCGGTGATTCGAAAGACAGAATGGCTTCAGTCTGTTTGATACCATTTACTGTTTGGATGATGCTTTCACAAAGAACGATAGCGTCGCAGGTTTTCAAATCGAACTTCATATTGGTCACATCGAAGCAGGAGATATCTACCACATCATTCAGCAGGTTGAGCAGAAGACGGGAATTTAATTGAATGATATCATTGCATTGTTTTCGGGTTTCCCCATCAATACCTGAAGTGGTTAATACTTCGGAAAATCCCGATAACGCATTTAGTGGTGTGCGAATTTCATGGCTCATGTTCGAGATAAACAGACTTTTGTTACGTATAGACTTCTCCATGGCCTCCCGCGCTTCCTGAAGTTTTTGTTGCGATGCTATTAACTTCTTTCTTTGACGTCTTAAATAGAAGACACTATATCCGGCAATGATGATAAGTATAGGCAATATAATGAGAATTAATAGGAGCAGTTGGTTTTGTTTGCTGCTATTGTATAACTCCAACTCGTCAACGGAATAAATTTTGCGCAAGTCTTTTACTTTATGAAGACTGGTTTCTTCATAGTCGGCCTCCGATTTCTCTCCATACTCTTTATACAGTTCCGCTGCTTCTTTGTATTGCTGTTCTTGCATCTTTCGTTCTGCATTTATCCAGCAACTGTCGCTCTCGGCATAGATGGCCAGTGAAGAGAATAGCAGTATTATTCCAAAGAGTACTCTCATATTTAGTTTATTTCAATGTATAGTGTTAATGCAAATGTAGCTTTAATTTTTATAATGATTGAATGTTGGTGCTAAAAAAAGTATAATTTTTTAGTCAACCAAGATATTTGCGTAACTTTGCCATTTAAATAGAAGAATGAATGATATGGAAACAACCCGTCAGAATAAAATTGCCCGTTTGCTTCAAAAGGAGCTGAGTGAGATATTTTTGCTGCAAACAAAGTCTATGCCCGGAGTATTGGTGTCAGTCAGCGCTGTACGTATAAGCCCCGACATGAGTGTGGCACGTGCTTATCTGAGTATCTTTCCTTCAGAAAAAGGAGAAGATATAATAAAGAATATCAATGCTAATATGAAGTCTATCCGTTTTGAGTTGGGAACCCGTGTACGCCATCAACTGCGTATTATTCCCGAATTGAAATTCTTTGTGGACGACTCTTTGGATTATCTTGAAAAGATAGATGAATTATTGAAGTGAACTTGCCTTTCTACATAGCCAGACGTTATCTCTTCTCCAAGAAGAAGCATAATGCCATCAATATCATTTCCGGTATTTCTGTATGCGGAGTGGCGTTGGCTACGTTAGCACTGGTTTGCACGCTTTCTGTCTTTAACGGCTTCCAGGATATGGTAGCCGGTTTTTTTACTGCATTTGACCCGGAGCTGAAGATTACGGTTCGTGAAGGGAAAGTGTTTGACCCCAGTAGTGCCGGTTTTAAAGAAGTGCGCGCTCTCCCTGAAATTGATGTATGGACAGAAACTTTAGAAGAGAATGCGATGATTCAATATAAAGATCGTCAGGCTATGGCGGTTATTAAGGGGGTGGATGACAACTTTGAGCAACTGACTTCCATTGATAGTCTTTTGTATGGCACCGGAGACTTTATTCTGCACGATGAGATTGTCGATTATGGCATTTTGGGGGTGGAGTTAGTTTCTGAGCTGGGTACGGGCATCCAGTTTGTAGACCCTTTGCAGGTATATGCACCCAAACGGAATGCCCGTGTAAACATGAGCAATCCGTCAGCCGCTTTTAATAGAGATTATCTGTTCTCGCCCGGTGCTGTTTTTGTTGTAAATCAACAAAAGTACGATGCTAATTATATACTCACTTCCCTTAGTTTCGCCCGCCGCCTGTTCGATTATGATACGGAAGTTTCCGCCATAGAGTTAAAACTGAAAAAGGATGCTGATATAGCCTCTGTTCAAAAAGAGATTTCCCGTATTTTGGGGGATAAGTTTATTGTGCAGAACCGTTATGAGCAGCAAGCGGATGTATTTCGTATCATGGAAATAGAGAAGTTCATCTCTTATCTTTTTCTTACTTTTATTCTTGGTATTGCTTGCTTCAATGTTATCGGTTCGCTTTCCATGCTCATTCTGGATAAACGCGAAGACGTGGAAACTTTGCGTAACCTCGGTGCGGACGACCGTTTGATAGCTCGCATTTTCTTATTCGAAGGACGTCTGATTTCCGTATTCGGAGCTTGTGCCGGTATTATTGTCGGTTTGTTACTTTGTTTTCTTCAGCAGTATTTTGGTATTATTGCCTTAGGAGGTGATGGAAGCTTTGTTGTGGATACTTATCCTGTCAGTGTTCATTTTATGGATGTACTGCTGATATTTGTCACCGTGATAACCGTCGGTTTCCTGTCCGTATGGTATCCTGTACGCTATCTTTCGCGCCGGTTGCTGAAGTGATGTGATAAGAGCTTACTCTTGTCCTTTCTTCTTGAGCCCTTTCTTCACCTCTCTCACCTGGAAGCTGAACATATCGAGCCTTCTGTTGATGCGTTGCATAAATCCCTTTGCGGCCTTGAAGCAGATACGCGAAACGCGTACTTTGTCTGCCGTACAATCTTCTATCCGCTCTACCGGTTGGCTGGTGACGGCTGGAAAGAAATTTCCCAAGCCCTTGATGTTCACCGTGCGGCCACTTGCCAGATAGTCCGCTATGATGTCTGGCAACTGTACCAGTACGGACTGGGCATCACCCGTTTGCAATGAACTGGCCTGTGCCAATCGTGAGGCAAGCTCATCATTACTTACCGGTTCGTGCTGCAACACCTTTGATGTGGCATAATAACGCACTACTTCTTTATCTCCACTCTTGTCCACTTTCTTGCGGACAACGTAATTTATAGACATATTTCTTTCCTCCTGTTTATTATTAGCCGAAGCAATCGCTATCGGTCTTCCTTACTGGCTGAACACCCTACACCTTGGGACTGAATACCGAAAACATCCGGATGTTTTTCCTATTCAGTCTCAGGCTCAAAGGTACTCAATATAGGAGAGAATACCAATAAATGCCGTTAATAAATGGATAATCCGGCAGATTGCAAAATAGGGATATTCCTTATGTTTTTAGCTTAAGGAATATCCCAGAATGCGGCTTATTCATTGCTATATATAGCAGGGAAGTGTTCGATTGAAGAATGTTGTTGCGGTATCCGTTTTTATTGTGCGGCAGGCGTAACTTCCAAATCCAATGATTTTAGGTCTATATCTCGTGAGGAATTGCCATACAATATTTGATATTTACCAGGGAAAACTTTCAGTCCGTCTACATTTGCGTCGTGGTAAGCAAAAGATTCAGGCTCGAGTGTGATTTTCACTTTCTCACTTTTACCGGCTTTTATATCTTGGCGTACGTAACCTTTGAGCGATTTGATAGGTGCATTAGGATTGGTCAGGCTTTTTACATATACTTGTACTACTTCGGCACCATCCATTTTGCCGGCATTGGTCAGTGGAATAGTGATGTCTACTTTCTCGCCCGCTTTGATTGAACCGGAAGAGAGAGAGGCTTCGCCAAATTTAAAATCCGTATAGCTTAATCCATAACCAAACGCATATTGGGGTTCGCCTTTAAAATAGCGATAAGTACGGTTCTCCATGCTGTAATTGGTAAATTCGGGTAACTGTTCCGTTGACTTGTAGAATGTCACAGGAAGCTTTCCGGAAGGATTGTAATCGCCAAACAATACATCGGCAACCGCTGTACCTCCTTCTTGTCCCGGATACCAGGCTTGTAAGAGTGCATCGTATGCATAATCGATGTCGGCCAATGCTATGGCGCTACCGGAACAATTTACATAGATTACGGGTTTGCCGGTTTCGCGCATTGCTTTTAAAAAGCGTTTTTGTACGTCGGGCAACTCAATTTTCGCGCGTTCATGCCCTTCGCCTTCTTGCGTGGAAGTAATGCCGCCTACGTATATGATGACCTCAGCATCTTTGATTTTCTCTTTTAGTTCTTCAAATGTTGCCAGTTTGCGTTCATACATATCGACAGAAAGTTGTGAGACGCTTCCTTCTTTACCGGATTTGTAATCAAGGGCTATTTGATAGGTTTCACCTTCCTTTACTTGAAGCGTGTAAATGGAACCGCGTCTGCCTTTCATTAATTCAGTGTACTCCCGACGTTGGGCTTCTGTAAGATCCATCCCCCGGGTATATTTGAACGACAGTTCCTTGGGGGCATATTCACCTATTTTTTTGTTGTTTACCTTTAGCACATAATTGTCGCCTCGAATAGAGAAACAAAGTGTACCGGTGAAATCCGGAATGTATGTTCCGGAATATTTGGCGCTGAAATCTGAAGAAGGTACATCCTTTCCAAATCCATATCCGCCTTCTGTACGGAAGTTGATTGCTTCTGCATGGCTGGTGTTGATTACCTTTCCGGAAAAGTCGGGTGTGGCATAATATTGTGCCAAAAAGCCTTTTTCCGTACCATGTTTCACTAAATGTTTTTGAGGTATCTGCAAGTAATCTGAGTCGATTTCACTGCCGCGTTCGGAGATGATGCGAGTGTTCGGCAACTTGTTTTTGAGACCTTGCAGAATGGTGATGCAATGAGTGGGTGAGCCACTGTAATTGCCGCGCATCATAATGGAGTCGTTGATGTTGGGACCAACTACGGCAATAGATTTGATGCTTTTGTTCAGTGGCAGTATGTTGCCTTCGTTCTTTAATAATACCTGTGCTTCCTGAGCCATCTTTAAGGCATGGTCCCGGTGTTTTTGGCAGTCAATCACGCTACCCGGTATTTGGGAGTAAGGTACATATTCGGCCGGGTCCAATAATCCTAAGCGAAAACGTTCGGTAAGGACGCGGCGTAAAGAAACATCTATGTCTTTTTCCTTGATTATACCTTTCTCTACGGCTTCTATCAATGCATTGTAACTTCGTCCGCATTCCAGGTCAGTGCCGGTCAGTACTGCGTCTGCACTGGCTGTCGCGGCATCCGGGTGTGTCTCGTGACGGCCTTTCACATAAAAATCATTGATTGCGTCGCAATCGCTTACCACCATTCCGTCAAATCCCCAGCGATTGCGCAGTATGTCTACTAATAAGCGGTTGCTGGCGCAGCATGGCTCCCCTTCATAGGCGCTGTATGCACACATTACTTCGCGTACATTACCCTTGACTACCAATGTCTCGAAAGCGGGTAGGTAAGTTTCCCACAAATCGCGCATCGAAACCACGGCGTTAAATTCGTGGCGTAATGGCTCCGGACCGCTATGTACTCCATAATGCTTGGCGCAGGCATGTGTTTTGTAATAATGTTTATCATCTCCTTGCATTCCCAATACGACGTTTAAGCCCATCCTTGACATTAGGAAAGGGTCTTCTCCGTAAGTCTCTTGACCTCTTCCCCAGCGGGGGTCTCGAAATATATTGATGTTGGGGGCCCAGAAAGTAAGATTGGGGATGGCTGATACATATGGACCTATATCACCGTCGAGCGGCAAGGTATTGTAGCGTGCACGCGCTTCATCCGACACCATTGTAAAGGTAGCCAGTTGTGAAGGGTCGTCAAAAGTGGCGGCCAGTGCGATGGATTGAGGGAATACGGTAACTCCACCTGCTATCAGGCCGTGGCAAGCTTCTCCCCACCAATTATAGGCGGGAATACCTAATCTTTCAATGGCTAATGAACGGTTAATCATCATGCTGACTTTCTCTTGAAGGGTGAGCAATGACATCAAATTGTCAACACGTTCTTCTATTTTTAGTTTAGGATTCTGAAACAAATACTGATACTTCTCTGTTCCCGAGCATACCGTCCCCGAAAGGAGTGCAAGCATACTGCACAATAAGATAATCTTTTTAGTCATGTCGTTTTTAGTATTTTGATTAAGTAGAATATGCCGGTTAATTGGTACAAATGAAAATAAAAGATATGATATTGCAAAGTAATGAGAAAGAAAGTTAGGGCAATGTTACACCTGTTAAACTTTTTGTATCGTTCCGGCAAATAAGCATCCGGCTAATCCCGTCCGGATTAGCTGCGACATATTTTATTTTCAGGCAAGACGAAGACTCAGAAAGTCAATCTTGTTATTTAGAATACTTCTTCCGGGCTATCCATACAATGACAATCACACCCAAAACCAATAGAATGAGTGCACCGTAAGCAATACCTTCCGTTACATGCAGGCTCTTGGGGTCAAAGCGCATTTCAATGGTGTGCCTGCCTGCGGGTACGTACATTGTACGCAGGATGTAATCTGTCGCAGCGGATGGAGAACATCCGCCGTGACGGAAAAACATCCTCAAAAATAACTCTCAAAAGAATGCTAAGGAAAATTTAAACGGACTAAACGCCTAAAATATGTTGTAAAATTGTTTCTCCATTAGAGTAAGGGTATGGTATAAATATAATAGCTACAATCAAAGCTATAAAAATTAGTATAATAATTACGATGCCCCACTGAACCAATATTGGTGGAATATCGCCAATTAGCTTTCGTACTTTTTCGCTTCTCAGTTCGATTTTATCATTTGTTTCCATTGCTGTAAAATATTTCAGTTTCCCAGCTCCAGTTGATTTTTGACCAAATTGTAGTATGCGCCTTTCGATGTAATGAGAGATTCATGATTACCAATCTCAACGACTTTACCACCATCAAGAACAATGATTTGGTCTGCGTGTTTGACGGTAGACAGACGATGGGCTACTATTACAACAGTGCGCCCTTTGTAAAATTCATCAAGGTTTTCTACAATAGCTCGCTCGTTCTTTGCATCAAGTGCGTTAGTTGCTTCATCGAGAAAGATAAAATCTGGATTTTTATATACAGCTCGAGCAATCAGTATACGTTGCTTCTGTCCTTGGCTTAGTCCCATACCGTCACGACCAATTATGGTATTGTATTTTAATGGGAGTCCCATAATATAATCATGAATGTTAGCAATACGGGCTGCTTGTTCAAGGCGTTCAATGTTAATTTCATCATCATTAACTGCTATATTGCGGGTTATGGTTTCGGAAAAAATCACTCCATCTTGCATGACGACTCCACAATGCTTTCGCCACCACTTAAGATTGTATTCGTTAATGTTCCTTCCGCTGATATTGATGTCCCCGGACATTACGAGATAATACCCAAGTATCAATTTAATAAGAGTGGTCTTTCCACTTCCCGATGCGCCTACAATAGCTGTGACTTTCCCTTGAGGTATTTTGAAAGAAATTCCTTCCAGCGTTTTTTTCAACGCATGAGCATCATATTTGAAATCAATAGCTTTAATAGTGATTGATTTATCTTTATCAGTAAATTCAACAACTTGTCTGTCCTTATTCTCTTCATTTCCGGATTCATGAATTTCATTAATGCGTTCAAGTGAGATTTTTACATCTTGAAGAGAATATATGAAACTCATAAACTGTTCTACCGGACTGTTTAACTGACCTATGATATACTGCACGGCAAGCATTGCACCCAATGTCATTTGTCCATTAATAACTGCGGTAGCTGCTAATACGGTAATGAGAATGTTTTTAACCTCATTGATAAAGATGCTTCCAGCTTCTTGGGACTGTTGTAGTTTGAGTGATTTCATCTGAACGGTAAACAAATCAGCTTGTGTATCTTCCCATTCCCAACGGCGGCGCCTTTCACAATCTTGCAGTTTAATTTCTTGCATGGAGGAAATAAGTTGATATGTTTTATTTTGATTTTTTGCTAAATGTTCAAATAACTCATAATCCAGTACCTTACGACGCTTTAAAAAGGTTGCAATCCATAGTCCATAGAGTGAACTGCCAATTATGAATACTCCGAATATTAGTTTATCGTAAAACAATAATACAGCTCCAAATATGATAAAACTTAAAAATGTAAATATTACGCTTAGTACCTGGTTTGTCAGAAATGATTGTATCCGACTATGGTCGCCTATCCGTTGTAGCAAATCTCCCATTAACTTTGTATCGAAAAACGACATGGGAAGTTTCATCAATTTGATAAAAAAGTCACTAACGAGCGAGATGTTTATACGCATAGAGATGTGGAGTAATAGCCAACGCCGGATAAAGTCCGTTGCGGTTCTTCCTATGACAATCATCAATTCACCTAAAAGAACAAGCCATATAAAGCCGATATCTCCGTTCTTGATACCAACATCAACAATGGATTGCGTCAAGAATGGCATAATGAGCTGTAATATGCATCCAAGAAGTAGCCCTATTATTATCTGTGTGAAATACTTACGATATTGTTTTAAATAGTTTAGCAAGAAACGAAATGATCGTTTTTCAGTCGCGCACTTAATGGCTTTATTTTTAAATTCAGTTGTGGGTTCTAAAAACAAGGCTATTCCCTTTTCTTCATTTTTTAATTGAGTACTGATCCAGTGACTTTTAAACTCACTTAATGAATAAGCGATTCGCCCTTTTCCAGGATCGGCAATATAAAATTTTTTATTTCCCTTCACTTTATAAAGTACTACAAAATGATTCTGGTTCCAATGTAAAATGCATGGAACCTGTACGTCGGACAATTGCTTTAAATTTAGGCATTTTGCTGTGGTCGTAAATCCCAGTTCCATAGCAGCTTCCGAAATTCCGAGCATTGATACTCCATTAGTTGTAGCAAAACAATATTTAGAAAGAGTATCGATGCTATATGCTCTGCCCCAATAGTTGCATATCATTGCCAGACAAGCGATGCCGCATTGCATGGAGTCTTTTTGCTTTACGTATGGGAATCTTTTATACATTAGTTTATACCTGTTTGTTGATCAGAGTTTTGAAGTGAACGCTCTCTCTTTATATCTCTTTTCTTTCCGCTCTTAATCGTGTAGGTGATATTAATTCCTATGGATCGCGCTGTGGCAAAGTTGGTTTGCAGGATGTAATAATCTGTATGAATTCTCTCGTCTTTAATCTGATAATACTTGTTGAACGGAGAGTTGATTACCGCTTTTATGTTTAAAGTCCCGTCTAAGAAACTTTTACTCACATAAAATGAATACAATGAGAAGGCATAACTCTTGCCCCATGCGGAGGGAATGTTTTTATAGTTCCCGTATTGGAGCCCCATAGTCCAGCTTTTTTGTAAGAACACGTCACACATCACAGTTGCATTGTATATAATGGAGTTCTGTTTCAACTCATAATTTCCGCTTCTCATAGTATAGTAGTCAATATTTCCTGTAGCCATCAGTGACAATATACTTATAGGCCGGTAATTGAAATATACGTTTGCTCCTATTTCATCTGTTTTATCGATATTGCCGTAAGTGTTTATAAGCATGTTTTTGTCACGGTTATAGTAGCTATACGGAATAATAGCATCATCTTGACGTTTGTATGAAAGTCCGCAGGATAAAAACACGATATTGGAATACTTCATATAATTAAATGTCAAATAATGATTGCGGGAATAGGCCAGATCCGGATTTCCTTCGCTTCCCGTATAGCCTGAATAATTTGCCAGGAAGGGATTGAGAGTCAGGATACCCGGTCTCTGTATTCCGCTGTCATAACTTAGTGAAAGCCGTGAGGTTTTATCAGGCTGATAAGCAATACTTATGTGTGGCAGGAAGGTGTTATGCCGTGTTGTATAGTCATAATCACGGTTTCCGGGAAATCGCATCTTGAAAAATGCATATTCCCAGCGTATACTTGCGTTCAGAGTCAGTTTGTCCCAAAGACTGGCGGTATAAGATGAATAGAGAGCTGAAATATTCTGATTATACTTCATATTGGTAGGATTGGCGCTTAGAGTTGGTGATGAATTTTCCCACTGACCGTCATTTAATAAATAAGAAGATGACTTTGTATCCCCGATACGGAATATCTGCTTGGCTCCTACACGCATCTGATGTTTGGCAGAAAAAGGTATTGTCCAATCCGCCATTACGGTATGCTCGTTCATGCCTCCGTTAGTTTTCGAACGGCTGTTAGCCTCGTCTCCTCCTTTGTTGCTTTGCTGAATGAAGTTGCGGACATCAGGATTATAGGTATAGCGGTATCCTGCGGCAAAACGCTCCTGCTTCTTATTTTTTCTGAAAAGGTTTCGATACATTATATTGGACTCCACACTGCCCGACCAGTTGTCATTGCGGTTTAAAAAGGTTGAGTGCGTGGATTGTTGCCGTTGCGAGAACAATTGTTCCCAACTGGTTTTGAAATCTGTTTTTTGGAGTAATCCGTGGCTGTCTGCATACAGGGAATTTACACTGTCTATTGCCCAGGAGAACAGCGCGCGTATGGTATGGTTCTGCCAGTTACCGTTGCCTTTACCGTCAAGCGAGATATCTTGCCGGCTCTCGTCGGTGCCATATCTGCTTTTGACCTCGACGGGTTGTTTCCGTTGTCCGTCAAGGTTATAATTATATCCTACGGAAAAATCCACGTTGCCTTTCGTCGCTATCAGGGTTGTGCCGAAATTGGCTTTAGGTTGAGTAGCTCCGCCTCCGTTCAGTGTCAGGGAGTAACCGTTCAAGGCGCGTTTGGTTGTTATGATGTTGAGTATGGCATTTCCCGTCTCGGCGTCATATCGTCCGTCAAGTTCCGTGATGACTTCAATCTTCGAAATTGTGGAGGCCGGGATACTTTGCAATACTTCCTTAGGGTTCGATTGGGCTATCCGGTAGGGTACACCGTTCAGATAAATGGAATAAGCGCCGCTGCCTTTGACGGTAATATTATCGTTGGCATCAACGTTTATAAGCGGCACATATTTCAGGGCTGAGAGCAAATCGGAAGCTTGTACGGCTTTGTCTTTGGACATGTCGTATATGATGCTTTTAGGGGATATTGTAATCAGGCGTTTACGCCCATGAATTACTACCTCCGAAAGGCTCTGACTTTGTTGTTGCATGGCAACGTTAATTTCGGTGTCCGTATTTAAGTTTAGCTTGTTGTGATATGTTTGGTATCCTAAATAGTTTATATCCAAATGATATTTTCCTTTAAGGAGTTCAAGTTGCGCCGCTCCTTCCGCGTCTGTGTATTGGAACAAGGAGTCTGTGGCGCTCTTTACTTTCAAAAGGGCGAAAGGTAACCGTTCTCCGGTTATGCTGTCGGTTACTGTGACAAGGATTTTGTGAGTGTCCTTGTTTTGTGCCTGGCAGACCGAACAGAGCAATAAGATTGAGAGGATAAATAAGGGCAGTCTCATTGATATAAGTTTATAGTTGTTAGTTGAGGTATAGACCTCAAACTGTTATGAGCTTTTGCTTTATAATATTCGCATAAAGTGTGTGGGAAAGCAGTAGGGCTTTGTTCGGTATTTAGTGTGGCTGCCCTGCAGCCAGCGGCACAAATGTATTTTACGTTGCATTCCTTGCAAGTAGGAATATTGTCAACACAAAAACCTGTCCGCAGTGCTTCAGAAATATTATTTTTTAATATATCCTCAATTGAATCATGCAATATATTTCCCATTTTATAATCCTCAATATGAAGACTTTGGCACGGGAACACATTTCCTGCTGGATCAATACTGAAAAGTCCCACTCCGGCTCCGCAATAGAAACGTAGTTCTTCTAAGTTTTTCGGGACGGAAGGTAGTGTGGAAATAAAATCTTCTATAGATGGAAGAAGGGAAATATCTTCGGTACTATTTGGAACAATTAGTACTGATCTGAAATTTACGACTTTATTTGAACAAAAATCCCGGATATATTCAAGCTCACAACAATTACCACTTGAATGTACGCTGCTAATAGTAATATTCAGTTTACTGTATTTTTCTTTAAGGAACTGAATATTATGCTTAAACAAGGCGGGCTTGAAATTCACACGCTGTTGACCTTCTCCCGTTAAGTTGTCACAACTAAAAATGACACTGTTAATTTGGTTGAATACATCCTCCCTGTATTGATAATGCTCAAAATCCGTCATGCAGTTTGAAATTATCTCAATGTGTATGCTATTGCCATATTCCCTGATATATCTAATGACTTTAGGCAATAAATCAGTAAGAAAAGGTTCTCCTCCGGTGATGATAATTTTCTTTGTGTATGGCAAAATCTTATCAAGCATAATTTTCCACTTCTCAATGCTTAATTCAGAAAAGTTGTTTCTCACTTTCTTATTGTAGCAATAAATACAGTCTAAATTGCATTTATAAGTCAGGTGGAGATAGTATGAATGCGGTGGCAACCGCTCTATGTCATTATAGTTTAGAATAGGTTTCTCGGATAAAATTTGATTATTAACAACTGCATCATATACATTTTTGATATACTTATGATACTTTGCTGGTATAGTTTGGACTACTTTCTCAAAAGATTCATACAAATAAATTAAATTGAATATAGATAAGTCTAATTCGCTGATTCTACATGCAAAATGTCGGTTTGAATTATAGAAAATATAGTCTTCTCCATCCTTCAATATCATATAATTGGGATTATCGAGTATTTTCATTGTAAATATCAAATTAGTGCGATACGCAAATATAGTATAAGTCGTTGATAATATATATAAATTACTATAAAAAGGCATGTGCCTTAGAAACAGTTTCGCTTTTTCAAGCACATGCCCTATACAGTTTAGCCAGCACCATTACCGCCACCAGCTCCTCCTGTACAACCGCAACCACAAGCGCAGCTCGAATGTATAATATCAACTAACTGAGCCTGTCTTGCTGCATAAACACCTGTAAAGGTGAAAATCTTTGCGTTAGAGAGAGCATTAGAGCCACCCAGTACCTTCTCCAATAATTCGTTCGTCATTTTGAATTCATCTTGTTCTTTCATACAAAATAGAATTTTAGATATAAGCCCTACTCATTACGCTTTTCGGTTTCCGCGCCTTTCGGCAGTCTGGTCTGAGAGATTATAGTCGACTTGAATCTTTTCTTTTGATTAATAGGAAAAATAGCCATAATAGGAAGTGTCACCAAATTCAAACTCCAATATATAGTCACCTTCTGGTAAATCATAGATTTCAAATGTATGACATTGCGATGCTATCATATTAATATTAGAATAGATTATATTGCCTGATTTATCTCTAATTACGATTGATACATTCTCTATTGTTACATTCGAATAGATACGTAGGATATTTCCGTCGATGATTGCGGTAGGTTCCATGGAGATAGAACGACGATCTCTTACCCACTCATCTTCTTCTGTACAAGTACAAAAAAGAGAAATTTTTTGTTCTTCTGCTTTTGAGTTTATATAGCAGAATATGCTTAACACTAATAGTAGTAGATACTTCGTTTTCATCTGATTCTATTTTTTTTGCTACGACAAAAATGGCAATTAGTCAGACTATATAAAAGTATTTTACTTATGAATGTGTGTGCAGAGATATGTGCTAAAACTTTGATTTGTGTGCAAAAGAGTGTGCAGGAATGGCTATTTGGTGTTTTGATTATAGGTAAGTGCTTTATAATGAGTATATAATCTTGTCCCACATTTCCGGACTTCCGTTATTACCTGTTACTTTCTGGTAAAGCCGCTTCCGGATAGATGAAATACTTTCTGGCTTTAGTCCAAGCAGGCGGGCAATATCTGCCGGACGAAACCGGAGTTTAAGAAGCACACAGACGTGCAACTCATTTTCGTTGAGAGCATGAAGTGAGTGCAATCTTTCGAAGAAAGTGGGAAAAGCGGGTGAAAGAATATTTTTTAGCAATTCCCATTCTTCGCAAGTAATGTAGGCTTCACCGCGTACTGAGTTGATTCGTTCTAAGAGTTGCTTGTACAAACCAGAGTTGAACAGATATTCTTGGGCTTCTTTCTCTTGTTCGTTTTCTATCGTTTTTTGTTGTAATATGTGGTTGAGCATTTTCAACTTCTGTCCTAATTGTTTTTTTTGAATGCTATCTTCAGAAATGTTTATATTTGCCAAACTCTTTTCTAATTCTTCTTTTTGAGACTTGTATCTTTCAAGGAATTCAATTTTTTCTTGATTTTCTTTTTCTATTGTTTGAAGTTTGTCCAATTGTTGCTTTAACTCCAACCCCTTCCTTTTACTGTATTGTCTGTAAACTATGAAGAACAATAGAGTGATGACAAGCCCTCCGGTAATAATCCATATCCATAGTATCTTGTTACGGTTTTCTATCTTCAACTGTATATTTTCTTTTTCGCGCAATTGATAGTTATATAGTGAGTACATGCGGTTAATGATCTCTGTTTGCGTCAGCTTTTGTATAGAATCTATACATTGGAGATAGCCATATAGGTAGTCTGATGCTTGCTTTGTGCCATTTTGCTTGATGCTGAATTCTAACAATCTGCGATAAGCAGTTCTTTGAGCATAGACGGAGCCAAAATCTAAAAGTTCATTATAATACCAAATGGCAGAATCTTTTTTACTGGTTGCATCGTAGAAATGAGCAGCTATTACATAAATACCACTTTTGTTAGGCCGTTCAATATCTCTTAAGGCATTCTGCAAAGGTATTCGGGCAGAATCAAACTCTTGCAGTTCAATGTAAAGAGCAGCAAGTTGGCTTTGTACCATATTGAACAAGTCTTTTCGTTGTAATTGTTGACTTAGCAGATTTGCTTTTTTGAAACAGATTAATGCACTATCCGTTTTTCTGAGTGCTTTATACATATTGGCTATGTCTCTCAAATCGAAAATCATATTTGCACTGTCTTTCAATACGCTATCGCCTTGTTGTCCTCTTTTATACATTCCTAAAGCTTCAGCGTACATTCCTTGATAAGCGAACAATGTTCCCATCTGGCTATAGATTTTGTTTTTCAAATTAGTTACTTTCTCTTCGGGCGATACCTCCAATGCCTTTTCAAAGTAATCCAGTGCTTGTGGCGCATCTCCCAAATCCCGATATACCCTTCCGGCATAATAATATGCTTCGGGTAAATGCCGCTTATCATCTTTATCTATATAATAATGTAGTACCTCACGTATCAGGCTATCTGAAGTGTGCAGAACGTATGCCTTGTCATTTGCTTTAATACAAAGTAGGTGATAATACATTTGTGTTCCTTCCGAAGCGGTAAGTATATCACTTTTTAACGTTTCCAATAATACGATGGCGCTATCCGGCTTACTACTTGTAAGACTATCTGCAAGTAGCAAAGTATTAGGATAAGTCATGTCTTTACAAGCGTAAAGGCTCAATAAGATAGATATTACTACTAAAAAGTACCTATTTGCTTTCATTTATGCAAATATACCAAATGTATTTTAATAATTTGTTAAGTTTCTCTGTAATTTTGTTTTTTTGAAAAGAAGTCTTCCCCTTTCACGGTGAAATAACATGAGCGGCATTGGGGAACAATAGGTTCCCCAGTGCCGCTCAAAGTAAAATTATTATCTTGTTATTTAGAATACTTCTTCCGGGCTATCCATACGGAGACAATCACGCCCAGAATCAATAAGATGAGTGCGCCGTAGGCAATACCTTCCGTTACATGCAGGCTTTTAGGGTCAAAGCGCATTTCAATGGTGTGCTTGCCCGCAGGTACATACATTGTACGCAGGATGTAATCGGCACGTCCCAATTGGGCGGGTTGCCCGTCGATAGTAACTTGCCAGCCATCCGGATAATAAATCTCAGAGAATACAACGACGCCGTCTTTGGCATTTTCGGTTTCATAAACCAACCGGTTAGGCTCGTAGCTTGTCAGGCGGATGGTGGAAAGGCTATCTTTGTATCCTTCTGTCGCACCTTTCAGTACATTCTTAAAACGGGTATCTACTACGGCTGTCTCGGTAGGGAGTACGGAGTGAAGCGCATCGATTTCCTGATTGGCGTTGTCTACATATTGTACCTTGTCTACAAACCATGCGTTACCGTAGGCATACGGATTCAATACAGGAACGGTTTGTCCCTGTTTTCCCGCAGGGAAGATAAAATACTTCGTATTCAACATATTCAGTACGCGGAACTTAGAAGCGTCCACACTATCCATTTCTCCGCCTGCCGTGGCTATCTCCTGATAAGCGGCCTGCATTTCGGGAGATATGTGGTTTTCTATCATCTCTTGGTAACGGCGCAGTTTGGCAGCATGGTATCCACCGATGTTCTTATGCCAATAGGAGGTGTTGTTCTCGTTAAAGGCATCGGTTGCAAAATTCAGTACACGGTAGTCTAAAGCCGGGTCTTGCAAAATCAGTTCATCGGTGTTCGTCTTTGTGAATGTCTCCGTTTGAATGGAACCGGGTACGAACTGTTCATCGTGGAGGTAGCGTTTGTTGACGCTCCACATGTCACCGATACAAAGTAGTGTAATGCCTGCGACAGTCAGCGAACTGCGCAGTTTGCCTATTGCATAGAGCCAGAGCAGGGTACAGCCGATACCTATTATTACGAAGCTTCGCAATGCGTCGGCACTGACAAGCGCTTCCCGCATTTCCTGCAAATTGGCAAGGATGCCAGATAGCTCGTTTTCGGGAATCATCTTCTGGCTAACCGCATTTTGCAGCATCTGCAATTCTCCGGCAGGAACAAAACCGGAACTAAGACTACCCGGCGCTATGACAAGCAGCAAGGCCACACCTGCCGTGAGGAGAATGCTGATACCAAGAGCTTTCTTGTCTTTCTTTAATATTTCGGGTTCGTCCAACACGCGCTTCAAGGCAAAGATTGCCAATAGCGGTATCGTGAATTCTGCAATGACAAGAATGGAAGACACTGCACGGAACTTGCTGTACATCGGGATATAGTCGATAAAGAAGTCCGTGAGCGGCATGAAATTCTTACCCCATGCCAGAACGATGGAGAAGAATGTAGCTCCCACCAATGCCCATTTCAAAGGACCTTTTACGATGAAACATCCCAAGACAAACAGGAATAGTACGAATGCGCCTACGTAAACAGGACCTGCCGTCCAGGGCTGGTCGCCGAAATATTGCGGGAATGAGTTGTATAGTCCGCTATACATCGGGTTTGCCTTTTCCATAGCGGTTTCGCTCTGGCTGAGGGGAGCGGATGATGAACCGCCTTTGTAATTAGGAACAAGTAAGGTTAGTGTTTCGCCGATGCCATAACTCCAATTCGTGATGTAGTCACGGTCCAATCCGCTACTGGTTTGCTTGGCAGCTTCCCCGGTCTGTACCAGTTCGCTTTTGCCACGCATGGTTTCTTTACTGTACGTATATGTGTGGTAGAGGTTGGATAAGTTGGCGGCTACACCGATAAGTGCGGCAACAACCAGCACGGCACTTGCTTTAAAGAACTTAGGCAACGTTTTGTTACGCCAGGCATCTTCAAAGTAGGCTCCCGCTATGAACAGGATGACAAACAGGAAGTAGTAAGACATCTGCACATGGTTCGACATGATTTGCAGGGCAATGAACAATGCTGTCACAATACCGCCCGCCAGTAATTTGCCTCGGTAGGCAAGTACGATACCTGCTATTGTAGGGGGAATATAAGCCAGCGTAACAAACTTCCAGATGTGTCCGGCTGATATCAGTATAAAGAAATAGGACGAAAATGCCCACATGATTCCTCCCAATCCCGACAGCCACACCGGCATGCCGAATACCCGTAATAGGATATAGAAGCCTAACATCATTATAAACGTCAGGTTCACGTAACTGGGCAGAAAGAGTTGGTAAACTTTTTGCGTCCATTGTATCGGCTTGGTGGAGTCATAGGACGGTGATATCTGATAGGTAGGCATACCACCAAAAATGGAGTTCGTCCAGCGGGTACGTTCTCCCGTCTGTTCGTGGTATTGTACCGCTTCCTGTCCGGCACCTGCTCCGGCAGCGGTATCGTGCTGGAACAATATACGGTTTTCTATGTCGGCCGGGAAGAAATAGGCAAATGATAGTACGGCGAATGCCAGAATGGCAATGAGATCGGGGAGAAGCTTTTTCATAAAATCTTTGATTCTATGAAGTTGAAAGTTGATGATTGATAGTTGATAGTTAGATTGTGCTGTATGCCGCAGGGTAACTATCAACTATCAACTATCAATTATCAACTTCGTTAATAACGATAATGTTCTGCTTTGTACGGTCCGTCTACATTGACACCGATATAGGCGGCCTGCTCAGGAGACAGCTTGGTCAGTTTCACACCAATCTTTTCGAGGTGCAAGCGGGCAACTTCTTCGTCCAAATACTTAGGCAGGCGATAAACGCCGGTTTCGTATTTCTTATTGAACAACTCAATTTGTGCCAATGTCTGGTTGGTGAATGAATTACTCATTACGAAAGACGGGTGACCAGTAGCGCAACCCAGGTTGACCAGACGGCCGTCGGCAAGCAAGATGATGCTGTGTCCGTCAGGGAAATAATAGCGGTCTACCTGCGGTTTGATATTGACACGTTTGATACCTGCATAATGTTTCAGGGCATCTACCTGTATCTCGTTGTCGAAGTGTCCGATGTTGCACACAATAGCCTGGTCTTTCATCTTTTCCATGTGGTCGATACGGATGATGTCGATGTTGCCCGTAGTCGTCACAAAGATATTCCCTTCGGAACAAGCTTCTTCCATAGTAACTACTTCGAAGCCTTCCATCGCAGCTTGTAATGCGCAGATTGGGTCAACTTCCGTTACCAATACGCGAGCTCCGTAAGAACGCATGGAGTGTGAACAACCTTTACCTACATCACCATAACCGCAAACGACTACCACTTTACCGGCAATCATTACATCCGTGGCGCGCTTGATACCGTCAGCAAGAGACTCGCGGCAACCGTACAGATTGTCAAACTTGGATTTCGTTACCGAGTCGTTTACATTAAATGCCGGGAACAGCAATTTGCCCTCTTCCTGCATCTGATACAGACGGTGTACACCGGTAGTCGTCTCTTCCGATACACCTTGTACTTCAGCGGCTACACGATGCCAATGGCTGTTGTCTACTGCCAATACTTTTTTCAGGATAGCATTCAACTCAATCTCATCTTCAGCGTGAACTTCTTTCTCTAATACAGCGGCATTGTTTTCTGCTTCATAACCTACATGGATCATCATTGTTGCATCTCCGCCATCATCAACAATTACGGTCGGCCCTTTGTCGCCTTCAAAATTCAATGCTTGGAGTGTACACCACCAGTAATCAGCCAGTGTTTCCCCTTTCCAGGCAAATACAGCCACGCCGCTGGCAGCAATAGCAGCCGCTGCATGATCTTGGGTGGAGTAAATATTACAAGAGCACCAGCGAACTTCGGCACCCAACGCAACAAGCGTCTCAATTAACACTGCTGTTTGGATGGTCATATGTAGAGAACCCATGATACGGGCGCCTTTCAGCGGTTTTGTTTCTCCATACTTTTCGCGAAGAGCCATGAGGCCGGGCATTTCTTTTTCTGCCAAATCGATTTCCTTGCGACCGAAGTCGGCAAGCGTAATGTCTGCCACTTTGTAAGGCAGAGTAGAGAAGATTTCTTTAGACATATCTATAAGTAGTTTAATAAAAAGTGATGCAAAGATAATGCAAACCGAAAGCAGTACAAAATAAGCTGGCTTATTTTTACTGCTAAGGTGTAGCTTATCTTATTCAAAGATAGAACATTCTGATTAGTAGGGCAAAAGCTTTGTTATTTTTTAAATAAAAGATGCGAATATATGTTGACGTTTATAAATATTTGTTGTATATTTGTAAGCCTCAACACGTTTTGAAGCGCTCAACAGATGTCCTAAATGATTGATAATAAAAATAAAAAGGAAGATAACTTGCCTACCGAAGCGTCCGGACGTTTTCGTGATAAATTTTATCAGGAAATACTGAATGCTTTTCCTGATATGATTACTGTTTCCGATTACGATGCTAATTTTATTGAACTGGTATCAGCGCCCCATACTAATCATGTGGAAGGAGTTTCCAATGATGAATTGCTTCGCTCCAATCTGAAAGATGTCGTTCCTGAAGAAGCTTATTCACATATTCGCTCCAATATGGATGAGGTTATTCGTACGGGCGAGGCGCATACGGCGGAACATTCGCTGATATTCCAGGGTGAAAGGCATTATTATGAAAATCGTGTTTGTCCTTTGGGGGATGAATATTTGCTTTGTATGTGCCGGGATGTGACCAGCCGCGTGAAAGCGGAAAAGGAATTGATTGCTGCCCGCATGAAGGCAGAAGAGTCAGACCGGTTGAAGTCTGCGTTTTTTGCTAATATGAGCCATGAGATTCGTACTCCTTTGAATGCCATTGTCGGCTTTTCCAGGTTAGTGGTAGAGCCCGGACATGAGGCTGAGAAAAAGGAATATTGTGATATTATCGAGAAAAACTCGGAGTTGTTGTTGAATTTGTTTAATGATATCCTGGATCTTTCTTCTTTGGAGGCGGGTTCTATTGAATTTGTGAAAGAGAAAATGAATCCTTACTCCATTTGTTTGAAAGAATACCAACTTTATCGGAATAAAGTGCAGAAAGGTGTTCTGATGAAACTGGACGAAGTTGATAAAGGTTTGAATATCTTAGGAGACAGGATACGTATCTCGCAGATTTTGTCGAATTTGCTAAGCAATGCTGTTAAGTTCACCCCCTCCGGAGAGATTCATATAGGTTTTCAACGTAAAGGGAATGCGTTACAATTCTATGTTAGAGATTCCGGAAGTGGTATTCCTGCCAGTCGTGTCGCCACCATCTTCGAACGTTTTGGCAAATTGAATAATTTTGCTCAAGGGACAGGATTGGGGTTAACGCTTTGCCGTATGATGGTGGAACGTATGGGTGGTCGTATTTGGGTTCGTTCCGGAGAAAGCTTGGGTACGACATTTTACTTTACACTGCCGATGGAATAGTTGAGAGTTGAAAGTTGCCTGGCTATTATATTGCACATCAATCTTCAACTCTTAACTTTTAATTCTCAACTTATCAAATAATTTCTATACCTTGCTCTTTGCATAGTTGCAAGCCTACATCTTTCAGTTTGAATTTCTGTATCTTGCCGCTGCCTGTCATTGGAAATTCTTTTATGAAGAAGATATATTTGGGTATTTTGTAGCGTGAGATTTTTCCGCTACAGAAATCGCGTACATCCGATTCGTGCATGTTTACTCCTTCATGTAAGATGATGAAAGCACCGACAGCCTCTCCATACTTCTTTGAAGGAATACCTGCAACTTGTACATCTTTTACGCCTTCCAACTGATAAAGAAACTCTTCTATTTCGCGTGGATAGATGTTTTCACCGCCACGTATTATCATATCTTTGATGCGTCCTGTAATGCGATAGTTGCCATTTTCATCTTTTATCCCCAAATCACCGGAATGTAGGAAGTTGTTTTTATCGATCACTTCAGCCGTGGCTTGCGGGTTCTTGTAGTATCCTTTCATGGTGTTATAACCACGGTTACACATTTCTCCCTGTACGCCCACCGGACATTCCTCGCCAGTTTCAGGATCAATCACTTGTACCTCCGTATACTCGAAATCACGTCCCACGGTATTGCAGCGTGCATCAAACGGATCGTCAATCCGCGTGGCAGTCATGCCGGGAGAAGCTTCAGTCAACCCGTAGACACTGGTTACTTTCATATACATCTTCTCTTCCACCTGCTTCATCAGTTCCACCGGGCAGAGTGAACCTGCCATGATACCTGTACGCAGGCAAGACATATCGAATAAATCGAACATCGGATGGTTCAACTCTGCAATAAACATGGTGGGTACTCCGTAAAGGGCAGTACAGCGCTCTTTATGGATGGAAGCAAGCACCACTAAAGGGTTGAAGCGCTCTACCATAACTTGTGTACAACCGTGCGTCAAGCAGTTCATGGTGGCAAGTACCACCCCGAAACAGTGGAACAACGGAACACAACAACAAAGTTTGTCATCGGCAGTAAATTTCATGTGTTCACCTGTTAGGAAACCATTGTTGGCTATATTATGATGAGTGAGCATAACTCCTTTGGGAAATCCCGTGGTTCCTGAAGTATATTGCATGTTTACTACATCGTGGCAATCTACCCGGGCTTTGAGCTCTTCCAATCGAGCGTCTTCTACATTATCGCCTAAAAGAAGAATTTCGGAAGTATTATACATCCCCCGGTGTTTCTCCTGTCCCACATAAATCACGTTTTTCATGTACGGGAAACGTTCGCTTTTCAGATGCCCACGTTCGCAGTTTTTCAGTTCCGGAAGCATGGTATAGGTCATTTGCACGAAGTCACTGTCCTTTTCACCATTGACGATACAGAGGGTATGCATATCCGAGTTTTCACACAGATATTCCAACTCTGCTTGTTTGTAATTGGTATTTACTGTTACATAGACAGCTCCAATTTTAGCACAAGCATATAACAATGTCAGCCAGTCGGGTACGTTTGCCGCCCAAATGCCGACGTGTGTTCCCCGTTCTACACCGATAGCGATAAGACCTTTTGCCATATCGTCTACTCGATGGTTGAACTGACTCCATGTAAAACGTAGGTTGCGGTCGGAGTAAACGATGTATTCTTTGTCAGGAGTAGTTTCTGCCCAATGCTCCAGCCATTGGCCGAGCGTTCTTTCGTATAACATGATGATAAAGTGGTGTAAAATATAAATATAAGGTATAAAGTATTAAATATAAAGTATAAGGTGTAAAGTGTTAAGTATAAGGTGCTATGCTATTATGCCGCATGGCTTATACTTAATATTTAATACTTTATACCTTATACTTAAATTGGTGTATAAATTACTGCCAGTATTTTAGCTGCCTGGCCTTCATAAGCGTGTACGTGATGCGGTACGATAGAGTCATAATAAATGCTGTCGCCTTCCTCAAGGAGATAAGTGTGCTTGCCATAGCTTATTTCCATAGTTCCTTCCATGACCATAATAAACTCTTCACCTTCGTGGGAGGAGAGTACGAAATCGCTATCGTTGGTAGCAGCTACGTCGATAATGAATGGCTCCATGTGACGGTCTGCCTTAGACTTGGATAGTGAGTGGTACTCCATATGCTTGCGTGAATGGATGGCATTGTTGGAGAAACTGATACTGTCCTTAGCTTCTGATTTCCGACAAACTACAGGTCCGTTTTCATCTTGATCGTCGAGGAAAGTGCCCAAACGTACGCCAAGTACGCGAGCTATCTTGATGAGAGGTGCCAATGATGGCAAGTCAATATTATTTTCGATGCGTTCAATTTGTTCGATAGCAAGTCCCGAACGCTGTCCCAGCTCTTCCATACTGATGGATTGGCTTTCACGGAGTGACTTGATTTTTTCTCCGACAATTTTGCTTGTATCCATAATTTGTTAGTGTTTTCAGACCAAAAGGTTATGATTTATAGTTGTTAAGCCGCAAAAATAAGATAAACTTTTACTTGGTGCAACATTCTGTGTCGAAAAGTTTATTCCACTCCTTTTTTTCCTGCAACACAGATGTTACAGTAGTACAACTTGTGTACTCTCAAGTACTACTACTCATACAATACAAGTTGTACTACTGGTAACAATTTGGTAGGTATATGTGTCGGGAACGTCTGTGACTCTTGCTAATTTTACAGCCTTTGCAAATCTTTGTCCGATACGTGTTGTCCTTTATATGCCTTACCGGTAGCGTTGAAGCGATAACTGATGGAGAGTGAGATGCTACGCGAATCCTGATTGGCTTTTTTTGTGTAGGTTAGTTTGGAGCCGAAAAGCATGAAAGAACTGTAACGTGAGTTCCATAAATCATTGGCTTGTAAGTTGAGCGTCAGTTTCTTGTTAAGAAACATTTTACGTACTCCTATGTCTACACCCCAATAGGAAGATTGTAACATGGCACCGAAGTTGCCTTTGCTTTGATAGTCGGCATCGAACGAAACCACCCATTCGTTGGGTAAGCTGAAACTGTTTTGCCAGAAAGTGTAAATGCTGGAGCGGTTCATGCTACGAGTGCTTCCTTGATTGGTTACCTGAAAAAATGGTTGAGTGAAATATACACCGAGTTCAGGTTTCCAGATGCCGATAGTGGGCGAAAGGTGCAGTGATGCTGTGATATATTGCATGCGTTTGAAGTTACCTGTGGTGAAAATGACTGCATCTGGATTCTCTTCGTATTCTTTCGTCATAAAAGCAATAGCATTCTTACGATATTGATAGTTGAGGTTGAATTGCAGCCATTTGTAAATGGTGGAGAGTTGCAGGTCATGGTTGGTCTCCGGTATTAACATTGGGTTTCCGCCTTCGTAAATGAAGCGATTGTTGTAACTTAATGAACTGCGCAACTGAAAGAAGCTGGGACGGTTTGTTTTAGTTGTGTAGCTGAGGCTTACTTGTGCATTTTTTATTGGGAAGTCGATGGAAAGATTGGGACACCAGTCATTGTATATCCGACTTTGTTCGGGGATATACTTTTCCTGTTCCCAGTAGTCCGATATGGCATGTTCGAAACGGATGCCGCCAATGAAGTTCACTTTTCCGACGGTAAGCGAATATTCGGAGAATCCGGCAAGCTTACTTTCATCTATCCGGCTATCGGTATTGGGTAGTACATTCTGCGAATTCAGGAAATTGTCTTTACGATGAATAAAAGTATAGTCTACTCCGGTTTTCAGTGTTCCTGCTCCGATGGGGTGAGTGGCTATTAATTTGGCGGCATATAGTCTGCTGTCGGCACGGTTAAAAGAACTGATTTCGAGTTCACCTTCAGTCCGGCTGGTTTCGGACGCTTCCTGATGGGTATAATTGTTGCCATATACTATGTCGGTAGCCAGGTTTACTTGAAGTTGACCTACCGTACCTTGGTAATAAGCATTTAATTGGTGCCGGCTGCTTTGTTGCAAAGTTTGTGAGGAATGGGAAGTGCGGTCGGTTGGCACTGCATCTTTACAGACAATATATTCCGAGACGTCTCGAAAATCGTAGTCAGGGAGTCGGGAGAATTGGTAAGAAGCTCCGAGACTGTGTTTGGGGTTAAAGTCATAGCTGATACTTGCTTTTCCTCCTGCTGAAAACCCTTTGTTGTGCAGATGTACATGGCTGTTGATATTCCATTGTGCTTCGGACGGAATTTGATAACACACTTCCTGACTGCGTTTCCCATTCTCATAGTTGGCATACAGCATACCCAATAAAGAAAGTCCCTGTGTTTGATAATTTACATTGACTTGTTCGTAAGATCCGGTATATCGGCGTTGGGTGATACTTGTGTGGAGGTTCCCGCCAAAGCCTCCGTATCTTCCTTTTATAGTACGAATACGTAAAACGGCCTTTACAGTGGCATCATATTCGGCACCGGGATTAGTCTGACATCCTATTTTTTAATGTCTATATCTCCGGAGAACGATATGGCTTGCCGGTTTGTCGGTTGAACATGAATACTGGTCGAGCCGCTGGGGTAGATAGTTAGACAGTATTCGTATTTATCCTCCTCATTGGCGGTTTTGAAAAAGATTTTTGTTTTCCCTTTTTTCTGGAATTCCGTTTCATATTCGTTTATCGGTGCCTTGAAGACTAATCCTTTACCACCTCCGTAGGGGATGTTGTAGCCTACCCCGAAATAAGGTAAGTAGGAAAAAACAGAATCATTCTTTACTTCTAAGGAATAATCGGAGGTGAGGGCACGGCTACCGCCTCTCATGGGCTGCATGTAGTTTACGCTGATTTTGTACTGTTTAGCAACTATGGCCTCTTTCACTGCACGCTCGGTTTGAACTTTCTTTTCACTTCGGCTTTGTGCCATTGCGGATTGTGCCGCAATCAGGCAGAATAGTCCTGATAAGATAAGGCTGCTTGTTTTCATAACTCGTTTGTTTAGGTTTTTATTTCTAATCCGTAGGTACGCCCACGGTCGGTTTTTATTCTTAAGTTGCTGTTGTCTTCTATCACGGGTTTCAAACGGCGTACCAAAGTGTAGAGCGTTTCGTCCGCATTGTCTTTTCCGGGCCATAGGGACTCGCAGATGTCAGATCTAGACAGTTCGTGAGAGGAAGATTGATAGAACATCTCCATGAGTGCGTACTGCATGGGAGTGAGTTTCAGCTTTTCCCGGTGTTCGTTGTAAAAACACGCTTCATCCGGTAACAAGGATAAATTGCCGAAAGTGATGACTTTTTTCTTATTGCTGTTTGTGATAACCAAACTCTTACGGTGGAAATAGAATATGGAAATGCTGCCAATGATAATTGCTGCCAGCAACAGTAGCTCTGCGGTACTTTGGTCAGAAAGGGCAAAGAGCAGTGCCGGTGAACATTGGGCGTAACCCCTGAAAGAGAGAGTAAGGTCAGAAGCTCCGGTGGTGGTAAGCCACACTAAAGTGTCACTTGCCAAATAGCCGGCGGGTATTTCATTAAAGACACTTCCGGACTCATCTTTTTTTAATATATGAATGGAGAGACTTGAAACTTCTCTTAGTTGTGGAATAGATAATGCTTTGGTAAAACTCTGGTTGGAGCTACTGATTATGACGGGTGCCTCCATTACTTTTTGCAGCTTGGCGTAGGTTTGTATTGTATCAGTATTCAGCCACAAATGTTTATTTTGGAATACGCTCTTTTGCAATGCCTGATTAAGGTCTGAAACCACGCGTTGCTCTGCTTGCGAATAACTACGGTATCCGAAAACAAATGATAACACTATCAGAAGAAAGGCAAGTGTTATAGAGTAATTGGCTGCTGAGTTCTTTTGTTTCATATAGACAAAAATACTTCTTTTTTGCTGTGACTTCATGGTAATAAACAAAAAAAGAGGAATCTTTTTTATAAGATTCCTCTTTTTAATGTTTTTTGTAAGTAAATTACTTACGCAAGCCGAGTTCTTGAATAATGGCACGATATCTTGTGATATCGCGATCTTTCAGGTAGTTCAATAACGCACGGCGTTTACCTACCAACATTGTCAAGGCTCTTTCTGTACTATAATCTTTTCTGTTGAGCTTAAGGTGCTCAGTCAGATGAGCAATACGGTAGGAAAACAAAGCTATCTGAGACTCAGCTGATCCAGTATCAGAGTTAGACTTCCCGTGCTTGCCGAAGATTTCTTGCTTTTTAGCAGCGTCTAAATACATAATGTTTAATTAAAAGTTGATAATTATTTCTCTATCGAGCGTGCAAAGATAGATATTATCTTTTATATTGCAATGATATCCAGCAAAAAAAACTTTTTCTCTATGATTTATGTACTGTAAAATTCGTACCTTTGCTGCGCGAAAATAGGCTGCACCTTAGCAAATTGCAAATAAATTTGCATCTGCTTTCGGTTTGCGCTATCTTTGCACCCAAATAATAGGTATTATATGCAAAATATTAGAAACATTGCAATTATTGCCCATGTTGACCATGGGAAAACGACGCTAGTCGATAAGATGCTTTTAGCGGGAAATCTTTTCCGCAGCAACCAGAGCACAGGTGAATTAATGCTGGATAACAATGACTTGGAACGTGAACGAGGCATAACAATCCTTTCAAAGAACGTTTCCATCAATTATAAGGATACGAAGATTAATATTATTGATACTCCGGGACACAGTGACTTCGGAGGTGAAGTAGAACGTGTGCTGAATATGGCAGACGGATGTATTCTGTTGGTAGATGCTTTCGAAGGTCCGATGCCGCAAACCCGTTTCGTATTACAGAAGGCTTTGCAGATTGGTTTGAAACCTATCGTTGTTGTGAACAAGGTAGATAAACCGAACTGTCGTCCTGAAGAAGTTTATGAAATGGTATTCGACTTGATGTTCAGTTTGGAAGCTACGGAAGATCAGTTGGATTTTCCCGTTGTTTACGGTTCGGCAAAGAATAACTGGATGAGTACGGACTGGCAGCATCCTACCGATAATATATATGCGTTACTGGATTGTATCGTTGAAAATATTCCGGCTCCTACGCAATTGGAAGGTACTCCGCAGATGTTGGTTACCTCTTTGGATTATTCCTCTTATACCGGTCGTATTGCAGTAGGCCGTGTGCATCGTGGTACGTTGAGAGAAGGTATGAATGTCTCTCTGGCTAAGCGTGACGGTTCTATGGTTAAATCTAAAATCAAAGAATTACATACATTTGAAGGAATGGGACGTGTGAAAGTGTCCGAAGTTTCTTCCGGTGACATTTGTGCATTGGTTGGTATCGATGGTTTTGAAATCGGTGATACGATTTGTGATTTTGAGAATCCTGAAGCATTGCCGCCTATCGCTATTGATGAACCGACAATGAGTATGTTGTTTGCTATCAATGACTCTCCTTTCTTTGGCAAAGAAGGTAAATTTGTTACTTCCCGCCATATTCACGACCGTTTAATGAAAGAACTGGATAAGAACTTGGCTTTGCGCGTCAGAAAGAGTGAAGAAGATGGTAAATGGATTGTTTCAGGTCGTGGTGTGCTCCATTTGTCTGTGCTTATTGAGACAATGCGTCGCGAAGGCTATGAGTTGCAGGTGGGCCAGCCGCAGGTTATCTTCAAAGAAATTGATGGTGTAAAGCATGAACCGATTGAGGAGCTTACTATTAATGTTCCTGAGGAGTATTCCAGCAAGATGATTGATATGGTGACCCGCCGTAAGGGTGAAATGGTAAAGATGGAAAGTGTGGGCGAACGTGTTAACCTTGAATTTGATATGCCATCACGCGGTATCATCGGTTTACGTACCAATGTGTTGACTGCGTCTGCCGGTGAGGCTATTATGGCGCATCGCTTTAAAGAATACCAACCACATAAGGGTGAGATAGAGCGACGTACTAATGGTTCTATGATTGCTATGGAATCCGGTACTGCTTTTGCTTATGCAATTGATAAATTGCAGGATCGTGGTAAGTTCTTTATCTTCCCACAAGATGAAGTTTATGCCGGTCAGGTGGTAGGTGAGCATTCACATGATAATGACCTTGTGATTAATGTAACCAAGTCTAAGAAATTAACTAATATGCGTGCTTCCGGATCGGATGACAAAGTCCGTCTGATTCCGCCCGTGCAATTCTCTTTGGAGGAAGCTTTGGAGTATATCAAAGAAGACGAATACGTAGAAGTTACTCCTAAGTCCATGCGCATGCGTAAGGTTATTCTGGATGAGATTGAGCGTAAGCGTGCCAACAAGAACTAAGTAGATACTTTTTATATAATAAGGTGGTAAAGTAATAGGTGATATTGCTTTATCACCTTTTTACTTTACCACCTTATCACTTTTATTTTTTTTTCTTGTTCTTCTTAGTCGATGAACTTAACTTTGGCTGCGTCTCTCGGCTTTGCGGCTGGAGCTTCGTCCGGATAACCGAAAGCAATGCAGTAAAGTAGTTGATATCC
The DNA here is from genome assembly GCA_905215345.1 of uncultured bacterium. Lineage (GTDB taxonomy): Bacteria > Bacteroidota > Bacteroidia > Bacteroidales > Bacteroidaceae > Bacteroides. The sequence continues at coordinate 203,943 of CAJMPR010000004.1, forward strand.
TTCGGGTATATCCAGTTTCTTGAGATATGCGGCAGCTTCGGGATTGCTTACGAGGAATCGTGCCGGTCCGCCCAGGCAGCAGGAACCGATACCCATAGACCAAGCGGAAAGAATCATATTCTCACCTAATAGACCACAATCTATTTGCGACATATCATAAGAAGTGTCATTTGCTATGAATACAACAGTAGGGGCATTACGGAACATATTCTTAAAGTTCGGATCTTTGGCAGCATTGGGATTCTCTTTCTTATAGATTTCCGTAAGGCCGTTGATGAATTCCGGATTGTCTACGACGCGCACTGCCCAAGATTGCTTGTTTTGTCCGTTAGGAGCATTAATCCCACAATCCAGTATGATTTGCATGGTATCTCGACTCACGGCTTGCGGCATATATTTACGGATGCTGCGGCGTGACATGATAGTCTCTATCACCGCATTTTTTTGACTGTTTTCATCTTTAGTATTTTCATTCTCTTTCTGTACTTGTGTGCCGCATCCAAAGCACAACAATAGGCTGGCGCCTAATAGCATCAACTTTAAGTTCTTCATAATCTGTAGTGTATTAGTAATTTGATTTCCGCAAATCTAACAAAAAAGCGGCTCCCGTTGCCGGAAACCGCCTTAAAAATATGTAATCTGGTTCTATTAGAGTTTCGGACCAGCAGCAACCAAAGCTTTGCCAGCTTCGTTACCTGTGAACTTAGAGAAGTTCTTGATGAAGCGGCCAGCCAAGTCTTTTGCTTTTTCTTCCCACTTGCAAGCGCAGTCGTAAGTATCGCGCGGATCAAGAATCTTGGGATCAACACCCGGAAGCGCAGTCGGTACAACGAAATCGAAGTACGGGATAACCTTCGTCGGAGCCTTGTCGATAGAACCGTCAAGGATAGCGTCGATGATACCACGAGTATCTTTGATAGAAATACGTTTGCCGCTACCATTCCAACCAGTGTTTACCAAGTATGCTTTAGCACCAACCTTGTTCATCTTCTTAACCAGTTCTTCTGCATATTTAGTAGGATGTAAGCTCAAGAAAGCAGCACCGAAACAAGCAGAGAATGTCGGAGTCGGTTCAGTGATACCACGTTCTGTACCAGCTAACTTAGCAGTGAAACCAGACAGGAAGTAGTACTGAGCTTGTTCCGGGTTCAGGATAGATACCGGAGGTAATACACCGAAAGCGTCAGCAGACAGGAAGATTACCTGGTGAGCGTGAGGACCTTTAGAAACCGGCTTAACGATGTTATCGATATGATAGATAGGATAAGAAACACGAGTATTCTCAGTTGCACTCTTGTCTGCAAAATCAATCTTGCCGGCAGCGTCAACAATTACGTTTTCTAACAGAGCATCACGTTTGATGGCTTTGTAGATATCGGGTTCACTTTCTTTATCCAAGTTGATAACTTTTGCATAGCAACCACCTTCGTAGTTGAATACACCTTCGTCATCCCATCCGTGTTCATCGTCACCGATTAACTTACGTTTCGGGTCGGTAGACAAAGTAGTCTTACCTGTACCAGACAGACCGAAGAAGATAGCAGTATCAGTACCTTCCATGTTAGTATTAGCAGAACAGTGCATAGAAGCAATGCCACGAAGCGGGTTCATGTAGTTCATGATAGAGAACATACCTTTCTTCATTTCACCACCATACCAAGTATTCAGAATTACTTGTTCTTTAGTCTTTAAGTTAAATACAGTAGCTGTTTCAGAGTTCAAGCCCAGTTCTTTGTAGTTTTCAACTTTTGCTTTAGAAGCGTTGAAACATACGAAATCAGGTTCTCCGTAGTTAGCAAGTTCTTCAGCAGTCGGGCGGATGAACATGTTAGTTACGAAGTGAGCCTGCCAAGCAACTTCTACAATGAAACGTACTTTCATACGAGTAGCTTCGTTAGCACCACAGAAAGTATCTACAACGAACAGACGCTTGCCGCTTAATTCCTTTACAGCTTTAGCTTTCAAGTCAGCCCAAGCAGCTTCAGAGCAAGGCTTGTTATCGTTTTTGTATTCTTCAGAAGTCCACCATACAGAATCTTTGCTGGCTTCATTTTCAACGAAGAATTTATCTTTAGGAGAACGACCGGTATAAACGCCAGTCATTACGTTTACAGCACCCAGTTCAGTTACTTGACCTTTTTCGAAGCCTTCCAGAGACGGTTTAGTCTCTTCAGCGAACAATACATCATAAGACGGGTTGTGGATAATTTCCTTCACATCTTTGATACCGTACTTGCTTAAATCTAAATTTGCCATTTCTTTTAATGATTTAAAATTTGGTATTTGGTTTATAATCTCTCTGTCTCTTTTTACCTTGGGTCTATGAAGGGGAAGAATTATGCGAAATACTCCTTTTCGACTACCTTTCGATAAGCCCCTTGTTTTTCGCCTACAAAAGTAATACTTTATTTTTAAAGAAAGAGTCTATTAGAGAAATTTTTCTGTAATTGGAAATCTTTTATAAAACCGTAACAATATCTGCAAACTGAATGTTGCAATTTGCATGAAAATCGTTTACTTTGCATTCATTATTCTATCAAAAACAAAATAACTAATACATATAATCTGAAATAACGACAATGAAGGTTATCAATTTTGCCGAGACTAATTCAGTCTTGAACCAATTTGTGGCGGAGATTCGTGATGTGCAAGTGCAATCCGATCGTATGCGTTTTCGCCGTAATATAGAACGGATTGGAGAAATTATGGCGTATGAGATGAGTAAAGAACTGACGTATTCCGTCAAGCAAGTACAAACTCCACTGGGAGTAGCTCCGGTTAGTACAGCCGATGATGAGGTGGTGATAGCTACTGTTTTCCGTGCCGGACTTCCTTTGCATACCGGTTTTCTGAATATCTTTGATCGTGCCGGTAATGCTTTCGTATCGGCTTACCGTTATTATAAAGATAAAGAATGCCGTGTGGTAGATGTGCACATTGAGTATATAGCTACTCCCGACTTGACTGATAAGACATTGTTGCTGGTAGACCCGATGCTTGCAACAGGTGAAAGTATGGAACTTGCGTGGAGAGGCTTTTTGACGAAAGGTGTGCCGGCCAAGTTGCAGATAGCTTGTGTCATTGCCAGTCAACAGGGTGTGGATCATCTGGCAAAACTATTCCCTGGAGATGAAGTTACTTTGTGGTGTGCAGCTATCGACCCGGATATGAACGAACATTCTTACATTGTTCCCGGACTCGGAGATGCGGGCGATTTAGCTTACGGGGATAAATTATAGAAAGAAGCCGCTTTTGTAGCATATATGCTTATAGGTCTGAGCATTTGTTATTCAAGGTGTAGCGAAGAATAGATTCTGTAATTATACCGTCTGAATAGTTACGTGAAAGTTGTCAAGAGCATATTTATGTAATATTAACAAGCGGGAGGCATGAGTCTCCCGTTTTTGTTTTCAAAGTGTATGATGTGTTGTTCGGAATTGCATCATCCGTTTCTACACACCTCATTATCCACAACGCCCGGGCTTTTCAGCAAAACCACGTAGCTTTTCAAGGTAAACAACGGGCATTTTACTTGTTGAAATGTTGCACTTTAGTTACTCAGACTTGAGGTTTAGCTCACTAAAGTGCAACATTACAAAAGAAGATGAGCTTTGGAAAAAAAGAAAAGGAACGGGGTTACCGTTCCTTTTATCCTTAATTTAAAATTGAAGTATCTATAAGTTTACCTTACAAAGATACAATATCAGAAAGGCAATGTCAAGTTTTTCGGGAATTATTTCCATTGCGTTTAATGATTGTAGCTTGAGAAGCTTTATTTTACTTCCCACGTATCATTTGTCATCAACAATTCCTGGAAGTTATGATACTTCTTCTTTGCTGATATTTCTTCGATTTGTTCGTGGACAGCATCGTTGTAAGTAGGAGCATCTACATCACGGATTACACCAAGTGCGACAGGAAAGTCGGGGCCTTCCATCAATGCAAGTTTTAACTGTAAAGTATTGTCTTCACAGTGTGCGTCATGTACAAGGATATCTTTTTCTGTAACACCATTCTCATCGAGTTTTACGACTTTCAGACCGAATCCTTGCTGTATCAGCCCATATTCTTTATTCTCGCCAAAGAGCATAGGCTTGCCGTGTTCCAGATAAATGGCGTTCTTGGCACGACCTTCTTTCTTATAAACTTCGTCAAAAGTATTATCATTGAAGATAACACAGTGTTGTAGAATCTCACAGACGGTAGTTCCTTTGTGATTGGCGGCAGCTTTTAATACATCGACAGTTCCGGCAGCATCAGTAGCTACGCAACGTGCGAAGAAACGACCACGTGCACCGAAACAAAGTTCTGCCGGGTGGAACGGATCTTCAACTGTACCATAAGGGGATGATTTGCTGACGAAACCACGGGGAGACGTCGGAGAATATTGACCTTTGGTCAGACCGTAAATACGATTGTTCAGCAACAGAATGTTGATATCGATATTACGACGGATTGCATGGATAAAGTGATTGCCGCCGATGGCCATGCCGTCTCCATCACCAGAGACTTGCCAAACGCTTAATTCCGGATTAGCTACTTTACAACCGGTTGAAATAGCGGCAGCACGTCCATGAATAGTCTGCATGGCATATGTATTCATATAATAAGGTAGACGACTGGAACAACCGATACCGGAGATTACGGCTGTTTCATTCGGTGCGATACCAATTTCAGCCATTGCCTTATGCAGTGAAGCCAAGAAGAAGTGGTCACCGCAACCCGGACACCAACGGGGTTGTCCTTTTTTGAAATCTTTCGCTGTATATTCGTTCATGATGTTTCACCTTTGGTGAATTACAAATTACTAATTACGAGATTGTAATCAGCTACTTGTAATTCGTAATTAATAATTAGTCATTAATAATAATCTTATCGAAGGCAGCAACCAATTCGGCTACGACGAAAGGTTGTCCCTTAACTTCATTGAATTGATAAGGGGTGAAGTTGTCTATCTTCATACGCAGGTATCCGGCAAATTGTCCCAGGTTTTGCTCGGCAACTACCACCTTTTTATATTTTTTAAGAACAGCTTCGGTATTCTTCGGCAACGGATTGATATAAGAGAAGTGTGCAAGCGCTACTTTCTTACCAGACTTATTCATTTCGTTAACAGCAGAATACAAGTGACCGTAAGTTCCACCAAAGCCTACTACCAGCAAGTCGGCATCATCTGCGCAGCCTTGTACTTCTACATCGGGCACTTCAATCTTGGCAATTTTTTCAGCACGCAAGTGACACATGAGGTTGTGATTTTCCGGATCGGTAGAAATAGCTCCGGTATTACTGTCTTTTTCCAAGCCACCGAGAATATGGGTATAGCCTTCCTGCCCGGGGATAGCCCAGTAACGAACACCGGTCTCCGGATTACGTTTGTACGGAGTATAGTTGTCTTTCATCTCCGGAGTTACATACGGAGGATTGATAACAGGGTATTCATTCAGGTTGGGCAATTTCCAGGCACCTGAACCGTTGGCAACAAAACCATCTGTCAGTAAAACGACTGGGGTCATATGTTCCAAGGCTATTTTGCAGGCATAATATGCCGCATCGAAGCAGTTTGTCGGAGAAGTTGCGGCAATAACCGGCATCGGGCTTTCACCATTGCGACCAAACAAAGCTTGCAATAAGTCGGTTTGTTCCGACTTTGTAGGAAGACCCGTGGAAGGACCACCACGTTGAACATCAAGGATGACTAAGGGCAATTCTGTGATTACTGCCAGATTCATAGCTTCTGATTTGAGGCAGACACCAGGTCCGGAGGTTGTCGTTACTGCCAATGCGCCAGCAAAAGAAGCACCGATAGCTGTAGCACAACCGGATATTTCGTCTTCGCATTGCACTGTCATTACACCCAATGACTTATGTTTCGATAGTTCATGTAGTACATCGGTTGCCGGAGTGATAGGATAGGAGCCTAAGAACAGCTTTAAACCTGCTTTTTCCGCTGCTGCGATGAAACCGTATGCAGTTGCTTTGTTGCCCATGATGTCCATATAAGTACCCGGCGCTTTGGCTTTACTGCCGATTTTGTACGTATGGGCTACGGAAGCGTGTGTGTTATGTCCGTAATCATATCCTGCATGAAGAACCTTGATATTTGCTTCAGCAATTTCGGGTTTCTTTCCAAATTTCTCGCGGATAAAATCTTCCGCTGCTTTCATGTCGCGGTTAAATAGCCAGCATACTAATCCGACGGTAAACATATTACGGCATTTCAGCATGGCTTTATTTTCCATTCCTGTATCTGACAAGCAATCTTTTACCATTTGAGAAATAGGAGCGGCAATAACATCTTGCTTAATTCCCATTTCTTCAATAGGGTTATCGGTCTTAAAAGCTGCCTTTTCCAAATCGGATTTCTGGAAAGCATCCGTATCGATAATGATACATGCGGTAGATTTAGCAAACTTATATTGTGTTTTCAATGCAGCAGCATTCATAGCTACCAGTACATCGCATTTATCACCCGGAGTATAGACTTTATCTGCTCCAATGTGTACCTGAAAGCCAGATACACCGGTAAGTGAACCTTGCGGGGCACGGATGTCTGCCGGATAATCGGGAAATGTGCTTATGTCATTACCCACCGTAGCCGAAACTGTTGAAAAGATGTTGCCGGCGAGTTGCATACCATCACCGGAGTCTCCGGAGAAGCGGACTACCACTTGCTCCAGTTCTTTGACCATCATGTCGTTTGCCATAACTTACGAATTACTATTGATTAATTTTTCGGGGTTTTCTAAAAATACACAGACGACAAATTTCGGAAAGTTAATCGGATTAACAAAACTTTTTTCGGAAAATCAGCAGAATACACTATCTTTGTGCACGCAATCTAATGCTATATACAAAATATATGCAAAAAGGTCTTGTAGTTCAACGGATAGAATAGAAGTTTCCTAAACTTTAGATCCGGGTTCGATTCCCGGCGAGACTACTTACTGATACTATGATTATGGCACGACTCCTGGAAAAAATGCGATTGCAGGTAAAGAACCATGCGGAATGGTGGGCAAGCTATATGACTGAGATGTCTATCTTGGTGATAAGTTTGGCCGCAACTTTCTATGGGGAAAGCCTGATTGAAAGTTATAATGAAGCGCAGGAGGATAAAAGTACCATGGAACTGGTGGTTAATGAATTGGAATCCGATTATGAAGTATTGGGGGAGATGAAAGAACAATATGAGGCTGAATTAGACTTCTCGAATGCGCTTGAGTCTGTATTAATTCAACATGCGGTGCTCCCACAAGACTCTCTTGAAAAATATCTGAATTTTCATCGTATATATAACTATTGGACTCTGAAAGTGAGTGCTTTTGATTTTGTTAAAGTGTCCGGAGCTATGCAGAGAGTAGAGGATAAAGAGTTGGTAGTAGAACTGTTTCAATGCTATGAACTGTTGAATGTGATGAAAGATTTAGATTCCCGTTTCCGGGAAGAATATAGGACGAATCTTTCTGATTTTAAATCCAGATTAGAGCATGGTCAACATGGTAGTACGGTTGAGGAACAATGGGAACAAATAGATAAAGACGTTGTCTATAAACGTTTTTTGCTTTATTCGGTTCCTCCTTTAGCTAAATCTATCCTCAGAGAAATAACAGTAATCATGGAGCATTTAGATGGAACAGTTCGGCAGATAAAGGCTAATTATAAAATTGATTAGGGCTGTAAAAACTCACTGATTGAAGTGGTATATAGATTACCAAAGTTTTTTGCGTTATAAACTGAAACGTGTGACCCTATAGTAAGGTTATATATAGTATGATAGAGGTCATAAATGCTTGATGTCTTCCGGGTTCCTAATTCCTTGATGAGTGCATTGGAAAAACTGTTGGATATCCATACCCCAGTGGCTCCTATTGCATATGCTTTCGATGTTTCTTTTTCATTGGCGGCAGTAATGCTGAGCATTCCTTTTATATTCTTATCTTCACAACAGAGTCCGACTTTTCCGGCATAGCAGGCTTCCATTGCGAAGAATAGTTTGCGAAAACATTGTCTGTCAGATAATTGGCTGAAAAAATCGGCAACTTTAGCAGATGGAATTACTTGGTTAAGCCAATAGGGACCTTCAGGCTCTCCATGCCCTGCCCAGTATACAAATAAGTTATCGTTTGAGCTGGGATGAGGGGAGGTAGCATCGGCCTCTCCGGATAGAATACCTAATAATCCGTCAAGGTCTATTTTAGAAGTATGATAATCTACTTGAATATTCTCGTATATGTTCCTATTGTCTGATGGGAACTGTATATAACCGGGGGTAGGATTAGTAAGATTGAAGGCAATGTCATCCTCAGAAATTAGCAGGATGTGATCGTCATTTATACCATTATTCTTTAGTAGTTGGTATATGGAGTATGCATTTGCTTGATGCCGGTAATTATCCCAACCGGAAGCGGTAGCAATAATCAATGCATATGTTTCTTCTTTTTTAGAATAACTTATTTGACTGTTTTTGTCAAAGTCCTTCATTTTACTAACTTTCCAATTCCAATTGGCTGCTGATGCGTTTGTACGATTCGAATCATCTGATGTATTGTATTCTAAGGTGAGATGTTTACCTTGATATACTTGCCAATGGCAATATATGGAGTGAATTACATTGGTGTAAATGGATTTATCAAAGTATAGTTTACCACTTGCTCCGTCTATGTGAGGTACTTCTCCGTTAATCAAGTATTCTACTACCCGGCGGATGCTTTTTTCCTGAATACTGTTTATGATTTCTCCCGTGCCGCTTACAATCTTTCTGAGTGCTGTATTAATGTCAGAATTTCCGGCTAAATCAGCGTTTAATATGGCTAATCCTGCCAAAGTGATTGCATCAAAGTAGTGAGCACTACCATAGTTAGGTTCTTTATTAAACTTTACTTCATAATTAATGTGAAAACCGGATTGTGGATCATGGGTTTGACTGATACCTTCCATACCTTCGAAAGTAATATCTTTCGGAGTGATGTAAGCAACATCAGAGAATAAAAGTGCAGGTCGTGCGTTGGCACGTGCTTTTCGGCAGTCGTTCATCTGTTTTGCGATGTCTTTATTGTTGGGAATACAAATCAGATAATCAGTATCTTCGTCGAGCAGATTATTCATTTTCTCTATTATATTCGTCGTATTATATTTCTCGATACTGTGGACTGTTAAGTCTAATTCTTGTGCTTGAAAAGCGAACCAATCCCAGAATGTCATTCCGTATTCCTCGTCACTTGTTAGTAATGACACAGTTGCGGCACCTCTTTGTTTGGCTCGTGTCAACAGAACTTCACACTGTGATATATCATTTTCCGTCAGGCACCACAAAAAGCCGTTATTGGAATATTTTCGCATGATTGTTTCAGAAGATATTGTCGGAGCAATCAATGTTTTACCGGTTTGATAACACTGTTTGGCTGCTTTATTGGCATTTTGGGAGTAGAGCGGTCCAATAATAGCATAAATATCTTCTCTGTGTGCTAAAGTTTTGAATACTTCTTCGATGTTTTCATCGTTTTCGTCAAACCATTCTATCGTAACTTCTATTTGCCGTAGTTCGGCTAGTGCTTTATTTAAGTTTTTAAGTGACCATTCTATTGCATCTTTTAAGTCAACTCCTTTTTGGGGGAGTACAACGGCTATGTGGTATTCTTTATTGATTGTTCTCTTTCCTTGATTGGCGTCATCGTCTTTGCTACAAGAGCCTACAAGAAAAAGACATGATATAAGAATGCATAAAAGGGAAACCTTATTTATTTTCTTGTTTATCTCTTCCATATTCTTTCTCTTTATTTATTGCTGTTTGCAGGTTTTCAGAAATGACTTGCTCTAAATTCTTCTTATAGGCATCGGCTATTTGAAAAGACATATATCCGGATTCCAGCGTGTACCATTCCCTCATTGGCAACTCTTCTCCATTCATCCAGCAAGTGATATATTGCCTGACACAACGGCCTATTTCTTTAATCATTGAACCGATAATCTGGCTGGAGTAGGCTGATTGGTCAGTGTCAACACCGGCGGTATATTTATTTGCAGGGTGATCACGTAAATATTGGTAGATGCCATTGTTTGAATTACCGGCCATGGCATAGATAAATGGATATAATTTGTAAAGGCTATCTGCCATTTCGTAGGCTCTTTGGGGCATGGAAAATCCTTTTTGTGTAGTTGACAGATAGGTTTCTACCACTTCTTTGCCACCGGCATACAGATAACCGTCACGGAAGCCGTCATAACACTCTTCGATAAATGCTTCATGTTCCTGTCCGCCTATATAAGCTGCTTTGTCGGCTTTAGTTTGGGTGTAGGCGGCAATCCCCACAAGGAAAGATACTCCGTATCCTGTAAAATGGAATACGGGGATGGAAATATCTTTGGCTTTGGTATCGAACATTAAATAGTTGTGGGTGGTAGTCGTTGAGAAAGAATCCCGGACCAAAGTTTCGTACTCGCTTGCAGCTAAAATAGTAAAATAGTATTGTGGGTTTTCGTCTACACGCCATTTTTGGAGAATCTGTTCTGCTTTTATATCATTGGTCGGTGCAGTATATTCCAGTTGGAAGAAGTTTTGTTTCTGCTCTTCTATGATGGCTCGAAGAATATTGTCATTATACGACATATCACCCAATCCACTTGAAGCAAATAGTACTCTGACTGTTGGTATTGCTTCAAAGGAAGGGGAAAATGACTCTTTTTCTGAACATGCCGTATTTAGTAATAACAAAATTATTACTAAATACGGTATGCCTAAATTGAATAAGGGCTCTTTTCTCATTCAGAATTCATTTCTAATCTACCACTTCCATTACAGGGATTCTATTCTTGCTACCTTCCACATTATTATTCGTTCCATCCAGGAAATTAAGGGTTCCAATATGAATAATTTTGATTTCATTACATGTCGGTATATTGAAGTATAAAGTGGCATATTCACCGTTCTCCGGTTCTTTTCTTCCTTTGATAGTAATCTTACAAGATTGCTCTTTCGTATCATTGAACTTGTATTCGTAGAAACTCTTTAATGGAGCTTCGATTCCTGTTATTTGGGTGAAAAAAAGACATGCGCCCTCTGAACTATCTGTTATTACGGCATATTCACCCTCTTGATAATTATCTAATTTCCCTGCTTTTACACTGCCGTCACTATTATAAAGATACTTTTTTATGAAGTTTATGGCTTCTGCTCCAGAATGTTGTGTGATTTCTTCGTCCTCATTATCAGAACATGCTGTGAAGCTTCCAAAAATGAATACACATAGTAATAAAAGAATTTTGTTAGCGATAGTATAACTTTTCATAGTCTTATAAATATTTGTTTATTAGTATGGTACAAAAGTATATAGGACTATTCAATCTCGGAAATTTATTTTGTGAACGCCATAAATATACGTATGAACGTCTTTATCGGCTGTATTAGGGGTATAAATAGAAAGGAGGAAATCTCAAAGATTCCCTCCTTTCCCATTTAGAACTTATATGTGTAAGTCTTATTTAACTTCTTCAGCGGTAGGTTCTGCATCTTTCTTATTCTTCATAAAGATATAAGCGATAGGAGATGCTACGAACAGAGAAGACAGAGTACCAAACACAACACCCAGAATCATTGCAAATGCAAAGCTGCGGATAGAATCACCACCGAGGATGAAGATACACAGCAACACAATCAAGGTACTCAGTGAGGTATTGATAGTACGGGCTAAAGTAGTGTTCAATGAATCGTTGAACAATAGCTTCTTGTTACGTTTCGGATATAAACCGAAGAACTCGCGTACACGGTCGAAGATAACCACCTTGTCATTGATTGAGTAACCGATAGCTGTCAAGATAGCACCGATGAATGTCTGGTCAATTTCTAAAGAGAATGGTAGGATACCCCAGAACATTGAATAGGCACCCAAAATGACGATGGTATCACAAGCTAATGCAACTACTGAACCGATAGAATATGCAATGTTGCGGAAACGGAGCAAAATGTAAAGACCGATAGCAATCAGGGCTAATACAACAGACCAGATAGCTGATACCTTAATATCGTCTGCGATACTCGGACCTACTTTCTGTGAGCTGACGATACTACCACCTGTATGGTTTTCGCGGTCGATGAATGTTTCCAGTGTAATATTCTGAGTCAACACCGGTTTCAGTGTCTCATACAGATATGCTTCGATCTCTGAGTCAACATTATTACCTTCTTCTTCGATACGGTAGTTAGTACTGATACGTACTGTCTTACCGTCTGAACCAATAGCGATGACACTAACGTTGGCGTCACCAAACTTAGTAGCAATCAATTCGCGTACTTGTTCAGGCTCTACTTTATTCTCAAACTGTACCTTGAAGTTACGTCCACCGGTGAAGTCGATACTTTGACTTAAACCACGCATAGTGAGGAAGCCAATACAGATTACCATAGCAATGCCTGTCAGACTCAACCATACCTTGTTTCTACCCATGAAGTCGAAGTGTACATTCGTCATCAAGTTCTTAGAGATACCAGTAGAGAATGTCAGGCTCAACAACTTGTCTTTGCTCATGAAATATTCGTAAACCAAACGTGTCATAAACACAGCGGTAAAGAATGAAATCAAGATACCGATAATCAAGGTGGTAGCGAAACCACGGATAGGACCTGTACCGAAGTTAAACAAGATAATACCCGTAATGATAGATGTCAAGTTTGAGTCGAAGATAGCGGAGAAAGCGTTGGAATAACCATCAGCTAATGCTTTCTTAACTCCCTTGCCTGCGCGGAGCTCTTCTTTTGTACGTTCGTAAATCAATACGTTAGCATCCACAGCCATACCCAGTGCCAATACCATACCGGCAATACCGGACATTGTCAAGGCAGCTTGGAATGAAGAAAGGATACCCAGCGTGAAGAATAAGTTCAATATCAGTGCGCCATTGGCAATCATACCCGGGATAATACCGTACATGGAGCACATAAAGACCATCAACAGAATCAATGCCACTACGAATGACATGATACCTGCGTTGATAGAAGCCTGACCTAATGAAGGACCAACAATGTCTTCCTGTACAATGTGCGCAGGTGCCGGCATTTTACCGGACTTCAATACGTTTGCTAAGTCTTTTGCCTGTTCAGGGGTAAAGTGACCGGTAATTTGTGAGTTACCACCGGTAATTTCCTGATTTACATTCGGTGCGGAATATACATAACCATCCAATACAATAGCAATACTCTTACCTACATTTTGTTTGGTAAGTTGTGCCCAACGACGTGCACCGTCTGTATTCATAGACATACTTACGGCAGGTTTGCCATAATGGTCGTATTCGTCTTTTGCATTTACCACAACATCACCTTCCAACGGAGCTTTACCGTTACGCTCAGTTGATCTGATTGCATAAAGTTCGAAGGTCTGAGCTTTCGGGTCATATTCATAAGGAGATACACCCCATTTCAAACGTAAATCTTTCGGCATTTCGGATTGAACTTCCGGCATGGATAGATATTTGTTGATATCGGCTGTATCCTTGTAGTTGGCATAACCAACAACAGGACCTTGACCATTGGGATTAACTTGCAGAACTGCCAGTAACGGATGGTCTTTCTTTATTTGTTCAATATCAGCGGATTGTGCTTTGTTCTCACCTTTCAATGCTGCTGCAAGACTATCAGCAGTACTGGTGACTTGAGCAACTGTGGTAGCTTCTACGGTTACACTGTCAACAACAGTACTATCAGCTTCAGTTGTGTTTGCCAAAATTGCACGCAATTTAGCATCAGCGGACTGGAGGTAAGGGGCAACATCTTTTGCATTGTATGTTTCCCAGAATTCAAGATTAGCGGAACCTTGTAATAATTTTCTTACACGTTCAGGTTCTTTGATACCCGGAAGTTCCACCATGATGCGTCCCATTTTGTCTTCCAAACTTTGGATATTGGGCTGAACCACGCCGAAACGGTCGATACGGGTACGAAGTACATTGTATGAGTTATCAACGGCTGCCTTTACTTCTTCACGCAATACTTTTTCAACTTCTGCGTCGGAAGATTTCTGGCTTACTTTGTCCTTTAATTGTTGGGTAGCGAATAGTTGTGAAAGTGGAGCGCCCGGAGCAATTTTATGATACTCTCTGACGAACAGTGTGATAACGTCATCCTGGCTTGTAGTAGCTTGTTTAGCGGCTGTAGCCAATGCTTGATTGAATGCTTCGTCAGTTTTGTTGTCTGCCAATGCTTTAATAACATCGGGTACTGAAACTTCAAGGATAACGTTCATACCGCCCTTCAAGTCCAAACCTAAACTGATCTCCATTTCACGACATTGTTTCAGCGTCCAATTGCCGAACCACACTTTCTCATTTGAAAGAGAATCAAGGTAGTCTTGCTCTACTTTCACATCTCCTTTAGCAAACTCTTTAGCCTTATTCGTATAATGGCGAGTCACAAAAGAGAAGGAGAGATAGAACACACACACCAGTGTGAGTAATATCGCAAAAATCCTTACAAATCCCTTGTTTTGCATGTTACTTTTAGTTTATTATGATTACTTTATTAATTAATTTCTATCGTATATAAGGCTGCAAATATAGCTTTTTTTTCACAATTCTTACTTCATACCGCGATTTTTTAACATCGGTTCCAGTTGCGGTTCTGTGCCTCTGAAATTCTTGTAGAGGGTCATCGGGTTTTCACTGCCACCTTTCTCTAAAACATTATAGCGGAAAAGGTCGGCAGTCTGCTTATCAAAGATGCCATGCTCCTTAAAAGCCTCGAAAGCGTCATTGTCCAGTACATTTGCCCAAAGATAACTGTAATAGCCTGCTGCATACCCGCCGATAATATGATTAAAGTAAGTCGTGCGATAGCGGGGAGCTATTTCCTGAATTAAACCAAGTTTGTTCATTGCTTCATTTTCATAAGCTACTACATCAAGCTCTTTGGTATCTGTCAGGTTGTGCAGATTCATGTCGAGGATGGCGGCGGCAAGCAATTCCGTTGTCATGAAACCCTGATTGAAAGTTTTCTGTTTCAATATCTTTTCGATAAGACTATCGGGTATAGTTTCACCGGTTTGGTAATGTTTGGCATACATCTTAAGGACTTCGGGTTCAGTAGCCCAGTGTTCATTGATTTGAGAAGGTAGTTCTACAAAATCACGTACGACATTAGTACCTGCAATACCTTTGTAGTTGCATTTAGTCAGTAATCCATGCAAGGCATGTCCAAATTCATGGAACAATGTTTCTACCTCGTCAATAGTTAACAGGGAGGGCATCTTTCCTACAGGCTTGGTAAAGTTACATACATTACATATCAACGGGCGTATGTTGCCTTGCTGCTCGCGGTAATTGCTCATCCATGCACCACCACTCTTACCTGGACGGGGGAAATAATCTACATAGAAGATACCCAGTTGGAAACCATCGGCATCTTTTACCTCAAACACTTCTACATCGGGATGATAAACGGGGATGCTATCGAGTTTTGTCAGGGTGATGCCATATAGTTTATTGGCAACGGCAAAGGCTCCATCACGTACATTCTCCAGTTTGAAGTAGGGTTTGATTTCATCTTCTTCAAGATCGTACTTCTCTTTGCGTAGTTTTTCAGTATAATACCACCAATCCCATGCTTCCAGTTTCTCATTATAACCTTCTTTATCCATCAATTTCTGTAAATCGGTAGCTTCGGCTTTTGCTTTGGGTAATGCATATCCCCACAGATTATTCAGAAAGTCCATTACCGTAGCAGAATTTTTGGCCATTGTATTATCCAAGATGAAGTTTGAATAACAATCGAAACCCAGTAACTGAGCTTTTTCAAGACGTAGGCTCACAATATCGGTAATAATCTTCTTGTTATCGTTCTTATCGTTGTTATTGCCACGATTAATATAGGCTTTGTATATTTTCTCGCGTAAAGGACGATTAGCGGAGTATTGCAAGAATGGAATGCGGCTGGCATTGTGTAACGTGAACAGCCATTTACCTTCTTGTCCGGCAGCCTTTGCTTCTTCTGCGGCACTTTGACGGAACCATTCGGGCAAACCGGCAAGCTCTTCTTCTTTATCTACAAAGAGTTTGAATTCGTTGTTCTCATTCAAGATGTTGTTACTGAATGTAATACCAAGTGTAGAAAGTTGCTTGTTAATTTCGCGCAAACGATTTTGTTTGTCCCCAGGAAGATTGGCGCCCGAGCGTACAAAATCCTTATAAACTTTGTCTAACAGGCATTGTTGCTCGGTGGTTAGCCCGAGAGAATCTTTTTGATCGTATACGGCTTTTACTTTTTTGAAAAGTTCTTGGTTAAGCAGAATATTATCATCGTGTTCAGATAATACAGGGGCGAGTTTTATAGAGACAGCTGTTAACTCATCGGTTGTTTCAGCTTCAGTCATATTATCAAAAACACCCTTTACGCGGTCTAATATAGGCGAACTGTTGTCAAAAGCAACAATTACATTTTCGAAAGTAGGTACTTCGGAATTACTAACAATGGCCTGTATATTGGCAGTTTGTTCTTCCATACCTTTTTGGTAGGCAGGCTCATAATGTTCCAACTTGATTTTATCAAACGGTGGTACTCCGTTTGGGGTTTGGAACTCAGTAAAGAACGGATTAGTCTCCGTCTGGGTGGCACAGGAGTACATCATACAACTTGCGGCTAAAATTAAGATACTCTTTCTAAACATATGCATCATAGTAGTTAGATATTATGTAATTTATAAATATTATATTGTTTACAGTGGAGGAACCTGTCTTATTGCCGTTTGGCAATGTAGCACCATATAGGGTAGTGGTCTGATTCTTTTATAGAACGATCTACCGTACAATTATAGGCTCTCAGGTTTCTGCTGATTAATATATTATCTATTCGGAAATAGAATTTATTCTGATTATAAGATACGCCTAAACCTCTGCCGGACTGCGTAAAAGCGTCATCCAAATCTTCGGCAATAACACGGTGGGCGTACGAAATAGGCGTGTCGTTGAAATCTCCGCAAACAATCATATATGGATACTGTGAAGACTTGATTTCCCGGGCAATGGTATCTGCTTGAGGGGCACGAATAGCAGAGGCTTCTGCTATTTTTCGAATCAATAATCGCGCGCCGCTTTTAACCTTCTCCTTTTCGGGGTCCTTTAGTATATCTTCATAAATATCTTTGTCTTCCTTTGTCAGCTTATTAGACTCCAGATGATTGTTTATAAGCGTAATTGTGTCCTCATTTAGCTTCAGTTCGTATATGACAGAGCCATTGTATTCACTTGGATAGTTCAAAACGCGAGCTGACAAAATGGGATATTTGGAATAACAGGCAATTTTGTTGGTATATCCGCTACCACTGCCTACAATATTAATCCGATGATACGGATAAGCTTTCAACTCCCGTTCTACATCTTTTTGTGTAAGATGTCGGGAGGATTCCTCTGTTGCATATTCTTGTAAACAAAGGATATCAGCGTCACTTTCTTTTAAATAAGTGAGTATTGGATTTTTTCCATCTTTTTTGCTGGCTCCGTCAAATCCCATAATGTTATAAGATAGGAACTTGATACTTCCTTCAGGCTGAGTGGAAGTGTGGAAATTGATAGGAAGATAGGTACGTATTTGTGAATAACACAATAAAAAACCTATTAGGGGTAACAAAGCTGATCTGTACCGTTGTATTACCAGCCAGAAAATTAGGAAACAGCCGTTGATGAGTACGAAGACCGGAAAAGTCAGTCCAAAACACGACTGTACCGGATGGGATTCCGGATCAATGTAAGGACTGTAAGCTGCTAATAGCAGGAGTCCCGTAAACAAAGCGTTAATTGCCAGTATTATGAGAGCAACAAAGTCACCAAAATGCTTCATACATGCATACTATCGTTTACTTGCATCGAATAAACTCTTCTTTTCCTCGGTCGTCAAACTTTCGTATCCTGATTTTTTTAGTTTATCAAGAATCCGGTCTATTTCGTCAGATTGAGCTTTCTTTCGGGCATTGTAATCGTAATCTTTCTGTTTATCCGCACCGTAATGGACCTTCATTTTCGGTTTCCGGGGTTTGAAACTGAATAAAGAAGTAACGGCATCAATAAATTTGTTAATCCATGCGGTAATATCTGTTCCTTTGCTTAAACTGGCAGCAAACCAGAGACCTGCCAATGCCCCGCCAAGATGCGCTATATGGCCGCCTGCATTATTGGAAGTGATAAATAGCAGATCGGTCCCGATAACAATCAGTGCCAGATACTTTAGACGTATGGTTCCGAAGAGAAACAGGCGTATCGGATAATTGGGTTCGCGATAGGCTGTTGCTGCGACGATGGCAAGCACTGAAGCTGATGCTCCCACCATGAAAGAATATTCAATCATGGGACGGAAATAGGGAAAAATATTATATGCTGCCATATATAGTATTCCACCGCAAATACCTCCTAAGATATAAACTCCCCGCAAATGCTTTGCTGAGAAAAAATGGAGGAATAATGCACCGAACCAATATAACCAAAGCATGTTAAACAGAATATGCATCAACCCCGCATGCATGAACATGTATGTAAAGAGAGACCAAGGTTGAATGCTGAAGCGGGAAAGCGAAGCCGGCAACTGCAACCATTCAAATACATCCGCCAGACTACGGTTGAAAAGTTGCAATATAACTTCTGTTAATGTGGTAAGAATGAATACTCCCGCATTAACATAAATCAGTTGTATGTAGATATTTCCTCTACGAAACGATTCTTTTAAATCAGTTATAATAGTAGCCATTTCCTCTATTCTTTTTTCTCCAGTACATAATCAGTATAAAGCCGAATATCATACCGCCCAAATGAGCAAAGTGTGCGACGTTATCTCCCGGATTGTTGGCAAAACCGGAATATAGTTCTATCAAAGCGTATCCGATAACGAAATATTTGGCTTTGATAGGGAAAGGTAACGGGAAAATGAACATGGGCTGATTGGGGAATAACATACCGAATCCAAGCAATATGGCATATACGGCTCCGGAAGCTCCCACAGTAGTCATCATATTGAGATATTCTGTCATCGGGATGACAGAATATCCTGTGTTAACACTGTCGTATGCTGAAAGTACTGTTTCGTAATGAATATATTGCACTATTTCCTGGATAAGTCCGGCACCGATGCCGCATGCCAGATAATAAAACAAAAAGCGCTTCGGACCCCACACTTGTTCCAAAATACGTCCAAACATCCATACGGCAAACATGTTAAAGAATAAGTGGGTGAATCCACCGTGCATGAACATATAGGTAATCAACTGTGCAGCATTGAAGTCTCCGGCAAGAAAAAAATGCAGGCCCAAATATTTATTTAAATCGACTCCGTAGCTTTGGGATACTAATGTGCCGAGATACATCAACACGTTGATGATTAGAAGGTTTCTGGTTACTGTTGGTATAGCATTCATAATCTGTTTTTCGCTTTATTGGGCAAAAGTACGAATAAATTCTGTTCTATAACAGAAAATGGAAGTCCTATTCCTTTTTTTTCTTCATATTCCAATATTTTTTTAATGTTTTTATTTGATATTCAGAAATATTGCTCTATTTTTGTAGGAAGTTGTGAAGGGAAATTATCTTTTGTGTAACATATTAATTAATCATTTGTATTATGAATAAGTCAGAACTTATCAGCGCTATGGCAGCTGAAGCCGGTTTGTCAAAAGCCGACTCTAAAAAGGCGTTGGATGCATTTATTGCATCGGTAACAAAAGCATTAAAGAATGGTGATAAAGTCGCATTGGTAGGCTTTGGTACATTCTCTATTAGTGAGAGAGCGGCACGTACCGGTATCAACCCAGCTACTAAAGCTCAGATTAACATTCCGGCAAAAAAGGTTGCTAAATTTAAGGCAGGTTCTGAATTGAGTATTGATTAAGGATATTCACTCTATAAAATTACAAAGAAGGGGGCGCATACAACGCCTCCTTTTTTTGTGAGGTAAAAAGAGTTTGTATCTTTGCTTTGCGAAGATAGGCAACACCTTATCAATAAAAACAGGCAAGCTTGTTTTGTACTGATTTCGGTTTGCACTATCTTTGCAGGCAGAAAATACATTTAAATCATGAATATAGAACAGAAATTGGTTACGTCCGTTATTGCCGGACTAAAAGCATTGTACGGACAAGACGTTCCTGCCGCACAAGTGCAGTTGCAAAAAACCAAGAAAGAATTTGAGGGACATCTCACATTGGTAGTTTTCCCTTTTCTTCGCATGTCGAAAAAAGGACCTGAACAAACAGCACAGGATATAGGCGAATATTTGCAAGCAAATGATCCGTCAGTAGCTGCATTCAACGTTATCAAAGGTTTTCTGAATTTGACGATTGCTTCTTCGGCATGGATTGAATTGCTGAACGGTATCCATGCGGATAAGCAATATGGTATTGTCTTTGCCGGGGATAACTCTCCGTTGGTAATGATTGAATATTCTTCACCCAATACGAACAAACCGCTCCACTTAGGTCATGTTCGCAATAACCTGCTTGGTAATGCTTTGGCAAATATCATGGCTGCTAATGGGAATAAAGTGGTGAAAACAAACATAGTAAATGATCGTGGAATTCATATCTGCAAGTCCATGTTGGCATGGCAGAAGTATGGAAACAACGAAACTCCCGAATCGTCCGGTAAGAAAGGTGACCATTTGATTGGTGACTATTATGTGGCTTTTGACAAGCACTACAAAGCGGAAGTAAAGGAGTTGATGGCAAAATATCAGAGTGAGGGGATGAATGAGGAAGAAGCAAAGGCAAAGGCTGAAGCAGAATCTCCGTTGATGAAAGAAGCACGCGAAATGTTGGTGAAGTGGGAAGCCAATGATCCAGAAGTTCGTGCTTTGTGGAAGAAGATGAATGACTGGGTTTATGCAGGTTTTGCTGAGACTTACAAGATGATGGGGGTTACTTTCGATAAGATTTATTATGAGTCGGAAACCTATCTGGAAGGTAAAGAGAAAGTAATGGAAGGGCTGGAAAAGGGTTTCTTTTATAGAAAAGAAGATGGTTCGGTTTGGGCGGATCTTACCGGTGAAGGTTTAGACCATAAGTTGCTGCTTCGTGCCGATGGTACTTCCGTATATATGACTCAGGATATTGGAACTGCTAAATTACGTTTTGCAGATTATCCTATCGATAAGATGATTTATGTTGTGGGTAATGAACAGAACTACCATTTCCAAGTACTTTCAATTTTGCTTGATAAGTTAGGCTTTGAATGGGGTAAAGGACTGGTACACTTCTCTTATGGTATGGTAGAACTTCCTGAAGGTAAGATGAAGAGTCGTGAGGGTACGGTGGTTGATGCCGATGACTTGATGGCTGAAATGATTAGTACGGCTAAGGAAACATCTGATGAATTAGGCAAATTAGACGGATTGACAAAAGAAGAAGCGAATGATATTGCGCGGATTGTCGGTCTTGGTGCTTTGAAATATTTTATTTTGAAAGTAGATGCGCGGAAGAACATGACGTTCAACCCAAAAGAATCTATTGATTTTAATGGTAATACAGGGCCGTTTATTCAATATACTTATGCTCGCATCCAGTCTGTGTTGCGTAAGGCCAAAGAAGCTGGTATCGTTATTCCGGTACAATTGCCTGCTGGCGTTGAATTGAGCGAGAAGGAAGAGGGATTGATACAGATGATTGCTGACTTTGCTGTTGTGGTAAAACAAGCCGGTGAAGATTACAGCCCTTCTGCCATTGCAAATTATACCTATGACCTTGTAAAAGAATATAATCAATTCTATCACGATTTTAGTATATTGCGTGAGGAGAATGAGGCGGTTAAAGTGTTCCGTCTTGCTCTGTCCGAAAATGTAGCTAAAGTAGTGCGTCTGGGTATGGGACTGCTCGGAATAGAAGTACCTGACAGAATGTAATAAAGACCTTATAAAATAACGAGGCTGCACCGGAACATGTGAACTTTCATGTTTTCAGTGCAGCCTCATTTTTATTATTTTTTCTTTTTCGCATATTTGCCGCGTTTGGCTTTCGGAGCATCCGGATCGCTTTGTAATTTAATGATCTCCTTACAAGCATCCAAACTTAAGTCTTGTGGAATGATGTCTTTAGGAATCTTATAATTACTGCCTTTGTAAACAATATAAGGTCCGTAGCGACCGTTTAAGATTTCCAAATCAGGTTCTTCTTCGAATTTTTTGAGATGTTTCTTTGATTCTGCCTCTTTCTTGTTTAGTATCAGTTCTATAGCCTCTTCCAAAGTGATAGACATTGGGTCTGCCGTTTTAGGAAGTGAAGTGTACATGCCATTATTATATATATAAGGTCCGAAACGTCCCGTACCGACTGTTACTGTTTTACCTTCGTAATCGCCTAACGTACGGGGTAATTTGAACAGTTCCAATGCTTCTTCAAGAGTGACAGTTTCAATGGACATCTCTTTCTTGAGTTGAGCAAAACGAGGCTTTTCTGAATCACCCGCCATGCCGATTTGTACGACAGGACCAAAACGGCCGATTTTTACAGAAACCTGTTTGCCGCTACCCGGTTCCGTACCTAAGATTCGTTCACCGGCTTTGTGGGCATTCTTTGTTGCAAGAGTACTTTCTACAGATGGGTGGAAACTCTGATAGAAGTCTTTCAGAATCAGTGTCCATTTTTTCTCTCCTTCCGCTATTTCGTCAAATTGCTTTTCAACACTGGCGGTAAAGTTGTAGTCAAGTATATTGGGGAAATACTCCATCAAGAAGTCATTGACTACCGTACCTGTATCGGTCGGCATTAATTTTGCTTTCTCGGCTCCGGTGATTTCAGTTTGGGTGACATCTGTTATTTGGTTATTCTGCAATGAAAGTACGTTATATTTACGTTCGTTTCCTGTCTTGTCACCTTTTTCTACATAACCTCGTTGCTGAATGGTAGAAATGGTGGGAGCGTAGGTTGACGGACGACCGATGCCCAGTTCTTCCAGTTTACGTACAAGGCTTGCTTCAGTATAGCGGGGTGGGTGTTGCGTAAAACGTTCTGTGGCAACAATATCCTGATGTTGCAAAATTTGTCCTTTCTTCAAGGGGGGCAACAATCGGGTCTCATCTTCCTGTTCGATATCATCATCGAGAGATTCACGGTATACATGTAGAAAACCATCGAATTTTACAACTTCTCCCGTTGCATTAAACGTATCTGCTTCATTGCTGATACTGATACTTACAGTTGTTTTTTCTACTTCTGCATCTGCCATTTGAGAAGCTATCGTACGCTTCCAGATAAGGTCATACAATTTCCTTTCTTGAGGAGTGCCTTCTATCTTGGCATTTTCCATATAAGTGGGACGTATGGCCTCGTGAGCTTCTTGTGCACCTTTAGTCTTGGTAGCGAAATGACGGGGATATACGTAACGTTCTCCCATCATTTCCGTAATAGCAAGCTTACTGCTGTTTACTGCTAACTCTGACAAGTTAACTGAGTCGGTACGCATATAAGTAATTTTTCCCGATTCATACAATCTTTGTGCAATCATCATAGTTTGCGCTACTGTAAATCCCAATTTACGGGCAGCTTCCTGTTGCAGTGTAGAGGTAGTGAATGGGGCAGCGGGACTTTTCTTTAGGGGACGGGTATTGATGTCGTTAATGGTGAATGTAGCCGACTTGCAACTTTCCAGAAGCTTCTGTGCTTCCGCTTTAGTCTTGATGCGTCTTGCCAACTCAGCTTTCATCTCAACCAATTTACCGTCAGTATCAGGTACGAGGAATATGGCTGTTACACGATAAGAAGCTTCCGTTTGAAAAGCTTGTATCTCCCGCTCGCGTTCTACAATGAGACGAACAGATACGGATTGTACACGACCGGCGGAAAGTGCGGGTTTGACCTTCTTCCATAAAACGGGAGAAAGTTCAAAACCGACGATACGGTCCAGGATACGGCGTGCCTGCTGTGCATCTACTAAATTAATGTCGATATTGCGCGGCTGCTCAATAGCTTTCAGAATGGCACTTTTAGTGATTTCATGGAAAACAATACGCTTGGTATGCTCCGGTTGCAATTTCAACACTTCGTACAAATGCCATGCAATAGCTTCTCCCTCGCGGTCTTCATCGGATGCCAACCATATCGTTTCTGCCTCTTTTGCTTCAGCTTTCAGGGCTTCTACAACCTTCTTCTTATCTGCCGGTATTTCGTAGTGTGGCTTGAAGTCTTTTTCGATATCGATACTAAACTCTTTTTTCTTCAAATCACGTATATGTCCATAGCTGGAAAGGACCTTAAAGTCTTTTCCAAGGAACTTCTCAATCGTTTTTGCTTTTGCCGGAGACTCGACAATGACAAGGTTTTTTTGCATAAATTTCTGTTTTGTAGTGGCTCATGTCACTAAATTCGCCCGCAAAAGTATGAAAAAACAAACTTCCCACCTTATAATATAAGGAGAATTTAGTAAAAACAAACTTTTTTGTTCGTATCCTCTTCAAATTTTAAGATTAAAACTTGAAACTTACCCCACCGATGAAATTAATGCCTTCAGCCGGGTATCCCCAATAATATTGATAATCTTTATTCAATAAATTATTTATACGTGCATAAACAGAGATACCCTTGAAGAACTCATAGCTTCCTCCCACATAGAGATTACTGATAGGGTCTACTTTTGCACCTTCTACTTTTTCACGCGAGATATTTTGATAACCTAAATTTATCAAAACAGGTGATATAGGTTGGATGCCTACATGAAAATCGGTTTCAAAGGCAGGTTTGAATGTTAATGCTTTGTTTTTAGTATTAAATGGTTCGTCATTGGGAGCATCCCAACTACGGTAGATACCGGATGCTGAGAAAGTAAGGATTTCTTTGAAATCATATTTTACTTCAAGCCCGGCATATACATTGCTTGTATTCCATTGGCTGATTCCGAGCATTTCATAATTTTCAGTATCTGAATAAGAGAAACTAACTGGTAGGAAGTATAAATCATTTTTCAGATTCTGATATCCACCGTAGAGGTTGAACCATAGACCTGTTACAGGACTGGCTTTGAATCCGAGGGCGGCATTCAATTGCTCATAAGTAGCGTCCGGTTGCGGGATAATTTGCCCGTAAGGACAGAATGTTTCCAAACGGCGGAAGTCATTCTGGTATTTACCTCCTTTAGCTTGCATGTATAGTACATAACTATCTGAAAAGTTGTACTCTGCGGTAACGTCAGGGGCTATCCGAAATCCTTTCCCAAAATTGAATGCCATATCAACATGTGCACCCAGGTTTACTTTCCAATCTTCATTTTCGAAACGATAATGTGGATTCAGATCGAGTGAAGTATAATTCTCAAAACCATTGTTTTTATAAAACACATTATCCATTGCAAAGGCGATACCGACTGTTTGTTCTTCCGAGAGCGCGCCTGTAACCAATGCTTTGGTACGTATAATAGTTTCCTTAGAGTCCGATATACCAAAATCATATTGACGTCCATAGAGCATCAAATTGGTTTCTGCACGAAATTGGAGTGGCAAGTTCTTGTCTGTGGATTTTACTCCGAAATGAAGCTCACCGGAAGTGAATTTCTGTTTATTGACAGCGGCACCCGGCAGAAAATTGAAATTACTCAATCCGAAGTTACCTGCGACATCAAGGTCAATCTTCTTGAAATTATGCCGGTAGTCAATGTTGGCATGGCTACGATAGAAATAAGACTTCCAATCACCACCGTTATCCGGCAAATCAAGTTTGCCGTTCCTTCCGTCCATGTGGAAGTTCAGGTTAATCCGGTCATTATTGGACAGCATAAACAGGTAATTGGTGCGTATGTCCAGATTCCCATAATTCCCATATCCTAACCTGGCATATCCTGGTAATGCCCTTGCCTGTGCTTCTTTTCCGGTATAAGCTTGCATAGGGGTTACTGGAATATCATCGGCAGGCACCAGTGTAGCATCATATTCTACCGTTCTTTTGCTGACGGTAGGCAGCTCTATTTTGGGAAGCACATTTATTTTGGACGCATCCAGAATATCAGGATTATATTCCTGCTCTACGATTACTGTACGGTTTACAGTAGAGTCTTTCACTTGTTTCTGGGCGTGAACTCCTAAAGGGAAAACGAGTAATGCTATTCCTCCGAGGATATAATGTATCTTTTTCATATTTTTCAGTTGACGAGGTGTTAGTTAACAAGTTTACAAGGCCTCGTTTCCTTGTAAACTCGTAGACTTGTTCACTTATCGGATTATTTTAGCTTTTCCAGTCTCTCTTTAATCATCCCTTCAATATCGTCATCGGCATGATAGTTCTGCTGCAGACTCAGGAGATATTGGCGTGCGTCCAGTTTCTTGTTCAGGGCAACATACACATCTGACAAAAGTACGAAACTGCGTGCCAACCAATAAGCATGTGGCGTACTTTGGTCGATGAAGTTGAGAACCTCTTTTTCTGCGGCGGTATAATCGCCTGCATTGTACAATTGCTGGGCCAACAGGTATTTGGCTTCTGCTCCTTGCGAAGTACGGGTATCTTTCGCCAGAATCTTGAGGTCATCCATCGCTTTTTTGACGGCTTTCTGATTCAGATAAGCCTTGGCACGATAATACAAAGCTTCATTCTGTAGCTCCGGAGTTAACTTCGTCTCAGCTAATAAGGCGGTTGCCGCATGTATCACTTCTACATCGTCTTTTGACAATGCAGCACAACGTAATACACCGGTAGCTCCCAACTGACGTCGTTCGGCAGTCGTAGCCCGGGCTTGTAACAGTTTATAGTCCGCAAGTGCCTGTTCATACTGCTTACGATTGAACAAGATTTCTCCACGCATTAACAAGGCTTCCTCGGAATAAGGGTTATCAAGATATTCCAGTAACTTGCCCGCATGTTCCAATACAGCCTCTTCGTCCTTCTGTTCTTTTCCGATGAGGCAGAGGTAGTAATGGGCATTCAGGCTGAATGCACCGCTCGGATAGCTCTGCAAATAACGTATAAAACTTGTTTTCGCAGGTACGCTTTCTCCCTTCATGTACACCTTTTCAGCGGCGATATAGGTTAAAGAGTCCTGTTCGCTCGGGGCAAACCGAATTTCACCCGGCATTTGTGCAGCAAGGGCGGCAAACTCGTCTACGCGGTTGGCGTCAACATAGATAGATTTCAAATCGCGCATGGCAAGACGAGCTTCTTCGCTACCCGGATACTTGGTAATGACCTGTTTATAAGCCTCTATCGCCCGGTTGTAGTCATCATTCTGGTAGTATAACAGTCCGATTTCTGCAGCAGCTTTTCGGCTAACGGGACTTTCAGGGTACTTGTTCAGTAGCTCCCGGAAGGTAGCAATTGCCTGGCTGCTGTTATTGCTTTGTACGTAGGAACGTCCTTTCTCATAAAGGACATTAACTGCATAAGGTGAATTGGGATATTTGGTTGCCAATTGGTTTAATAGGGTGATTTTTCCATTATAATCTTTTTGTAAACCGGCTACCAATGCCAACTGGTAATAGGAGTAGTCACCTGCCGGAGTTCCCAAACCTTCTGCTTTGGCATAATATTGTTTGGCTTCATCGAAACGGCGGACATGCAGATAGCAATCACCGATACGATTGTAAGCATCGGCAATTGCCGTTGCATTTTCTCCTTTTTGCAGTTGGATAAATTTCAGGAAACGATCCTGAGCTACTGTATAGTCTTTCTTATGGAAAGCGATGTACGCCAGATTGTAATATGCCAAAGCAACCGTTTCCGTATCTCTTTGCGGAGTGAGAGACAGATAATCGTTAAAGTTACGTGCCGCTTCCTGCATCCGGTTCAGGCGATAATAAGACTCACCGCGCCAATAAAAGGCATCTGCTTTCGTCTGCAAATTATATTGCCCTAATGCGATACTTTGGTTGAAGAAGTCGATAGCTTGTTCAAACCGTGTATTTGTAAATGACTGCGTACCCAGTTGGAACAAAATCTTCTGTTTCGCCTCTAAAATAGCTCTGCCGGGACGGGCTATACGATTGATTGATTTCAGTGCGGCATCGTAACTACGGGTATTCATATAAACTTCTACCAGATAATTACTGACTTTATCGGCATACGCTGAATTGGGAAATTCGTTTAGGAAGTTTTCGAAGACGGTCACTGATTCACCGAATGCCGAATAAGACGTTTCGTGAATACATAGTGCGTAGTTATAAGCCGCTTGTTCTTTCACTTTCATATCTGCGTTAGAAGCAGCCGCTTGTTCAAATGCCATACGTGCTTTGTTCTTGTCTGCCAGTTGCAGGTAAGCCAATCCCATATGTAAATAAGCGTTTTGTGTAAGAGCATCCGGACTCGTGGTCACTTCCCCCAGAATTACAGGTACTTGTGAGTAAACACCGGTATGATAGCAAGACATTCCTAACATATAAAGAGCGTCCCTCCGGTGAGTGGATTCCACATTGTTTTTCAGATACTTTTCAAAAGCCTTGATAGCTTCATGATACTTGCCGAAATGGTAATCGGCTGTACCTTGTATGCGGTACATCTCACCGGTATAAGTATTGCCGGAATAGGCGGAAAGATAATTCTGTGCTACTATCTCTGCTTTATCATAATTCTTTTTTATCAGGTAGATTTCTGCGATATAGTAGGGAACCAAGACTTTATACTTGGCATTGTCCTGCAAACTCAGGAAACCGCTGAGGGCATTGTCGTAACGTTGCTGCGTATAACGGATATATGAAAGATAATAAGTACAATCCGAAGCATACTTCCGGCTCGTGCTGCGTAATGTTTCAAACCAGATAGCAGCGTCTTTTACATTTCCGGTTTTTAGGTAACAGATAGCCAAGCGATAGGTCATGTCATCCCGTTCCTCATTACCTAAAAGGTCAAAACGGGCAGAATTGAACATTGCCAATGCATCGTCATAATTTCCCTCAAAGAAATAGGCGGAGGCAATAAGAGCATAAATACGGTTGGCATGAGGCGTATCGGGATATTCCTCCAGATAGTTCCGGAGAAGGTTTATGCTTTGGGGACTCCTAAGCTCATATTCTGCGCATATCAGCATATATTCCGCTTCTTCTCTTTTTCCAGTTTCCGGCAACGGGTTTCCTTCAGCATTTGTATACTTTACAAAGGTTTTTAAGGGAGATATAGCGGCAGCATAAGCTTTCTGCTGGAATAAGTTTTGCCCTTCCTGGAAAAGTTGTTGCGGTGAATTTATTTTTTCACTCGTTTGCGCTGTGGCTATCAAAGGTGCACAACAAAGTATGGTGCACAATATTCGGGAGATTTTATGTTTCATCTTTGATATAGAATAGATACTTTGACAAAAATACGGGTTTTAGGTTGAAAATGTTGCACTTATTTGGCTTTTTTAGGATATAGCCGATAAGAACCTTTGCAGTCCTTTACGGATTGAATCCAGTCCGAAATCTTCCAGATGTACATCTTTCAGAGGTAGAAAGAAGACATCCTCCGCATCATCCATAGCCTTAAAACGAGAAGTGTCCGCCACGGTGCATCGGAAAAACATATCTAAAGTGTGCACGGGAAATCCGGAATAGATATAAATATTCGGAACTGAAAATAGATATTCAGTTTTGGTTACTGCCATACCTGTTTCTTCTTTTACTTCACGAGATACTCCCTCTTCTCCGGTCTCTGCCATGTCGATAAATCCTCCCGGTAAATCCAATGTCCCCTTTGCAGGATCTTTAGCCCGCCGGCATACTAATAATTCATTCCGTTCATTCAGAATCAAGGCTACGGTTGCGGAGGACGGATTGAAATAATAGATAAAGCCGCATTCCTTGCATTTCTTGGACTTTTCATTGTGGATTTCAAAGTGTTCCGAACCACACTTCGGACAATATTTGAATTGGGAAAGGGGATGTTCCATAATTATGATATTTTAGTTGCTACAGATGACAAAGATAACAAATAAATTTTTGAAAGAAATAACCCGAAGGCCACCCTGCTAATTAAAGTGGGTGACTATCGGGTTAATAGTAAGTAATATTTTTTTTGAAATCTATAATTTCTATTGATCACTATCTGTTTAGGGTTATTTTATCCTAACGGGTTCTCTTCCTGTCCTTCGCCGGAACCGCCACTATTGCCGCCATTTCCACCATTTTCGCTGCCGGACGGTATTTCCTCACCGTTAGTTGAGATACGTGTGATACCGGATGTCTTAATCATATCTTTTAATCGCTTTCCCGGAGTAAGGATAATCTTTTGCCGGTAGATACTGTCGGCGGTTACGCTTTTCGCTTCATCCTGACATTTACAATTCAGTCCTGGACGAATGGTGCCGAAATCTCCTAACTTTACGGTTGCACCTATACTGACGTAGGTGGAGAGGGCATCAATTAACCCATCCATAACCAATTTTACAACGCCACGTGGTGCCATACCTTCTTTGGTAACCTGATCGCATAACTTGTCATAGCTGATTTCTCCGATAGAGAATGAGGATGCCACATACTTTTCAGACTTGGTTTCATCGAAACCGAAAACTCTCTTTTTAATTACATAACGAAATGCCATAATCTTTTTTGTTTTTAATAAGTTATTACTTTAAATCTTTTTTTCTTGTGATCACGATGCGAAGTTACAACACCTCAAAATGGACTGGTGCTTTAATGGTGCTTTGCGATGCTTTCTGATGCGTAAAAATGCTTATTAATGTTTTCTGAAGTTATAGACTGTCAGTTGATTATAACTTTTTTTTCAAAAAAGATGCAGGGATTGTGTTTTTCTCCCTATTTTTGGTGAAAAGATAAAGTATTACCTATGGAAAATTTTGCTGCCATAGATTTTGAAACAGCCAATGAGCAGCGTACCAGTGTATGCAGTGTGGGGGTAGTGATTGTGCGGGATGAGGAGATTGTAGATAACTATTATAGTCTTATCCGTCCTGAACCGGAATATTATACTTATTGGAACACTCGCGTACATGGTCTGACTTTGGCAGATACAGCCAGCTCACCTATTTTCCCTACGGTGTGGCAGGAGATTGTTCCCCGCATTGAAGGACTGACGCTTGTTGCTCATAACAAGGCTTTTGATGAAAGTTGTCTGAAAGCCGTATTCCGGACTTATAGTATGGATTATCCCGATTATGACTTCTGTTGTACTTTAAAGGCGTCGCGTCGTGCCATTAAGGGACTTCCTAATTATCAACTGCATACGGTAGCCGCATGGTGTGGCTACCAATTGGAACACCATCACCATGCGCTGGCCGATGCAGAAGCATGTGCATGGATAGCCAGAGAAATTATATAAAGGCAATTAAAGAATTGTTTGCGAGTAACCGGCAAGATTCCAATGCACAGGAATCTCGGAGTCGGGACGATAAATGCCGAATTTGAAATAATGCCCTTCCTCATTATTATGACCGATATGTACAGGTCTTGTTGGTTCTACGATTTGTTTTGTCACCACTTGCCCTCCATCATCAGTATAGCTCATCACAACATTCAGGCTTCCCGGTTCTTCTATCTCCGTTTCACCGGAAAATTTACTCCATTTGATTTCAAAATCAAACGTTACCCAACGTCCTTTGGGAAAATCTTTCAAAGGCGTTTTCCAAGCGAGGAGATGTTTCTTATAACCTTTGTCCGATGTCTGCTCCTGCATAATCTCATTTTTCACAGGATTGACTTGATGGTCACGCTCGGTCAGGTCCGTTATCCATTTACGGTCAGACATACATTTAATATAAACCCAACCGCCGTGAACGCCACAACTTAATGGCGGGAAACCTCCTCCGTCAATCAGATACCCGTTCTTCTGGCCTTTCTCATAGACAGGCTTCCCATTCTTGTCATTCCGCACAAATACCTTTTCATAACCTATATTGTCTTCGAAAATCGAACGTTGAATCAAATCCAAATACTCATCTTCGGACATTTTATAAGTCCTTCCGCTCGGGTCTTTTACCAAAGTTCGATCGGGCATACCATGTATCTGTGCAAAAATACACTTTGTTTCGCTGTCTATATCTTCGGGCATGTAGAAAGAGAAAACATGTTTGCTGGTAGCACCTTGCGGAATAATACCCTTACCGAAATGATATACGTACTTAAGCTGTTGTGCTATGTTCAAGGTTTCTGCTGTTTTATCTGCAAAATCCTGTGGGGTAGCATAACAATAAGACAATTCTGTCCGCCCTTTTTCTGCATCCTGATAACCCCCTATGGTATTGTCTTCCGGTCCTTTCAACTCAAAGCGATAGGAAGGTTGCCCATTATAGAGTACCGCAGGATCATACTGCAAGGCATGTTCTTTCTTCGAACCAATAGCTACCCATTCACCGCCCACAATCTTGTCAGCTGTGGCAAGTTCCGTCTGAATATTAACACGTGTTATAATGGGCCCGGTAGGATCCTTTTCAGGCTCTTTACCGGGTTCATCAGGTGTTTCCGTCTCTCCCGGTGAATCAGGAGTTTCAGTATTATCGGGAGGCGGTGGCAACTCGTTTACCGGTTCACTTGTAGAGCAACTTACCAAAATGATTCCGCTCAATAACAGACCGGACAATAAATTAATTTTCATACTATCTGTTTATCGAAGAAACTCATAATGTCCGGCAGTTCCTTCAAAAGAAAGAACACCGCTGTCCGAGCATACTTCCATTGCCGGGATATATACTTTTCCGTCTTTTTTGATTTGCCATGTTCCCGGAATCAAGTCGGTAATAACATATTTCATTGTTTTGTCCCCGGTTGTTTTCACGTCAAATCTGTTGGATAAAGGTTGGCTGTTTTTGCTGAATGTCACAATGCGGTCGGCTATCTGTACACCGACTACTTTGTCCGTATCAATACGCTTCACTTCGTTCATCTGCTTGCAAGAGTTATCGGCTACCTGCATCACATTCAGGAAGTAATTTTCCGTAGCGGCAGTTTTGGGAGATACCTCTATGCGCCACGCTCCTTTTTCATTGGCGTCATCAGGACGGTTGGGCGATGCCTCGTTGGGGTAGTTGGTTCCGAATACCCAGAACTCTTTTCCCTTTCCGCCTACCTTCTCTATTTGGGCATCACTGATTTCGGGTAGTAATACATGGTTTTGTAGCATACCCGTATCTCCGTTCTTGGTACGTTTGATGGTGAAGCGATTATTTTCTATTACCGGCTCCTCAATGCTGTGCAGCAACCAGAATTTCTTAAACTGCGGGTCGGAAGAAACCACCTTGTCAAATACGATTAATGCGGCAGGTACTTCGGCAGAGTGCAGATTGAGGAAAACGAAAGAACGTTTTGCCTCTTTTACCTTGTCTGTATAAGCTTGCGTAATATCACCTTTCAAATAAGAATAATCCGGCTTATTAAGGTCCGGTCCGAAACCGTGCGCCAATGCTTTACCGGTGGTATAATCCTTACTTAGCAGCTTTTCAAAAGAACGGCATGTTTCCCAGCGGTCACCCGGCATACGTTGTCCGCCATCGTTATCTGCAAACTCGGTCTTGTCTCCGCCACCGTAATTCCAGCAGGCAAATTTCTCGTCAGGGTTGTAAACCAATAAAGAGTTGTGTGCAATGGTACGTTTGAAGAAGTTCTTGTTGTGTGGGCTATTATATCCGCCTGAACTTCCCTGGTAAGCTCCTGCATCGATAGCTAAGGGCCCCTTATAATACAGTTGGAAAGAGCCTCCGTCCAGATGCTGATGATTGCCGACAAACTGCTCGTTTATTTTCATTTCGGCAATCACGCTGTTTTGATCCCAAGCGGTGCGCGCTATCATCCAGCCGAAAGGAGTGCCCGAATAGCGTGTCAAAGGTAAGTCATCGGGAGCTTTGGCTTTCAAATCCAGGTCTCTCCATAGAATGTCGAAGATGAGGCAATGAGCTTCCAGTTTAGGCTTACGCTCGTACTCATAAGCCAGGTAGTTATCTTTATAATAACTGGAGGCGAGCATGGCCGGTAATGAATAAGAAGGCATGCTTTTACGGATAGGATTTGTGTCGCCCGCCGGCATTACTTGGCCGTCCGGACGGCGGCGGTACAAGAAGTCATAAGGAACGAATTGCTGTGAAGAATCATAGATAGCGCCTGCTCCCATACGGTCTAATATCCACAAAGAGAAAAGGTCATTGCTGAAACGTACATTTACATAACTCGTTCCTTGATGATAATTATGTCCGGCATAGATATAGTTTCTTACAGGAAGATAATCTTTAAACATCATCTTGATAACGTAGTTGTACATATCGGGATATTCGTCATAAATAGCGATACCTGCCGATAGCATATCTCTCAATACCATCCATTCCGATGAGTGTCCGGCAATCGGCTCGTTGTTGCGTGGAGGATAACCACACTCCATTGTTTTGGCAATCCGTACGAATGACTCAATGTAGGCTTTCTTTTCAGAATCTTTCATCTGGTCGTAACACCAGTCATAGACCATGGCGCCACACATCAGCATCACTCCACTGGCACGTGATAAGTCTTGCTTTGTTCCGAAGTTCACGTTTTGCAGGGTATCCAGCATGGCGGTGATGGCGTTTCTTGCTTGTTTCTTGTCGCCATATACCAGATAGTCTAATGCTTGTGTTTGTACCCGGCTGGTTGCTCCACGCATTTCAAAGTAATAGCGGAAGCCTCTGTCCGTCACCTTTGCCTCTTCTTCGGCAGTACGGTCTACTCCTAATTTGCGCAAGGTCGCTATGCTCTTTTTAACCTGCGGGTTCTCCATACGCTTCTTTAATTCCGGTATATCTGCCGAGCGTACATAAAGTCTGGGATGTACCTGGGGAGGAATAGGAACTGTAACATCATCTATCTTCTCCCAAGTAACTTCGTTTCTTTTCTGAGCATTGGCTCCCAGGCAGAAAATGAGAAGAAGATTTGTAACTAATAGGATGCATTTTTTCATGTTTCGTATTTTTGTTGATAAATAAAGTGGTTATTTCAGCTCGTTTTTTTACACCGGATGTGTATCTCTGAGTGTAAATGTAGGACATTAAGTCCTTATTTGCATAGAGATATAATGCTAAAATAACTGTGATGCTTTATTTTTCGACATATGTGATATTCGACGAAACAATATTATGGTTTTGCCGGCCTATATAAAGTTGTAAGGAGTAATATCGGACATAAAAAAAGGCTATCTGGGATAGATAGCCAATCTTTTTGTTAACCTTATGTATCTTTAAACAGGAGCTTTATACAGAATTTCACGGAATTTCACGAAATAAGCAAAAGGAATTCCGTGAAATTCCGCGCCTGAATACCCTCGGCTGTTTTCCTATTTAAAAAGCAATTGCGCCATGTGATACAGGCTTCTCCGCCAAGTCAGGAATTCATGCGCCGTATCAGGAGAAACGAAAGACGTAGCCTTGAAACCGGCAGCATTGAGGTCGTTCACAGCCTTAGTCACGCCATCCGGATTCTCCTTGCTTCCGCAACTGATAAAAATGGACTCCACCTGCTTTTTATCCTTGATATCGTCCGGTGCATAAGTACCGCCGCTCAACAATCCATAGTAATTGAATACCTCCGGACGGCGCAGAGTAATCAGTTTTGTCTCAAAACCACCCATAGATAGTCCTGCCATTGCACGGTACTTCTTGTCGGCCTGCGTACGGAAATTACTATCAATATAAGGTATCAGTTCATCTACCAGTACCGTTTCAAACTCCTTGGCTGTAAATTCATTGATACGTCCGAACTTCACATCATTCGTCATGCCATACGTCATTACAATGATGAACGGCTCAATCTTACCTTCAGCAATCAGGTTGTCCATAATCAGGTTCGCATGTCCCTGATTGGACCATGCCGTTTCATCTTCTCCCCATCCGTGCTGTAAATAGAGAACCGGATATTTCTTTTTATCCTTGCCATAGGTGGGTGGTGTATAAACAAACGCACGACGATGGGTGTCCGTACTCTTGGAATAAAAATAAACCTGCTGAACGTTTCCGTGAGGCACCTGCTTCATGGCATAGAAATCCTCATCATGAGCCGGTATTTCAATACCGCTTTCCCATCGGCAAGAGCCATAATAATTCTTGGCGCCCGGGTCATTGAACATACCACCGTCTATAGTCAGGTGATAATAATGGAATCCCTCATCCATAGGACCGTCCGTAGTACCTGTCCATACACCTTCTTTATCTTTACGGAGCACCGTACCGCCACGACCGCCCAGTCCGAGACTGACAATGACGGACTTAGCTTGAGGAGCCACTACGCGGAAACGGGCGTATCCCTGCGAGTTGACCATTGGATATTGCTGCCCGGGTTGATTGAAAACTGACGGGCGGAAATCTTCTTTCACTACGGCATTGTCCAGTGCGGGGTCAAAGTCCTTGATAAGACTATAAACGCGTTTCGGCTTGTAATTTTCATCGTAAGGCAACGGATAGTTGCGTGCACCGAGCCATGAATCACGATCAGAGAGATTCCAAAATGTGACGTTGTCTACCACGTCCTTATGCTTGCGAAGAACCCGGAAGAGGCGTGTGTACTGGTCTTCCTGAAGTGTTTTCACCACCTGACTGATGTCGGTGCCGCCTTGGCTGAAGTTGAGTTGTCCTCCCATTTCCTCGTTGGCGCGGATATCCAACTCAGTAATGTGGATATGTTTCACGATGGTGGAGTATTT
The DNA here is from genome assembly GCA_905215345.1 of uncultured bacterium. Taxonomy (GTDB): domain Bacteria; phylum Bacteroidota; class Bacteroidia; order Bacteroidales; family Bacteroidaceae; genus Bacteroides. The sequence goes on from CAJMPR010000004.1 coordinate 240,449, forward strand.
GGTGAGAGCGGCATCTACATCTTCTATGCTCGGACCATAGATATTATAGTGTCCCTGCATGCCGATACCGTCGATGGGAACGCCTTCTTCCTTCATTGATTTCACCATATTATAGATGCGGTCGCGCTTTTCGGGGTCAGCAGCATTATAGTCATTGTAGAAAAGGAGCGCATTGGGGTCGGCCTCTCGGGCATAAATGAAGGCTTTCTTAATGAACTCGTCACCTGCTATCTGGTAGAGTGCCGAATTGCGGTAAGGGCTCGGTTTCTGTCCCTCGCCTCTGCGTCCATCCTGCCTGCCTCCGTCAGAAATGGCTTCATTTACCACATCCCAGGCATAAATGATGTCTTTGTAACGTTGCATAATGGCGGTGATGTGTTGTTTCATGTTTTTGTACAAGGTTTCTTTGGATACCAGTTCTCCTTTTTTATCCTTATACATCCATTCTCCTATTTGCGCATGCCACATCAAGCAGTGCCCGCGTAATTTGATTCCGTTACTGCGGCAGAAGTCGGCAATCTTGTCGGCATTCTCCCAGTTGAACTGTCCGTAGGCAGGTTCGGTGGGCTGCGGCTTCATATCATTTTCCGCCGTAATACTGTTGAAGTCTTTTTTGATAATGGCAATCTGTTCGGGGTTTGCGATGTTACGCATATTAACAGCTACGCCGATAGAGAAGTAATCTTTATAAGCATCCTTCAGCCCCGTTTCGCCACTTTGCGCGAACCCGGCATTTGCACCCATGGCAAAAGCCAATGCACAAAGAGAAAATTTAAATAAGTGTTTCATTTGATAATTATTAAAAGGTTTTCATTGCATATCCGTGTTTACTTCATAATGTTTGCTATTGGAAACGGTTACAAATGAAAGCTTTTTTTAGAAAGAATACCTATATCTGTGTTACATGTTTTGTCACTTATGTTACCTCCCTGGGTAAAGGTGAAGGAAAATGGATTTTTAAGGTCAGTATCGGCAATGAAATGAAGATGTTTTTCGAACCTGTCTACAATTTGGACATAAAAAAAGGCTATCTATCCCAGACAGCCAATCTTTTTGTTAACCTTAAATCTAATACTATGAAAAACACATTACAAAGGTACGGACTTTCGGGATATCTCCAAATTTTGCGGGAGAAACAGGCCGTTTTATAACATGGTTTAGTAGATTAATAATTCTGTTAACATTTAACATAACAAATAAGTGATTTAACTAACCGCATATATCGATTTTTTATTCTATGATTTTACTGTCTTGGTTCTTAAGAAGGTATTCAGATACTTCCGCTTTCATTCGGAGTGTTTTTGTTCCTTCTCTTTTTGCCGGTTGTTTTAGTAAGACTTTCCCTGTTTGCAATGCGGCTTTTTTGTTTCCTTGCTCTATATAAAGCTGGAATAATTTATAATTAGGAGTCAACCGATTAGGGATCATAGAAGCGGCTACTCGATAATTTTTCTCAGCTTGGATGAAGTCCTTTTTTAATTTCCACAAATCACCTATGTCACAGTATAGCTCACACGTAGGTACTATTTGGGAGGTACTTTGTAATATCTGTAATGCTTTGTCTATAGCATATATTTTAAAACAAATTTGTGAGTAACCATACATTAATCGGGAATTGTGACAGAAAAACAAAGCTGAATTATCTAATAGGCGGTAAGAAAATATTGCCCCTTTATCTTCTCGAACCAGTTTGTTGATTTCTGTTGAAGTTCTGTAATAGATACGGTAAGACCAAATTGATGTACTCATGAGGCATATAAGAATAATGAAGTAAGATATATATGCTGTTTTTCTTGGGAAGAAAGTTTTGGTAGGGCGGCTTTGCATCATAGCTATCAGGCAAACAAATAATAGTTGTAGTATAAATACATCTGCCGGATAAGAAAAACAAGCAAACACAATGAAAGCCAGTAAAGCTCCCTTTAATAAGTGTCCTGCATCATTAGTATATTTTTCTCTAAAAAGTGAATGAAAAAATAATAGTAAACAGAATAGCCCTGCTATTCCCTGTTCTGCAATGAAGTGTAAGGCCTCATTATAAGGATAAAACACATTATCTGTCAATGTAATATAGGCCGATTCCGGGTGGTGCGTAAAATAATCAGCTTGATAGTACATATAGTTTGCGAGCCAACCTCCTGTACCTGTCCCCAATAGAGGATGGTCTATTATCATATTCAGCGTGTTCAGCCATATAAATAAGCGCCCGTCAGCTGAATCTCTTTTCCAGAAGTATAGTATGCAAATGAAGATACAAACGGCAGAGATAATTATTGCTTTGTAGTGAATAGGAGACTGAAATATTGGAAAATAGTGCCGGATTTTTGCATGAATCAAAAATATCAATCCTATTGATGCGGCTAACCATCCGGCTCTTGATTCCGTTAATAGTAATCCGTAGCAGATACACAATGCTGTAACTGTATATCCCATTAGTAAGTAACTATTTTTATTCTGAATGCTTTTATAAAATAACCAGAAAATGATTACTAAACAAACTGCCAGAAAGCCACCTAAAGGTCCGGGATTCCCAAAGGTTCCGGTGACGGGAAAAGCATGATGATTGCTGTCAATATAATGGTGATTTTGCAAAATTGCGATGATACTTTCCAGTAATCCGGCAAAACCGATGATGTTAAATATAAAATAAAAATTTTGTTTGCATAATAGTCTGATTGTGATATAACTAAGTAATAGAATGGCTATTTTCCATAATGAAGAGCAGTCAATGGGAATGGCTCTATTAGCAAATAGAAGTATACAAATTGCAGTTAGCAGGATATCCTGTTTTTTGGAATTTATAGTCATTTTAAAGATACCATATATATAACTACTATCTGCAAAGACACTTTATACTTGTCTCAACGATGAAGCACATCCGCTGCAACAAAGATAGAGATTTCTCAATAGTAGTTGAGTTTGAATAGTTTTGTAGGATATATTTTAATCGTAGAACTTGTTGTCTCTTTCCTATCAATAAAGTATATTTTATCATGTGATAAAATATAGTCGTATTTCTCTTTAGCTTCTTCCTTTGATGTTATCAGATCCCAATCAATCACTGTTTTTGAGTCCAAAATAGACTGATGATCATAGAAAGCTGGATTATTGGGCTTCTCTTTCAAGTTCTCATAAACAAACTCATAAAAATATTTTTGTTCTTTATTTCCTCCTGCACGATCGAATAAAGTGAAATAATGTCGAGCCTCTCGTACACTTTCTGTATGTTTACTTATAGAATTCCATACTCCTTTGGTTTCGGAATCAGTTGATGTAAATATAACATAAATAATAGATTGTGAGCTTAGTGTGAATACATATCCTAATAGTAACAATGTTAAAACTATCTTTTTCATAATCATTTATAATTTATTTCCCATCACAGCGGATGTTTTTCATCCGCTGCAACAAAGATAGAGATTTCTCAATAGTAGTTGAGTTTGAATAGTTTTATAGGATATATTTTAATCGTAGAACCTGTTGTCTCTTTCCTATCAATAAAGTATATTTTATCATGTGATAAAATATAGTCATATTTCTCTTTTGCTTGTTCTTTTGATGTTATCAGATCCCAATCAATCACTGTTTTTGAGTCCAAAATGGATTGATGATCATAGAAAGCTGGATTATCAGGATTCTCTTTCAAGTTTTCGTAAATAAAACGATAGAAATATTTCTGTTCTTTATTTCCTTCTGCACGATCGAATAAGGTGAAGAGGTGTGACATATCTCTATCGTCTACTCTTTTATCAAAAGCTGAATGCCATACTCCTTTGGCTTCAGAATGACTTGAAGAAAAAATTACATATATGCTTGATTGAGCGTGTACACTCAGCATATAGCTGATAGAAATCAGTATTAATAATATTCTTGTTTTCATAATTCTTATAGTTTGTTAGATCCTAAATAATGTAAAATATTTTGTTGCTCCTCTTCGCTTAGTCCCTCGAAAGCTGATGAATTTGTCGCACCGCCTCCCCATTTCCCCATAATTATAAAAGTCATCAGATTCTCCCGGGAAAGCATCTTTTAATATACCTTCCATTATATCCGTATGTTTTCCCATATACTCATGATGACCTTCGTTCAAATCTTTTTTATCAGTTATGGAATTATATAAATTTTTATTCTGTTCTGCAAATTCCCGTCACAGCGGATGTTTTTCATCCGCTGTTTAGAGTATTAGAATCTCCTGATTCGGCTAACATGTTTTCTTGCTAAATCATATTTACTCCTTTAGTATAATTTGCTTAAATAGTATTTGGAAGACTGTACAAAATATTTCGATACAAGTTTTATAGGTTATTTCATTAAACGAATCAGGAGATTCTAATATTTACAGCAGCGGATGAGAACATCCGCTGCGACAGGGGGATGAATAACATTCGCTGCAACAGACTATATTATGTCATGTACTCATTTTGTTAGGAACGATTTAATATTAGTCATATTGCTCCGCTCCTAATACTATAATATGTACATTTCCACGATTATAGATGCATTATTCCCATAAAAAGCTTTTCTTTATTTCTGTACTATATGTCCCATCTGTTTTGATAATATTCGTTCCTTCCTTTTTCCCAATGATTCTTGCGTCTATCTTTATATGAATATCTACCGTATATATACTATCACTTTGGCACCACCTGGCTAACTTATGAATGTATTGATTCTCTTCATATGGAGCTAAGTATTGTCCTTTTCCGATATTATGATAGTAGTATTGGTCATCATAAATAAGTCGCTCTCTACTACAAAGTGCGTTACCTTTCTCATCTTTGTATAAGAATGAGATAGAAGATACATACTCATAGACGGTTCCTTCTATTGGTATAAATTTGAAAACTTTCTCCGTCTCATTTTTTAGAAACAGAGTCACCTCTTTACTCTTATTATCATAATCTATTCGCATGTTTATTTGCGCAATTCCTTGTATAGGAAAAATGATACATATCAATAATAAAATTTGTTTCATATATTTTTTATTTTTCACCTAAAATTAATACTACTTGTTCGTATTTCCATTGCATAAAATCTAAAAGTCCTTCATAATAGTCGGATCTAGAAAGGCCATTATTTTTCTCAGCATTGTAAGTTTCTACTTCATTTTCATACCATTGAATATTTTTCGCATTATCTTCTATTAACATATTCTTCAGATAATCTTCTTTCACAAGCCCCATAAATTCGGGAGTTATATCCTTATTGATCCACTCTATATAAGCATTAATTCCATTTAAAATATTCTCTGGTGGCACTGATAGCTCAAGGTGAATATTTGATATTGTAGGTGCTTGGTTATGCTCACTATTTATATGATATATTTCATGCCAAAGAATAGAAGCACGTTCATTAGTTGTATAATCAAAGAACTGAGTACATACTTCAATTGTATTGTCAGGCAATGTCCTTGCATTAGTCAGACAGGCATCTTTATTTAACTGTATCTTATATTCTTTTATATCAATTCCAAGTTTATTAAGAATAGGATTGATTTCATTTAGTGTAACCTTTAATTCCTGTTCATCTTTAGGGCGTTGGTCATCTTTATTATCATTATTGGGGTTATCAATTCCAGATTCTTGTGCACTCTCTGATTCTTGGTTGTTATCATCTTCGCTGTCAGGATCTTCATATCCTGTATCAGGTTGTGACCCACCTCCATTACCATTACCATCATCATCGTCGTCATCGTCATCTGGTCCTGGCATAATTATCACAGTATCTGGTTCTCCGTCTCCATCACTATCTTCTGCGATAAAACTGTCACCATTTTCATCTATGAAAATCCACCCATCAAGAAGTTCAATTACCATCCCTCCATCATTTATCCAATCATCAATTATACTGCTATTATTATCATTACTACCGTCATCGTCCCAATAATCATCGTCCCAATAGTCATCATCCCAATAAAAATCATCCCAATAATCATCTTCTCCATAACTACGGGTGGTCACTTTCTTTTTTCCTTTTAGCACAATGTTTTTCAAAAGTTCGTGGGCAATTGCCATCTTCTCTTCCATTTGCTCACGCTTTCCGGACAAAAAGACTCCTTGCTTTTTTATTCCGTTTTCATAACGGTTTACACGAATAATTCGGTTTAAATTTGGTATTGTATAAAAGGCGATACCGGAAAAGCCGCCTTTGTCTGCGCAATTTATGAACCTATTCGTAACTTCTTTCAAATTCTTCTTGTCATATTGTGCATCGGGAATTAAGTTTAATATATATGTACCTAAGTTACCTGTCGATTGATTTTTTACAACAATCAGCTTTTGATATACATTAGTAATCCAAGCTTTAGCCTTTCCATTTTTGTATGTGCTATACATCGCTTTATAATGTATGTCATTGTCTATAGGAATATCATAACATGATAATCCTGCTTTTGTGGACGCAACCGCTTTATCCCATTGAGGAATAAAATCGCCTGGCGTAACAAGTTGCTTTGGCTTTTTCCCGTTTGAAGAACGAGTAGATACAAAACTCCGTTGCATTTGTTTTTCAAAGAACCCTTTTGCTTCTTCCAAGCTGAAATTCTTATGCTGAACTTGTGTATCATTTTTAACAAGTTCCGTGTCTGTACAGTTCCATAGAGATAGAGTTACGGATAACATGCACAGGCTAATACAAAAATAAGTTTTTCTTTTCATATTAGAAATAAATAAGTTATTAAAATTACCACCAGATTTGTTTCCCCTCTTCATAAGTGAACGGACGCTCTTCATGACCTTTAGTGAGATTGCGCAACCATAAAAGAGCATTCTTGGGAACGTCATTGTATACAAGCCGGTTGGCTTGCGCGGATTGCTTTCCGAGGCTGATCCACCGGGTATCCCAATAGAATAACTCATATAAATCTCCGGGGAATATATCGTTGTCATCAGTACGCGGACAGAAGAATAGTTCACTCAGAGACGTAGGTTTCCCAAAGTCAAGACCGACCCAAAGGTCATCTAATCCGCTAACGTCAAAGTAAGAGAGGCTGTTACCGTCGTTGATGTTCTTTAGTTCGCTATCGTCCTCTAACGCTATATCTGCTAATATCTTTCCGGGAATAACTTGACCGTTTGCATCCATACACCCGATTTCACCAATAGAAATTCCACCTTTTCTTTTGTAAAAGCGCATATAGCGATATTTCTTTCCTTCAGACAGGGAGATTCTTTGGATGTGGCTTTCCGGAATGCTATCTACAAAAAACGCAATATCCGATTGAGTGAAATTCCTGTCATTGGACAATTCAAAATATCCACCTTTCATCTTCCGGGCGAATTCAATAATCCGGCTCTTACGCGGGTGTTTCCGATGGAGTACAATCTTTTCCGTTTCTTTTATTTCCGGTTTCAGATAGCGGACAGCCCCTCCTTCTTTTAAAATGAAAGGATAGGTTAGTGGTTGTAAACGCTCGTCTACATAGCAGATGGGTAGAAACAGACCCCCTTCTCCATAGTTTTCTCCCTTCGTTGCTGGAGAGTCGTGCGAAGTATATCCCGTTCCGACATTTTGGAATCGGGCTTCTCCTTTCTTATACTCGCTCCACGCGACAGGTTGCCAGTTTTTAGGTGAAAAGACGGACAGATAGACAAGGTGCGACTTTGGAGTATGCAAGCTTGGAGTAATCGTAACATTTGCCAATGGTATATTATAATATTCGGTCACATCGGCTATGGTGTGCTCTGCGAATACGGGAGGAATATACTCGCTGTCTTTGTACTTATACAGCGATGTATTGCGCTGTATTTCATATTCTATTCTGTAAACTTTAGGTACTTTCCCTGAAAGATGCAGTTCGGATGCCAAGTCCTCTTTGTTGTTATATCCTTTGCAGGTACCGTCGGGCAGTATTAAGGCGTTGAAAGAATGCCCGTTATTGTTATCACCCCAATAAGGAATAAAATCAATGGCGGTAGGTATGCCTAATGCGCGCATAATCATGGTTGTATAGACGGCATGATCACTACATGTACCTCTTCTGTAATGGGCATTGGCTGAATAACTCTGCAAGGGCTCTCCCCAAAATAGATTATTTGTCTGGTAATCTATATTTTGATAAATATAGGAGCAGGCGGCTACTATACTTGAGTCCTTGTATTCTTGCAACCAATGCTTATATTGTTTGTAGGCATCTATGCGCCAACCATATTCCAGAGGTTCGTTTGAGATTCGATAAGGAATCACATACTTTCTGAAAATCTGATCAGAATATTGCGGACTCCAACACGATTGTTTCCATGTGTGGAATGCCGTGTCTAATTGTTCTATCAATAAGTCCGGTTGAAGAATTTCTATATCCTTCACTTGAAACGAAGTTGATTTTTTTAAGGAGGTTACTCCATTCCGGTAATTATAGTTTTTAAGGCTATTGATCGAAGTTCTGTTTTCATCTAAGGAATCAATGTATGCCTGATAATTCGTATTATTCCTTTGGGATACGGAGTATTTGTTTTCAAGATTGGCTACTATAAATTTAGCTGCACTCAATGCTTCTTTGTCATTGGAATAATGCTCAAGGAAAGCGGTCAGTCTTTTTTGCTGCTGTGGCGATGCACTGTCAAGGGCTTTTTGTATTTCACCGTCTATGGAATGGCATGCAGTTAGCAAAAAGCAGGTACATAATACTTGTGACAGGCGTTTGACAATTGATGGCATAGGTATCACTATTTCTTTCCGTTTTTAGTCTTTTTCATTTGCCCATTTTGTTTCCAGCGTTTGAATTGCTGATGGCCTAGGAGTTTCTGTACTTCATTTTCGAATTCAGTTTCAGCAGCTTTCAGTTTTGCCGGTTTATTGGTTTTGTCTTTCTTACTTTGTTTTATGGCTAGTTGTTTCATCGCTAGTTTCTTCTTGAGCTCTTTGTACTTAATCAGTTGGGTACCCGACATTTTGTATTCTTTCGTAAACTTGCTGTCTGTTAACTTATCTCTTGTTTTTGTACAAGCTACATATTCTTCGTTGCTCATAATGCTTCGAAGTGAGGCGTCATAGTTGTCTGCTAAGTCGGTTTTCTTTTTCCTCAATTGTTTTTTTTGGAGTTTTTGCGCTTCCAGTTTCTTTAGGTTTTCTTCGTAACGGTTTTTTAGTATGACACATTGAATCGCTTTATTTTCCGATAGAATGGTGTATTTCTTGCTTAATATCTTGGCAGCGTTGAGCACTTGGTTCTCATAAATTAAATAATCGGATAGCTCTTTAGAAAAGATTTTATTCAGTCCGGATGAATATTGATTAAGTGCCTCTTTTCTACGTTCCGAACGTTCCGTTTCCAATAGATTCGTCCGGGATATTTCGTCTTTCTTTTTGGAGTATGTATCGGACAAGCTACGATATTTGGCGAATTGCTCATTATCCATGCCTAAATCCTCCTTGTAAAAACGTACGGTTAGATTTCCTCTGTGATTTCTAGCCCAGAGAACATATTGTGTATCCGGAAAAATAGTTCTTACTTTTGTGCAGAACTCATCCTGTAATCTTTGTTCAGCTTTTTTTCTGTCGACAGGAGTGTATTTACTGTTTCTGATGATATTCCACTGGCTTAGTATGCCATTTAAAACTTTCTCATAATCATTAGCCTGTTGTGGGGTTAACTGATATAGCAGTGTGATTTGTTTACTCCTGATATTGAAAGGAGGAGTGAGTTGCGCGTTACATAATAGGGTAACAAACAATAAGATGACTGTGCATCTAAATTTTAATTGTTTCATAGTAAAAAGATTAATTTTGACTTTGCAAAATTAGAAAACAGTTTACATTGAAACAATGGGTGGTTGTACTCTTGTTAACGAAGTTGTTTTTATATTTATTTGTAAATAAGTATGTTATCTTGGGTATTGCGTGCTATTTTCTTGAAAAATGTAACATTAATGTAGTTCTCTTATGTACTCCTCAAATTCATATTCAGAGGTTTCCATGTGAAGTTTGCCTTTTATCCGGTTTTTAATTGTTCTATATGAACCGTCGCTGCAATGTAGCAGGTTAATAATATCTTGTTTCTCTTTTTGCATACGAATAAGGATGCAAATAGCTGTTTCTCTATTAGTAAGCAAACTTTTTTTCTTTTCAATCCATCCGGAAAAAGCTTTGTCTATTTCTTTGTAGCATTCTATAAAACAATGTAAATCATGTGAGTCCAATTGGGACAGGTTTTTGTTGTATATTGCTGCAATGTAAAAATGCATTCCTGAAACAATAGATTGAAAATGGAAAATCTTCTCTTCATAGGTAGCTGTAGCCAGTTTTGTGTTTCTTTCCATTCTTTTTATAATCTGTTGTTGTTCATCAGATGAAGTGTTTATCTTGCTTATCTCATTTTTCAAAATGAGACGTTCCTTATTGAGAAGTTTAATATTCCTTCTGTAACGATGATAGTTATAGATAATAACTGATATGACGCCTAATGTAACAAAGGCGAGAATGTAGAAAAGCAAGTACTCTTTTGTGAGTAAGTTTAGTACATGAATGTTTTCAATATACATAATAGTATGTAGATATAAATTTATAAAAATAAGTTGCATAAATGTTCAATTGCGATGCAAATTTATAATATAAAATTTGTCTTTTTATAATTGTAAATCAATAAAATAGTTTGTGTACATAAAAAATGAACATATCTAATAAATTGTGAGACAAATTTAAAGATATATAATGTGATTTTGGTATATTAATTATGACATTGTTTGGAAAGTTTTTCAGATTGCCTTGAGAATGTATGATTTCTCTTCAAGAATCGCATGATTTATTCTCTCGCTTCGTATTTATTATTACCTTTGAATGTGAAAAGTAATTCGTTAGACAGTCGTTATCCTTTCGTTAGACAATTATCTAACGAAAAGATAACAATTGTTTAACGAAAGGATAACGACTGTTTAACGAATTAAAATTAGTAATGAAAATATTTCTTGTTTATGAATGTATTGGTTAATTGTGCCAATCTAATACTTTATTATATATGAGTGCTTATTATGACTTATACCAGACTCCGAGTCTTGCGGGAAAAGACGATGAAGAAAAACGGCTGCATGCCCGTATCCTGCCTCGCGGAACTATTTCCGCAGATAAATTCCGTGAGTTGGTATCTAAAGCTACGGGGTTCAGTCCTGCTATACTGGACGGAACGTTGCAGGCTATTACGGACGAACTGCATAGCTGGTTGTCCGAAGGCTGGATTGTGGAAGTAGGTGAACTGGGTTATTTCTCCGTTTCGTTGAGATGTGACCGACTGGTAGCGAATAAGAAAGAAATCCGTTCTCCGTCCATACACTTTCAAAATGTGAACCTGCGTCTTGGAAGTAAATTCCGTAACCGGTTTGCTACCATGGAGCTGGAACGCAAAGAGTCACCGTATGTATCCCATTCCTCCCTAAGCGAGGAAGAACGGAAGAATCGGTTGCTGCAACATCTCGATAAGCATGGTTGTATTACCCGTGGCGATTATGAAGCGATGACAGGACGGGCCAAACATCAAGCTGTGGCAGATTTGAACCGTTATCTTGAGGAAGGCGTCATACGTAAATATGGTAGTGGCAAAATGGTGGTTTATCTGAAACCTTGATATTGTAAAAAGAAACTTTTTTAATTGGCGATTTGTTTTTACCTTTGGGCGTGAAAATCAATTGATAATTAAAGTATATGAGTGTGAAAACTATATCTATGTGCCTGGTATGTACAGGGGCATTATTGGCGAGTTGCGGAAGCGGGCACGGAAAGCAGGCGGAAGCGACTGAGAGTGTGGCAGACAGCGTTATGGTGGGAAACGATAAGGACGAACATGGCTGTATCGCTTCGGCGGGTTATACATGGAGTGAAGTACAGAAAGATTGTATCCGACTCTGGGAAAAAGGTGTCCGGATGACGTCGGTGGACAATGCGGAAAAGAGCCTGTTTCTGGTATTCAGCCCTGATTCTATGCAAGTGGAACTGTTTTTCTCGGATGCAAATGTCCCGAACGAGATTCTTGACCGTCGCAGTCTTCCTGCCGGTGGATATGCCTGGAATGTAGAAGATGATGATACGAAGAACGTACGGCTGGAAAACGGTGAGTGGACGGTGAGCCAGCGCGCTAAACTCATTTACAAGCAAGCGGAGAATAAATAAGGTTTTGTATATTCTCAACGTAAGTGACTTGTGATTGAGAGAATTGAATAAATAAATAGGTGATATGGAAGATTTGGAGACTTTGACCGGTAAGGTTTGCGAGTTAGCCCGCACGGCAGGGCATTTCCTGAAAGAGGAACGTAAAAACTTCCGTCGTGAAGTAGTGGAGGTGAAGCGTGCGCATGATTACGTTTCTTATGTGGATAAGGAATCGGAAAAACGGCTGGTAGCTGCTTTGAGGTCTCTGCTTCCCGAAGCCGGATTTATAGTGGAAGAGGGTTCGGCGGTTTATCGTGACGAACCTTATTGCTGGGTGGTAGACCCGCTTGACGGAACAACGAATTATATCCATGACAATGCACCCTATTGCGTCAGCATTGCTTTGCGCAATAAGCAGGAACTGCTGCTGGGAGTAGTATATGACCCTTGTCTGGACGAGTGTTTCTATGCATGGAAAGGAGGCGGTGCATTTCTCAACGGACAGCGGGTGCAGGTATCTTCCGTTCAAAGTATGGAAGAGGCTTTTGTTGTGGCGGAGCTGCCTTATAACTCCGAACAGTACGCTCGTACGGGAGAGCATTTGATTCATGCGTTGTATGGTAAGGTGGCGGGCATCCGCATGAACGGTTCGGCGGCAATGGCTATCTGCTACGTGGCAGCCGGACGTTTTGATGCCTGGTTGGAGGCTTTTCTCGGTAAATGGGATTTTTCCGCAGCCGCACTTATCGTGCAGGAAGCCGGTGGGCGGGTGACGGATTTTTATGGAAATGATAACTTTATAGACGGGCATCATGTTGTTGCCACTAACGGAGCCCTTCATCCGTATCTGCTTGAATTGGTTAAGGAGGTTCCTCCGATAGGTATGTAATTAACTTTGTCATGGGAAACACGGTTAAAACTTGGTTTTTATCTTTTCTTCATCTTCTATTTCCCCGGTGCTGTGCGGTGTGTGGAGCTCCTTTACAGGAAGGGGAAGAGGGTATTTGTCTGAGATGTAATATGGACATGCCTCGTACAAACTATCATTCTCAGAAAGACAATCCGGTAGAACGTATGTTTTGGGGGAAATTTCCTTTGGAGCATGCCAGTTCTCATTTCTTTTACCATAAAGGAAGTGATTTTCGTCGTATCCTGCATCAGTTGAAGTATGGCGGACGGAAAGATTTGGGAGAGATTATGGGGCGATATATGGCGACGGAATTGGGCGCTTCCGATTTTTTTCGTGATGTGGATGTAATTATTCCTGTTCCTCTGCACCCCCGCAAGCAACGCATGCGCGGATATAACCAGAGTGAATGTATTGCTAAAGGGATTGTGGCTGTGACGGGTATTCCTCTGGACACTTCGTCGGTCATTCGTAAAAAACATACGGAATCGCAGACGAGCAGATTTACTTATGAACGTTGGGAAAATGTGAATGGCATCTTTTATCTCCGTCGTCCCGACCGTTTTATAGGAAAACATATTCTATTGGTGGACGACGTGCTGACTACCGGTGCTACAACTACCGCTTGCGCCGATGTGTTCCGGGAAATTGAGGGGATTCGTATCAGTGTACTGACGCTTGCCGTGGCAGATTCGTGATAAAAACAAAAAAAGTCCGCCACAATGACGAACTTTTTTGCTCTTCCTCTTGGACTTGAACCAAGGACCCTCTGATTAACAGTCAGATGCTCTAACCGACTGAGCTAAGGAAGAATAATGCATTTAAGTTTCTCTTTCGCTCTTCCTCTTGGACTTGAACCAAGGACCCTCTGATTAACAGTCAGATGCTCTAACCGACTGAGCTAAGGAAGAATGTTGTTTTTTCTCAAATGCGGTGCAAAAGTAATAGGATATTTTGAAATATGCAATATCTTTGCAAAAAAAATATCGAAATGGACAAAATAATTGGATTGGGTAATGCTTTAGTGGATGTATTGGCGACTTTGGACGATGATGACGTTTTAGTTGAAATGGATTTACCGAAAGGTAGTATGACCCTGATTGATGAAGATAAGCTGCAAAAGATTAATGAATGTTTCAGTCAGATGAAGACGCATCTGGCAACCGGTGGTTCTGCCGGTAATGCTGTTCGCGGAATGGCGCAGTTGGGAGCCGCTACCGGATTTATCGGTAAGATAGGTAACGATTCATACGGAAACTTTTACCGGGACAGTTTGTTGAACCGGGGTACGGAAGCGATGTTGTTGCTCTCGGATACTTTGCCTTCGGGTGTGGCCTCTACTTTTATTTCAAAAGACGGAGAACGTACGTTCGGTACTTATTTAGGGGCGGCTTCTACGTTAAGAGCAGAAGAGCTTTCATTGGAGATGTTCAAAGGATATGCTTATTTGTTCATAGAAGGCTATCTGGTGCAGGACCATGATATGATTCTTCGTGCTATCGAACTGGCTAAGGAAGCCGGTTTGCAGGTTTGCCTGGATATGGCGAGTTATAATATAGTTGCCGGTGACCATGAGTTTTTCTCTTTGTTGGTAAACAAGTACGTGGATATAGTCTTTGCCAATGAAGAAGAAGCGAAGGCCTTTACCGGTGAAGAACCGGAGGAGGCATTGGACATTATTGCAAAAATGTGCAGTATTGCTATTGTCAAGATTGGTTCGCGGGGTTCGTTAATCCGTAAGGGCACGGAAGAAGTACGTGTAGAGGCTATTCCGGTAGGGAAGGTAGTGGATACGACTGGAGCGGGAGATTTTTTTGCTGCGGGTTTCTTGTACGGATTGACTTGCGGATATTCCTTGGAGAAGTGCGGAAAGATCGGTTCTATCCTGTCGGGCGAAGTAATACAGGTGATAGGAGCTGAATTGCCGGCTGGAAAATGGGGAAAGATAAAAGAAGAGATTTTATTAATAAACTAATATGGTAATGATAATATGGTAAAATGGTAAGATGATAAAGTGATAAAGTGATAAGATGGTGGGATGATAGTATATACAATGTTATATCATCTTATCACTTTATCACTTTATCATCCTATTATCCAGCCACCTTATCACCTTGCCATCTTATCACATTATATTTATGAAACATTTAAAAATACGTTGGATAGCTGCCCTGTTACTGGTAGTAGGCATTAGCTTCTTTTTTGGTTTCAAGAGTGGTGACAGTCGTAGCTTCCAGATAGCAAAGAACCTGGATATATTCAATTCTATTGTGAAAGAACTGGATATGTTCTATGTGGATACGATTAATCCGGACAAGACGATAAGAACCGGCATTGAAGCCATGTTGTACTCGCTTGACCCGTATACGGAATATTATCCTGAAGATGACCAAAGCGAATTGGAGCAGATGTTGAGGAACTCATACGGTGGCATTGGTTCTATTATTACCTGGAATCCGAAGTTGAAACGTTCCATGATAGCCGAACCTTATGAAAATATGCCTGCGGCTACCGTAGGACTTAAAGCGGGCGATATATTGATGGAAATCGACGGAAAAGACCTTGCCGGAAAGAATAACCAGGAGGTGAGCGAAATGCTGCGTGGGCAGATGGGGACGAGTTTCCATTTGAAAGTACAGCGTCCCGGTACGGAAAAGCCTTTGGAGTTTGACATCGTACGCCGTTCTATCCAGTTGCCTTTTATCCCTTACTATACGGTATTGGATAATAATGTCGGTTATATCAACCTCAGCACTTTTTCGGGTAATCCTTCCAAGGAGTTCAAACAGGCGTTTCTTGATTTGAAGAAGAGAGGCATTACATCTTTGGTAATCGACTTGCGCAATAATGGCGGTGGCTTGCTTGAAGAAGCCGTAGAAATAGCTAATTACTTCCTGCCCCGTGGCAAAACGCTTGTAACGACCAAGGGTAAGATGCAGCAAGGTAACAATTCGTACAAGACGTTGCGTGAACCTCTGGATTTGGAAATACCTTTGGCTGTATTGGTAAATAGCGGTACGGCTTCTGCTTCGGAGATTCTTGCAGGTTCTTTGCAAGACCTCGACCGTGCCGTGATTATAGGTAACCGTACCTTCGGAAAAGGACTTGTACAGACCACACGTCCGTTGCCATACGGTGGGACGATGAAGCTTACGACTTCCAAGTATTACATTCCGAGCGGACGTTGCGTGCAGGCTATCGACTATAAACACCGTAATGAAGATGGTAGCGTAGGGCGTATTCCCGATAGTCTGACGACGGTATTCCACACGGCTATCGGGCGTGAAGTCCGTGATGGCGGTGGCGTTACCCCGGATATCGACGTGAAGCAGGAGAAGTTGCCTAATATCCTGTTCTATCTGGTGAATGATAACCTGATATTCGATTATGCTACTCAGTATTGCCTGAAGCATCCCACTATTCCTGCTCCCGAAGCATTTAAGGTGACCGATGCCGATTATAACGATTTCAAGGCAATGGTGAAGAAAGCGGACTTTAAGTATGACCAGCAGACGGAAAAAATGTTGAAGAACTTGAAAGAAATGGCAGAATTTGAAGGTTACCTAACGGATACGTCGGAAGAATTCAAGGCTTTGGAAAAGAAACTCTCTCATAACCTGGAGCGTGACCTTGACCATTTCTCGAAGGATATCAAAGATATGATTGCCGTGGAAATCATCAAACGCTATTATTATCAGCGCGGAAGCATTATCCAGCAGTTGAAAGGGGATGATGATTTGGAGGAAGCTGTGAAAATTCTCACTGCACCGGAGAAATATAAGGAAATGTTGTCTGTACCGGTAGCAAAGAAATAGAGTAGAACCAATCGTTTGGACAATAGAATATTAATGCAAAAGGGAAGTACCTGAGAAAGTACTTCCCTTTTCTTTGTATTCGAGCTGCTGAGAAGGCAGGAGTTCTTGCCCGACATGGCTTTTGTACAACTTCTTATTTTATGTAGGCGGTAAACGGAAACAAAAGCAGAGGTTAGGTCGTTTTATATCCGCTATAGTCCTGAGTATGTATCGGTTTTGACAACTTTAGCGAATCATAAACGAACCATTAACTTTAAACGATGAAGAGAATAACTAATCTTTTGCTGGCATGCTTGTTGGCGTTGAACGTAGCTTATGCGCAGGATATGCGTATGGATACTTACTGTAATCCGTTGAATATCGATTACACGTATATGATTTACAATGCCCATAAAGATATCTCCTACCGTTCCGGTGCTGACCCCGCCGTAGTGCGCTTTCGCGGCGAATATTATATGTTTGTAACCCGTTCGCATGGATACTGGCGCTCAAAAGACCTGCTGGACTGGGAGTTTGTGCGTCCGGGTAAGAATTGGTATCCGCAAGGCTCTAATGCTCCCGCCGCCCATAATTATAAGGATTCTGTACTTTATGTAACGGGAGATCCTTCGGGCTCGATGAGTATTCTTTATTCCGATAACCCTGCTTCGGGTAACTGGGAAGCCATACCATCTATCCTGAATGATTTGCAAGATCCTGATTTATTCATTGATGATGACGGAAAAGCATATATATTCTGGGGTTCTTCCAATGTGTTTCCTATCCGTGGAATGGAGTTGGACAAGAATCACCGTTTCATAAAGAAGGGCGAAACAGTTGAGCTGTTTAATCTCGATATGGCAAAGCATGGCTGGGAACGTTTCGGTGAAAACCATACGGACACAGTACTTGGCGGATATATGGAGGGGCCTTGGCTGACGAAACACGATGGCAAATATTATATGCAATATGGTGCACCGGGTACGGAGTTCAATGTATATGCGGATGGAGTTTATATAGCCGACCATCCGTTAGGGCCTTATACTTATCAGAAGCATAATCCGGTTTCTTACAAACCGGGCGGTTATATGAACGGTGCCGGTCATGGAAGTACGGTACTGGGTCCTGGCGGACAGTATTGGCACTTCGCTTCTATGTCTCTTTCCATAAATATGAACTGGGAACGCCGGCTTTGTATGTTTCCTGCCGGTTTTGATAAAGATGGTGTTATGTATGTGGATACCCGATTCGGAGACTATCCGCGTTATGCACCGGCTGTACCGAGCAAGGCCGGACAGTTTCGTGGCTGGATGTTGCTCTCTTACGGCAAGCCGGTGACGGCTTCTACCTCTATTGGTACGTTTGCGCCTGCTGCTTTGACGGATGAACTGACTAAAACTTATTGGCTTGCCAAAGCGAATGATGAGCGTCAATGGGTGACAATCGATCTTGAGGAACCGGCTACGGTTTGTGCCATTCAGATAAACTATCATGACTATGAGAGTGATATGTACGGACGTTATGAAAGACTTCATCATCGTTATACGGTGGAAGGTTCTTTGGACGGACAAAATTGGAAAGTGCTGGTTGACCGTGAAGAAAGTTATAAGGATACTCCGAATGATTATGTTGAACTGGCTTTACCTCGGCTGGCCCGTTATATCCGTTATAAGAATATAGATGTACCGACACCTAACCTGGCTATCTCGGAGCTTCGTGTTTTTGGAGTGGGCACCGGAAAAGCGCCGCAACAGCCGAAGAAATTTACACTTGATCGTCATGTAGACCGCAGGGATATAACAATTTCCTGGGAACCGGTAAAGGGTGCTCAAGGATATAATATTCTTTGGGGAATAGCTCCTGATAAATTATATAGTTCCTGGATGATTTACGGCAACGAGGGTAAGCTTCTGATGAAGAGCCTGAATACCGACCAGAAATATTATTTTGCGGTCGAGGCTTTTAATGAGAATGGTGTTTCTTCCCTTTCGGCTGTGAAAGAAGTAGAATAGATATGATATTTCGGGTGAAGCAGGATTATAATATACTCTCAGTAGGATAATTTTTAGGCACGGATTACGCGGATTACACGGTTTTTTTCTTTTTCCGCGTAATCCGTGCCTAAAAGAAAGTCATAAATGATTTTGATACACCTACTTTCTTATCTGTAGTTTAAATGTTTTCAGTGTAATCTCCGTTTGCTTTAATCAGTTCGATTAATTTCTCTACGGCTTCTTCTTCAGGAATATTCTTCTCAATACATTCCTTTTTTTTGTAAAGGCTGATTTTTCCGCGTCCGGCGCCCACATATCCGTAATCTGCGTCTGCCATTTCACCGGGTCCATTGACAATACATCCCATAATACCTATTTTTAGCCCTTTTAAGTGCGAGGTTGCCGCTTTAATACGGGCAATGGTACTTTCCAGGTCGTAAAGCGTACGTCCGCAACCGGGGCAGGAAATGTATTCTGTTTTGCTGGTACGGATACGTCCGGCTTGCAGGATTCCGAATGCGATAGCATCCACTACTTTGTCACTTATACCTTTATCACTCTCTTTGCTGTCTTGGTTAAACAGGAATATACCATCACAGAATCCGTCGATGATGAGGGCACCCATATCGGCGGCAGCTTTTATTTGCAAATCCTCGGCTCCGTTTTCGGCATAATGTTGGAAGAAAACGAGCGGGTTCTTTAATCCTTCACTCATCAGTTGGTGCGCTATGGCACGTTGTTCACCCAATCGGTTAGGATGGTTGCTTTGGGCAATCAATACTACTTCCGGATGATATTTCAGGCAGGCAATCGTTTCATCGTTCAACCCCATATAGGTGATAAACAGGAATTTCAGTGATGCCTGGCATCCGCTGATAAATGGCAGTTGTTCACCGTTGAAAACGGGCCAGATGTTGGCTTGGCCTTCCCAAAGATCGGCATCGATGATATATTGCATGCCTTCTATCGGATGTTCCGGGAGCTGACGTCCGGCATAGACATAATCGGGCATGAACTGTGGGTTGAATTCGGCGCTCCCCTCCAGACGTGCGGCAATAACTACAGGAAGATTGTCTCCACCTATATTGCTTACGGGTACTGTTTCCCTACGGGCAGGAGAGAGATAATGGAAACCGGGAGCCTCCGCTCCGGGTATATACGGATGCCCTTGGCGTTGTACGATGTAGGCGGCTAATTTGCGGGCCACGGGAATTTCGGCTTCAGGAGCTTCGCTTAGGGAAACGCGGATAGTATCACCTAATCCGTCGGCAAGCAAAGCGCCTATACCTAAAGCAGACTTGATTCGTCCGTCTTCTCCGTCGCCGGCTTCGGTTACACCGAGATGCAACGGAAAACACATACCTTCCTGTTCCATAATAACGGCAAGGAGGCGTACCGTTTTAACCATGACTACCGTGTTGGATGCTTTGATTGAAATCACTACGTCTGTGAAGTTCTCTGCTACACAAATTCGCAGGAATTCCATGCAGGATTCTACCATTCCTTCGGGTGTATCGCCGTAGCGCGACATGATGCGGTCTGACAACGAACCATGATTTACACCGATGCGAATGGCTGTATGGTTTTCTTTGCAAATGTTCAGGAAAGGAACAAAACGGTCACGTATTCTTTGTAACTCTTGCGCATACTCTTCATCGGTATAATCCAGATGTTTGAATGTTCGCGCGGCATCAACGTAGTTGCCCGGATTGATACGGACTTTCTCGGCATACTGTGCGGCAACATCTGCAACTTTAGGATTAAAATGTACGTCGGCTACCAGTGGAACCATATAACCGTCCTGGCGTAAAGCTGCATTGATGTTCTTTAAATTTTCTGCTTCCTTGATTCCCTGGGTGGTGAGGCGCACATATTTTCCACCCGCATCGACAATACGTTTTGCTTGCGCTACACACGCATCAGTATCTTGCGTCGAAGTATTGGTCATACTTTGTATGCGAATAGGATTGGAGCCGCCCATAGGGGTGGCTCCGATATTTACTTCCGATGTTTCCCGTCGGGAATAGTTGAATAGTTCCATTTGTTCAATTGACAATTGATAATTGACAATTGACAATTATTGTAACTGACAATCGACAATCATACCATTTAATTATCAATTATCAATTATCGATTGTCAATTGGTCTTGTACTCGTATTTAACTTCTTTCAGGTCTTCGTTAGCTTTAACGATTTTCTTCTTCAATCCTTCCTTATAGGCTGCGAAAGCTTCGGCTAACTCCGTATTGCTTAATGCCAGTATCTGTACGGCAAGAATGGCGGCGTTCATAGCACCATTGATAGCTACGGTAGCTACAGGGATACCTGGAGGCATCTGGATGATTGAATAAAGTGCATCTACACCGTCGAGTACGGAACCTTTTACGGGTACACCGATAACCGGTAATGTGGTATTGGCAGCGATAACGCCTGGTAAAGCAGCAGCCATACCAGCGGCGGCGATAATCACTTTAATGCCACGATTACGGGCATCTTTGGCAAATTCTTCTACAGCTTCCGGTGTACGGTGGGCAGAGAGAGCGTTCATTTCGAACGGTACATGTAAGTCATTAAGCAACTGTGCCGCCTTTTCCATGACAGGAAGGTCGGACGTACTGCCCATGATGATACTAACAATTGGAGACATATTATTTAGTTATAAGTTATTTTTATTAGGTATGAGTTATAAAGGGATAAGCAAATAACTTATAACTTATAACTCATAACTCCTTTTATCCGTTAATCAACGCCTTATACGCTTCTGCATCCAGCAAACTGTCGAAATCAGCATCAGCGGCAGGTTTGATTTTGATAAGCCAACCTTCTCCGTAAGGATCTTTGTTTACCAATTCCGGTTGATCGGCTAAAGCTTCGTTCTGCTCCAGTACTTCTCCTCCTACGGGCAAGAAAAGGTCTGAAATGGTTTTTACTACCTCGATAGTACCAAACACTTCGTCGGCAGCTAATGTTTCACCCTCTGTCTGAATATCGACAAATACAATGTCTCCCAGTTGCTCTTGAGCATAATCTGTGATACCTACATAAGCTACATCACCTTCCAGGCGAATCCATTCATGTTCTTTCGTGTACTTTACGTCATTTGGAAAATTCATAATCGTTAGTTTTAAGAGTTAATATTGTATTCACTTAAAAATTTAAAACAGTATAAATATCGCTGCTTTTCTTCTAAAACAAGAAAATACGAAATAACATATTACTTAGCGGATGCAGCACCAGCAAAGAACAAATTAAGCCTACCGTAAAACCGCCCATTACTTCACCCAACGTATGGTGTTGCAGGATGATACGTGCCGTACCCAATACTCCTGCGATAAGTATGAATATACACAGCCATCCTACGGGGTTGTATCCGAACAGGGCGCTGAATGCTACCAATCCACCTACTACAGCACCGGCACCGGCCATGTGCTCGCTAAGTTTCCATTTCAGGTTGAGTATGACACAGATAATCATCATGACGAGAGCGGCAAGAATAATGCCGGTCATGTACCACGGAATATTCAGCCTGTGCATCATGAGCAGGCAGAACACATAAGAAGTAATAGTCAGGATGAAGGGTACATACCTACGTTTCCGTTCAACCAAATCTTCGGGGCTGAACCCATTGATTTTACGGAAAAGAAAAATGGTCAGGGTAGGCATGAGGATAGTGAAACAATATACTACGCCCAATACGATGAGCTTATATTGCAACGGCATGATGCGCAGGTATGAGAATATAAACAGAACCAGAAATACCAGAAAAGGAATGGAGAACGGTGTGAATATGACCGAAATCACCTTGGCTGTCCGAATCAATGTCTTGTCGGCAATAATATGTTGTTCTACTGTCATTTTCTTATTTTCTTTATCACAACTTTTACCACTATATTATTCTATCACCTTTACACTCTATCTTCTCAGTCTTGCTACCGGAATATTCAGTTGCTGACGATATTTGGCTACTGTGCGGCGGGCAATCGGATAACCTTTTTCTTTCAAGATATCGGTGAGCTCATCATCGGTATAGGGCTTTTTCTTATCCTCGTTGTCAATACATTCTTTCAGTATTTTACGAATCTCGCGTACGGACATTTCTTCACCGTCTTCGGTAACATATCCGTCGTTGAAGAAGAACTTCAGCGGATAAATGCCATAATTGGTCTGCACGTATTTGCTGTTGCTGACGCGGGAGATGGTTGAGATATCAAGTCCTGTACGTTCGGCTACATCTTTCAATATCATGGGGCGCAGGAGCGACTCGTCACCGTCAAGGAAAAACGGACGTTGCAGGTCAATAATGGCCTGCATGGTAGTCATTAATGTATTCTGACGTTGCTTGACTGCATCAATGAAGCCTTGAGCTGCATCCATCTTTTGTTTCAGGAACATCATGGCTTCTTTGGATTCTTTAGACTGATTAGCTTTGTTCTTGGTATGCTCTTCTACCATTTCTGTGAAGTCACGGCTCATACGTAACTCGGGTACGTTCCGATTGTTCAGCGTGATGTTAATAGTACCGTCGTCGTAGGTGTCTACGATAAAATCAGGCACGATTTGTTGCAAGTTCTTGCCGATAGCCTCTCCCAGGGAGGCTCCCGGACGCGGATTCAGTTTACAGATTTCTTTGATGGCCTGTTGGAAAGCGTCTTCTTCCAAACCTAATTTCTGCTGTATTTTATCCCAGTGTTTACGGGTAAAGTCTTCGTAACATTCGGAGATGATAGCTTCTTCAATGTAGAGCAACGGGTTAGGAGTAAAATGCTGTTGCTCTATCTTACGGCGTATCTGGATGAGAAGGCACTCTTGCAGGTCACGGGCGCCCAATCCGGCAGGATCAAAATCCTGAACGGTTTTCAAGGCCTCCTCCAATTCCTCGGCTGTGGCTTCTATACCCACGTAAATGGCAAGTTCATCGCTGATACTATCCAACGATTTGCGTAATAAACCGTCATCATCCAGCGAACCGATAAGATATTCTGCCAGTTCACGTTGATGTTCAGTGAGGTTACGTTCGCCCAACTGCTCTTTCAAAGTTTCGTAAAAGGAAGTTGCGTCGGAGAAAGGGATTTCTTCGGCTTGCTCACCTTTGCTTCGGTTGTTTTCCTGTAATTTGTAGTCGGGTATGTCGTCTTCTGTCAGATAATCGCTTAAGGAATCATAGTCGGTATCTCCTCCGTCCTCAGACCCGGAATCTGCATCGGAAGAGTCGGAATATTCATCTCCTGCGGTATCTTCTTTTCCTTCTTCCAGTGCAGGATTTTCCAAAAGTTCGGCACGTACGCGATCTTCCAATTCTATAGCCGGAAGTTCCAGCAGCTTTACTACCAGAATTTGCTGCGGTGACAGCGTTTGTATTTGCTGTTGCGCTTGGGTCTGTATCTGTCGGGAACCTTGTGCCATACTTTACTTTATTTACTCGCTGCAAAGATAAGTTTTATCTTCGCACTTTTTGCAAAAATAGTGAATAGTTCGGGAACGAGAAATCTTCTCTTATTATATTTAACAAGAAAGAGGATACTTGGTTGCTTTTTTCTCTTAGTTTACATTATCTTTGTCCTGAAACTAAAAACAAAATGTTATGTTTGCTAAGGAAACGTATATGCAGCGTCGGGCCCTGCTGAAGAAAATGATTGGCTCGGGAGTATTACTGTTCTTGGGTAATGATGAACAGGGGTTGAACTATGAAGATAACGCTTTCTGCTATCGTCAGGATTCCACCTTCTTATATTATTTTGGTTTGCCGTTTGCCGGTTTGTCGGCAATTATCAATATTGATGAGGACAAGGAAATTATTTTTGGAGACGAACTTACTATTGATCATATCGTCTGGATGGGTACGCAACCTACCCTTAAAGAAAAAAGTGAGCGGGTAGGCATAAAAGAAATTCGTCCTTCCTCTGAAATCGTGAGTTATTTGCATAAAGTGGTGCAAAAGGGGCAGACTGTTCATTATCTTCCGCCTTATCGTGCCGAGCATAAATTGAAACTGATGGATTGGTTGGGCATCCCGCCTGCACGTCAGGAGGGTTCCGTTCCATTTATTCGTGCAGTGGTGGCACAGCGTAATTATAAGTCGGCCGAAGAAATTGAAGAAATCGAAAAAGCATGTAATGTAACTGCCGATATGCACATTACAGCCATGAAAGTGCTTCGTCCGGGAATGTATGAATACGAGGTTGTTGCGGAAATGAACCGTGTAGCCGAGTCAAATAATTGTGAGCTTTCTTTTGCCACCATTGCTACTGTTAACGGTCAGACTTTACATAATCATTATCATGGTAATAAAGTAAAGCCGGGAGATTTGTTCCTGATAGATGCTGGTGCGGAACTTCCATCAGGATATTGTGGTGATATGTCTTCTACTATTCCTGCTGACAAGACTTTTACTCCTCGTCAGCGTGCCGTTTATGAAATTCAAAATGCCATGCATCTGGAATCGGTAAAAGCATTGCGTCCGGGTATCCCTTATATGGATGTGTACGATTTGTCTGCCCGTGTCATGGTAGAAGGAATGAAAGCGTTGGGTTTGATGAAAGGAAATGCGGATGATGCGGTACATGAAGGAGCACATGCGTTGTTTTATCCCCATGGTCTTGGGCACATGATGGGACTGGATGTACATGATATGGAAAATCTTGGCGAACTTTGGGTGGGTTATGCCGGTCAGCCCAAGAGTACGCAGTTCGGTCGTAAAAGTCAGCGTCTGGCTATTCCTCTGGAACCTGGATTTGTGCATACCGTTGAGCCGGGAATTTATTTTATTCCCGAACTGATAGACCTTTGGAGAGGTGAGAGGAAATTCAAAGATTTCATCAATTATGATAAAGTAGAGGAATATCGTAATTTTGGCGGTATTCGTAATGAAGAGGATTATCTGATTACTGAAACCGGTGCACGTCGTTTAGGTAAGAAGATACCGTTGACACCGGAAGAAGTGGAAGCTCTGAGGTAGTTGATAGATGATAGTTGATAGTTAGCTGTGCTATTATGCTGCATAGTAACTATCAACTATCACCTATCAACTCTTTAAGCATGCAATTCTAATACAAATCTTGTTCCTTTGGTGTAGCTGCTGTCCAATGTCAGGTTACCGTTCATCTTGGTGGCAATGAGCGAACAGATGGGTAATCCTAATCCATCACCTTGTGTTAGATCTTTCACCTCAGTGAAAGGTTTGAATATGTTTTCCCGTTGTTCTTCGGGTATACCGCAACCGGTATCGCTGATAATAAATTGATGCGTATGTGCTCCGCGCTTTTTGAAATCCAACCAGATTTTTCCATCGGCAGGAGTGTATTCGGCTGCATTTTCCAACAGGTGCAATAATATGCGTTCCAGATGTTCGGGATTTATTTTGATATTGAGTTTTGGAGCATTTACGGTAAGGGTAACATTCTCTTGTACTTTTCCTTTAATCTTGTCCATGATACTTTCACAAAAGGTCAATACGTTCTTTTCTTGCATCTCATAGGGCTCTGACAAGCTGTTTTCCAACTCGGATAGTTCTTGGATATGGCCGGCAAAAATATGCAAGGCCCGTACTCCCGGTAACTTGGAATCAAGAGTATCCAAGGTCGGCTCCATCTGAGCGGATATGTTTTGTATAAACTTGGTTTTTAATTCATTGTGCTCGTTAGCGATACTGATTGCTTTTTTCTGTTTGCGAGTCAGTATGATAAAGCGTAGTAATATGACAGCTCCCAATATCAATGCGGCGGCCAGAATAGCTGCCAGGACGCAAAGTCCTATTATGATGTATTGTTTGGCAGAAAGAGAGTCGTCTTTATCTTGAATAGTAGTCAGACTTTCATCGTATTTTCTTTTTAGAACGTTAAGTTCATCCTGTGCGGTAAGTGCTTTGACCGAGTCAGTCCAGATGATGTACTTATCATAAGTACGCTCTACCAATCCGGCATTGTTTGCCTGACGGGCAATACGTATCAGGGTTTTGTAACATTCATCAACCTTGGCATAATTCTTTTGTTGCTTATATTGTTCTATCAGTTTCTTGAATGCGGCATCGCCCTGTGAGTTCATACCGAAAGTATAATAATAATTAGCTTGGGTATAAAGAAGGTCGTTACTTAAAGAATCATTACGGGCTGCCTTTGTTGTTTCTTCCAATCTGTTCAGTTGTTCTTTGGCACGAACAGGGTTTTTAGTATTGACGTATATTTGTAAACGTTCCTTGTTGATGCGAAAGCGTAAGTCGGGAAGACTCTTTTTCAGCTTTTGCTCACCTGTCTCTACCAATTGCTCGGAACCGCGTAACAGTTCAAAGGCTTCTTTGTAATAGTTTTCCCGATGGTAAAGGGCGCTTGCATTCACACCGCATTCTACGGCTTCGGCATATTTCTCTTGCGAGGCATAGGCGTTATAAGCCTGTAAAAATAGATAGCGGGCTTTGATATATTCTTTTTTTGCAAGGTTTTCTTGCGCTTGTTTCATCAGTTCGTCAGCACGGTTTTGTGCATAGGCTTGTGTACAGAGGCATAAAAAGGCCAGAAAAAGTATTGAAATTAATTTCTTCATTATATATTAGTTTTCATTATCTGCTTACAAAGTTAAGACATTCTTTTGTAGATTGTATGCAGAAATTCATAAATTAATATTTAAAACTGCTGCCACCCAAAAACTCTCTTAATAGGGATGTCGGTGGAATTTCCTTGTCTTGTATGGGTACGAAATATTTAATAAACTTCATCAGGCGATAGGCTTCTGCGTATTCCGGACAGTTCCGAGGTACACTGGTGAGTATCGGTTCGGCATGGCAACGTAGTACGGCAAATTCGAACAATAAAGCGGAATTAAACATCACGTCTGCATTTTCCTGATAAGGGAATATCCATTTATCTTCACCGGCACGCACACTGGGCCAACGCGAGATGGTTTCTTGTGCCGAATATCCCCGGTAATTGAAGTCGCGGATGATACGTCGTAGCAAGCGATTGTCGGTGGTGGGAATCCAGTTATGGTCGTCCAGGGAAATAGTTGTTAATGCAGAAACGTAAATTTTATATTTGTTTTCTGCCGGAATTTGCGGAGTGAGTTCGGGATTCAGTGCATGAATGCCTTCCAATATGAGAATGGTGTGTTTGTCAATCCGTAATTTATCCCCTTTGTACTCTTTCTTGCCCAGTGTAAAATTGAAACGGGGTAGTTCCACCTCTTCACCGCGTAATAAGGCTTGCAACTGGTCATTGAAAAGTTTGAGGTCGAGTGCATAGAGAGACTCATAGTCATAATTACCGTTTTCGTCACGTGGGGTATCTTCGCGATCTACAAAATAATTATCCAGTGAAATAGGATAAGGGCGTAATCCGTTAGTCATTAGTTGTACGGAAAGTCGTTTACTGAAGGTGGTTTTCCCAGATGAGGAAGGACCGGAAATCAGGACAAGTTTTACCCGGTTTCCATTTTCTCCCCGGTGATATATTTCATCGGCTATTTGGGCAATCTTCTTTTCTTGCAGAGCTTCCGCTACATTTATCAGGTCTGTGGCATGCCCTTCTTCACAGGCAAGATTGAAATCGCCTACATTACTTAATCCCATAATATAGTTCCAACGTAAATGCTCTTTGAAGACATCGAGCATTTTCTCCTGTTTTACAACTTCTTCCAGTACGGTCGGGTTGTCTTTATTAGGGATGCGCAGCAATAAACCATCATAGTATTTTACGATGTCGAACAGTTTGATATAACCGGTACTGGGCAATAAGTTGCCGTAATAGTAATCTACTGTATCTCCTAATGTATAGTAATAAGTGTATATGGAACCAGACGTTTCCAGCAATTTTACTTTGTCATTCATTCCTCGTTCACTGAATACCCGCACGGCTTCGGTGGTGTGGCATTCCGTACGGCGGAACGAAATATCTTCGTCGATTATTTCCTGCATGCGTTTCTTGATGGCAGCTACATCTTCCAGTTCGATGGGGCGTCCGATGCGAAGATTACAGAAATAACCTTTGGATACAGGATGCTCTACGAAAAGCTTTCCTTCCGGAAAAAGTTCATTAACAGCCTTGTAAAGAACAAAGCAAAGAGAACGGACATATGTGCGCATTCCGGAAGAATCACGCACATCCAGAAACTCTATATCTTTATTATTGTATACACGGAAATTTAAACCTTCGGAACGATTATTTACTTTGGCACTGACGACTTGATAAGGAAAATTAAGATTAAAACCGTAATAAATATCCAAAAGTGAGCTTCCGATAGGGAATTCTTTATAAATATTATTATTTTTGCAACAAATTTGTAACATGTGTTTCATGATGTCTTTTTTTGGAGTGATTAATACGTTAAATATAAGACATAATAACAAATAGCACAAAGAAACACTTTAATTAATTAAAGATGGAATATTCTTTTTATGATTTTTTAAAGTTGCTCGGTTCGTTGGCTTTATTCCTCTACGGAATGAAAATAATGAGTGAGGGGCTTCAAAAATTTGCGGGGGACAGATTGCGAAGAATCTTGACCGCTATGACGACCAACCGGGTTACCGGAGTTTTAACAGGTGTGCTTATTACAGCATTAATCCAGTCCTCTTCTGCTACTACCGTAATGGTTGTAAGTTTTGTGAACGCCGGGCTACTGACATTATCCCAATCTATCGGCGTTATTATGGGAGCCAATATCGGTACTACGGTTACTGCATGGATTATTTCGGCACTCGGTTTTAAAGTCGATATTGCAGCCTTCGCACTTCCCCTCTTAGCTTTTGGTATTCCTCTCCTCTTCTCTCAAAAAAGTAATCGTAAATCTATCGGTGAATTTATATTTGGTTTTGCTTTCTTATTTATGGGGCTTTCTTATTTGAAGAATAATGCTCCTGACTTAAGCCAGAATCCTGAAATGTTGGCTTTTGTGCAAGACTATACCGATATGGGATATATATCCATACTTCTTTTTGTGCTTATAGGTACTATATTGACTATGATAGTGCAGGCCTCTGCGGCTACGATGGCTATTACTCTTATTATGTGCGCGAATGGATGGATTAGCTTTGAATTGGGCGCAGCACTTGTGTTGGGTGAAAATATTGGGACTACAATTACCGCTAATCTTGCGGCATTGACTGGTAACACGCAGGCAAGGAGGGCTGCATTGGCGCATTTGGTATTTAATGTATTCGGTGTAATATGGGTATTATGTCTGTTTGTTCCTTTCACTCGGGGTGTGTCTTGGTTTGTAGACAACATGATGGGAACAAATGATCCGGCTGTTGCAGTATCGTTTAAATTATCTGCCTTCCATACTTGTTTTAATATCTGCAACGTTTTAATATTGATTTGGTTTGTGAAATTGATAGAACGTACAGTTTGTGCTATTATACCTCAAAAAGAGCAGGACGAAGAATATCGGTTACGCTTTATTACAGGTGGTATGCTTTCTACGGCAGAACTTTCTATCTTGCAGGCAAGTAAAGAGATTCATCTGTTTGCTGAGCGTACGCACCGCATGTTTGGAATGGTACGTGATTTGCTACATACCGAAAAAGACGATGATTTCAATAAGTTGTTCAGCAGAATAGAGAAATATGAGAATATCAGTGATAGTATGGAACTGGAAATTGCCAATTATCTGAATCAGGTATCGGAAGGACGTTTGAGTTCCGAGAGTAAGTTGCAGATACGTGCCATGCTTCGTGAGGTCACTGAAATAGAGAGCATCGGGGATAGTTGCTATAACCTGGCACGCACTATTAACCGTAAACGCCAGATTAATCAGGATTTTACGGAAAAGCAATACGAACATATCCATTTCATGATGAAGTTGACAGACGACGCCCTTTCACAAATGATTGTTGTAGTAGAGCGTACTGAACATCAAAGCATTGACGTAAACAAGTCATTCAATATAGAAAACGAAATCAATAATTATCGTAACCAATTGAAGAATCAGAATATTCTGGATGTTAACAACAAGGAATATGATTATCAGATGGGGGTGTATTATATGGATATTATCGGTGAATGCGAAAAGCTGGGTGACTATGTGGTAAATGTAGTAGAAGCCAGCAGTGATATAAAAGAGAAAAAGGCATCTTGAGAGTGATTAGTGATTAACAATTAGTGATTTATACGGGAGGCTAACCGTTTATCACTAATTGTTAATCACTAATCACTAAATTACGCTTTTTCAAACTCCTCTTTGCCTACTCCGCATAATGGGCAAACCCAATCATCAGGGATGTCTTCAAACGCAGTTCCCGGTTCAATTCCATTTTCCGGATCACCTTTTTCCGGATCATAAACATATTCGCAAACAGTGCAAATGTACTTTTCCATAATTATCTTCGATTAAATTTCTTCTTTAAAAACAATTAAAATCCCCTTTTTGTTTAGAGTTTAAGCAAAAAAAGATAAATTTGTTGTCTTAATGCTTAAAGCTAATCTTTATGGAGATGACCGACAAACTCTTCCGTGCAATCATGCGGAATATCCATGCATATGTCTTGCTGATAGATCGTGATTTTACTGTGTTCTATACTAATTATTATGATATAACCGGGATGGCTAAACCCGTTGAACCACAACGGGTAGGTGATTTATTGCGATGTAATAATGCATTGACGTCTCTTAAAGGGTGTGGTACGCATGAAATGTGTGCGCAATGCCCGGTAAGAAATACTATTGAGAAAACTTTCCTTTCCAGACAAAGTTTTACTGACCTGGAAGCTGTATTGAACGTAAGGGGATGTGAGAATAAGGTTGAAGAATGTGATGCTCATATTTCCGGTGAGTTTATGCAGATAGAAGGCAGAGATTGTATGGTGATAACCGTACATGATATTACCCTCTTAAAGCATGTAGAAGTAGAACTACAAAAAGCACGGGAGAAAGCGGAGCAAGCCGACCGTTCCAAGTCTGCCTTCCTGGCAAATATGAGCCATGAGATACGTACGCCTTTAAATGCAATTGTCGGTTTTTCCGAGTTGTTGGCTTCTGCTTCCTCGGAAGAGGAGAAAACGCAGTTTATGGAGATTGTACGCACTAATAACGAGTTGTTGCAGCAATTGATAGCCGATATACTTGACTTGTCAAAGATAGAGGCGGGAACATTGGAGTTTGTTTATTCTGATGTAGATATGAATCAGTTGATGTTTGATATAGAGCAACTGTTTCGGATGAGGCTGGCTGAAGAAGGTTCTAAACTCGAGGTGATTCGGGAAACTCCTTTAAAAGAATGTGTTATACAGGCAGATAGGAACAGGGTAGCGCAAGTCATTTCCAATTTTATGACGAATGCTATGAAATTTACCGAACAGGGTAGTATTACTTTGGGATATAAATCCGATGAAAAAGAGTTGTATGTTTATGTAAAAGATACAGGAAGTGGTATTCCTAAAGAGAAGTTAGGGAAGATATTTGACCGCTTTATTAAGCTGGAACAGGAGAAGAAAGGTACCGGACTCGGACTTTCTATCTGCCAGACAATCGTTCATAAATTGGGTGGTGAGATTGGTGTGGAATCAGAAGTAGGGGTCGGTTCTACCTTTTGGTTTACTTTACCTTGGAAGTCAGAATTAATTAAAGAAAAGCAGTGACCTTGTAAACCTATAAAAAGATTTAATATCATTCGGTATACGGAATATTGTTGTATTTTTGCAATTCAAATTAAATCTTAAGACTTGCATGATTGCAACAAAGGATGATTTTTATCACGTCGGGCTTACTGACGATGAAGTACGGGAGAGCCGTGCTGAATATGGTGTAAACCTTTTGACGCCTCCCAAGCGTCCCTCTTTGTGGAAACTTTATTTAGAGAAATTTGAAGATCCTGTAGTTAGGGTACTTTTAGTTGCCGCTTTCTTTTCTCTGATTATTTCCATAGTGGAAAACGAATACGCCGAAACGATCGGTATTATAGCAGCAATATTGTTAGCTACTGGTATCGGTTTCTACTTTGAGTATGATGCCAATAAAAAGTTCGATTTGCTCAATGCCGTGAATGAGGAAACCTTAGTGAAGGTTATTCGTAATGGGCATATACAGGAAATTCCACGTAAAGACGTAGTAGTAGGCGATATTATCGTGCTCGAAACAGGTGAGGAAGTTCCTGCGGACGGTGAATTGGTAGAAGCAATTTCTTTGCAGATAAACGAATCGAACCTGACGGGAGAACCTGTAGTTACCAAAACCATTGTAGAAGCGGATTTTGATGAAGAGGCGACTTATGCTTCCAATCGGGTAATGCGTGGAACAACGGTGGTAGACGGTCATGGAACGATGCGTGTGGAATGTGTGGGTGATGCCACCGAAATTGGCAAAGTGGCTCGCCAAAGTACAGAACAAAGTACCGAACCTACTCCTTTGAATATCCAATTGACAAAACTGGCTAATCTTATAGGTAAAATCGGTTTCTCGGTAGCAGGACTGGCTTTCGCCATTTTCTTTATAAAGGACATATTGTTGGTTTATGATTTTGCTTCTTTCCATACTTTTGAAGATTGGTTGCCTGCACTGAAGAGTACCTTGCAATATTTCATGATGGCGGTAACTTTGATTGTAGTAGCAGTTCCCGAGGGACTTCCTATGAGTGTGACGCTCAGCTTGGCATTGAATATGAGGCGTATGCTTTCTACCAATAACCTGGTACGTAAGATGCATGCTTGTGAAACCATGGGAGCGATTACCGTTATTTGTACGGATAAAACCGGTACCTTGACACAGAATCTGATGCAGGTATACGAACCTAACTTCTATGGAATAAAGAATGGAAAAGAAGTTGGGGAAGATGATTTGAGTAAACTGATTATAGAAGGTATCAGCGCTAACTCTACGGCTTTTCTGGAAGAATCTGCTTCCGGTGAAAAACCTAAAGGTGTAGGTAATCCTACGGAAGTTGCTTTACTCTTATGGCTGAATAGCCAGGGATATAATTATCTGGAGTTACGCGAGAGAGCGAAGGTTATCGATCAGTTGACTTTTTCTACGGAGCGGAAATTCATGGCGACTTTGGTACAATCTCCTTTTATCGGGAAAAAAGTGCTTTATGTAAAGGGCGCGCCGGAAATTGTATTGGGTAAATGTAAAGATGTTCTTTTGGACGGAAAACGCATTGATGCAGTGGAGTATCGTTCGACAGTGGAAGCCCAACTGTTGACTTACCAGAATATGGCGATGCGTACATTGGGATTTGCCTTTAAGATAGTGGATGATTCCGAATCGGCTGATTGTGTGACATTGGTAGCTGAAAATGATTTGTCATTTCTTGGGGTAGTCGCGATTAGTGATCCTATTCGTCCGGATGTGCCTGCTGCAGTTGATAAATGTCAGTCGGCAGGTATTGGCGTTAAGATTGTAACAGGAGACACGCCGGGTACAGCAACAGAGATTGCACGCCAGATTGGTTTATGG
Source organism: uncultured bacterium (assembly GCA_905215345.1). Lineage (GTDB taxonomy): Bacteria > Bacteroidota > Bacteroidia > Bacteroidales > Bacteroidaceae > Bacteroides. The sequence goes on from CAJMPR010000004.1 coordinate 274,593, forward strand.
GAAGCGGAAGACACGGAACGTAATCGTATAACAGGTGCTGCTTTTGCTGAACTGACAGATGAAGAAGCTCTTGAACGGGTAATGGATTTGAAGATAATGTCTCGTGCTCGTCCCACCGATAAGCAACGATTGGTTCAGTTGTTACAGCAAAAAGGTGCGGTGGTAGCCGTTACGGGTGACGGAACAAATGATGCTCCGGCTTTGAATCATGCACAAGTGGGACTCTCGATGGGAACCGGAACATCCGTTGCCAAAGAAGCCAGTGATATTACCTTGTTGGATGATTCTTTTAACAGTATTGGTACGGCTGTGATGTGGGGGCGTTCATTGTATAAGAATATTCAACGGTTCATCGTATTCCAGTTGACCATAAACTTTGTGGCATTGTTTATCGTACTGCTCGGCTCATTGGTAGGAACAGATTTACCGTTGACGGTTACACAGATGTTGTGGGTGAACCTGATTATGGATACATTTGCAGCCTTGGCTTTGGCCTCTATCCCACCCAGTGAAAGCGTTATGAATGAAACACCTCGTAAGAGCACCGATTTTATAATTACCCGGTCTATGAGGAATTATATACTTGGCATGGGAACGGCTTTCCTGATACTACTTATGGGAATGTTGTTCTGGTTTAATAATGAAGAAGGGGGTATGAATACACATCGTCTTACTATCTTCTTTACTTTCTTCGTCATGTTGCAGTTCTGGAATCTCTTTAATGCAAGAGTGTTCGGTACTTCTGATTCTGCCTTTAAGAGTATTTCAAAATCCTACGGAATGGAATTGGTTGTACTTGCCATTTTAGGCGGACAGTTCCTTATCGTGCAGTTTGGTGGGGCGGTGTTCCGTACAGAACCGCTCAGCTTCGAAACTTGGTTGATAATTATTGCTTCTACCTCTTTGGTATTGTGGGTAGGCGAAGGGATTCGTTTTATCCGACGTTTAACTCAGAAATAAAAAGATGAAAAGAAAAGGAATTAAAAACCTTATTATTGATTTTGGTGGTGTATTAATAGACTTGGATCGCCAACGTTGCCTGGATAATTTCAGGGAATTAGGACTGCCGGATGTAGAACATACTCTTGATATCTATCATCAGCAAGACTTCTTTCTTAACTATGAAAAAGGACTTATCTCCAGTGCGGAATTCAGGAATATTATTCGGGGAAAAATTGGTCATGATGTTGCTGATTCCCGGATTGATGCAGCTTGGAATAGTTTTTTAATAGGTATTCCGGCTTATAAACTGGAATTACTGTTGGCCTTACGCAAGGATTATGTAGTCTATTTATTGAGTAATACGAATGAAATCCATTGGAAATGGTCTTGTGAGAATGCTTTTCCTCACAAAGCATTTCGTGTTGAAGATTACTTTGAGCATATTTTTCTTTCCTATCAAATGAAAATGGCAAAACCGGATGCTGAAATATTCCGGAAAGTACTGGATGAGGCAGGGCTGGACCCCAAAGAATCTTTCTTTATTGATGATTCCGAGGCCAATTGCCTGACAGCCCAATCATTGGGCATTTCTACGTATACTCCTAAAGCCGGTGAAGATTGGAGCCATTTGTTTATCAAAAGGGTTAACCGGTAAAATTAGGAGATAAGTGAATATGCAGTTGTTATATGGAACATCAGAGGAAGAACTTAAACCGAGTGTAGCTACCATTGGTTTTTTTGATGGGGTACATCTGGGACATCGTTTTCTGATAGAACAGGTATGCGAAGTTGCAACTGCACGGGGGCTTGCATCATCGGTGATTACTTTTCCTATACATCCGCGTAAGGTGATGCAACCTGGTTTTCATCCCGAACTACTTACTACTTGTGATGAAAAGGTTGCTTTACTTGCCGATACCGGTATAGACTACTGCTTCATGCTTGACTTTACGCTTGAGCTGGCACAACTTTCTGCTAAGCAGTTTATGGAGATACTCAAAAAGCATTATCGGATACAAGCTTTGGTTATAGGCTATGATCACCGTTTCGGGCATAATCGTAGTGAAGGATTTGAAGATTATGTGCGGTACGGACATGAACAAGGTATTGAGGTCGTTTTGGCACAAGCCTATTCCAATAAAGATATTACAATCAGCTCTTCCATCATCCGCCGACTTTTGCTGGAAGGGAATGTATCGGAGGCTGCAACCTGCCTTGGTTATCACTTCTTTTTAGATGGTACGGTTGTAGAGGGATATCACGTGGGGCATAAAATAGGGTATCCGACTGCCAATCTTCATGTTACTGATCCGGAAAAGTTGGTTCCTGCTGACGGAGTATATGCAGTTTATGTTTTCCTTGGCGAGCGCAAATATAAAGGGATGTTGAGCATAGGCTATCGTCCGACATTAAATAATGGAACTGATCGTAGTATCGAAGTACATATTTTCGACTTCAATGAAGATATATATAATCAGCCGATGCGAATATCTTTTGTTCGTCGCACCCGTTCCGAATTGAAGTTTGATTCCATAGAAGAATTGGTAGAACAACTTCATAAGGACGCTATTGAAGCGACTGCTATTCTTTCTGAATAATCCCTCCTGTTTCAGCTTTCTTTTCTTTTTCTTTTTCGAAATTCTGCATACTTCTTGCGTATTTATTGAAAAACATAGTTTATTTATTGTTTTTCGATAAAAATATCTTGTTTTTCTTTGTAATTTCAGAAAAAGCCTTTTTATTTGCATATCGAAAAACGATAAATTATTATTGAAAAACAGAATTGATTCGTACGATAGGTACTATTAATAAAAAGTCTACAGTTATGAAAAGAGCATTTATGAGTATTACATTGTTGGTATTATCGCTTTCTATGGTAATGATGTTATTGATGGGAGTTGCTATTACAGTTTGATAATTTGATAGAAAATTGTGTATCTTTACGCACTTTAAAAAAAGAAAACGATGAAAACTGCGATAAAACTGGTTTTAATTTATTTTTTGGTACAGATTCTGGCTGCGTTTATAGTTACGCCTTTTGCGATGCTTTACGCCTATTTTGTTTATGGTACGATAGATGAGGCGAGTTCGTTGACATTAGCTCCTGCCATGTTAGTGGGTTTTGTGACTATGGGAGGATATTTATGGAAGAAAGGTTATTTGAAAGGAGATGGGCGTATGTGGTCTCCTATCTCTGTTTCTTGCCTGATATGGAGTTTTGTCATCGGCTTTTCTTCAATCTTTCTGATTGACTTTATAATGTCTAAATTAAGCTTTTTACCCGATTGGTTAGGCGAAACGTTCGATATGCTACAATCCGGGTGGATAGGTATTATATGTATTGCAGTGCTGGGGCCTGTATTGGAGGAAATGCTGTTTCGTGGAGCGATTACTAAAGTCCTGTTACAAAAGTACAGCCCGGTTAAGGCAATTCTGATGTCCGCTTTTATTTTTGGAATCTTTCATATTAATCCGGTACAGGTGGCAGGTGCCATGCTGTCGGGGGTGTTATTCGCTTGGCTTTATTATAAAACGGGTAGTCTCATACCTTGTATTCTGATACATATTTTGAATAACAGTTTGTCGGTATACCTCAGTCTGCATTATCCTGATGTAGATTATACTTCTGATTTGATAGGGGAACCCGCTTATATAATATGTCTGATAGCTGCTGTTTTGCTTTTTGCTATTTCCTGGAAAGTGATGAATAACTATAAAATATCTGAGTCTAATACAAATATTGAAGCATGAAAAGGCGATTGAATATTCTTTGTGTGATAGTGGTGCTTGTACTGAGTTATTCGGTTTTTGAAACCGGTTACTATTTTGTGGTAGGAGTTAAGGCGGGAGTGGAGGCCGGTGTAGAAGCCAAAACTTCTGTGGTACGCCAAAAGGAGCTCATGAACATGAAATATATTAGTTTGTTACCTAAAAATCTTTCAATGGCGGGTAGCGGTGAGTTTTTTCTGGATTCCATTTATAATGAAAAAAGCGCCAGCTTTGTACCTGCTACTTATAGTTCGATGATGGTCAGCGTTGATACAAAGTCCACAGTTTGGAGCCAGATGACATATTCCTTATTGAATCTGGCACATATAGGTATCTGCGTTTGGGCGATTATACTTTTTATTCGTCTGGTAATTTCCATTAATAAATCCGATATTTTTAAATGGAAGAATGTGCGCCGTTTGCGCTTGTTAGGTTTGGCGTTGATTGTGAGCTTCTGTACAGCACTTCTTCCCGCTTATCTGACTCTTAAAAGTGTAAGAGAGGTTTTATCGGTTCGAGGTTATGAGCTGAATCTTTCGGATATGGTGAATACCACTACTTTGGTATTGGGGCTCTCTACTTTGATAGTAGCTGAAGTATTTGCTATCGGATTGAAAATGAAAGAGGAGCAAGATTTGACGATTTAACCTAACTTTAGAAAAAGAAATGATTATAGTAAACCTTGATATAATGATGGCCCGAAGAAAAATATCTTTGGGGGAGTTGGCGGAAAAGATTGATATTACGCCAGCGAATCTTTCTATTCTGAAAACGGGTAAAGCAAAAGCTATTCGTTTCTCTACATTAGAAGCAATCTGCAAGGAGTTGGATTGTCAACCGGGAGATATTCTGGAATATGTTGATAGTGATTAGTGATTAGTTGGCTGCGCAATTACGCCGCATGGTTATCACTAATCACTAACCACTTTATCACTGCTTTCTCGCCTTGAATGCCAATGCATACATTCGCATCTGTTTCACCATGGAAAGCAAGCCGTTGCTCCGGGTGGGTGAAAGATGCTCTTTCAAACCTATCTTGTCAATAAAGTAGAGGTCAACGTTTAATATCTCATCCGGGGTATGTCCTGAAAGGACTTTGATGAGAAGCGAAATGATACCTTTCACAATTAAAGCGTCACTTTCGGCTTGGAATATAATCTTTCCATCTTTTTCGTCAGCTTGCAGCCATACACGGCTTTGGCAACCTTCAATCAGATTTTGTTCCGTCTTGTATTTATCATCGAGTGCCTCCTGTTCATTTCCTAAGTCGATAAGGAGTTGATATCGGTCCATCCAATCGTCGAAATCATTGAATTCGGCAATTACTTCATCTTGTACTTCATTAATACTCATAATAATCGTTTTTTTAGAGTTGTTGATTTATGATTAAGATAATCCACAAATCATTATCGTTTATTTTTCATTGTAGATAACATCCATTACGGTTTGCCCTACTGCTTTCAACGTGTTGCGGTCAATGCCGTCCAGGTCATCTTTCACGGTATGCCAGTTCTTATAAAAACCGGTTTCTTCGCTGTATTGAATAATATCGATGGTAGGGATACGGGCATATCGGTTCACGAACAGATGATCGTCCGTTACAGTGGTTCCTTTTTGTTTTACAAAATAACGTCCATATCCCAAATTATTGGCCGCATTCCATATTTTACGGTTAATATTCTTGGCATATTCTTCCGAATAACCTTCGTAAAAGAACGTTGCATCTTTGGCTCCGACCATATCAAGAAGAATACCAAAACGGGCATTGTACCCTTGAGTATGAGGATTTTGTGCCCAGTACTGTGTTCCGAGCGCCCAATGCTCTTCTTTATGAGCACCCTTGTAAGATTGATGGGTTCCGTAGTCTTCAGCATCTACGAATAAAATGTCGATACCCAATTCCGGTTGTTGCTGTTGGATTTGGCGGGCTATTTCAAGCAATACACCGACACCACTGGCACCGTCATTAGCTCCGGATATAGGGGTATATCGATTTTTTTCATCAGGGTCGGCATCTGCCCACGGGCGACTGTCCCAATGTGATAGAAGTAGAATACGCTTCTTTGCTTCGGGGTTAAAAGCACCTATAATATTACGAGCTTTAAGCAATGTTCCGTCGTAGGCTGTTAAATCTACTTGTTGATTATACACTTTGGCTCCGAACTGTTCTAATTTGTTAGCCAGATACTCCCCACAGGCTTTATGGGCGGCAGTATTAGGTACGCGAGGTCCAAAATCTACCTGACTCTTGACATATTGATAAGCACTGTCTGCATCAAATTGCGGGACGTTGACAATGATTTTTGCTGTCTGTTCCTCTCTGTCAGAGTTGTTCTTGCTGTTGTTACTACATGCTACCATTGCTATCAGCAATAATAAAGACAGGGGAATGATTGTATAATTCCGTTTCATTCTTCTTGCGTATTAAAACTTAATTTTACTTCTTTCTTTCCAACTTCCAGTGTTACTTCGGCACCGTTAATCATCGGTACATTCATAGTAACATGCCCTACCGGAAATCCAAAACATATCGGATAATCATATTCTTTCACTATATCGGCCAATGCACCATACAGGTTTTTGCCTAATGAGTTGTTTTCCTCATATTCGGTAAACTGCCCAATGATAAGTCCGGATAATTTTTCAAGAACACCTCCCAACTTCAAGTTATACACCATGCGCTCCACCGCGTGCGGACGCTCACCAACATCTTCGATGAAAAGGATGGTACCTTCTGCCGGAATATCGTAAGGTGTACCACGAAGTCCGTAGAATACAGACAGATTCCCACCGCGAAGGATACCTCTGCCGCTCCCCTTATGATTCAGTTTATGCGCGGGGCAGATGTAGCCGAAGTTTTCTTCCCTCTGCAATACATCCCCGAACAGAATATTCTTTAAAGCTTGGGTACAAAAGTCATCCTCCGGTTCTACGGTTAGATGCCTTGCCATCGGAGCATGCAGCGAAGCAAATCCGTTCTGCTGGAATACATTATGCAGGGCTGTGATATCACTGAAACCGATAAGCCATTTGGGATGTTTACGGAATCTGGTAAAGTCCAGTTGCCCTACTAAGTGAACAGCTCCGTATCCGCCGCGACTGCAAAGAATGATTTTAGCCTTATCATCATCCAACGCATCCTGTAAATCGTTAAGACGCTGTTTGATTCCCCCGGAATACGTTCCGTTTGCTCCGGCAGCATGTTTTCCCATGACCACTTCCAATCCCCAAGACTTCAATCGTTTTTTAGCTCCTTTCAAAAAGGATTTGTCGATTTTGCTGGATGGGGAAAGGATAATCACGCGATCACCCTTATGCACATGCGGTGGAAAAATAAGATTATTCATATATAACTTATTATTTCCCGCAAAAATACACAATTCACCACAGATTACGCAGATTAACAAAGATTATTTAAGAGAATACCAAGATGCAGATTCATGCAGAGTAATGGAACCTTATAAGGCATAGTACTGTTTATTATTTAGGGGATGCTGCACTAATCCATGTCACAAGTATAAGTAGCGCAGCCTATGATGACACTATCAAAATGATATTGAATATCGAAAATTAAATGAGATAATATGCTTCTTTTTTCGACATTTTTTTTCGATATTTGCTAAAAATCTAACGTTATGGAACCAATTCGGAACTTTGCTCAATTAACCTCCCATCTGAAAACCTTAAATAAAAGGAAGCGCATAGCCGTGGTTTGCGCCAGTGATTCCAACACTGAATATGCTATTGCACGTGCATTGGATGAAGGTATTGCAGAGTTCCTGATGATTGGAGATTCTGCTATTCTGGAAAAATACCCTACTTTGAAGAAATATCCCCGGTACGTTAAAACCATACATATAGAAGACCCTGATGAAGCTGCACGCGAAGCGGTGCGTATTGTTCGCGAGGGAGGAGCTGATATTCTGATGAAAGGTATTATTAATACCGATAACCTGCTTCATGCCATTCTTGATAAAGAAAAAGGATTGTTGCCCAAAGGCAAGATTTTGACGCATCTGGCAGTGATGCAGATACCTACGTATGATAAACTCTTGTTTTTTTCGGATGCTGCTGTAATTCCCCGCCCTACTTTGCAACAACGTATTGAGATGATTTGGTATGCTATCTGCACCTGCCGGCAATTTGGTGTTACGAAACCCCGCATAGCCTTGATTCATTGCACTGAAAAGGTCAGTGCCAAATTTCCACATTCGTTGGATTACGTCAATATAGTAGAATTGGCGGAAGCGGGGGAATTTGGAAATGTTATTATTGATGGTCCGCTTGATGTGAAGACCGCCTGTGAGAAAACGAGTGGCAACATTAAAGGAATCGTTTCACCCATCGATGGTGAGGCTGATGTACTGATATTTCCCAATATTGAGTCGGGTAATGCCTTCTATAAGGCTGTTTCCCTATTTTCGCATGCTGATATGGCAGGGTTACTTCAAGGCCCTATATGCCCTGTGGTGTTGCCCTCGCGCAGTGATTCCGGTTTGTCCAAGTATTACAGCATCGCTATGGCGTGCCTCACCAGTAGTGAGCAATTGGAAGAATGCATGCATTGCAAGGCTCAAATGTAAAAAGAAGACGATATATATTATTATGAAGATATTGGTTATCAACCCCGGCTCCACATCAACCAAGGTTGCCGTATATGAGAATGAAGTTCCCTGTCTGGTGCGTAATATCCGCCATACGGTAGACGAACTGTCTGTATTTCCTCGTATTATCGACCAGTTTGAATTTCGCAAGCATTTGGTATTAAAGGAACTGGAAGCTAATGGCATTCCTTTCGATTTTGATGCTATTGTAGGGCGGGGAGGGTTGTTAAAGCCTATACCGGGTGGAGTATATGAGGTAAATGATGCCATGTTGGATGATATTCTTCACGCTATGCGTAACCATGCCTGTAACTTGGGATGTCTCATTGCTTCCGAACTTGCCGAACTGCTTCCGGGCTGCCGTGCCTTTATTGCAGATCCGGGCGTGGTAGACGAATTAGACGAAATAGCCCGTATCACGGGTTCTCCATTGATGCCTCGCATTACCATATGGCATGCTCTGAACCAGCGTGCTATTGCCCGTCGTTATGCAACCGAACATGGGTTGCGTTATGAAGACTTGGATTTGATAGTTTGCCATTTGGGCGGTGGGATTTCTGTCGGAGTTCATCACCATGGGCGTGCCATAGATGTGAATAATGCGTTGGATGGTGAAGGACCTTTTTCTCCTGAACGTGCCGGTACACTTCCTGCCGGACAGTTGATTGACCTTTGTAACTCCGGTCGCTTCACCCGTGATGAACTGAAAAAACGTATTTCAGGGAGTGCGGGTTTGACGGCACATCTGGGTACTACGGACGTACCTACCATTATCCAACGGATAGAGGCGGGGGATGAACATGCCGAGTTGGTATTGAATGCCATGATATACCAGGTAGCCCGAAGCATCGGTGCCGCATCTGTAGTTCTGTATGGTAAGATAGATGCTATCCTGCTGACGGGTGGTATGGCTCATTCCGGTTATATCATTTCCCGCTTGAAAGAACGTATTTCTTTTCTTGCTCCGATTCATGTGTATCCCGGCGAAGACGAAATGGAGGCACTTGCCTTGAATGTTCTCAGTGCTTTGCGGGGAGAGCTTCCGATACAGGCTTATGAATAAACGGCTCTTCTTGATTTCTTCCCTTTCTCTTCCTTGTAAGCGGAATTTGCTACCCGATATGTATATATTCTCAATGCTATGAGAATTTTTTCTCACCGCGGTGAGAAAATTTTCTTATAGCGTTGAGAATAAATTCTCACCACGGTGAGAAAAATACTGTCTCCTAAGCTTGATATAATTAGCTCCGGTCTCTTTCTTCCGAATGAGCGGGATAAGGATACTCTATCAGTTTAGCAACAAAAAGGAGCAAAGCCCCCCAAAGACTTTGCTCCTTACAACCTTTTTTCCTCGTACTAATACGGAGAAAACACCACTAATCAAAAAATATACCTTGGTTTAATTAAAAGTTGTTCTGTCCGGCATCCCACCAAAGGCGAGTGCCACCATTATCAGCTTTGCCTAACTTGTTAACCAATTCTGTGTACTGTGCCGGGTCATTACCGGCAGCATCGGTAGAGAATGGTAAGCGACGAATCATGGCATCCGTATCAATGTCTTTACTTGCATTGGTCTGTACTTTGAACAATTTCGGATAACCGGTGCGGCGCTGCTCTGTCCATGCTTCATAACTCTCGGGCCAACAAGCCAGCCATTTTTGAGTAATGATTTTTTCGAGCTTGATTTCTGGCTCTGCTGTCTCATCCCATTTGGGAGATACCTCGATGAGAGCTGTCATATCTTTGCCCACTTTACCTTTTGATGCAACGTCTTTATAATCAGCAGGAGTATTATCACTTGCCAAGTAGTCGTTGGCGCCAGCGCAGTCCCATTGTGTAAATGACGTTGAAACTCCATTTTCATAGCATGTTTTCGCATTCTCATCGGTGTATCCGCGCAGTGCGGCTTCAGCACGGAGTAACCATACTTCGGCGGCAGTCATTAATACGGCAGGTGTTTTTTCACCGATGGTATTAGTATTCAAAGAAGAGCATGTGCCATAAAGGTTTGCATCACCATCTTTCATCGGTAATCCTACCGGAATGCCTAACAACTTGTCTTTATAACCTTCAAGCGAAGCTGTGTTATACCATTTTGCGCCACGGGGATCTTGGTAACCATTGATGATAGATTCCATAGAGGCATTCATGTATACTTCACCCCAGCCTGCAACACCGTACAAAGGATTAACGTAAGTATTACCCGATACCGCAATTGTTTCTTTAGCACCTTCCAGTACGCCATTCGAGTCACTTAATGCCTTTACGGCCTGTGTCTTGGCAGTGCCGGCATCTACATTTGAGATACGCATGGCAAGGCGTAAACGTAATGAGTTCGCGAATTTTAACCAATCTTTCAGAGTTTTGCCGTTGGTCAGCATGTCGAAATCTTTGAATTTATTGTTGTCGCCATCTGCATTGAGATATTCATTAATCAATTTCTGTCCTTCATCCAAATCGGCAAAGAATTGTTTGTAGGCTTCTTCCTGCCCGTAAACCTTTGGCGATTCTCCTAATTTGTGATAAACCATCGGACCGTATGTGTCGGCAACGCGATGCATTAACTCTACTTTCAGAATTTCCGTAACGCCCAGGTAGCCCTTTAATTCGTCATTTCCGGCAAAGTTCTTTTCAGCCTTTTGTACTTCGGTGTAGATATAGCCGTATGTATATTGCCACTCCGCATTCGTCCATCCTGTGTTTAAGTTATAGCAAGCGTTGTTTACCATAAACTTCGGAGTAGGATCCATGAAATACCCGGCATACATGTCATGACTTAAAGCTTGTGTAAGCTGCCATACCCAGTTTAAACCGGCTGACGCATAATTGAAGTATATGCCGGATTGAATTGTTTCAAATGGTGAAGTAAGATTTTGGAAATCTTGTAGCTGCGATTCTTCAGAGAAACCACCTTTTATTTCATTATCACTTTCGAACCCATCGGTACAGGCGGTGAAACCGAGGAAACCACCGAAGAGTAATGTTGCTATATATTTACTTTTCATAATTTTTCGTTTTTAGGATTTTTAGAATGTAAACTTCAAGTTGAAACCAATGTTACGAGTGGTCGGCATACCGAATACATCGACACCTTGGTTGTTATTGCCTACTGATAATACAGCATCCGGGTCAAATGGTGCATCCTTCTTGAAGAAGAATAAGTTACGTGCTATCAATGATACGTCCAGTCCCTGAATGCATTTAGTCTTTGCAAGCAAAGTCTTCGGGAAAGAATAGCTCAATGAAATCTCGCGCAGTCTGATGTTGGTAGCGTCGTACATGTAAAATTCGGAAATGCCGTTTCTGCCGCCGGTTGCGCCATAGAATGCTCTTACATCACTGAATTTTTGTCCTTGATATTCAACGTAACCACGGTCACGGGCTTCGCCTGTTGCTTCAGTTACACCTTTAGAGTCCAAATCGGCTTGCGTCAATGACATTACATCACCACCAAAACGGAAATCAATTAAGAAATATAAGCTGAAATTCTTGTAAGTAACCGTATTGCCCCATCCCAATAAGAAGTCGGGGTTTGCATTTCCTAACAGGTCTTTGTTACCGCTATTGCCCAAAGGTTTTTCCTCTCCTGTCTTTTCGTCTACTTTGGTAATGATTTTACCATTATCGTCACGCTGGAATGCGTTACCATAGATGTCTCCTAACTTACCACCCTCTTTAATACGCATTTGGTATGCCATGTTGAAACCTTCGTCATAATAGGAGAATTGAGTGTAGTCGGGATGTAATGATATAATTTTATTCTTGTTGGCAGACATATTGAATGCTGTTTTCCAGCGGAAGTTATCATTCATCAACGGGGTAGCGTCTACGGTCAATTCGAAACCTTTATTGCGAATCTTACCGGCATTGATATAGCGGAATTTATAAGCAGAGCCTGCCGGATTCTCCATTTTTAATAATTGGTTCTTTGTATCTGTCTTATACCATGTAAAATCGATACCGAAACGATCGTGGAAGAAGCGCCATTCTGTACCAAATTCAATAGAGTTACTGATTTCAGGTTTCAAGTCACCGCGTTGTTCGGTTGCATTCACATTCACACCACCACCAGCTGTGATAATATCTACAGGGTTTGTAATTCCCAACGGAAGGTCATTACCTACTTCTGCCCATGAGCCGCGGATTTTAGCAAAATTAATCCATTCCGGTAACTTTAGAGTTTTATTGATAACCCATGTCAAACCAACTGACGGATAGAAGAATCCTGATTTCTTGCTGTCTGTGTAGGCCAAAGTAGATGACCAGTCGTTACGGGCGGTAAGATCCAGAAATAACATATCTTTCCAGCCAAACTGCGCTGTTGCAAATACTGATTGCAATGTGCGTTTTTGGTTGATTGTCTGGGTAGCGGCCGCTTTTGAGTCCATCACGATGTTAGGAACAGTAAATACATTGGGCTTATATAATGACGCAACTTTTGAATCAAGCATTAATGAGTTTACCGTACTCAGATTAATACTGGTACCTAAAGCTGCATTCAGCGAGAAGTCTCCAAAGGTCTTGTTGAACATCGCCATCAAGTCGGCATAGGTTTGAAATTCCTGGTTGTCTGCCCATACATAACGACCATTTTCTTTCCCATTATACTTACCCGTGATATTAGGGGCAGTACTTGCGTACATCTGATTTTCGAATTTGTCGCTAACATAGTCCACATTGCCACGTGCTTGCAGGTTGAGCCAGTCTGTTACTTTCAAGTTAGCACTGATGGAAGCCAATGCACGGTAGCGTTTGTTGGTACTGAGTACTCGGTTTCTCAACCAATAGGGATTTTGTGACCATTCGCTGATTGTACCATCATCATTTTTCTCAATCCAATTTTGCATCATCATGTTACGACTTGGGTCAAGTGTTTCGAAGTCATTTTTATATGGAGTTAAATCTACACCGCGTGGGAAACCATACAAGCTAACCAATGGATTCATATAGTAACCACCTGTTGCGGGAGAGTTCTTAATCTTTTGCATCATCAATGTGGCATTACCGTCTAATTTTAAACGATCATTGAATAAACTTGTTGTTTCGCGTAAGCTCAGGTTATGTTTTTGCATCTTATTGCTATCAACAATGCCTTTTGCTGTGGTATTTGCATAAGAAAAATAAGTTTGCATTTTTTCGTTTCCGGTTGTTATTGCCAAAGAATTAATAGCTGTAACACCATTACCGAAATAATCACCGACATTATCATAATCCTTTATAGTACCTTTTGCTCCCCAACTTGCTGTACCGCCATCTTCATTGCGACCGTATGAGTTCTGGAATTTAGGTGTGCTGATAGCGTGGTCTATTGTTAAGTTTGAAGAGAAGGTGATTTGTTGCATGCCTACTTTACCTTTCTTAGTAGTAATCAAAATGACACCGTTGGCTGCTTGTGAACCGTAAAGAGCAGCGGCAGAAGCGCCTTTTAATATATTCATGCTTTCAATATCATCAGGATTTAAGTTGGAAATACCATCACCAGCATCGCGGTTTACGCCATCATTGTCACCACCCATGACCGTTGATGTAGATTCGGTTGAGTTGTTTAACATAGGAACGCCATCGATTACATATAGTGGCTGATTGTTACCGCTGGCAAATGCAGAACGTGCACCACGAATAGCAACCTTGGCAGAACCACCTAAATTGGATGTTTTATTGATTTGCACACCTGCTGTTTTACCAGCGAGTGCATTGATCATGTTGGGATCTTTAGCGCGAGTGAGCTCATTACCATTTACTTGTTGAGTGGAATAAGTCAGAGATTCTGCTTTTTTCTTGATACCCATAGCTGTTACAACTACTGTTTCCAGAGCCAGGGCTTCTTCTTTCATTTGAACTTTGATAGAAGTTTTTCCGTTAAGAGCTATGGTTACAGGCTCATAACCAATGTATGAAATAACTAACGTAGCGTTAGATGGTGTGTTAAGCACGAATTCGCCATCTAAATTAGTAATAACACCGTTTGTTGTTCCTTTTTCCAGAACGTTGGCTCCGATAATCGGCTCGCCTTTGGAATCGGTAACAGAACCTTTCACTGTGACTTTGTCTTGTTGAACGCCAGTTACATTTTCAATGCTTTCACCATTCTTGGTTAAAACGATGTTTTTACCTTCCATCACGTATTTGATGTTAGTTCCTTCAAATACTTCATCCAGAAGGTCTGATACAGCTTTGTTGTCTGCATCCACATTAACAGTGCGACGTACATCTACACTTTTTTTATTGTACACGAATAGATATTCGGTTTGCGACTCAATTTTAGCAAGTACCTGGCCTACTCTTAACTGAGAGTTGGGGATACTGACTTTGGCATTTTGGGAGTAACTGTTCCCGCAGTAAGCTTGGAATGTTACAAACAAGAGAAGGAATAGGGTGATCTTCATGGTCCGCAATAATTGCTTAAATTCTAAACTTTTTGGACAAAAAAGTCCATTCAAAGAAATTTTTCTCATATCTTTGTCACTGTGTTAAGTTAATAAATTGATTAAGGTCGATTTTTGACTGTTTCGGATCGGGAAGTATGGGGGTACTTTCCGATCTTTTTTATCAAAAAGGGGGAAGTTGATTTTTGACTGTTTTTCTATGGTTTCATAATATTGGGTTTTTAAGGGGTTAGTACTAAATTTTAAGGTTCTTATCTATTCATATATGATTATTGAGTCTCTGTCTTCATTGATGCGGAACTTGAACGGATGGTCTTTGGAGATAGTTCGCAATATGTGTTCTATACCGTCTTGCTCTCTGAACTTACCAGTAAGTCCTTCGTGGTTTAACAACCGTGGACTGGTTACAGTGATTTTTACATTATAGTATTTTTCCAGCTTGTCTAAGATGCCGCTGAACGGTACATCGTCGAAGCAATATAGTCCTTCCCTCCAACGTAGATATTCATAAGAAGGAAGTATTGTCTTTTTGCAACGTCCGTCGTAGTTGGCAAAGAATTCATCTTTTTCCAAGCGGGTAATTACTTTATTGTTGCAGGAAGGATAAATATCTACAATACCTTCTACCAAGGTTGTCTCAAATTCTTTGCTGCCTTCGTAAGCACAGACATTGAAACAGGTCCCTACTACTTTTACGTTATGCATTTCAGTATGTACATAGAAAGGAATGCTTTTGTTCTTTGCCACTTCAAAGTAAGCTTCACCATCCAACTTTACATTACGCTCTTTACGGCCGAAGTTACTGGCATAAGTAAGAGTAGACTTTGAATTTAACCATACATGTGTGCCGTCGGCAAGGGTTATTTGAGCACGTTGTCCGGCAGGAACGGTAATGGTTTGAAGTTGTGCACCTTTATTATATAAGTAATCTGCTGTCATAAAGTAACCGGATACGGCTACGATAACAGCGGCGGCAATACGTGCTGTCCAGCGGAACATAGGGATAAAGCGTGCTGTTTTTTTCTTGGTATCTTGTTTTGTTGAGAATAAGGATATGTCAAACAGCATACGCTCTTTCAGGAAAGCTTCATGATTCTCATCCGAGGCTTCTACCCAATCAAGGATTTGCTTTTCTTCTTCTATGGAAGCGGTTCCTTTAAAATACTTATATAATAGTTCTTGATTCATCATAAATAATTGTTTGGCTGAAAAAGGATTTTTTTAATCCCTTCTGTATATATAACCGACGAGTTGAAAACAACCCTATGGAAAAATGAAAGTTTTTTTGAAGAATCTTGATTTTAACATTTAGAGGAGTATAGAAGCTAAATAATCTTTTAGTTCCAAGCGGAGTATACGTAAGGCTTTGGTGATATGTGCCTCTACTGTTTTCAATGAAATATTCAGTTGTTCGGCAATCTGTTTATTAGGTAAATTCTGATAACGGCTCAGCATAAAAATAGTCCGGCTTTGTTGTGGCATTTGTTCCAAAGCCTTATGCACGATATGCTGTATTTCAGTATCGAATACCTGATCGGGTTCGCAAGCTTTCAAAGTAGAAATACGTAAATTCAGTTCGCGCTGACTGTGGGTATTGATGTCTTCTTCTGCGCGTAGACGTATCTGCTTATGCTCTAAAAGATTAAGGGATTTGTGCTTGATGATGGTTAATAATAAAGCGTGTAGATTACTGCCTTCTTCCCAACGGTCGCGGTTCTCCCATAAAGCAATCATTGATTCCATTAATACATCTTCTGCTTCTGCTTTATCCCTAAGGTAGGAGAAAGCAAAAGCGAGGAACTTTTCTTGGTTTTCCTGAAAGAAACGCGAAAAAAGATCCATGGTATGTAGCCTGTTGGAATCGGACATTCTCTTGGTGTTTTTTTGTACGATTTAAGGTTTCGCATGACAAAACAACACAAACTTTTTTTAATATGCAAACAATGTTCTTAATTTCTTTCTATATTTTTTTACTTTTTGCTTCAAAAAGAAAGCCCGACGGTATTACCATCGGGCTTATGTCCTTATCTGATAAGGAATAAAGAAATTTTATTTCTTTTCCGGTTTATCTTGTCTTTCCGGCTTTGGAAGTAATACTTTACGGGACAATTTGAACTTTCCGGTCTTAGGATCAATGTCGAGTAATTTCACATCAATTTCGTCGCCTTCCTTGATTCCGGCTTCTTCTACTGTTTCCAAACGTTTCCAGTCAATTTCCGAAATATGGAGTAAACCATCTTTACCCGGCAAGAATTCAATAAATGCACCATAAGGCATGATAGAACGTACTTTGCCTTTGTAAACTTCGCCTACTTCCGGTACAGCTACTATTCCCTTGATAATGCGCATTGCATCGTCAATACATTTCTTGTTTGTTCCGGCAATTTCGATTCTACCGATGTTATCTACTTCTTCAATCGTAATAGTAGCACCGGTTTCTTCCTGCATACCCTGAATTATCTTTCCACCCGGGCCAATGATTGCACCAATGAATTCTTTAGGTATAGTCATTGTTTCAATACGTGGAGCATGAGGTTTCAAGTCTTCGCGAGGTTCTGCGATACATTCGGTTAATTTACTTAGAATATGTTCACGGCCTTCTTTAGCTTGTAACAATGCTTTCTCCAGAATATCATAAGACAATCCGTCTACTTTGATATCCATTTGAGTAGCAGTAATACCATCTTTAGTACCTGTTACCTTGAAGTCCATATCGCCCAAGTGGTCCTCATCACCGAGGATATCGGACAATACGGCATATTTGTCTTCACCTGCATTCTTAATCAATCCCATTGCGATACCTGATACCGGCTTTTTTATCTTCACACCTGCATCCATCAATGCCAATGTTCCGGCACATACGGTAGCCATAGAAGAAGAACCGTTTGATTCGAGGATATCCGAAACTACGCGTACTACATACGGATAGTCAGCAGGAATTTGTCCTTTCAAGGCACGCCATGCCAAGTGACCATGACCGACTTCACGACGACCTACACCACGTTGTGCTTTGGCTTCACCCGTAGAGAACGGAGGGAAGTTATAATGTAAGAGGAAACGTTCTTTTCCGTGTTCCAGTACATCGTCGATAATCTTCTCGTCCAACTTCGTACCGAGAGTAACAGTAGATAAAGACTGAGTTTCACCACGTGTGAAGACTGCTGAACCGTGAGGTCCGGGCAAATAGCTGGTTTCGCACCAGATAGGGCGGATTTCGGTCGTTTTACGTCCGTCAAGGCGCTTGCCTTCGTCCAAGATAGAACGACGCATTGCTTCTTTTTCTACATCATGGTAGTAACGGTCGATAAGTGAAGCCTTTTCTGCCAATTCTTCTTCGCTGAATTGTGCCTTGAATTCTTCGCGGATAGCATCGAATGCGTTCATGCGTTCGTGCTTGTTGTTGTTCCCTGAAGCTGCGATGGCATAAGCCTTATCGTAACATGCTTCACGAACAGCTTTACGCAAATCTTCGTCATTTACTTCATGGCAATATTCACGTTTTACTGTAGAGCCAACGGCTTCTGCAAGTTCCATTTGAGCTTTACACTGAACCTTAATAGCTTCGTGAGCAGCTTTCATAGCTTCCAGCAAGTCTTGTTCTGAAACCTCACTCATTTCGCCTTCTACCATCATGATGTTCTCATAAGTAGCACCTACCATAAGATCCATGTCGGCTTTTTCCAGTTGTTCGAAAGTGGGGTTGATAACGAACTGTCCGTCGATACGTGCTACACGTACTTCAGAGATCGGTCCATTGAAAGGAATATCTGAAACAGCGAGAGCTGCAGAAGCTGCAAGTCCGGCCAATGCATCCGGCATATCGACGCCGTCTGCTGAGAAGAGGATAATGTTTACATATACCTCTGCATGAAAATTATCGGGGAATAAAGGGCGGAGAGCACGGTCTACGAGGCGGCAAGTCAGAATTTCATAATCAGATGCGCGACCTTCACGCTTGGTGAAACCACCGGGGAATCGTCCGAATGCGGAGAATTTTTCTTTGTACTCTACCTGTAACGGCATAAAATCTGTTCCGGGAACTGCGTCCTTGGCGGCACAAACAGTAGCTAGGAGCATGGTGTTACCCATACGAAGCATTACAGAACCGTCTGCCTGTTTTGCCAGCTTTCCCGTTTCGAGTGTGATGGTTCTGCCATCAGGAAGCTCGATCGTCTTAACAATTGGGTTAATCATAAAAAATGTTTTATATCTATTTTCTTTCAAAATTCCCGCAAAGATACATATTTTATTCGTGTAATGCGGTGGGAATGAGATAAAAAGTTTGTATTTAGTTGTTTTTTGCACTTTTCTAAGTGGAAGAAGTGTGAAAATGCTTTGACTAAACTTGAAAAGAAGTATATTTGCACGTTCTTTCAAATAGAAAAATACACGAAATATGAAAAAGATCCTTTTTATGGCGTTGGCTGTTTTAGGCTTAAGCGCATGTAACTCCGAACCAAAATTTAAAGTAGAAGGTGAAGTCTCCGGCGCTGATGGTAAGATGCTCTATCTGGAAGCTTCAGCTTTGGAAGGTATTGTGCCCTTGGATTCCGTTAAATTGAAAGGCGACGGTTCATTTACATTTAAACAAACACGTCCTATGTCTCCGGAGTTCTATCGTTTGCGGGTAGATGATAAAGTGATCAACTTTTCTATCGATTCTACGGAAACGGTTTCTCTGAAAGCACCATATACTGATTTTGCTACGGCATATAGTGTGGAAGGTTCGGCTAATAGTACGAAAATTAAGGAACTTACTTTAAAACAAATGCAGCTTCAGACATCTGTGAATGCCTTGCTGCAGGGTATGCAAGCTCATAAGATTGGTACTGATGTGTTTGAAGACAGTCTGGCTACTTTGTTGAAATCCTATAAGGATGAAGTGAAAATAAATTATATTTTCGCTGCTCCGAATACGGCTGCTGCTTATTTTGCTCTGTTCCAGAAACTAAATAATTATTTGATTTTTGATCCGTTGAACAGTAAAGACGACATTAAGTGTTTTGCAGCGGTTGCAACCAGCCTGAACAATTTCTATCCGCATGCCGACCGTTCCAAGAACCTTTACAATATTGTGATAAAGGGAATGAAAAATACCCGCACACCGCAACAAAAAGTAGTGGAACTTCCGCAGGAAGCTGTTTCGGAAACGGGAATCATTGATATTAATCTGCGTGATATGAAAGGAAATATGCGCAAATTAAGTGAGCTGAAAGGAAAAGCTATTATTCTTGACTTTACCATTTATCAAAGTGCGGTTTCTGCTGCGCATAATTATATGTTACGTAATTTGTACGATAAATATGCCGGTGAGGGATTGGAGATTTATCAGGTATCTTTGGATGCGGATGAACATTACTGGAAGACAACTGCGGATAACTTACCATGGGTTTGTGTGCGTGATGCCAATGGCATTTATTCAACTATGGCTTCTGCTTATAATGTCCAATCGGTTCCTGCCATTTTCCTTATTAATAAGAATAGTGAGTTGAGTGCTCGTGGCGAAACTGTCAAAGACTTGGATGCAGCGGTGAAGGCTTTGCTGTAACATGTTATAAATTAGAAGATTTCATTTAAATATGTTACAAAGCAGCATTTTTTGCTTGACACGCATTATTTAAAAGGCTATCTTTGCAAAGGAAATAGGAAAGAGGGTTCCAGCATGCTGACCATGTTGGAATTCTTTTTTGTTTATAGTACCATTTAAAAACAATATAAAATAGTAAGGAGGAAAAACTATGGCTTATATGTCAGAAGAAGGCTACAATAAGTTGTTGGCCGATTTAAAAGTCCTGGAGACGGTAGAGCGGCCTAAGATTGTGTCGGCTATTGCTGAGGCGCGTGACAAGGGGGACTTGTCAGAGAATGCGGAATATGATGCCGCAAAGGAAGCCCAAGGTTTGCTTGAAATGAAAATCAATAAATTGAAGACGGTAATTGCCGATGCTAAAATTATTGATGAATCCAAATTGAAGACAGACTCTGTGCAAATATTAAATAAGGTGGAGCTGAAAAACGTGAAGAATAATATGAAAATGACCTACACGATTGTTTCGGAAAGTGAAGCCAATTTAAAGGAAGGTAAGATTTCTGTAAATACCCCGATTGCACAAGGCTTGCTCGGTAAGAAAGTAGGTGATGTGGCTGAAATCAAAGTACCGCAGGGTATTATCAATCTTGAAGTAGTAAACATATCATTTTAATGGAAAGGCAGGTCCGCGTGCGGGCTTGCCTTATTTTATATATAAATAAAAAGTTATGGCAACAATATTCAGCAGAATTATCGCAGGTGAAATACCTTGTTATAAGATAGCGGAGAATGATAAATTCTTTGCCTTCCTTGATATTAATCCATTGGTGAAAGGTCATACTCTGGTCATTCCCAAACAGGAAGTGGATTATATCTTCGACTTGAGTAATGAAGATTTGGCGGCAATGCATGTGTTTGCAAAGAAAGTTGCACTTGCTATTGGTAAGGCTTTTCCATGTAAGAAAGTAGGCGAAGCTGTTTTAGGGTTGGAAGTGCCTCATGCACATATTCATCTGATTCCTATGCAGAATGAAAAAGATATGCTTTTTTCTAATCCGAAATTGAAACTCTCGGAAGAAGAGTTTAAGGCCGTAGCCAAAGCCATACGTACGGTCCTCTAAGAGATTTATATTTTCCTCCTCCAAATACAGTAAAAGCGGTAGTTGAAATGCATCAACTACCGCTTTATTATTAATATCTTCCTTGGTAAAAAGTTAACTTTAACAGGCTGTTAAATGTAATCTTCTCCCAGCTTAATCTGCGCATCATTTACATACTTGCGGATGGCATGTTCTTCGTCCTTTTTGCAAATCAGCAATACATTGTCCGATTCGGCAATGAGGTATCCTTCTAAACCGTCAATGACGGCAAGTTTGTTTTGAGGAAGTACTACAATGTTATCTTTACTATCGTACATCAAGGATTGGCATTTTAGCGTAACGTTACCCGCTTCATCTTTAGAAGAAAGATCATATAAAGAACCCCATGTTCCTAAATCAGACCAACCGAAATCTCCTAATGATACATAAACATTGTCAGCTTTTTCCATGATACCAAAATCAATGGAAACATTGGGGCATGCGGGGAAGTTTTCTTCTATAAACTTTTTTTCTTTTGGAGTACCATAGGCATCTTTCCCTGCCGCCAGTTTGGTTGCCAATTCCGGTAATAATAATTCTCCGGCTTTTATAATACTGTTTACATTCCACATAAAGAGACCGGAGTTCCAATAAAACTCACCACTTTCAACAAAAACTTTAGCTAACTCAAGTTCCGGTTTCTCAGTAAAGGTTTTTACTTTATGGAAATTATCGTTGATTTGTTCGGCAATCTGTATGTAACCGTACCCTGTTTCCGGACGGTTGGGTTTGATGCCGAGCGTCAATAACTTATCAGATTGCGCAACGAATGCCAATCCTTTTTCAATGGCGGTAAGAAACTCATTTTCCTTTAGAATCAGATGATCCGAAGGAGCGACAACGATATTGGCATTTGGATTTAATGCGCGGATGTGGTATGAAGCCCATGCAATACAGGGAGCTGTGTTTCTGCGTGTTGGTTCCAGCAGTATCTGCTCCGGTTTTAGTTCAGGTAGTTGCTCTTTTACCAAGTCCTCATAAAGTGCATTGGTAACAACCAGTATATTTTCCGTAGGTATTACTTTGTTGAAGCGGTCAAACGTCTGCTGCAATAATGAACGTCCTGTGCCGAAGAAGTCCAGGAATTGTTTCGGAAGTGTTTTGCGGCTGAACGGCCAAAAACGACTACCGATTCCACCACCCATGATTACACAGAAATTATCCTTATTGGTTATCATATTAAATGTTTTAAAAGTTTCTGCTAATGTACTGCATATTTTACAAACAAGAAATGCTTGTGAAGCGATTTCTTATTTTTTTCGGCTTTTTTTGTGAAAAGTCTTGCGGGTTTCGAAAAAAGCCGTATCTTTGCACCGCATTTGAGAAATCAAATATGCCCAGATGGCGGAATCGGTAGACGCGCTGGTCTCAAACACCAGTGGATTCACTTCCATCCCGGTTCGACCCCGGGTCTGGGTACAAAGAAAAGGAGAAAGTTTAACGACTTTCTCCTTTTTTATATTTGTGGTACGATTAGTTGGTGTGGCTCAAACTTCAAATAATTCTGATTTATACTTTATCATGTCTATTTCTTGGAATTAATAAAATTATGTAATTTTGTAAATCAAACAATGAATTCCTTTTCAATGGACAATATCATTAGTAGAATCAGGCAAATTTACCCGGTTTCCGACGAGGCACTCCAAGCTTTACTGGCAAATATGCAGGTAAGATATTACCCTAAAGACACTTGTATAGTGCAATCGGGTATAACGGACCGTTTGGTTTATTTCATTGAAGAAGGAGTCGCCCGCTCCGTATTCCACCATGACGGGCAAGATACCACTACTTGGTTCAGCCAGGAAGGTGATGTAACCTTCGGTATGGACTCATTGTACTACCAACAGCCGTCAGTAGAGAGCGTTGAAACTCTTTCGGATTGCAAAATCTATGTTATCCATATAGACAAGTTGAATGCTCTTTACGAAACCTATATTGATATAGCCAACTGGGGTAGAATTCTACATCAGAATGTAAATAAGGAGCTCAGCCACATGTTTGTAGAAAGGCTTCAACTTCCACCCAAGGAACGATATGAACAATTTAACCACCGTTATCCCGGATTAATAAACCGGGTGAAGCTGAAATATGTTGCTGCCTTTCTGGGCATTTCCATCTATACACTTAGCCGGGTACGTGCTAAAAGATAAATATTCATTGGCCTTTTTGCTTTTAAGCAAAAAAACTTTGTTTCGTATGCCGTATCTTTGGCATCTGAAAATATTAACCAAATAATGGAAAAACAGATGTCGGACTTTTCATCTTCAGTCTTCGCAGATACAAAACCGCATTATGACCTTCTTGACGGACTTCGTGGCGTGGCAGCCCTTATGGTTATATGGTATCATATATTCGAAGGTTACGCTTTTGCCGGTGGCGGTATTATTGAAACTTTCAACCACGGATATCTGGCCGTGGATTTCTTCTTTATCCTTTCAGGTTTCGTTATCGGTTATGCCTACGACGACCGTTGGGGCAAGGGATTAACGGTGAAAAAATTCTTCAAACGACGTCTGATACGCCTTCATCCTATGGTAGTGATGGGTGCCGTTCTGGGTGCTGTCACGTTCTGCATTCAGGGGAGCATGCAATGGGATGGAACGTATGTGCCACTATCAATGATAATGCTGTCATTGCTCTGTACGATATTTTTTATTCCTGCGATGCCGGGTGTCGGTTATGAGGTTCGTGGTAATGGGGAAATGTTCCCGCTGAATGGACCTTGCTGGTCATTGTTTTTTGAATATATAGGTAATATTCTTTATGCCCTGTTTATCCGTCGTTTGTCAAACAAGATGCTGGCGGTAGTAACAGCGCTGCTGGGAATAGCATTGGTCTTGTTCGCTATTTTCGATGTCTCCGGTTATGGAAATATGGGAGTAGGTTGGACATTGGATGGAGTAAACTTTGCGGGAGGATTATTGAGAATGCTTTTCCCATTCTCCATGGGTATGTTACTGTCGCGTAACTTCAAACCCATCAAATTGAGAGGTGCTTTTTGGATATGTTCCATTCTATTGATAGCCTTGTTTTCGGTACCTTATCTGGAAGGGATGGAGCCGGTTTGTACAAATGGTATTTATGAAGCATTTTGTGTGGTTGTAGCTTTCCCCATTCTCCTTTGGATAGGAGCGTCGGGGACTACAACTGATAAAAAATCAACCAAGATATGTAAATTCCTGGGAGATATATCTTATCCGATCTATGTGATACATTACCCATTCATGTATTTATTCTACGCATGGCTGATTAAAAACCAACTCTTCACATTAGAACAGACTTGGCAAGTTGCCTTGTGTGTCTACGCATGGAATATATTGTTGGCTTATCTATGCCTGAAACTGTATGACGAACCGGTGCGGAGATACTTGGCTAAACGTTTGGGACATTGATATTCTCGTTTTCCTCTTTCCAGTTGTCAACATTGAAATCACCGGAAGTCTGGTCGGAGAAAATATCACCCAGACTCAAGGTTAAATTCAGTCTTGTATTGGCTGTGAATGGAGTAGTAAGAGTCTGCTTGAAACTTTTTACTGCACCATTCTTCAGAATTATCGACAATTGAAACTCCGGCTTTCCGGAAGAAGGAAATAACATAACAGTGGCGTTACCCATTTGCGTGCCATCTGTAGAACGTACTAAAGGAAATGCAATTGTACAAGGGGTGCCTTGCGCTTTACCGGTGTAGTAGTTTAAACCGCTGTATATATTGGTGACGCGTACGGCCATACTGTCTATGCTGGAACTCAGCACACCATTATCTTTATCCTTTACGGTAACTTTCAGTCCTGCTACAACTCTTTTTAGGGAGGCTTTCAAACTTTCCGTGCCAATGTTGGCAGGTTGTACGGCATGCACCAAGTCGAATACCGGATAATAAATGGTATCTGCCGATACCTTGATCAATGTGAGTGCCTGCTGGGACAAATCGCTGCCGATAGTGAGAGCTGCCTCCCTTACTGCCGGATTAGTGTAGATTGGTTCTTTGTATTGAGGTGTTCCCCAATATATCATATTATAAGTTCCTGTTGGTAAGGAAATCTCCCGGTTAACGGCTCCTTCGAGGAATGTACCGTCTTTCACTTTGTAATAACCATCGAAAGGGGTTAATTGACCATTGACGTAATTACCATAGTAGATGGAGCTATTAACTTTACAGGGAGCAACGGTCAGAATACCTGTCAACGGGCTTTGTCCGCTTGTGGTACTTACGCTCATCTCTAATGCCGGACTGACAAGGTCCTGGTCATCTGTTCCGTTAGAATTGTTGTCATCCGAACAGCTTGCTGCAAAAAGTGCAATGGTTATAAGTGCTATTAGTTTATTCATTATTTGTTAAGTTTCAGGTTATTCCTTTAGAGAACATTTTTCCTTTCAAATAGTTCTCCGTCCTAAAAAGAATCTATATTTGTATGAATCGGAACACAATGGAACTAACACAAATTATAAAAAGGGGGAAAAAGGTGATAAGACCGGTTGCCAGATACGTAATTTTGTAGTGAATGAATAACACTTTATCCCCCTTTGAGAGTGCTTGGAGGGGGATAAGATACAAATCATACCATTGTTAGCAACATTTCAGGGATAGCGATTAACCAATCTGTCTGCTATTCGTAACAATATCTCTACATACCTTCCTTTCTCATTTCATACATTTGTCATGATTTTCTTTTGCATACGAAAAAGAATACAATCTTTGATATTAACCATTAAATAATGTACAATGAGAAAAGCATTTTTGGAAAAGTGCATAAATCTGCATTTATGCCGTATTGCATGGGTATTACTCCTCCTGATACCTGCAATCAATAGCCTTCAGGCTAATCCTTCTCAAAGCAAAACCGTTTCGGGAATTGTGACATCTGCCACAGACAACGAACCTTTGATTGGTGTCAGTGTTCAGGTGAAAGAAGCCGGAATCGGAGCAATCACCGACGTTGACGGCAGGTATTCTGTCGCTGCCCGGCCGGGACAGACGCTGGTGTTTTCCTATATCGGCTATCAATCGCAAGAAATCAAGGTGAGTACCTCTTCTACAGTTAATGTATCTTTGAAAGAAGATACTGAAATGTTGGACGAAGTGGTCGTAGTGGGTTACGGTGTTCAGAAGAAGAAACTGGTGACCGGTGCTACGGTTCAGGTGAAAGGTGAGGAACTTGCCAAATTGAATACGAACAATCCTCTGCAAGCCATGCAAGGGCAGACCCCCGGTGTGAACATTATCAGTGAATCCGGTCAACCTGGTTCGGACATGAAAGTTATCATTCGCGGTCAGGGTTCTAACTCCAGTAATGGACCTCTTTATGTGGTAGACGGTATTCCCGGGGTAGACATTAAAAATATCAGTCCGAGTGATATAGCCAGTATTGATGTGCTGAAGGATGCCGCTTCCGCTGCCATTTATGGTGCTCAGGCTGCCAATGGTGTGGTATTGGTCACTACAAAAACCGGTAAGGAAGGTAAAGCCCAAGTATCGTTTGACGCTTATTACGGTTGGCAGAGTGCTGCTCGTAAGATAGAACTTTGTAATGCCGAACAGTATATGACATTGATGGACGAACAAGCCTTGAATTCGGGTAATTCAGTTTATGACTGGAATAAATATTCTTCTATATATGATGCGAATGGTAACGTGAATAATACCGATTGGATGGACGAAATGTTCAAGGGCAATGCTACTACGCAGAATTATACATTGGGCGTTATTGGTGGTTCAGCTACTACTACGTATGCGGTGTCTTTGGGATATTACAATCAGGAAGGTATCGTAGGAGGCTCCAAAGCATCCAATTATGAACGCTATAATTTCCGTATCAATTTGGAACAGAAACTCTACAAAGATTTCTTGAAAGTAGGAGAGAACGTTTCGTTCGCTTATGTGAAAAGTGCCGGTATAGGTACCGGCAACATGTATAACAATGCATTCAGGGGCGCTTACGGAACTACTCCCCTTCAGGCTCTTTATTTACAGCCGGACGGTCGTGCCGATTTGAATAATGGTTATAGTTATTCAACTGCTACAGACTGGTATCAGTATGACGGTAATCCTGTAGCCAGTATGTACCGTAATCAGAAACTTTCTGACAGTCAAACTTGGAACGTTAATGTATATGCCGAAATACAACCCGTTAAGAATCTGAAGATAAAAACCCAGTTGGGATTTAATCAAGGTAGCAGTTCCTATCGTGAATATAAACCGGCTTATGTGTCAACAACTAATGACAGCCAGGGAGATACAACAGTATCTCAAAGCATGTATAAAGGTTGGACTTTGATATGGACCAATACTGCCACTTACGACTGGACGTTGGGTAGCCATGCTTTCAATGCCTTGATTGGTATGGAAGCGGAAAGAAATGCAGGTGATAATATGAGTGGTAATAACAAGTTGCTTGACATTTATGCTGCTTGGAATACAGCCTATTTAAACAATGCGATAAACATCAATGCCGGTGAATTGAAAGGATATCCTGTGGACGATTATCGTCGCGTGTCTTATTTCGGTCGTTTAGGGTGGACGTTCAATGACAGATATATGGTGAACGCCACTTTACGCTCGGACGGTTCTTCACGTTTCGCCTCGGGGCACCGCTTTGGGTGGTTTCCTTCTGTTTCGGCAGGTTGGGTTATTTCGGAAGAAAAGTTCATGGAGAGCACTAAAAGCTGGATGGACCTCTTAAAACTGCGTGCCAGTTGGGGGCAAGTAGGTAATAACAGTATCGGTGAGAACCGTTTTAGAGCGAGTGTGACACTGGAAGGTGCCGGTTACAATTTCGGTACAGGTAAAGGTACTGAGCTCAATTCTGTAGGTGCTTATGCCAGTTCCTTGGGTAACGATGAGTTGAAGTGGGAAACTTCGGAGCAGACTAATATAGGTTTAGACGCCCGTTTCCTGGATAACCGTTTGGGATTGAACTTCGACTGGTATTATAAAACGACCAAAGATTGGGTAGTTCAGGCGCCGGTAATTGCGACGGCCGGTGTTAACAAAGACGGATGGCCTTATATCAATGGTGGTGATGTAACTAACAAAGGTTTTGAGGTTGGCTTGGTATGGAATGACCGGATAGGGAAGGATTTTGCTTATAATATAGGTGGAAACCTGGCATATAACAAGAATGAGGTAGGGAGTATTCCTACCGAAGGTGGTATTTTGCACGGTTCTACTAATATCATGTTCAATAATCAGTCAGAGTTTTATCGCTGTTCCAATGGAGAACCGATGGGATATTTCTGGGGCTACCGTACGGACGGTTTGTTCCAGAATCAACAGGAAATCGATGATTGGGTGGCTGCCGGGAACGGTGTACTTTCCAGCGTAGCGCCCGGTGAAGCGAAGTTTGTAGACATTGACCATAACGGGGTTATCAATGACGATGACAAAGTAAACTTGGGCAACGGCATTCCTAAGTTAAACTTCGGATTTAATTTGGGCTTTACTTATAAGAATTTTGATTTTTCTACCACGTGGAATGGTGCCGCAGGCTTCAAAGTTGCTAATGGCGGTTATCGTAATTGGGGTAACTCTGCACAAAGCAATTATACTACTTATTTTTTACAGCGCTGGACGGGTGAAGGAACATCGAACAGTGTGCCTCGTCTGAGCAATACCGATTCAAGTTGGACAAACTTCTCCGACCTTTATTTGCAGGATGGCGATTATCTGCGCATTGCCAATGTTACTCTGGGGTATGATTTTGCCAAACTTATCAATTGCAAGTATATCAGTCAGGCACGTCTGTATGTGCAGGCACAAAACCTGTTTACATTTACAAAGTATAACGGAATGGATCCGGAAGTAGGTTTTGGACAAGACAGTTGGATGTCCGGGCTGGATACCGGTAGTTATCCGCACGCAAGAACTTTCTTGGTCGGTGTAAATCTTAAATTCTAATAAAAGCAACAGTATGAATAAGATAAAATTCAATATGATAGCTATGGGGATGGTGGTATGTACGCTGTCCGGCTGTAGCGAGAGTTTTTTAGAAACCAGTTCTAAAACAACTCTAAATTCAGGTTCTTTCTACAAGACAGAGGTTCAGGCAGACTATGCGGTGATTGGTTGTTATGACGGTTATCAGCGTACAGTGTCAAACGGTAGTTGGCCTACCTTGTTTCAAGCAGCCGAACACATGTCGGATGACTGTTTGGGTGGCGGCGGTCCGGATGACCGTAGCGATCGTTTGATGGACCGTTTCGATATTAGCTACAATCCCGCTCAAGAAGGCTTCAATGGAATTTGGGGAGATTATTATCAAGCCATCTATCGTTGTAATCTGCTGATTGCTTCACTTGATGACATCACATGGACATCGGAAGAAAAACGTGCAATAGTGGAAAGTGAAGCGCGCGCCCTGCGTGGGTTAGCTTATTTTGATTTGGTGAAGATGTTCGAGAATGTACCTTTACTCACCACTGCTTCTGCCGAAATCGTTCCACAGGCAAACCCCGATGATGTGTATGCCCAGATTGTGGAAGATTTGCAATTTGCGGCGGATAATATGCCTAAAGAACAATATAGAGATAAATCCGCCAATTTGGGACGTGTTACCAAATATGCAGCAGGAGCAATGTTAGCACGTGTTTACTTATTCTATGACGGTGTTTATAACAATAATGTCGGTGGCGTGATGCCGGGTGAATTGACCAAAGCCGATGCGTTGAAATATTGCGAGGCACTGATTGGCTCCGGTTATTATGACTTGGAACCGGAATTTGCCGATTTGTGGCCGGCTGCCAGTACCAAAGCCACCTCACAGGAAGAAGGACGCAAAACGACTTACAAGGAAGCCAGTGAGGAAATAGTATGGGTAGTCAAATTTAACAATGATCAGAATTGGAGTAATAAGAACATCAACGGTAACCGTTTCATCGTAAACTTGGGTATGCGAAATGTTACTGCTTTTGCTCCTTACGGAAACGGATGGGGTGCTTGTCCTATTACTCCCTATGCGCAAAGTCTTTTCAGCAATAGTGACAAACGTGGCGAAGCATCCATTATCGATTGTCGCAAGATAGGTGCTTATGATAGTCAGGTGGTTACTGACCATATCGATTATACCGGCTATGTCAACAAGAAATATTGCCCGTTGATATTTACTGACGGAACTTCGATGCCTGCGGCGGAGACTACTGTAGAAGGTGGAAATATGCAAACCAACCAAGATCAGGATTGGGTTTTGATGCGTTTGTCCGACGTTTATCTGATGGCGGCTGAATTGGGAAGCGCACAAGCCATGGACTATTTCAACAAAGTACGTGAGCGTGCCTATGGTGACAAATTACACAATATCAGTGGTACTCCTACCAAAGAGCAGATTTGGGAAGAACGTCGTCTTGAATTCATGGGTGAAGGTATTCGCCATTTCGACTTGCTTCGTCAGGGACTGGATGCGTTTGTCAGTGCACAGCTCGGGCAGGCTACTACAAATGGACGTGCAGGCAGTCCGTCTATTACGGTTTACAATAATGGTGCGGCCGTGAATATTGCAGATTCATATACAGAGAGCAACATCCGGACGAAAAGAGGGTTCTGTCAGATTCCGCCGACACAGATATCCTTGTCTGGTGGTATATACAAGCAGAATGCCGGATGGTAATAAACAATAAAAAGAGAAAGTTATGAGATACAATAAATTTATATATTCAATCATTGCAGGCTTGCTTATCATAATGAACGCCTGTACACCGGATTCTTATGAGTTGGAAGGGAAAAGTCTGGTATCCGATGATTTGGCTGAAGGATTGGCTTATACGGTGACTCATGATGCCGAAAATCCCAACATAGTATATTTAGAAAGTAAACTGGAGGGTAATTATACTCCACTATGGATACATCCGCAAGGGCGTAGCCAGGAAAAGAAAGTGACATTGAAGATGCCTTTCAATGGTGAATATTCAGTGACGTTCGGTGTAGAGACTCGTGGCGGAGTGGTATATGGTGCTCCTGCTACTTTCTCCATTGCTGACTTCTGTGCTGATTTTGTGACCGGCGAGATGTGGGAATATTTAGCCGGTGGTTCCGGCAATTCCAAAACATGGGTACCTGATAATGGCAACTATGGTATGAAACAGGGATTCTATTCCTGTTTCGATCCGTCGGCCACTTATTTGGACATGACGCATAATGATGGCAAGAACGATTGGTTTGCCCAAGATAAAACTTGGTGGGAACCTTCTAATGCAGACATAGGTATTACAGAAGACGATTTGAAGTCATACATGACCTTCTCATTGCAAGGAAAGGCGGGACTGACCGTACATCGTTTCACCGGTGGACAAGAAACGGTGACCGAAGGCTTATTCGGCATGAACACCAGTGACCACACCATTTCTGCTGTCGATGTGGATTTTATACACGGTGAATGGGCCAACAACAATGCGGTGGATTTCAAAAACGGATTCCAGATTTTGGTGCTGACCGAAAACCAGTTGATGATAGGTAATTATCGCGATGAGGCTTTGTCAGGTGAAGGACGTTGTGTCTACTGTTGGAATTTTGTTTCCAAGGAATGGGCTGATAACTATGTAGTTCCGGTAGATACAAAGGAAGTTTATCCTGAATTATCTGATGACTGGCGTGACTACGTGGAGCCTAAGACGAACAAGGTCATTACTTATAAATTGTCCGAAGATACTCCGTTTGGCTGGTGTAATCTGGATGGCTCTTCCAAAGGGCAGACCGGCATTTCTGCATTGAGCGGAATAGAAGATATTACGCTTGAACTCAATAGTGGCACCGGTGATTATACGTTGACTGATGCGGCGGGCAACTCTTATGCGGGTAAATATACGTTGGACAATACCGGCGTTTATACTTTCACTCCGGCATTGCCTGAAATAGTTCTTTCTACAGATGGAAGAGCGGTGCTGAAGACTGAAGAAGGCGGTACGTTACGTATTATGAATTATGAAACCGATGACTATTCCGGTGCTCTGACTAATTTTTGGCTGGGTAGCATTGAAAAAGACGACCAAGGCAAACGCTATCAATATATGGGATATCAGTTCGTGGCACAGACCATTGGCGATAGCGGGCCGAGATTTAAGGCGAACTTGAATTTCTTTGATACCGGTTGGGCAACCCTTAATAGCGATGATGTCTTTATAACAGGCGATGGAGATTATACGTTTACCATAACCGGTGCCAATTCTAATCCTTATGGCTTGTACCTTGATATCCTGAAAATATTGAAAGATTATCCGAATATGGATGTGGCAATTAAAGATATTAAAGTGGACGGTGTAACTATTGAATTCGATGATGCTGCCATATCGCGTGGCTATCCGGATGATAAGCCTGAAAGTCAATCCGCACGTCGTTATATCCTTAATCCATGGAATGAAGCTTCCGCCGCAACAACTTCAAGGTATGTATTTACTTCAAGTATAGAAGTGATTGTGACGGTTAAGTTCGACAATGGAACTCCTTTTATTCCTGCCGAATAAATAAAGAGTGATATAAACTGTCTAATAACAATTATAAATAAGAAAAGAATATGAAACTAAGATATTTGTCAGGCATTCTTCTGCTAATGGTCGGTTTTTTTGCCACATCTTGTGAAGAAGAGGTAGACTATACCATCCGTACCGGTGAGATTATATCAGAGGTTACAACCGGAGATGCCGATGTTACCGCTATTTCGGCAAAGGTAAGCGGCACCGTGAAAGATTTAACGAAAGTAGCTGCTGCATCTTATGAGGTGGGTGTGTATTATGGAACTGAAGAGAACCCGGTGAATACCGGTAGCAAGAAAACAGGTGCTGTGGATGAAAACGGCAATGTTGCTACCTTGCTCGACGGACTTACTACAGGAGAAACCTATTATTATGTGACGTATGTTACGCTCCAGAAAAAAGTGTCAAAGTATGGTGAAGTAAAATCGTTTGTGGCTACTCAAGCACGTATTACGAATGAGGATGCGACAGATGTTGCGGCTACTAAAGCTACTCTTACCGGTAACATGAGTGGTATAGAAGGATTGGAAACTCCTGAAGCCGGTGTCAAACTGGCAATGTCTGCCGATGCTGTCAAAGAAGGGAAGGCTTATGAATTGGGTACTGTTAAAGGGTTGCTTCCCGGCACTACTTATCATTACGCCACATTTATAAAAGTGGGTAACGGCTATGTGTATGGTGATACAAAGTCGTTTACCACATTGAAGCAGCAAATGGAATATGTGGATATGGGCCTGAGCGTACTATGGGCTAAATGTAACATTGGTGCTGAAACTGAAAATGAGGCGGGTGCTCTTTTTGGTTACGGTGAAACCACCGCATTGCAGTTCTCTACTGCTGTGGGTGATTATCCGATGTCCGATATTGCCGCTACCGAAAATGATGTCGTCTTTAGTCTCGACATTGATGTAGATACTCCGATGAAGAGTCAGATGCCTACTGCTGCCCACATGGCAGAATTGGTAAACAATACATCGCACGAGTGGACTACGGTAGATGGTGTGGAAGGTATGCGCTTTACGGCTGCCAATGGTAACAGTATTTTCTTACCTGCCCCAGGATATCGTAATGGTGAGGAAATGGTAGCTGATGCTAAAGGTTATTATTGGAGTGGCAGCGTCAGTTCAACGAATGTGGATTATGGCAGTACGTTGAGCTTCCATAACGGAGCGGCGGCTACAGGTTTCTCCCGTCGCGCATTGGGGCTTTCAGTTCGGTCGGTCCGTGCCTATGCCAGACTGACTCCTGAATCCGGTAAACTTGTCTTTGGTGATATTGAGAGTAATGGTCGTATGCGCATCGAAATATATAACGAATATGGTGGAACTCAACCCAATCCACCCATTGATCCTACTACTATCAAGTTCTCCAAGAATATGGTTGTCACTTTCACTTTGACGGGAATTACTGATAACTTAAAACCGAATGCAGCCAATACCTATATTGCCGGTTTGGAATATTCCGATCCGAGCTGGGGAGCGGCAAGCTATTGGTCAACACTTACTGAAAAGGGTAAATATGAGGATATTGTTACAGGTGACGGAACCTATACCGTATGGATGGAAACGACAACTACTGCCAACGGTGCTGTTGTGTTCTGTGTGGACATTGCTAACCTTTGGAACGATATTCTTGATACTTCCAAGGTGGGTGTGGAAATAAATTCCATAAACTTGGATGCCGATGTGGAGAATGCGATTAATGCAAATATCGTGAGCTTCCAGAACAAAGACGGTGGAGGTGTGGACGGACGAATTGAAATTTACAATGAGTATGGTGCGGGCGGTGCACAGGCGCAGGGATATTATAACACATCTTTAAAGTTTCATGGTATGATGCTGGTTGATTTCACTATTTCCGGCATTGACGGTAATCTGAAAGGAGATGCTTCCGGTAGCTATAATGCAGAACTTAGTTATGCCGATGCTGACTGGAATCCGACTTATTGGGGCGGTGCCGGTTATGGCTATGCTACCGTTACGGGTGACGGTACGTACCAGGTATGGACTCACCTGAACGGTGATTGTGAAGGTGCCGTCGTCTGGACTATCGAACTTCCTAACCTTTGGAAGGAACTTGTAGATCCTTCCAAGGTGAGTGTGAAGATCAACAAAGCGATTACCCCGGGTAAGAATTGATTATTTGACACGAGAAAAATCCTACGATAGGAACTTGAAAACATATTTTGCTTTCAGGTTCCTATCGTAGGATTTTTTTTGTGAAGGTTTGTCTTCTTTGTATGTATCGGAAAAAAACTTAGCGATTGTCACTTTAATTTCCTCGCTTGTTTTGTTTACTCCCTTAAATAATGCGATTAAATGGCCTGTTTGGAGCTGTTACCGGTGTATTTGTAGCAATGTTACATTTTATAGTATGTTTTGTTACATCCTGGAAGTTTTTGGGATATTGGACAATTTTACCACTAAAAGTAATCAAAATTAAACATCGGTTACAAAATTGTTGCATACCTTTGTCCTATCAAACAATGAACCTTGGTAAGGTTGAGTTGTGCCGGAGAACATAAACTGAATATTAAACTTAACACAATCGACAATGAGCACAATGCAATTACCTTATTCTTTTAAACCGCCTGGTCGGTAGTTCAATTGGAATCCACATGTCCTTTTCCTTCTCGTGTAGGATTTCTCAAATAATTTTAGGAAAATAAAGATATAGCTTGTGACAAAATTTATTTGTCTCAGGAGTGAATTTCGCCTACCTTCGCGCTGAAGGTCGCCTACTATCAACCCGAAGGTTGCCTACCATCGGGGGGAAGGTTGCCTACTATCGGAACCGAACTTGAAAACTCGGGACCTTATAATGACTAATGTATTGATTTTCATGTATTTTCGAATTGCTGTTTAGCCACGGCTTTACTTGTAAAAATACTTGGAATTCATGCCGATATATATTAGATGTTTTTATTTATAAATTTCTAAAAAATGAAAGTATGAAACAGATTGTTTTTTTTATGAAACAAGACCTGGTCAATTACTTGCACACCAAGTACGGCCGCTGTCTTAAGGAAGGCGTTATCCGCCTTCCGATTAGTTCAACTCTTTTTTATGTTGTGGATGAATTGCTCGCTATGTCTCCCCGTCGGTCTTACGTGCGGCCAGAGGGAAACATAGCTTTCTCTATCCCATCATTGGGGGATGTTGATAACAAGAAGATTGTGAAATATCATGTGATAAGCAAGGAAAACATTCACCTGCTGGAACGAAGAATTGAAATGGAAATGCGTGTGGAACTGTATGACCTGATGAAAGAAAATCGTCGTCGCAATATTACTTATATCAAGACGCTGGAGGAGTTTATGCGTAAGTATAATCTTATGGATACTACGGAGGATTCTTTCCTAAAAGGTTTTCAGCGTTGGCGTAAGCGGTTGCGCTAAATCTTGATTAATAACCGGATTTCCTCGTCGGCTGGGGAATCCGGTTATTTTTTTCCGTATTCTTTCTTTTTTCCTGGACTTATCCCCCCGATTTGTCCTTTTTTTAGCTTCTTATTCTTCTCTTATCCTTTCTATATATAGTTGTAGCGGCATTAAAAAGTGTCCTGTGCCCGTCCGAAAAGTTTCTTCACCTTTGCAATGTCAACGTTGATAAAGTGTTTTTTAAAACTATTGTTTCATTAAAAAAGAAAGGAGCTTATTATGGCAATCCGATTTAGAAAAGTAGAAAGAAACTTGATTCCTAATGATGAAAGTTCGGAAAAACGGGTATTCCCTGTTGTGACTTACAAGTATGACAAAGCTGTCGATTTGAAGGAATTCTCAAAAGAAATCGCTGGGCAATCCATTTTGGGTGAAGGCGAAGTGTACAATGCGTTGAAGTACTTCCGCACGTTGTTGCAGAAGACTCTGCTGAGTGGCAAACTGGTAAATATTGATGGCTTGGGCTGTTTTTACCTTTCCCTGCAGGGCAAGGGGGCGAAGACGGCTGAGGAGTTCACCACCGGTGACATCTCGGGGTTGCGCATCTGTTTTCGCGCCAGCAATGACATCCGTATCCATAACGGGGCTACTACCCGTACGGATGGGTTGTCGTTCCTCGATGTGGATAAAGTGAACGGAGAAGAGTCGGGTAACGGTTCCGGTGGCGGTTCGGGTTCCGGCAGCGGAGAAGGCCAAGAGGAAAATCCTTTGGGATAACCCTCTCTTTGCAGGAAAAGTGCGGGAGGAGGTATTTCTCTCTTCCGCACTTTTTCAAATATATCAGTAACTCAAGTTTCTCAAGTGCTCAACTTGTTAGTTAACAAGGGAAAAAGTTGACAAGACACAAGGAAGATACTCTTGCCAACTACAAGTAAACCTGTATAAACGGTATATTTACTGACTATCTTCCTTGTCAACTTGTATCTGAAACCTTGTTTACTCTTAAGTTGAGTACTTACGAAACTTAAATCAGTAATGTATAAAAAGAACAGAATATGGAAACATCAGAATTTATAATTGCTTTTGCCACGACTTTTGGAGGGTTGGAGGCTGTGAAATGGTTGGTACAGGTGTGGCTGCATCGCAAGACGGATACCCGGAAGCGGGAGAATGAAGTGAGCGAACAGGAAAGGGAAGCGCATCGCAAACATATGGACTGGTTGGAAGACAAATTACAGAAATGCCACGAAACTGTGGAGCGGCTCTACAGTGAACTTTATGACGAACAACTGGACAAGGAAAGTTGGATAAAGCGTGTTCACGAATTGGAACTGGCCTTGAAAGAGGCTGAGATAAGGAAGTGTAATAAACGGGGCTGTTCTGAAAGGACACCACCCACTGAAGATTTTTAAGATTATGAGAAAGATTGATACCATTATCATTCACTGCTCCGCCACAAAGCGCGGGGCAGATTTCTCTGCCGCCGACATCGACCGTTGGCACAGGCAAAGGGGCTTCCGGGGGATAGGCTATCATTACGTCATCCGTCCGGATGGAACTATTGAGGAAGGTCGCCCTGTGGAAGAAATCGGCGCTCATTGTAAAGGCTGGAACGAGCATAGTATCGGCATATGCTATATTGGGGGACTTGACGGGCTGGGACATCCGGCTGACACACGTACCGATGCGCAGAAGCGGGCGATGAGGGAATTGGTGATACAGTTACGGTCTGTCTATCCCATTAAAGGAGTTATCGGGCATCGGGATACTTCGCCGGACTGTAACGGAAACGGGGTGGTAGAACCGTGGGAATATATCAAGGCTTGTCCTTGTTTTGATGTCGGGGCATGGCTGCGGAACGGTATGGTGACATTACTTCTGCTTGTCTTCCTGGCAGGTTGCGGATGTCATCGTTCGCTGTCCGAGAATCAGGAAGAACGAAAGCTGGAAGCAGTCCATAGTCAAACGGATAATAGCAGTGTGCGGCAAAATACTTTGGAGGAAACCGGTGAAACTATGGAGGAGAGCGTAGAACAAACGGTGTGGCAATTTACTACGGATACTGTGACCGGTAGAAAGACCTTGTCTCAGGTATCTCGCACTCTGACCGGACGGGTTAAGAAGCGGGAGGTGTTGAAACAGGAAAAACAAGATTGTGTACAGAAACGTGCGGTGGCGGATAGTGTACGGATTATTGAACAAATGGAGCAATCCCGTACTCAGGATACGGATGTAGGTATCACCTACGGTTGGAAGTGGATAGTGCTTATATTGATTATTATAGCTTTATTCTACTATGTGTCTTCTAAAAGAAAGTCTTCGTCTTAAGGGAAAAAGTGAATGGGGATGTTGTTTTTTGTTGTTTACCGCGTTACTTCTCCAGATAATATTGTATATTTGCAATGCTCTTCTTATTGGTACGTCGGCAGGGAAACCTGCCTATTGTCGTGGCAGGCATTTTTATGCCTGCTTGCGTCATTCTACATGGGCGGTTTCGCACCCCCATGAAGAGTGTTAATGCACCTACTGCCGATGTACTGGTGAAGAGCAATGGGACAGGCGAAACCGCTTCTTTTATTTCTATAAATCTACCCTTCCGCATCTCCCATTGAACCTTATTTATTCACTTAATTCAAATTAGATGCTTATGGAAGCTATTTTGAACAATGAACAGATTCGCCCGGGGGACGAAACCATGTTTATGCACACTGCCTTTACTTCAGACGAAGAAATGAAGAATTTCTATCTGATACTTGACCGGTTCGTAAATCCTACAACGTATTTCGTACAACAGTCTGAGGTAGAGCGGTTGGGAAATCTATTTAGAATGTTTGGGAAGTACCAATACTTTACTAACCTTTTCGCCAGTTATGGTTCGATGGGAGTCAGGCAACTTATTGAAGGGTACGGTTTATACATGATGAAACCTTCACTTTCTAACAAGGAACGTAGGCATGCCGCAGAGAATGTAGGCTATCAGATAAGGTTTTGGGTAGATGCGGTGAGAGAATGTGGCATTGCCAAGTCAATGGCTGATAGTTACCGGTTACATGTCGAAAACGTCAGGTATCTGTTGGAGAAAATGGGAAAGAAAGTATAGTTACTGAAGTTCCCTTTTGACATTCTGAACGTAGTGAAGAATTTACTCCTTCTTAATATAAATGGGGGACGAGATTCTTCACTTCGTTCAGAATGACAATGTATAAGAATTACTTACTGATAGTCGAAGTATGCAAACTCCGCATACGCTTTCGATGCGGTGGAACCCGCAACGGCGTACATGCCCAGCATAATGCCGGTAAAGCCTCCGGCTGTCTCCGTACTGATATACCGGGTGTTTATCTTGCCCAGTTTGCGGAAGCTCTTTCCGTCCGTGGCATATTCAAATGAATAAACTTCATTATTTCCTTTAACGCGAAGCTGTACTTTGGCTTTCGATGGCAAGGCTATCTCTTTTTCTATGTGCGTCAATTCCCCTAAACGGTAGCGAAGAACTACGGCTTGCTTTCCATTTGTGAGTTGTTTAACGAAGAGGTCGTAATGCGATTGCTCGGACATATATACCGTCAATCCGGCTTCGTCGGCAGAGGTAGCTTGCTGTAGCTGTACCGAAGTGGTGGCGGTGAAGTCGAACTGTTCTTGCCGGCGGCCGATGAAGGTAGGGCTCTCCTTGTAATTGTCCAAATCGGCAGGAGTGGCTTTCAAATGTAACTTACCGGAAGTGAACGTATAGTTCTCCGGATGATAATTACGGATATATACCCATTCGGAGCCTAACTGCCCGTTCTTAAAGTCGGTACGTACGGGCTTTTCCGTAAAGGGCTGTTGTATCAGGGTGGGGACGTCCATTTGCAGGGCTATTGTTCCGTCACCGTTCACTACCGGCCAGGCATTCTTATCCCAACGGACAGGGGCGAGGAATGTTTCGCGTCCCAGTAAGTGATGTGAACCGGTCTGCGGACGGAATGCCAGACATGTCAGCCACCAACTGCCGTCAGGGGCTTCTACCAAATCGGCATGGCCGGTACCTTGTATCGGGCTGTTTTGTGCATTTTTGTTGATGTGCGTCAGTATCGGATTGGCGGGATTGCTTTCGTAAGGACCGTCGATACTTTGGCTGCGGGCAATGGTAACTTTGTGACCATACTCCGTGCCGCCTTCGGAAATCAGCAGGTAGTACCATCCGTCTTTCTTGTAGAGGTGCGGACCTTCGGGATGGCGTCCGCCTGTTCCGTTCCAGATGCGTTTGGATTCGGTAAGTTGTTCTCCGGTCATCGGATTGATCTCGCATAGGTAGATCCCCACATTGGGATTGCTTACCAGATAACACTTCCCGTCTTCAAAATATAGGGAAGGGTCGATGCCTTCTTGTTTCAGCCAGACGGGTTCCGACCATTCACTGCACGGGTCGGTGGTATGCACAATGAAATTGCCTTTGTCGGAAACGTTGGTGGTAATCATATAGAATACACCGTCGTTATAGCGGATAGTGGGAGCGTAGATACCTCCCCAACAGGTGGCATTGGTCAGTTTCAACTGTGAGGGGCGTGTCAGGCAGTGCCCTATCTGTTCCCAATGAATCAAGTCCTTGCTATGGAACAAAGGGACACCGGGGAAATACTGGAAACTACTGTTCACCAGATAGAAGTCATCGCCTGCACGGCAAACACTGGGGTCTGGATGAAATCCCGGAATAACGGGATTTTGATAGCCTTGCCGGTTCTGTGAAAAAATGGACAAGCTGATTGCCAATCCAAGGAATAACATCATTTTTCTCATTATATACATTGTATTTTTAATAGTTTATCAGATAACGGAAACGTTACTTTTCTTACAAATATAATATGTTTCAGGTGCATAGGCAAGTGGTTTTGCGAAGGTGTCCTTTAATAATAACCGTTTGACCCTTACCGGTAACAAATCATACCCTTCCGGGCAACATATCGTAGACCGGATGTGTCGGTTTTCCGCTATCTTTGTCCTCACTGAAATTAACCGTTAAAACGTAATACTTAAAAACATGAAGAATATTATTAAACAATTCAATGCCGGTCTGGCGTTAATCACATTTTCCTTTTTCTTCTTGGTGGCTGCATGTTCCAATGATGATGAACAAGTAGAGCCGACAGTTAAAATCCCTGATACGGTATTAAGTTCCGGAATGACTTTTGCTAAAGCGGGAGGTACGCAGACTTTGAGTATATTATCCAATGTCTCGTTGGAGGTAACCAGTGATAAGGAATGGTGTGCCGTGACGCATAAGGGTACGACCGCCAAGGGAACGTATACTTATCAGGTAGCTATGGAGGTCAATCCTGATACGGATAGCCGTACGGCTGCTATCAGTGTAGTTGCCAATGGTGAGGTGGTGGGTACTGTTACTGTTACCCAGACGGCTGCCGATGGATTGCTGATAGAAGATGCGTTGCCAATTACGGTTACCGGTGAGGGTGGTAATATCACCGTTCATCTGAAAGCAAACGGAAATTATGTTATCGATATTAAGGACGCTTGGATTAAGCAATCTGTCCAGTCGCGTGCAATGACGGATAAAACCGAAACATTCGCGATTAGTGCCAACTATGGGGAGGAGCGTACCGGTACGATCTCCTTTACATTAGGTACTGTTACGGAAGAAGTGACGGTGAAGCAGGTTGCTGGCTCGTTGCCCGACATAGGAATGGAGAGCGATGCAAAAACATTGGCTTCCAAAATGTATGCCGGA
This sequence comes from uncultured bacterium, assembly GCA_905215345.1. Taxonomy (GTDB): domain Bacteria; phylum Bacteroidota; class Bacteroidia; order Bacteroidales; family Bacteroidaceae; genus Bacteroides. The sequence goes on from CAJMPR010000004.1 coordinate 316,524, forward strand.
ATCAATATCGGTAATACGCTGGAAGTGCCTAATGGACAGAACTGGGGTAATAATGCTACTGTTTCGGAAGCGTATATCAAAGGTTTGAAAACCCTTGGCTTTAATGCAGTCCGGATTCCTTGTGCCTGGAGTTCTCATGCCGATGCAACGACTTATGAGATAGATGCCAAATGGCTCAACAAGGTGGCTGATGCAGTAAATCTTTGTTTGATTAATGATATGTATGCCATTGTCAATATTCATTGGGATGGCGGTTGGCTTGAAGATAACATTATCAGTGGTTACAGTGAAGCTATCAATACAAAGCAGAAAACATTGTGGACGCAAATAGCTACTAAATTCAAGGATTATGATGAACATCTGTTATTTGCGGGATGTAATGAGCCGGGAATGAACGAAACCAGTTCAAACGATGCTCTTATGACGGTTACTGCCAAGCAGACTATCATGAAGTACGAGCAGACTTTTGTAGACGCTGTGCGGGCTACCGGTGGAAATAATGCTACCCGTTGTCTCATTGTACAGATACCCGCTACCCGTATTTCTGCCGGTTTAAGTGATTTCTCAATGCCTACGGACGTTGTATCCGGCCGCCTGATGGTGGAAGCCCATTTCTATGATCCTTATCAATTCTGTTTGATGGAGGAAGATGCAAATTGGGGTAAGGTATTTTGGTATTGGGGAACAGCTAATCATGTGAATGGCTCGGAACATAATGCTACATCGGGCAGTGAAGAAAACTATGTGCAGGAGCAGTTCCAAAAAATGAAAGAGACATTTGTGGATGCCGGTTATCCGGTGATTATCGGAGAATACAGTGCGATGAAACGTACTGTCAGCGAGAATCAGGAAAAACATAACGCAAGTCGTGCCTACTGGAATGAAGTAGTTACCCGTGAGGCGAAGAGTCATGGTATCGTACCTTTCTATTGGGAAACCAACGGAGACATTAACCGCAGTACCGGTGAGGCAAAAGAAAAATATGCTATTGACGGTATAATGAAAGGGGCCGCTGCCGGTAATTATCCTTATTAAACAACTTCTTAGAATGCAACATAAGTTTTTCATAGATATCTAAGGATTAGAGATTGTTAATACAGGTTTTTTTGATTGGTTTTGGGGAGCATGTCCGTGACGGAAGTGTTCCCCTCATTTCGTGCCTGGAAGGCTGGAAGGCAATCTCGAATGATAATAAAAAATAACTTTTTCTCTTGCTTTTCCGCCTCCTTTTTGTTTCATTTGCAAGAGAATAATTTTTACCTATATCTAATAATATGAAGAGAATACAAGTACTCATCTTATGGATTGTGGCATTCTGCCTGCCTGCTGCCGCGCATGATTATATGTTCAAGCATTTGGAAGTAAAAGACGGACTGTCCAATAATCAAGTCAACTCTATTTACAAAGACTCAAGAGGTTTCATGTGGTTTGGCACGGCTTCGGGGTTGAACCGTTATGATGGCTACGGCATCAAGGTGTATCGCAGCCGGCAGGATGATGAAAGATCTTTGCCCGATAGCTATATAGAAAAGGTACAGGAAGATGCTTCGGGTAATCTATGGATAGAAACAGGAGCCGGTTATGCTATCTACAACGCTGCTTCGAACGACTTTAACCGTGATGTGGAGAAGTGGATGTGGAATATAGGCATTTCAGGACGACCGAATCTTATTTATATAGATAAAGAGAAAAACTACTGGATTTATGTCATGGGTAAAGGAGTATATCGGTATAAGGCGGGAGACAAAGCGGCTGAGATAGTGAAGATAGCCGACGAGAAGTTTCTGGCAACAGAAATAACCGATATAACCGAATGTGATAAAGGAATCCTGTTGGTTAATGCCAACGGGGTGATAGCTTGTATCGATGCCCGGAAGTTGGAGCCTGAATGGATGAACAAGGACATTGCAGAAGAGTGGGGGAATGGGAGGAATATTGTGTTCACCCTGTTTGTAGACCGTAATGACCGGGTATGGATATACAGTGTGGAGGGCATGTGGATTTATAGCCTTTCGCGTAAAGTCTGGGAGTCCCGTTCTATTCGCGGAGATACTTACGATGCCGTACGGGCATTGGCACAGGATAAGAACGGACGTATATGGGTAGGCAGAGACCAGGACGGTATTGAAATTATTGGTGGACAGGGTACTCATTTGAAACTGGTGAATGATGCCAGTAATGACCGTACATTATCTAATAATACGATTACTGCACTTTATGAGGATGCTTCCGGAACGATGTGGGTGGGAACCTACAAAAAGGGAATTTCGTTCTATAACGAGAGTGCCTTTAAATTCGGTATTGTAGATGTGGGTGATGTGAATTGTGTGGAAGACGGCAAGAATAATATCGTGTGGCTGGGTACGAACGATAATGGTTTGGTACGCTGGAACATGGCAACCGGAGAACGGAAGATATTCTCGCATACAACGGATGCGTATTCTATTTCCAGCAATGTAGTCGTATGCCTCCTGCAAGGTAGTGATGGCAAACTTTGGGCGGGAACCTTTTGGGGAGGATTGAATTGCTATGACGGTAATCGCTTTATCCATTATCGTGCCGGTAAGGGACAGGATGGAAACAATACGTTGGTCTACGACAATGTCTGGGCTTTGGCGGAGGATGCCGACGGCTATATATGGATTGGTACATTGGGTGGAGGTGTACAATGCCTCAATCCCAAGACCGGAATTTTTGAAACTTATTATACGGGTAATTCCAATCTGGTATCCGATTATATATCTTCTCTTTGTATAGGACGTGATCATACCTTATTGATAGGTACATCGGCTGGTATGAGTATTATGGATTTGGATACCAGAAAGATAACTAACTTTGCCGGTACAAAGTCAGGTAAGGCACGGTTCTCCAACCAGAATATAAATCAAGTGTATGAAGATAGCCGTGGCTTGTTTTGGATAGCTACCCGCGAGGGACTCAATGTGTACGATCCGAAACGGGATGAACTTTTTGAAGTATCCATCAAACCGGATTTCTCAAAGTTATTCATCTTGGGAATTACCGAAGATAATAACAGAAGTATGTGGGTGAGTACAGGCGGTGAACTTATAAATGTAGTGCCCTCTGCCGATACCAAGACCGGGCAAATAACTTTCCGTAGCTATACTTATAATGATAAGGACGGGTTACAAAGTTGTGATTTCAACCAACGCTCGCTCAAACGCTTGCATACGGGAGAAATTGTAGTTGGAGGACTGTATGGCTTGAACCGTTTTAATCCTGACAACATCAAATACAACCATACTTTGCCTAAAGTGATGTTTACCGGTTTCCAACTGTTCAACCGGGATGTGGATGTTGGCGAGAAATGTGATGGGCGTATCATCCTGACGGAAGCCTTGAACAGTATCAAAGAGGTGGTGCTGGATTATAAACAGAATGTATTTACCGTCTTGTTTGCATCTGACAATTATGTATTACCCGATAAGACACGGTATTTCTATAAACTCGAAGGATTCAATGAAGACTGGCTGGAAGAAACGGCGGATATGCACCGGGTTACTTATACTAACTTGGCCCCCGGTACTTATGCCTTGAAGGTGAAAGCAACCAACAGTGATGGCTATGCCGGTACGGAAGAGGCGAGCTTGAAAATCGTTATCCTGCCTCCTTTCTGGATGACTCCGTGGGCATATACCTGTTATGTACTTTTGATTATTAGTGCCGTATGCTTATCGCTCTATACCGTACAGCGCCGGGAACGTAATAAGTTCAAGATCCGCCAAATGGAACAGGATGCCAGAAAGAACGAAGAAGTCAACCAAATGAAGTTTCGCTTCTTTACGAATGTCAGCCATGAACTTCGTACTCCGTTGACGTTGATTATTTCACCGCTGGAAAGTTTGATGAAAGACGCGACCGATGAAAAACGACTGGATAAACTCAAGCTGATGCACCGTAACGCTTTGCGCTTGTTGACGTTGGTAAACCAGTTACTGGACTTCCGTAAAAATGAAGTAGCAGGACTGCATCTGAGCCTTTCCGAAGGGGACGTCGTGGCTTATGTACGTAATATTTGCAGTTCTTTCCTCATGCTTTCTGAGAAAAAGAATGTACATCTCACTTTCTTCTCGGCTATCGACCATTTGAATATGGCTTTCGATGAAGACAAAGTAGGAAAGATCGTGATGAACTTATTGTCCAATGCTTTCAAGTTTACTCCGGAGGGAGGGCGTGTAGACGTATCGATAGATGTCCTGAAGGAAACGCCGGAAATGCTGGAAATAAAAGTTTCTGATACGGGTACCGGTATCAGTAATGAGAATAAAGAACGTATTTTCGAACGTTTCTACCAGGTGGAACAGGAAGGTGACAATCATCAAAGTACGGGTAGCGGTATCGGTTTGAGCCTGGTTCGTGATTTCGTGACGTTGCATGGAGGTACGGTGCGGGTATTCGATAATGTCGGTACGGGTAGTGTCTTTGTGGTAAATCTTCCTGTGAAGCATAAGGAATTATCTTCGGATAATAGTGAACTGTCTGCCGAAGATAATGTATTGCCTTCCGATGGAGAAGAGCTGTCTTCCGACCAGACTCCTGAGGAAGTATTGGCAGAGGCGGAGAAGGAGAAACCGTTGGCATTGATTGTAGATGATAATGAGGACCTTATCGATTTTATGAAGGATGCGCTCAGCCTGTACTTCAGGGTGAAATCGGCAACCAATGGCAGGGAGGCCTGGCAGATGATTCCCGATTTGATGCCGGATATTATAGTGAGTGACGTGATGATGCCCGAAATGGATGGTAATGAACTTTGCCGTTGGGTGAAGTCGGATAAACGTACTTCCAACATTCCGTTCATACTGCTCACAGCCAAGCAGGCGATAGAGGACAAGGTGGAAGGACTGACAATCGGTGCGGATGATTATGTTACAAAGCCATTCAACGTGGAAGTACTGGTGTTGCGTATGCGTAAGCTGATTGACTGGAGCCGGAGGAATAAATCGCGTACTCATATAGACCCTGAGCCGAGCGAAATAGTAATTACCTCTTTGGACGAACAGTTAGTGGCGAAGGCTATAAAATATGTAGAAGACCATATATCCCGGCCAGACTTGTCGGTAGAGGTATTAAGTCGTGAGTTGGGTATGAGCCGGGTGCAACTTTATAAGAAGCTTTTGCAGATTACGGGTAAGACGCCTACCGAGTTTATACGCATTATCCGCTTGAAACGGGCGATGCAATTCTTGCGCGAGAGTCAGTTGAACGTGTCCGAGATTGCTTATAATGTGGGCTTTAACAACCCCAAGTATTTCACGAAATATTTCAAGGAAGAATTTGGCGTTTTGCCCTCTGTCTTTCAGGAAAAGGAGGGTAAATAACAAAAGATACCTATAAAGGAAACATATCGTCTTTTTATAAATCAAAAAAGCCCTTTCGTCTCAACATCGAAAGGGCTTTTTAGGCTTAAAACGTTCTATCTTTACACTCAGAGAAAGTGGACAAGGTTTCTTCCTCGCTCCCCTTGTCAACTAAGACCTCGTTACTTGAATATATAACTTTAAAATTTATAATATGAAATTGAAAAGCACTTCAGTTTATTTACTTGCCGGGTGGCTCCTTGCAGCGTGTGCCGGAAGCGGTTACGAGAAAACCGACAAGGGTGTAATTATAGAAGTAAAACAACAACAACCTACTGATGTAAAAAAAGTACGCTTGGAAGTAATGGGCGAAAAGCTGATACATGTATCGGCTACTCCAGAAAAGAACTTCTCCAAAGAAAAAAGTCTGATTGTAATTCCACAGGAGCAAAAGGTGGACTTCAAGGTAGAAGATAACGGGGATGCAATTACGGTGAAGACATCGCAATTGTCGGCTACCGTGTCCAAATTAACGGGTGAAGTCCGGTTTGCAGATGCCGATGGTAAACTGATATTGGCGGAAGAACAACAGGGAAAGAGCTTTACTCCTATTGAAGTAGAAGGCACGAAAGCGTATACGGTTCGCCAAGTATTCCAGTCTGCCGATGACGAGGCTTTCTACGGATTGGGACAGCATCAGGCTGACGAATTTAATTATAAGGGAAAGAATGAAGAACTTTTCCAATATAATACGAAGGTATCCGTACCTTTCATTGTGTCCAATAAGAACTACGGTGTACTGTGGGACAGCTATTCGTTGTGCCGTTTCGGTGACCCGCGTGACTATTCGCAACTAAGCAGTGTATTCAAACTTTATGATAAAGAAGGGTTGGAAGGTGCTTTGACGGGAACTTATGTTCCGTCTCCCCAATCGGATGCGGAAACATTGGTGCGCCGGGAAGACTCGCTCTATTTTGAACACCTGAAAAGAGGTGACTTGTCCAAAGTGGTGAATTTGCCTGAAGGTTTCCCGTTGATGGGTTCGCAAGTGACCTATGAAGGAGAAATAGAACCGTCGGAGAGCGGGACTTTCCGTTTCATCCTTTATTATGCCGGATATACGAAGGTATATATTAATAATGAATTGGTAGTTCCCGAACGTTGGCGTACGGCATGGAACCCGAATAGCTATAAGTTTGCCGTTAATCTGGAAGCCGGTAAACGTGTACCTTTGAAAATAGAATGGATTCCCGACGGCTATGTCTCTTATTGCGGATTGCGTGCCTTGAGTCCCGTTCCCACCGAGGAACAGAACAAACTTGCCTGGTGGGGTGAGATGCAGAACGAGATTGACTATTACTTCGTTTACGGTGACAATATGGACGAGGTTATTAGCGGCTACCGTGCTTTGACAGGCAAATCGCAGATCATGCCCAAGTGGGCGATGGGTTACTGGCAGAGCCGCGAGCGCTATAAGACGCAGGACGAAATATTGGGAGCTTTGAAAGAATTCCGTAAACGTCAGATTCCTATCGACAACATCGTGCTCGATTGGAGCTATTGGCCTGAGGATGCTTGGGGTAGTCATGAGTTTGACAAAGTACGTTTCCCCAACCCGAAAGCAATGGTCGATTCTATCCATGCAATGAATGCCAAGATGATGATTTCCGTTTGGCCGAAGTTTTATGCAAGTACGGAACATTACAAAGAATTCGATAAGAACGGCTGGATGTATCAGCAGGCTATCAAAGACAGTATCCGCGACTGGATCGGTCCCGGTTATATCGGTTCGTTCTACGATGCTTACGATGCGGATGCCCGTAAGCTGTTCTGGAAACAAATGCAGGATCATCTTTATACGCTCGGCATCGATGCCTGGTGGATGGATGCCAGCGAACCGAATATTCGTGACTGTACGGATATTCAGTATCGCAAGGCTCTTTGCGGTCCGACGGCCCTTGGACCTTCCGCCCAATATTTCAATGCTTATGCTTTGATGAATGCTGAGGCTATCTATGACGGACAGCGCAGCGCAGATAATGACAAACGTGTGTTCTTGTTGACCCGTTCGGGCTTTGCGGGCTTGCAACGCTACTCTACCGCTACATGGAGCGGGGATATTGCTACACGTTGGGAAGATATGAAAGCTCAGATTTCCGCCGGATTGAACTTTGCCGTGAGCGGTATCCCTTACTGGACAATGGACATCGGCGGTTTTTGCGTGGAAAGACGTTATGAGGACGGACAACGCGAGTTTGACAAGACCGGCCGTGAGAATACGGATTATAAGGAGTGGAGAGAGTTGAATACACGCTGGTATCAGTTCGGAGCTTTCTGTCCGTTGTTCCGTGCGCATGGTCAATATCCGTTCCGCGAGGTTTGGAACATTGCACCCGAGGGACATCCCTGTTATAATTCCATTGTGTATTATACCAAGTTACGTTATAATATGATGCCTTATATCTATTCGTTGGCAGGAATGACGTTTTTCAATGATTATACCATTATGCGTCCGTTGGTAATGGACTTTGCGGAAGATGTAAATGTAAATAATATAGGTGACCAGTTTATGTTCGGTCCTGCAATCATGGCAGCTCCGGTATATGAATATGGCGCACGCAACCGTGAAGTGTACTTTCCTGCCGGTATCGGTTGGTATGACTTCTATTCAGGCAAATACGTTGCGGGTGGGCAAAAGTTGACGGTGGATGCTCCCTACGAACGTATTCCGTTATATGTGCGCCAAGGTGCTATCGTCCCTTATGGTCCCGACATGCAGTATAGCAATGAGAAACCGGCTTCGGAAATAACTCTCTATATCTATACAGGTAAAGATGGTGTATTTACTCTCTACGAAGACGAAGGTGTGAATTATAATTATGAGAAAGGACAATACGCTACTATTCCTTTTACTTACAACGAAGCTGATGCGATTCTGACTATCGGTGAACGCGTGGGTGAATTCCCCGGTATGCTGAAAGAGCGTACATTCAATGTTGTAAAAGTCAGTAAAGACCAACCGCAACCATTCGATCTGAAAGCGAAAGGCACGGTTGTGAAGTATAATGGGACGGAACAGAGTGTGAAATTATTAAATAAGTAAATGATAATTTAGCGGCTTCACCGCTAAATTAAGTGATAAGTTGTTAGTGATTAGTGATTGGTTTGTGTCTCCATGCGGAATAACGGCGCAGCTTAATCATAAGCAAATCACTAATCATTAACAACTTATCACTGCGAAGCTCCGCTTCGCTAAATTCCCATTTGTATTCTTATTATGAAAAAACTATTACTAATATCAACGTTAAGCCTGCTGCTTTTAGTCACAGCCTGTACTTTTCCCGAAGAAGCGGTTAATGATCGGCGACAACTCTTTACTGTCGGTTGGGTTTTTCATTTGGGGGATGATAGTATCGCTGCCCGTCCGGATTACGATGATACAGGCTGGCGAAAATTGAATCTGCCACATGATTGGGCTATTGAAGGAGAATTCAGTAAAGATAATCCTTCCGGAACGGGTGGAGGCGCGTTGCCCGGTGGCATCGGCTGGTATCGTAAGACATTCACCGTTGATAAAGCGGAGGAGGGGAAACGACTATATATCGACTTTGATGGCATCTATATGAATTCTACCGTTTACATCAACGGACATCGGTTGGGCATGCGTCCCTATGGTTATATCTCATTCAGTTATGACCTGACCCCTTATATTCGATGGGGAGAGAAAAATGTAATTGCAGTGCGGGTGGATAATGAGGAACAACCCAATTCCCGTTGGTATTCCGGCTGTGGTATTTATCGTAATGTATGGCTGACAAAGGTAAACCCGGTACATGTGGCACAATGGGGGACGTATGTGACAGCAGAGGAAGTCTCGAAAAATAGTGCCCGTCTGTTGGTGCGTACAAAGGTACAATACGATGTTGCTGCCCAGATGAGGGATTCTGTGAAGCAAGCTGACGGCACGTACGTTGTATTTGAGTCGGAAATTATTCCTCTGGCGGATGTTGTTTTATACTCCCGGCTGATTGATGCTGGCGGAAGTGTTGTGGGAGAGGTTGCGTCGGAACTTCAGGTTATGCCTGTTACTCCCGTTGAAGTAGAGCAAGAAATAACATTGAAGAATCCTAACCTTTGGAGCATCGATACACCTTATATATATAAGGTAGAGAGTATTCTCAAAGATAGGACTACTGGCGAAGTGCTGGATACTTATATAACCCCGGTGGGAATTCGTACCTTCCTCTTTGATGCCCGGAAGGGTTTCATCCTGAACGGTGAACGGATAAAGATTAACGGTGTCTGTATGCACCATGACCTGGGCTGCCTGGGGGCGGCGGTGAACGTGCGTGCCATGGAACGCCAACTGGAAATACTGAAAGAAATGGGTTGCAACGGTATCCGCTGTTCACACAACCCTCCTGCACCGGAACTGCTCGACCTTTGTGACCGTATGGGTTTCATCGTCATGGATGAGGCTTTTGATATGTGGCGTAAGAAAAAGACCTCGCACGACTATGCCCGCTATTTTAATGAATGGCACGAGCGTGACCTTGCCGACCTTGTGATGCGTGACCGCAATCACCCCTCCATCTTTATATGGAGCATCGGTAACGAAGTGCTGGAGCAATGGAGCGATGCGAAGGCTGATACACTCAGCTTGGAAGAAGCGAACCTTGTTCTGAACTTCGGGCATGATAAAAGCATGTTGGCAAAGGAAGGTGAAGTATCTGTTAACTCCTTATTGACGAAAAAACTCGTGGACAAGGTGAAGGAACTGGATAATACCCGCCCTGTTACCGCAGGTTGTAACGAGCCGAATCCCAATAACCATTTGTTCCGTTCGGGAGCATTGGATATTATCGGCTTCAATTATCATGACAACTGGTTTGCCGGTGTTCCGGAGAACTTTCCCGGTAAGCCGTTTATTGTGGCGGAGAGTGTATCGGCATTGATGACGCGAGGTTACTACCGCATGCCGAGTGACTCGGTAGTGACTTGTCCGGAGCGTTGGGACAAACCTTATTATGATGCTTCATTTTCTTGTTCCTCCTATGATAACTGCCATGTACCCTGGGGCAATCAGCATGAAGGTACGATGCGCCATGTGAAGAATAACGATTTCATCAGCGGGCAGTATGTTTGGACAGGGTTCGATTATATCGGTGAACCTACTCCTTACGGCTGGCCGGCACGCAGTTCGTTCTTCGGTATTGTTGATCTCGCAGGATTTCCGAAAGACATTTATTATATGTACCAGTCGGAATGGCGTCCCGATAAAACTGTGCTTCACCTCTTTCCGCATTGGAATTGGACACCGGGGCAGGAGGTTGACCTTTGGGCTTATTATAATAATGCCGACGAGGTGGAACTCTTTGTGAATGGTGAGTCACAAGGGGTACGCAGTAAAGATAAAGACGATTTCCACGTGAGGTGGCGCGTACAGTATCAGCCAGGTGCGGTGAAAGCTGTTTCCCGTAAAGACGGCAAGATAGTGGCGGAGAAGGAAATCCGTACTGCCGACGAGCCTGCGCGAATTCGTCTGATACCCGACCGAAGTACTATTCATGCAGATGGCAAAGACCTGAGCTTTATTACGGTAGAGATAGTGGATAAGGAGGGTAATCTTTGTCCCCAAGCTGAAAATAATGTTACTTTTGCAGTGGAGGGTGTGGGCCTTATAGCCGGAGTAGATAATGGAAGCCCCATCTCAATGGAGAAGTTCAAAGACAATCACCGTAAGGCTTTCTATGGGAAATGCTTGGTGGTGATACAAAATAACGGCCAGTCCGGAGGCATTAAACTGACGGCTACCGCCGAAGGGTTGGAAAAAGCGGTGACAGGATTGAAAGCGAAATAGTTGTTTGAAGACCTCATTTGTCCTGTTTTATGTATATTAAAAGTGGGTTTCGTAAGAAGCTGGCAGTCAGAGAGCTATAAAAAGGTGTGCTCAGTCGTATACTTAGGGTACCTAAGTCGTATTGTGAGATACCCTAAGTATACGACTGAGATACTCTAAATATACGGCTGAATCTGCGAACCGTTTGCTTTGTAAATATTGTATACTAATAATTGATAACATAATTAAGATGAAAAACAAATTCCTGTTAACTTTATTATTTGCTTGCTCCGTAGGAGCATTATCAGCGCAGACCCCTATCTATTTGGATGACGCCCAACCCATAGAGGCTCGTGTAAAAGATGCTCTTGGGCGAATGACGCTTGAAGAGAAAGTAGCCCTTTGCCATGCGCAAAGCAAGTTCAGCAGTCCGGGTGTGCCTCGTCTCGGTATTCCCGAACTATGGATGAGCGACGGTCCTCACGGTGTCCGTGCCGAAATAAATTGGAATGACTGGGGATATGCCCGGTGGACAAACGACAGTGTCACCGCATTTCCAGCACTGACCTGTCTTGCCGCTACCTGGAACCCAGAGATGTCTGCCAAATATGGTAAAGCCATTGGTGAAGAAGCCCGTTATCGGGGGAAAGATGTACTATTGGGCCCCGGCGTCAATATCTATCGTACACCGCTCAATGGTCGTAACTTCGAGTATATGGGAGAAGACCCTTATCTGGCATCTGTAATGTGTGTACCCTATATTCAAGAAGTGCAGAAGAACGGAGTAGCCGTCAGTGTGAAACATTATGTGCTGAACAACCAGGAATTGTGGCGCGGACATATCGACGTACACCTTAGCGACCGTGCCCTGCATGAGATTTACCTGCCTGCTTTCAAGGCTGCCGTTCAACAAGGCGGTGCCTGGACGGTGATGGGTTCTTACAACAAGATACGTGGGCAGCATGGATGCCATAACGAGCTTACATTACAGAAAATCCTGAAAGGCGACTGGGGCTTTGACGGTGTGGTTGTAACGGATTGGGGCGGTGCTCACGATACTTATGAGGCTGCCGTTAACGGACTGGATATTGAAATGGGGTCTTATACCAATGGACTCACTTCGGAAAGTGCTTTCACTTTCGATGATTATTATCTGGCAAAGCCCTATCTCAAGATGTTGAAAGAGGGGCTGGTGAAAGAGTCTACGGTGAACGACAAAGCTTCCCGGATTCTGCGGTTGATATTCCGTACAGCCATGAACCGTCAGAAACCTTATGGCGCACTTACGAATGAAGAGCATTACAGCGCTGCACGTGAGATTGGTAATGAAGGTATCGTGTTATTAAAGAATGCTCCGGTAGTGAAAAAGGGCAATCCGTTGTTGCCGATTGATGCTGCGAATGTTCGGAAGATTCTGGTGGTAGGAGATAATGCTGTTCGTCTGCTTAACGAGGGTGGCGGCTCTTCCGAACTGAAAGTGAAAGATATGGTGTCTCCGCTGGACGGGCTGCGTGCTGTTTATGGAGACAAAGTACAATATGCGAGAGGCTATACCGCCGGTCGTCCGATGTATGGGAATGTGGAAGAAATTCCGCAAGCCGTGACCGATTCATTGCGTGCCGAGGCTGTGGCAATGGCAAGAGAGGCGGACTTGGTGATTCTGGTAGGCGGATTGAATAAAAACCATTTGCAGGATTGCGAGGCGGGCGACCGTGTGGATTATGGTTTGCCTTTCGGGCAAAATGAATTGATTGAGGGTTTGCTGGGGGTGAATAAAAATCTTGTGTTGGTGCTACTGAGCGGTAACGCCGTAGAGATGCCTTGGGTGAACAGAGTACCTGCTATTGTGCAAGGTTGGTATCTCGGTTCGATGGGTGGTCATTCGCTGGCCGATGTACTGAGTGGAGCGGTCAATCCGAGCGGGAAACTCCCGTTCTCTTTCCCTGCCAAGCTGACGGATTGCGGTGCGCATGCTTTCGATGCACTGTGTTATCCGGGTGATAGTATCAAAGAGGAGTATAAGGAAGATATTCTTGTAGGTTATCGTTGGCATGATACCAGGAAGATTCCGGCACTGTTCCCCTTCGGACATGGGTTGAGCTATACTACTTTTGCTTATAGCAAACCGACGGTTTCTTCTAAGACGATGGATTCTGACGGAACTTTAACCGTTACCCTGTCTGTGAAGAATACGGGAAGTGTTTTCGGGAAAGAAGTCGTTCAGCTATATGTGGGGGATGAACAATGTGATGTCCTCCGTCCCGTCAAGGAGTTGAAGCATTTCCAAAAGGTATCTCTTGCGCCGGGCGAAGAAAGAGAGGTGACTTTCATCCTTACGCCGGATGATTTAAAATACTATCATACTCCTGTCAATAAATGGTTGGCGGATGCCGGGAAGTTTACCCTTTATATCGGAGCGTCTTCTACCGATATTCGGGGCAAAGTCACATTTGAGATGCGTGAGGTAGTATATCCGTGTTGATAGAAGGATTCATTATTGAACGGGATTACGCTAAACGTAAACTCTCATCACCTTTGTTTAATCTTTTCTTAATGATGGCGCCTGTCTGTAAATGATTGATTCCTATGTGTTTATAGAATAGTCTCAGAAGGTAGGCGACTATTGAGGCGAATGTTGCCTACTATCGGAGCGAAGGTAGGCGACATTCCCCTCGATGATAGGCTATATTTGTACAGAGTTCAATATTTTTCGTACGATTATGAAAACACTTTTTTTCTCCATTCTGTTCCTTGTGCCGGTAAAGCTTTTCGCTACCGGACTACCGATAGATAGCTGTAACCACCGGCTTTATTATACCGCTCCTGCAACCATCTGGGAAGAAACCCTTCCTTTAGGCAACGGCCGGTTGGGGATGATGCCGGACGGTGGTATTGGACGGGAACATATCGTCTTGAATGAAATTTCCCTTTGGAGCGGCAGGAAGGCGAATTATGGTAATCCGGATGCCTCCCGCAGTTTGCCTGCTATCCGCCAACTGCTTTTTGATGGGAAGAATAAAGAAGCGCAGGAATTGATGTATAGCAGTTTCGTTCCCGAGAAACCGGAGTTTGGCGGAACGTATGGAAACTATCAGATGTTGGGAGAACTTGATATTGATTTCCAGAAAGGAGACAAGGAAATCAGGGAACAAGTTGACAAGGAGAATACTACTTCCTTTGTCAACTTGTCCCCCACTCCCTTGTCAACTATAAAAAACTACCGTCGCTCGCTCAATCTGCGTGACGGGATAGCTCATCTGGTTTTTACGCAAAATGGGGTTACCTACCGTCGTGAGTACTTTGTTTCCCGTGAGCGCGATGTAATGATAGTCCACTTCACCGCCGACCGCAAAGGGGCGTTGAATTTTTCTGCCCGTCTCAGTCGTCCGGAACGCGGCAGGATAACCGTAGATAAGCATACTCTCTTAATGGACGGTGCTTTGGAAAGCGGTAAGCCGGGACAAGACGGAATGAAATATCGTGTTGCCATGCGTCTTGTTTCCAAAAGTGGAAAACAAACCATTTCCGTTCCACAAGGTATTACCTTGGCAAAGGGACAGGAAGCCTGGCTGGTTCTCTCTGCCGCCACTTCTTATGCTGCCGGAGGCACTGATTTTCCCGGTGAACGCTATGTCGAATATTGCGACAGTCTGCTTAATGCTGTTATACAACCGGGTATCCAGCCTGCGGCTCTTAGTTCCCAATCTTCCCACCGTGAACTTTATGACCGTGTATCCTTGACATTGCCCGCTTCGCCGGATGATGTTTTACCTACCAATGAACGTATTTTGCATTTCGCACAGAAAGAATCTCCTGCATTAGCTGCACTCTATTATAATTATGGCCGTTATCTGCTTATCAGTAGTACCCGTCCCGGTAGTCTTCCTCCTAATCTGCAAGGACTTTGGGCAAATGGAGTACAAACTCCCTGGAACGGCGATTACCACACGAATATCAATATTCAGATGAATCATTGGCCGTTGGAACAAGCCGGATTATCCGAGCTGTATCAACCTTTGACTACGCTGGTAGAACGCCTGCTCCCTTCCGGTAGCGAGACTGCCCGTACATTCTATGGTGATAAGGCTGAAGGATGGGTGCTGCACATGATGACAAATGTCTGGAATTATACCGCTCCCGGTGAGCATCCTTCCTGGGGGGCAACCAATACCGGCGGAGCCTGGCTTTGCGCTCATCTGTGGGAACATTACCTCTATACCCGTGATTTGGAATATCTGAAACGTATCTATCCCATATTGAAAGGCGCTTCCCGTTTCTTTTATTCCACCATGGTAGAAGAACCCAGGCACGGTTGGCTTGTAACAGCTCCCACTTCGTCACCCGAGAATGCCTTCTATGTAGGCAATGATACGATAACCCCTGTCAGCATTTGCATGGGACCTACGATGGATGTGCAACTGCTTACCGAACTTTATACAAATGTCATTGAGGCCGCCCGTCTGCTGAATTGTGATACTGCTTATGTTGCTGAACTTCAGGCAGCTTTGAAAAAGTTCCCACCCATGCGGATAAGTAAAGCAGGCTACCTGCAAGAGTGGTTGGAAGATTATAAGGAACAAGATATACATCACCGCCATGTCTCTCACCTTTATGGATTACATCCGGGGAACCTGATTTCTCCTGACGCTACCCCCGAACTTGCCGATGCCTGCCGCATAACGTTAAATCGTCGCGGTGATGCCGGTACCGGTTGGAGCCGTGCCTGGAAAATTAACTTCTGGGCTCGCTTGGGCGATGGTAACCGCGCCTGGAAACTCTTCAAGAGTTTGCTTCATCCGGCTGTGGACGAACAAACGGGACATCATGGCAGTGGTACTTTCCCCAATCTTTTCTGCTCGCATCCGCCTTTCCAGATTGATGGTAACTATGGCGGTGCTGCCGGAATCGGCGAGATGCTGTTGCAAAGTCACGAAGGTTTTATAAATCTGCTGCCTGCATTGCCTGACAGCTGGTATGCGGGTAGTTTCCGGGGTATGCGCATACGTGGTGGCGCTTCCGTCGATTTGGATTGGAAGGATGGGCGGGTTACGAAAGCGGTTATTACAGCTCCTGTTCCAGGAACATTCGTCCTGAAAATGCCGGTAGGTATAAAGGAGGCAAAAGTTGAAACAGGAGGGCATACCTATATATATAACGGACAGAAAATGAATATAACTTTGCGCTCCGGTGAGAGAAGTGAAATACACTTCCAATAAAATTTGTATTTTTGCATTGTGTATTCAATAAATCCACGATGCAATATGATTAAGAATAGATTGCTTTCTTTTAGTTTTCTTCTTTGCTTGCTGTTCTCGTTGACGGTACATGCACAGATTAATGAGTTACCACGTTCTACTCCTGAGGCGGAAGGCGTGTCTTCGCAAGCGCTTATTAATGTATTTGACTCTCTGATGTCACTTCCCAAGACGGAAATCCACAGTGTGATGGTGCTGCGTCATGGTAAAGTGATTGCCGAAATATATCCTGCTCCGTTTGCGCCGGAATACCGACATACCATGTATTCCTGTTCAAAAGCTTTTGTCAGCGCTGCGGTGGGATTGGCTATTGATGAGAACCGTTTACGGCTGACTGATCGCGTAGCTACTTTCTTTCCGGGACTTCTTCCCGATACAATCTCTGCAAACTTGGCGGATATGACTGTCCGCAACTTGCTAACCATGACCTCGGGTATCACGCCTGACTGGAATATGCGTAATAACTGTTCCGACTGGATACGTACTTTTCTGGCAAAACCGGTCAAGATTCCCGGCAAGCAGTTTGAATATGATTCGATAAGTACCTATCTGCTTTCTGCTATTGTGCAGAAAGTAACCGGCATGACAGTATTGGATTATCTGAAGCTGAAGGTTTTCAATCCGATGAACATCACTGAGGTGGCTTGGGAAATCAGTCCCGAAGGGGTCAATACAGGTGGTTGGGGGCTACATATACAGAGTGAATCATTGGCAAAATTCGGACAGTTGTTACTCAATCACGGCAAGTGGGAAGGAAAACAATTACTTCCTGCGTCGTGGGTGGAACAGATGATGACCAAGCAAATGGAAACCGGTGGTGATGGTTATGGTTATCAGATGTGGCTTTGCGAATATCCCGGTGCCGTACGTGCTGACGGTGCACTCGGACAGTATGTTTTGGTTATTCCGGATAAAGATATGGTTGTGGTTATCACCGAATGTACTTTGATAGACGGACGTACTCAACGTCGTCTGGTTTGGAAACGTTTATTACCGGAAGTTGGTGATACTCCGTTAATGCCGGGGAAGGCTTATAAACAGTTACAAAAGAAGCAAAGCACATATCAACTGCCGGTAGTGCAAGGTAAAGCTACCTCAGCTGTTTCACGAGAATATGCCGGAAAACGAATTGAACTTGGGCAGAATAAATTTGGTTGGCAGTCTCTCAACTTACAGTTCAAACCTAAAGAAGTAGTGTTGACGATTACAGAAACTAACGGGAATTCGTATGATTTATTGTTTGGTTATAAACAGTGGTTGAAGGTGTCGACCGAAGTTCATCCTCCTTACTCAATTACTCCTGTAGATAGCTTTAAAGGAATTGAAGGCCCTTTCTGGGTAGCAGGGAGTTATGCTTGGGCTGAACCGAAGGTCTTAGAGCTGAAAGCCCATTATGTAAACTGGATAAGTGCATTGGATATTAAACTGCGTTTTGAAGGGGAAAGCGTCGACTTGACGGTGAAAGAAAATTATTCGTCGGGTGAGGGCATTATCATGAAAGGCGAACTGCGTAAATAATCTATTATGAGGTGTCATCGTTTTATTCTTGCATTGAAACGTCCGTTTATCTGGTTGTTTCGTTTTCGCCACCGTTGTGGTTATGGGGTACATTCGCCTTTTGCCTTCAACTTGATTACCTATGTAATTTATGAAAAAGCTCCTTATTATAAGTATAAGAACTTAGCTGATGCAGAACAGGAACTTGCAATACAGAAAGACCGGTATTGGGGAGCTGAATCAAAAAAGGTGAAGCGGTTGCTTTTTCGGTTGGTAAATGATACCCAACCCGGGACAATCGTAGATGCCGGAACTTTGTCGGCTTCTTCGCTGTATCTGAAAGCAGGCAAAGAAGATGCTGACTATACTTCTGCTTCCGAACTTTCCGGGCTTTTTCTGGAAAGCGGTATCCCCGTAGAGTTTCTTTATTTGCATGATTACAAGCATCCGGAGTTTATGGAAGAAGTTTTCCGTATCTGTGCTGCCCGTACTACGGGTAAGTCTGTTTTTGTTATTGAAGGTATTCATTATACTTCACGGATGCGTACTCTTTGGAAACAAATGAAAGAAGACGAACGGGCAGGCATTACTTTTGACCTTTATGACCTTGGTATCATCTTCTTTGATAAAACAAAGATAAAACAAGATTACATTGTCAACTTTTGATTATCTTTAGACGTTTGATAGTAATGATTAGTGTTTACTAAAAAACTCTTTTTTATGAAGAAAAGTCTTGTATATACAAAAACCGGGGATAAGGGTACTACCTCTCTTGTTGGTGGTACTCGTGTGTCTAAAACCCATATCCGTCTGGAAGCCTATGGAACGGTGGATGAACTGAACTCTCATTTAGGACTGTTAATTACCTACCTGACGGATGAACGTGACAAGAAGTTCCTGCAACAGGTACAGGATAAACTTTTTGCAGTTGGTTCCCATCTTGCGACAGACCGTGAAAAAATTAAGCTCCATGAAGTGAGTATTATTACTCCGGAGTTGGTGGAAATGGTGGAACATGAGATTGATAGGCTGGATGAAATGCTTCCACCGTTGTCGTCTTTTGTTCTTCCCGGTGGAAGTCGGGGGGCTGCCGTCAGTCATATTTGCCGTACCATCTGTAGACGTGCCGAGCGTCGTATTCTTACTTTGGGTGAGCAGGTAGAAATTTCTTCTGAATTATTGGCTTATGTTAACCGTTTGTCCGATTATTTGTTCGTTCTTTCACGAAAAATGAACCAAGACGAGAAAAAAGAAGAAATATTTTGGAATAATAGTTGCAAGTGAATTATTTTGTTATACTTTTGCCGAAAAATGAGAAGTAGGAATTAATATTCACAATTTTAATACTTAGAGACTATGTATTGGACATTGGAATTAGCATCTAAATTGGAAGATGCTCCTTGGCCGGCAACTAAGGATGAACTGATTGATTATGCCATGCGTTCAGGAGCTCCGCTTGAAGTGATTGAGAACCTGCAGGAGATGGAAGATGAAGGCGAGATTTATGAAAGCATTGAAGATATTTGGCCCGATTATCCCAGTAAGGAAGATTTCTTCTTTAACGAAGAGGAGTATTAACACGCTTTGAATGAGTTTTATCCTCTTTTTGCTGGAGGATAAGATAAATAATAGAAAGAGGTAGTTTGATGGCCTTTGCTATGGCTGGATAACGACCTCTTTTCTTTTTTAATTCCCCCGTATTGATGATAAAAGCACAAGTAGAAACGGCATGCCGTTTACCCGAATTGAAAGAACGCTGTTTGCCGGAGAATTGTCGGCAAAGTGTGAAAGAACTTTTGCAAGAAATTTATGGTTACGAGCAATTCCGTGATCTCGAGATCTATGATGATTTGTTCAAAAGCAAAGAAACGCTGTGCATTTCACAGGGACAGTTGATTGAGAATGTTATCTGTGAAACCGAAAAAGCGCAGCAAGGCGATGAACAGCCGGATAATATTCTGCTGACCGCTCCTACAGGAGCCGGAAAATCATTGTTGTTCCAGCTTCCGGCTATCTATTTGGGTAAAGAGTATAATTTACTGACTATTGTGGTGTCTCCTTTGAAAGCCTTGATTGTAGACCAGGTAGAAGGTTTGCAGGATTTAGGATATGAACGCGTAGTCTATGCGTCTTCCGATTTGTCACCTGAACAGAAGATGGAAGTTTACCGGCAAGTAAGGGAAGGAGAAATAGACTTATTTTATCTGTCTCCCGAATTACTGTTATCTTACGACATCAAGCATTTTATTGGTGAACGTCGTATCGGTCTGGTAGTTATAGATGAGGCTCATACTGTAACGACATGGGGTAAAGAATTCCGGGTGGATTATTGGTTTCTGGGACGCTATTTGAATGCCTTGAAACAGAATCTGGGTTATACTTTTCCATTATTTGCATTGACAGCTACAGCCGTTTGGAATCCGCAAGGCGGGAATGACATGGTGTTCGAGACGATTCGTTCTTTACAAATGGAACCGTGTGTGCTTTATGTAGGTACGGTGAAACGTAGAAATATCGGTTTTGATATTCGTCAGTTGACATTGGAAGAGGGTGAAACGTACGATAAGGGTAAGCAGCGTGTTATTTGTGGCAGGGTGGAAGACTTTCTGGATGGGCATAAGACATTACTTTATTATCCTTTTGCCGGTGGTATCGATATGCGTTTGAAGACGTGGGTACGTCCTGCCGATTGGGACATGGTAGCTTCCTACTATGGTAAGAAGGATAAAGAGCAAAAAGCGGCCATTGTGCAGGAGTTCAAAGAAGGAACGAAGCGGATGATTGTCGCTACGAAAGCTTTTGGAATGGGAGTGGACATTAGTGATATTGACCGTGTTTACCATGTAGCTCCATCCGGAACATTCGTTGATTATATTCAGGAAATAGGTCGTGCTGCCCGTGATGCAGATGTACAGGGAGTTTCGGCTACTGATTACCACGAACGGGATTTTTATTATATGAAGCGTTTGCATCAGACGGGTAATATAGCGCAGGAGCAGTTGGAGCTTATCTTAAAAAAACTCATGGAAGTTTACCGAATGAAAGGAGAGAAAGAAGAAATACTCGTCTCCTTGTCCGACTTTGAATTTGTGGTGAAGTTGCCGCGAACGAAGAATAAGTTGGAATATGAGGCTGAACTGGGACAACTTATTAAAACGGCTTTATTATGGCTGGAAGATGACTTGGCGCAACGCTACGGAACACATTTGTTGGAAGTAAGTCCGCAAAATCTTTTGACTGAAGGGTACATACAAGATAAAACGGGAGATGCTTTTGCCCGCGAATTCAAATCTTACTTGACAGAGGTAAAGAATGAGGAAGGCGTATATCAGGTACGTTTGGAAAATCTTTGGGAAGAACGTTTTCCGGGATTGGGATATAGAGAGTTTAAGCAAAAACTAAATAACGGAACACTTTGGGACGGTTCTCGTGCGGTATCTGTAGGAAAACATGAGGTATTGCTGAAAGAAAATGCGAGTGTGATTCGTCAACGTATGGATGCTCTGTTTCAAAGTTTGACAACCATGTTGAAAACGGCTTTGTTGAAGACGAAGGGCCGTTTTGATGAAGAAGAACTGCGAGCAGTTTTTGCAGAGCATGGAATGGATGTACCTTCTGCAAAACGTTTTATCGGCTCTTTGCTGGAGAGTCGCACGGAAGAGGGACGCAGCGTGAGCTATATCAGCAGTATCAAGAAAAAGGATTCGAATGAACTGTCTTTTACAGTAACTAAAGGTTTCGATCTGCTTTTATCCCGCTATCAAAAGTTGTTTGCCCAACGCATCGTTGGAGGTAAGGGAGAGCGTTTATTGTTCTATTGTACTCCTTTCTCTGATTTGAATATGTTACTCAACTTGCTTTCTATGCTCGATTGTCTTTCTTTTAGTGTAGAAGGGGGCGGTACACCTTGTGTTCATATTCGTTTTAATGATCCTGAACACTTGCAACGACTGGCTGCATCCAATGAATATCGTAACTTTATTCTGGATACTAACGAACGGATTTTTGAAGAACAGATAGAATTGTTTACATTCTTTTTTGGTACTGATAGCCTGACAGATGAACAGCGCTGGAATTTTGTAGAAGAGTATTTCACGGGGACAGGGGTAGAAGAATTGAAAAAGAAGTTCGGATAATAGAACTCCTTTAGTTCTTAAATTATAGAATGTGTGATTATTGGTTTACATGTTCTTGAAGATACTCCTGTAAAATACGTGCATGGTTATAAACGGTTTCTTTGGAAGCATATAGTAAAGTTACCGTATGGTATGGCTTTATTGTTTTGATGAATTGCCGGACAGTCTCGGAACTCTCAAGTTCTTTTTTATACATGGTTGCGAAGCCTTCCCAATGATTGGCAATGTCTTCATGGAACCATTTTCTCAATTCCGGTGAAGGAGTAATATCTTTTTCCCATACATCATATTTCAGATGTTCTTTCTTCATGCCACGAGGCCACAAACGGTCTATCAATACACGGTAGCCGTCTGTAGTATCTGGGGCTTCATATACTCGTTTGATTCTAATTTGCGTCATGACTGTTCTTTTAGTTCCGTTTCAAGTTCGATAGCACGTGGAAAGACAATATTATTTTCCAGGTGGATATGCTGGTGCAGAGCAGTTTCAAAATCTTTCAATTCCTGTAGCAACAGGCGATAGCTGTCGCACGCATCGTCCGGGGCAGAATATCCATTGGTTAATCTTTCGATATGGCGATAGCGTTCACCTTCTGCGTCATGTTCCGCTAACATTACGGATATGGGGGCTTGGATGCTACCGCAATGAAACTCCTGTAACGCAGTATTATCAAGTTTGGCCTTTACCATTTCGTAGATGTAGGGGAAGAGAACCAGTTCTTCTTTGTCAAGGTGCTGGTTAAGGTCGCTAAGAGATTGCTGAAATAATACCTGAACATTGTACAATGTCGGATGTTTGTTACCGTGAACATGGCATACTTTATCCAATAATTCTTGTAACTTGGGTCCCTTGCTGCGGATGTTACGATGATGAATCTTGAGAATATAATCTACCAATAAGTCCAAAGGCCAGCTTTTAAAATCAATGCTTTCAGAAGTTGATAAAGTTGCGTTCTCAATGTTTTTGATTACTTCATTTACATCTGCTCCGGCCTTTTGGCTGGCTTCGGGTAGGAGAACGGAACCGTGACAACAAAAATCAATACCGTATTTATCAAATATTTCAGCGTTACCGAAATTGTCGGCTACAATTTGTCCGACTGTCATTTTTTTGTAGTCCTTCATACAATATACAGTTTTTGCTTCCACAGAATTATGGAAGTACATATACTGTATATAATACAAATAAGCAATAAAGAATGTTTGAAGGATTTTATTTATTTGGATTAGCTTATTGATCTTTACAACTTCTGAAAAGCCAATCGCTCGTCTCCATTGAGCAAATAGATGATGCCACAATATTGGAAACCATGCTTTTTTAAAATGTATTGCAGGATATGGTTATCTCGATGCGTATCTGCCCGTAGATTGGAAATCTGTTCATAACACCATTGCAGGCAGGCAGTTGCCACCCCTTTACTATCTTCTGTACTTGCCAAGCGATGGATAACGCCGTAGGGACGTGTATCGTCCATCCATTCTCCTTCATAGATGTGTGTGTAGGTCGGATCATTCCCGTTTATAAATGCGAAAGTTCCTATGATATGTTGTTGTTCGTCAATGCAAACATAGCTGTTTTCATTCTCAATATCCTTGTTGATAATTTCAATCGTAGGATAACCGTTTGTCCATTGTTTCATGTTTCCATCTTTACGCATGATACGTTTCCCTTGCTCGAAAATATCCATGAGAGTCTCAATCTCTGTGATGTTTGTTTTTCTGATTTTTATCATACGTGTAGTGAAATATGATTTCTGACTTGCGTTTATCTATCGACTATTCCGGCCCTTGCTTGGTTTGATATACAAAAGTAGTATCTTTTGCGTTTCCTTGCTTATATTGCAATGAACAAATAGGAATTGCAGTTGTTCTTTTTATGAATATTTTACATATATTTGTCCCGGAAATTTAAACAGTTTGAATTATGAAAAAGATTTTTAGTGTTTTTATGATAGCTATATGCTGCTTGGCGATGGCTATGCCTGTTCAGGCACAGTTGCTTAAGTTTGGTGTAAAAGGCGGTGTAAACTTGTCTAAACTAAAAATGGAAGGAATGAAGGATAACTCTACCGGATTCTTTTTTGGACCTATGGCAGAGGTAACAATACCTATTATTGGTTTGGGAGTTGATGGCGCTTTGCTCTATTCTCAGAAAGGTGAACATGGCTTTAAGCAGTCAGGACTGGACATTCCCGTTAATTTGAAGTATTCTATCGGTTTGGGTAGTATGTTGGGGATTTATCTTGCTGCCGGTCCTGATTTCTATTTTGATTTCAAAAAGGAAAAAGACGGCTTGGATAGAAAGAAAGCGCAAGTTGGTATTAATTTTGGTGCCGGTGTGAAGTTGATTCAGCATTTACAACTTGGAGTTAATTACAATATTCCATTCGGTGATTCCTTTACGTGGGAAAATGCAGAACATGCTATTGGAGCTAAGAATAAGACTTGGCAAATATCAGCTGCTTATCTCTTCTAAAGTATAAGATATAATTTCAATAGATAGCGTTGCCGATTTTGATTGGCAACGCTATTTTTTTTGTGCTTGGTTTGCACTATCTTTGTCCTCACGATGGAAAAATTTGTCGATGTCATATTGCCTTTGCCATTGCACGGTTGCTTTACCTATTCCCTTCCACGGGAAATGGAAGAAGAAGTGCAAATAGGTTGTCGGATAGTAGTACCTTTCGGAAGGAAGAAATACTATACGGCAATTGTGCAGAATGTACATTATTCTGTACCGACTGAATATGAGGTGAAAGCGGTGACAGCTTTACTGGATACGCATCCTATTTTACTTCCCGAGCAGTTTAAGTTCTGGAAGTGGTTGGCGGACTATTATTTGTGCACACAGGGTGATGTTTACAAAGCAGCCTTACCTTCGGGATTGAAGCTGGAAAGTGAAACCATGGTGGAATACAATCCTGACTTCGAATCAGATGTTCAGTTACCGGAAAAAGAACAGAAAGTGCTGGACTTGCTTTCGGTCGAACCGGAGCAATGCGTGACGAAGCTGGAGAAGGATAGTGGCATTAAGAACATACTATCAGTTATAAAATCCTTGTTGGATAAGGAAGCTATCTTCGTAAAAGAAGAGTTGAAACGGACTTACAAACCCAAAACGGAAGTTCGTGTACGGTTGACGGCTACGGCAAGCAATGAACGTCGCTTGCATTTCTTCTTTGACGAGTTACAGCGGCGTGCTCCCAAACAACTGGACTTATTGATGAAGTATATCGAACTTTCCGGTTGCTTGGGGAAAGTACGGAAAGAGGTTACTAAAAAGGAACTTTTGCAACGTGCTTCTGCTACTCCGTCCGTATTCAATGGGCTGGTAGAACGTGAAGTCTTTGAGGTTTATCAGCACGAGATTGGTCGGTTGAACACTATCTCAACGAAAGATACCTTTCCTCTGAATCCATTGAACGAATACCAACAACGGGCACACGATGAGATAGTACAGAGTTTGACTATAAAGAATGTCTGCCTGTTACATGGAGTAACGTCCAGCGGAAAAACTGAAATATACATTCATCTGATACAAGAAACCATCCGGCAGGGAAAACAAGTACTATATCTATTGCCCGAGATAGCTCTGACAACTCAAATCACGGAGCGTTTGCAACGGGTATTCGGCTCTCGCCTGGGTATCTATCATTCCAAGTTTCCGGATGCGGAGCGGGTGGAGATTTGGCAAAAACAACTGTCGGAGAAGGGATACGATATAATATTGGGAGTCCGTTCGTCTGTATTCCTTCCTTTCCGTAAACTGGGATTGGTGATTGTAGACGAGGAACATGAGAACACTTATAAACAACAAGATCCGGCTCCCCGTTATCATGCCCGTAATGCAGCTATTATTCTGGCGGCAATGTATGGGGCCAAGACTTTGCTGGGTACGGCGACTCCTTCTATAGAATCTTGGAACAACGCTGTGGCTGGCAAATACGGTCTGGTAGAGTTGAAAGAAAGATATAAGGAAATACAATTACCGGAAATCATCCCCGTAGATATTAAGGAACTGCAACGCAAAAAGCGTATGAACGGTCCTTTCTCTCCTTTATTGCTGCAATATATTCGTGAAGCGTTGGAACAGAAAGAGCAGGTCATTCTGTTTCAGAATCGTCGCGGCTTTGCCCCAATGATAGAATGTCACACTTGTGGGTGGGTGCCGAAGTGCAAGAACTGTGATGTGAGTTTGACGTTTCATAAAGGATTAAACCAGTTGACGTGCCATTATTGCGGATATACTTATCAGCTTCCGCGTATATGCCCCGCCTGTGAGGGGGCTGATTTGCGGAATCGGGGATTTGGTACGGAAAAGATAGAAGATGATGTCAAGGCATTGTTTCCCGAGGTAGCCATTGCCCGTATGGACTTGGATACTACCCGTACGCGTGCTGCCTATGAGCGTATCATCTCCGACTTTGAACAGGGCAAAACGGATATTCTTATCGGTACGCAGATGGTTTCCAAAGGATTGGACTTCGACCATGTGAGTGTAGTAGGTATTCTTAATGCCGATATCATGTTGAATTATCCTGATTTCCGTGCTTACGAACGTGCTTTTCAACTCATGGCACAGGTGGCAGGACGTGCCGGGCGAAAGAACAAGAGAGGCAGGGTGGTATTGCAAACCAAAAGCATGGATCACCCGATTATTCCCCAGGTTATCTCCAATGATTATGAAGGCATGGTGGGCGGACAGCTATCTGAACGTCAGATGTTTCACTATCCGCCTTACTACCGGTTGGTATATGTTTACCTGAAGAACCGGAATGAAACCTTGCTTGATCTGATGGCACAAATCATGGCAAGTAGATTGCGTGCTACATTTGGAAACCGTGTGCTGGGGCCCGACAAACCACCCGTAGCCCGCGTGCAAACTTTATTCATTCGTAAAATCATTGTGAAGATTGAAACAAATGCTCCGATGGCACGTGTACGTGAACTCCTGTTGCAAGTACAGAAAGATATGATTGCTGAAGATCGTTTCAAGTCTCTGATTGTTTATTATGATGTAGACCCGATGTAAAGGTCTGATTTATATATTGTTTTTTATGAGTAATAAGAAGAAAATCCTGTTTGTTTGTTTAGGCAATATTTGTCGTTCTTCCTCGGCAGAAGGAGTGATGAAACATTTGGTGGAAGAAGCCGGGCAAGAAGATGAGTTTCTCATTGATTCGGCAGGTATCTTGTCCTATCATCAGGGCGAGTTGCCCGATAGTCGCATGCGTGCTCACGCTGCCCGTCGCGGGTATAATCTAACACACCATTCACGTCCGGTACGTACGGAAGATTTTTATAACTTCGATTTGATTATCGGAATGGATGACCGTAATATTGATGATTTGAAAGATCGTGCTCCTTCACCCGACGAATGGAGCAAGATACACCGCATGACGGAATATTGCACCAAGTTTACTCATGCAGATCATGTTCCCGATCCTTACTATGGTGGAGCCGAAGGGTTTGAATATGTACTTGATTTATTGGAAGATGCTTGTGCGGGGCTGTTGAAAAGTCTGGATTAACTTAAAATTATTACGGTTAATGATTGATTTTCAATGGTTGAGATAAGTATCCTGAAAGAAGCGCTTATTATCATTGAGACTGCAAGTAGCATCTATTCCTGCCTCTTGTAATCGTTCGGCTATTTCATTCAGTTTTTTTCTTGAAACTCTTCCGATGTAGAACAGGCGGTAACGATAGTTCTTGTCCAGCAGTTCCATAACATGCGTAAAGGTCTGCTCACGGGCAAAGTCAAAGTTGACTTTTCGTAAATCAGTATAAGGATAACGAATGGTTCTGCCTACACTGTGCACAGTAAGAGCTTCGTTATCCAATGTCAGATAACAGAAGCGTGTCATCAGCATGTTCATAAAGAAAAGGCTTAATCCAAAAGAGATGATTGCCGGAATAAATCTCCAGCATACGTCTCCGTTGATGGAGTAATACCCCAATATCAAAAACATCAGAAACAAAACAAAAAACCAAAACATATAAAGCGACGGTCGTTGAAAAGTTTCTGTCGGGAGAATTTTCTCACTTCGCTCCCGTGGGGCATAGTTGGAAAAAGGTATTTCTTTAGAAAGAAGAAAACGAATCACTGATGACGGATGCCTGAAAGGAGGCAATAGGATAACTTTGTCCTTTTTGTCTTTCAGGTGCAAGGTCAGTATTCCCGGTCCATATTTATCTTTCGACGCCAAATTACTTTTACGGGGCACTTGATAATAGCGTTTCATAAAACTGAAACTCTCAATCTGATGTAGCTTGATCTGACGACTTTGCAGCAAATTTTCAGCTCTTTGCTGTTCTTTAGCGCTTACTTCCATAGCTTTTATTTTTTTAGTTCGGGATAACTTATGCGAGTGTGATAAATCGTTTTCAACTTTTCCTTGAAAACAGCTTTCACAATAGCTATATCTTTAAAAGTGATGGGACATTCTTTGAAATACCCTTCTTCTACCTGCGAATCAATAATCTTATCTACCAGATTGCTGATACTTTCTTCTGTGTACTCGGGTAGACTCCGTGATGCGGCTTCCACGGAGTCGGCCATCATAAGTATAGCTTGCTCTTTGGAAAACGGATTCGGACCGGGGTAAGTGAATAATTCATCATTAGGCTCCTCGCCCGGGTGCTCATTTTTCCAGGAAATATAGAAATATTTGGTCTTCCCACGTCCGTGGTGAGTAATGATGAAATCTTTGATAACTTTAGGCAGATTATTCTTCTCTGCCAGTTTTACCCCATCCGTTACATGGCTGATAACGACTTGTGAACTTTGCTCATAACTAAGGTTTTTATGAGGATTGACACCACCGGATTGGTTCTCGGTAAAGAAAACAGGATTTTCCATCTTACCGATGTCATGGTACAAAGCTCCGGTTCGTACCAGTTGGCTCTTGGCGCCGATACGGTTGGCTGCTTCAGCAGCTAGATTTGCCACCTGCATCGAGTGCTGGAAGGTGCCCGGAACTGTTTCGGACATACGGCGTAACAAGCTGTTGTTGATATTGGATAGCTCGACCAATGTAACGTTGGAGGTAAAGCCGAAAGTTTTTTCCACAAGGAAAAGTAACGGATAAGTAAATAATAGAAGTACTCCGTTTATAACGAAGTAGGTATACATACTTCCGTTCAGTTTTGATAAATCGTTCTCTGTAATCAGCTCGAAAGCAAAATAAACTGCGGTATAGGTCAATATTACGAGCAGAGCTGTACGGAAAAGTTGCGAACGCTGTGACAATTCCCGCAAACTGAAAATGGCAACCAATCCGGCGGTAACTTGTAGCAAGATAAACTCATGCGGATAGCGCAGGCAGATGGAACAAATCAAGATTGTGACTACTTGTGTGACGAATGCCGTTCGCGAATCAAGGAATACACGAATGATGATCGGTAGCATGGCATAAGGAATGATATATACATTGAATATATTGTTTGCTACCATAACGGCTGTTATCACACTATAGAATACAATAAGTGTAAAAAGTAGGGATAGACTTCCTTTACGGGCGTAATAATCTTTGCGGAATAAATCAAGGTATAACATGAAACACAGTATGAAGATACTGACAAATAATATTTGTCCGGCCAGCATAAGTCGTTTTTGTCCGATAGATTCACTACGCTTGATAGATTCTTTTCGCAAACTTTCCAAAATACTGTAAGTTTCTTGGTTTACGATTTCACCCCTGTCGACGATTTTTTGCCCGCTTAATACAATGCCGTTTGCCCATGAATAATTGTCAAGAGCCTCTTTCTTGGCGCTTTCGGTTCTTTTTGCATCATACGTCAGGTTGGGGAACAAATATTCATTGAGTGAGCATTGTCTGAGAATATCCGGTCGGTAGTGCAGAGTATCTGCGGTAAGCAGATAAGCATACGCTTCTTTGACTGAAAAAAGTTTGTCAATACTTTGTTGATTGGCGAGCTTGTCATTTATCACCATGATGGCAGATGTACTATCCTTGTAAAGAGTGCTAAGCTCTTCAGTAGCAAGTATTCCTGCCTGATAAACTTCGGACAGTATTTTTTCGATGTGGCGAATATAGTCTGTAGAAGGGAGCACTTTACGCAAATGACTTTGATAATCGTTCTTCAGCTTCTGAACTACTTTCTTCTCTGTACTTTTATCTAACTGAAAATAAGGTTGGAAAGTAGCGAGAATACTGTCTTGTTCCTTTTTTACCACATTATCGTCTTTATAAATGGGGAAATCAAAAGTAGCCATTAACTGTCCGTATTTCCACGGTTTGTCTATATCGAATTGGTAGTTAAATTTACCATCCCTTGGCAGAAAATAGACTATAACCCCCATGGTACCGATAAAAATCAGCGCCTTATATAGTAAATCTCTAAATGAGAACTCTTTCTTTTTTCCCTTGAAATAACTCATATCGGTTGAAATTTTTGCGAAAAGTACAAAAAAAAACATTAGTGTGGAAAAAAAGGTTTAATTTTGCCGTCTAATTTATTCATAAGTAAGATAGATTATGACAGAAAGAAAAGTCAGAGTCCGTTTTGCCCCGAGTCCTACAGGGGCGTTGCACATTGGTGGTGTGCGCACTGCATTATATAATTATCTCTTTGCTCGTCAGCATGGAGGAGATTTAATTTTCCGTATTGAAGATACTGATTCTAACCGGTTTGTGCCGGGAGCAGAAGAATATATACTGGAGTCATTCAAGTGGTTGGGTATCCCTTTTGACGAGGGTGTTAGCTTTGGCGGAAAGTACGGTCCGTACCGTCAGTCCGAACGTCGTGAAATATACAAGAAGTATGTTCAGGTATTGTTGGATGCCGGTAAGGCTTACGTTGCATTTGATACTCCGGAGGAACTGGAAGCGAAACGTGCGGAAATAGCCAATTTCCAATATGATGCATCTACTCGCATGCAAATGCGCAATTCGTTAACGCTTTCAAAGGAAGAAGTGGAAGTCTTGATTGCTGAAGGCAAGCAGTACGTAGTTCGTTTTAAAATAGAACCGAATGAAGATGTACATGTGAACGATTTGATTCGTGGCGAGGTGGTTATAAACTCATCTATTTTAGATGATAAAGTTCTTTATAAATCGGCAGATGAACTTCCAACCTATCATTTGGCAAATATAGTAGATGACCATTTGATGGAAGTTTCTCATGTAATCCGTGGAGAAGAATGGTTACCTTCGGCTCCGTTGCATGTACTTTTGTATCGTGCTTTCGGTTGGGAAGATACAATGCCTGCTTTTGCCCATCTACCTTTATTGTTGAAGCCCGAAGGGAACGGTAAGTTGAGTAAACGTGATGGCGACCGCCTTGGTTTCCCCGTGTTCCCATTGGAATGGCATGATCCTAAGACCGGTGAAGTGTCTTCCGGTTATCGTGAGTCCGGATACTTGCCCGAAGCGGTTATTAATTTCTTGGCTTTATTGGGCTGGAACCCGGGAAATGATCAGGAACTGATGTCGATGGATAAATTGGTGAAACTGTTTAATCTGAGCCATTGTAGTAAATCGGGTGCTAAGTTTGATTATAAGAAAGGTATTTGGTTCAATCATGAATATATACTTCAGAAGTCCGATGAAGAGATTGCTCTACTTTTCAAACCGGTGTTGAAAGCTAACGGGGTGAATACGGATTTATATAGTGACAAGTTCCTTACTACAGTGGTTTCTCTAGTGAAAAGCCGTGTCAATTTTGTGAAAGAATTGTGGGACCAAACTCGTTTCTTCTTTGTAGCTCCTGACCAATATGCTGAAAAAGATGTCAAGAAGCGTTGGCTTGAAGATACTCCCCGTATCATGACCGAGTTGATAGAAGTGCTTCGGGGTATTGATGACTTTTCATCTAGACCTTCCGAGGACATAGTGATTGGCTGGATTACCGAAAAAGAATATCACATGGGCAATGTTATGAACGCCTTTCGTTTGGCGGTAGTGGGAGAGTGCAAGGGACCGCACATGTTTGATATTACCGGATTGTTGGGTAAAGAAGAGACCTTGGCTCGTATACAGCGTGCTATTGATATTTTGAAATAAGTAAAAGGCGGAGAAAAGTATGCTTTACAATCTGGCAATAGTAATCTATGACATTGTGATTCACTTGGCTACTCCGTTTAGTCGTAAGCCTCGGAAGATGATGAAGGGACACTGGGTGGTTTACGAACTTCTTCGTCAGCAGTTGGAGAAAGATGTACGCTACATCTGGTTCCATGCTGCTTCTTTGGGCGAATTCGAACAAGGACGTCCGTTGATTGAGAAAATACGTGCCAAGTATCCGGATTATGGTATTTTGCTGACATTCTTTTCACCGTCGGGCTACGAAGTTCGTAAGAATTACAGAGGGGCTGATGTTATTTGCTACTTACCTTTTGATAAACCACGTAATGTAAAGAAATTCCTGGATATAGTGAATCCTTGCATGGCGTTCTTTATCAAATATGAGTTTTGGAAAAACTATCTGGATGAACTGCATAAGCGCCGTATTCCGGTATATAGTGTTTCGTCCATTTTTCGTCGCGGGCAAATTTTCTTCAAGTGGTATGGCGGAACATATAGAAATGTGTTGCGTAACTTTGATCACTTGTTTGTACAGAATGAGCGTTCCAAACGTTATTTGGCAAAGATTGGCATTAACCGGGTCACGGTGGTGGGAGATACCCGCTTTGACCGTGTGCTTCAGATTCGTGAAGAAGCAAAAGATCTTCCTTTGGTAGAGCTTTTCAAGAATAATACGATGACTTTTGTTGCTGGAAGTTCCTGGCAGCCCGATGAAGACTTATTCATTGAATATTTTAATCAGCATCCCGAAGTGAAACTGATAATTGCGCCGCATGTTATTGATGAAAATCATTTGGTTGAAATTATCCGTAAGCTGAAACGTCCTTATGTGCGCTATACCCGTGCTGACGAAAAGAATGTCCGTAAAGCGGACTGTCTGATTATAGATTGTTATGGTTTGCTTTCTTCTATCTATCGTTACGGAGAGATTGCTTATATCGGTGGCGGATTCGGAGTAGGTATTCACAATACCTTGGAAGCAGCTGTTTATGGTATTCCGGTTATTTTTGGTCCGAAATATCAGAAATTTCAGGAGGCAGTCCAGTTATTGGAGGCGCAAGGTGGTTTCTCCATTAAGAATTATGAAGAACTGAAAGCGTTGCTTGACCGTATGTTGACGGATGAAACATTCCTGCGTGAAGTTGGAATGAATGCCGGAGATTATGTTACAGGCAATGCCGGGGCAACAGATAAGGTGTTGAATATGATAAATTTTTAATATATGGGTGAAATTAAAGAGGGCTGCAATTGCAGCCCTCTTTTTTATTTATACCAATTTGAATACATCAGATAATTATGTGCAATCTTTTGATTCAGTTCTTTTGCCTGTTCCGGGTCGACTTTTTTGATGAACTTTGCAGGTACCCCGCCCCAGATACTTCCCGGTTCTATGACGGTGTTGCTTAATACCAGTGAGCCGGCGGCTACAATAGCCCCTTCACCTATAACGGCATGGTCCAGAATGGTGGACCCCATTCCTACAAGGGCATAATCCTTGATGGTAGCTCCGTGAATGGTTACATTGTGTCCCACTGAAACATGATCTCCTATTTCTATGGTTGACTTTTCGTATAACGTGTGGAGTACGCTTCCATCTTGGATATTTACTCCGTTTCCAATACGGATTGAATTTACATCTCCACGTAGTACCGTGCTGAACCAGATACTGCAATCACGTCCCATTTTGACATCGCCGATGATAGCGGCATTATCGGCTAAAAAACAATTTTCTCCGAACTCCGGAGTAAATCCTCTTACTGATTTTATTAGTGCCATCTTTTTAATTATTAACGATTAGTTATTTGTGATGAATGAGTTATCACTCACCGCTAACCACTCTTTTACATGCTTTTTTCAACCATTCTTTTTCCTCATTGTTTAAGTCCGGCGAAAGTTTTTCGTATACCATCCGGTGATAATCATTCAGCCAATCCATTTCTTCGGCTGTCAACATTTCCTTGATGATTCCCTTTGTGCAGATAGGGCAAAGGGTAATTGTTTCAAACTTCAGATAGTTACCGAACATGCCTTTTCCGGCTAGGATGGTTAATACCAGATTCTCTGTGCGGATGCCGTGACTTCCAGCTTTGTATACTCCCGGTTCGTTGGATGTGACCATACCCGTTTGGAGGGTTACGGGATTTTCGTTCATGCGAATGCTTTGAGGACCTTCGTGTACGTTTAGGAAATGTCCTACTCCATGACCTGTACCATGCAGGAAATTCATGTGCTGTCTCCATATGGGCATTCGTGCCAGTACATCCAATTGTGCCCCACGCGTACCTTGCGGGAATACTGCCATCGCCAATGCAATATGGCCTTTTAATACTAAGGTATAGTCTGTCTTCTCTTCTTCCGTCAAAGGTCCGAGTGCAATGGTACGGGTAATGTCCGTAGTACCGTCTAAATATTGTGCACCGGAATCCAGTAAAAGAAATCCTTCCGGTTTTAAGCGTACATCTGTTTCGGGAATAGCCTCGTAATGGACGATAGCCCCATGTTCCTTGTATCCGGCGATAGTATCGAAACTTTCGCCCATATATAACGGTTGCGCTGCACGGAATACATGCAGTTTCCGGGCTATGCTTATTTCTGTTTCTTTGCCTGATGGTACGGCTTCCTCCAGCCATTTCAAAAACTTGACTAAAGCTATTCCGTCGCGCTGCATAGCTGCATGAATACCTGCAATCTCCTGTTGATTGCGAATGGCTTTGAGTGACGTAACGGGAGACTCTTTATTAATGATTTGGCATTCTTTGCGAATTGCCGAATAAATAGCATAGTTTGTTTTTGCCGGATTCACTAAAATACTATCGACATTCAAATGGCTGATAAACTCCTCAATTTCTTCGTAAGGATGTAGGGCGATTCCTGCTTCTTTAAAGTAAGATGCAACATCGGAGGTTATCTTTTGGGGCTGAATGAAATAATGAGTTTCTCGGGAGGTGATCAATAGATAGCTCACTACAACCGGATTACAATGTACATCGTTACCTCGGATATTAAGTGTCCATGCGATTTCATCCAATGCCGAAAGTAATAAGGCTTCCGCACCATCCTCTTTCATCTTTTTACGAATGCATGCTAATTTCTCACTGCAACTTTTTCCTGCGTACTTTATATCGTAGATGAAGGCTGGAGCTTCAGGCATAGGTGGTCTGTCATTCCACAAGAGTTGCATCGGATCAGAGATGCTTTTCACAGTAATTCCATCTTTATTCAATTCCTCTTGTAAATGCTTCATCTCCTCGGCGGAAAACATTTTACCGTCTATACCGACTGTTGCTCCGGCATGAAGTTGTTCGCTGAGGAACAGGGGAATGCTTGGCGTTTCAGGAAGCATTTCTTTGTATAATTCAATTCCGGTGTTCTCCAACTGCTGTGCGGCTTGTAGGAAATAACGTGAATCCGTCCATAATCCCGCTTTCTGTGGGGTGACGACTACAGTTCCTGCCGAACCTGTAAAACCGGAAATCCATTTCCTTGATTCCCAATGCGGTGCAACGTATTCACTCAAATGTGGATCGGTGCTGGGAATGATAAAAGCTTGTATGCCTTCTTTCTCAATAAGACCTCGTAGGGCATCTATTCGTTTATTGACTGCTGAATTCATATTGTAATTGAGATATAATAATTTCTCCCAAAGATACTTACTTTCTTTTTAATTGCCTTAGGGAAGATAAAGGAATTTATCCCTGCAAGTACTATAAATTGTTGCCGCGATACTTGGAGATTAGTCTTCGGTTTGCTGAAAATTAATCTTACTACAGCCGTGAAACTTACTTACCACATCTGTAGTAAGTAAGTTTCACGGCTGTAGTAAGATTAGTATTTAGCGATAAATGATATGCTTTACCGTATATCAGATATTAATTTTTGGCGATAGCCGATTTAGTGTCTTTCGGCTTAGTTTATTGGCTCATAAATAGTAATCTGCCTGATAATTTGTACTTGAATGATGGATTTTTTTGCAGAAAGTTTTGTGAATAAAGAAAGTATGTGTAATTTTGCCGCTCAATTTTAATCGTGAGATTTTTAATCATTAACATTTTAAAAACAAAAAAATGATTGTAGTACCTGTAAAAGAAGGCGAAAACATTGAAAAAGCGCTGAAGAAATTTAAAAGAAAATTTGAAAAAACCGGTATCGTTAAGGAATTGAGAAGCAGACAGCAGTTTGATAAACCGTCTGTAACTAAAAGACTTAAGAAAGAGCGTGCCGTTTACGTTCAACAACTTCAGCAAGTAGAAGATTAATAATTCGAAAATTCCTTTGAATTATTGAATTCTTTTTCATACATTCGTTGCATGATTTAGATGTAGCGATATGTTATTAACAGACTCTTTTCTTAGCTATCTCCGGTATGAACGGAATTACTCCGAAGAAACGATAAAATCGTATCGGGAAGATTTACGTCAGTTCGGAGAATTTGCTGAAGAGGAAGTTAAAGAATTAGCCCCATCGGAAGTAACCGCGGAACTTATTCGTGAATGGATAGTCTCCTTGATGGAGAAAGGGTATACTTCCACTTCTATTAACCGTAAGTTGAGTGCGCTTCGGTCGTTTTATAAATTTCTGTTGCGGAAAGGTGAGGTTACGGTAGATCCCTTGCAAAAAATAGCGGGACCTAAAAATAAAAAGCCGTTGCCTGCGTTTCTGAAAGAAAGTGAAATGAATGAACTGCTGGATGATGTTGACTTTGGTGAGGGATTTAAAGGGCATCGTGACCATATGATTGTTGAAATGTTTTATGCTACCGGCATGCGGCTTTCAGAATTAATAGGGTTAGACGATAAAGACGTGGATTTCTCGGCTTCTTTGATTAAAGTGACGGGAAAAAGAAATAAGCAGCGTCTGGTACCTTTTGATGAGGAGTTAAGACTTTCAATGGTGGAGTATGTTAATGTGAGAAATGAAGCAATACCTGTGCGTGCGGATGCTTTTTTTGTTCGTGAGACGGGTGAGCGGATTTCTCGAAGTATCGTAGGAAATCTTGTGAGACGAAACCTTTCGAAAGTAGTGACTATAAAAAAAAGGAGTCCACATGTGTTGAGACATACTTTTGCGACAACGATGCTCAATCATGATGCAGAACTTGGTGCAATAAAAGAACTTCTTGGGCATGAGAGTTTAGCGACGACGGAAGTTTATACACATACTACTTTTGAAGAGCTTAAAAAAGTGTATAATCAGGCTCATCCTCGAGCCTAAAGAAAAGGAGGTAAGTATGGAAGTTAGAATTCAATCAATTCACTTTGACGCATCAGAGCAATTGCAAGCTTTTATTCAAAAGAAAGCTGTTAAGTTGGAGAAATTTTACGACGATATAAAGAAAGTAGAGGTGTCATTAAGAGTTGTTAAGCCAGAGACAGCCGAAAATAAAGAAGCCGGAGTGAAAGTGTTGATTCCCAATGGTGAATTTTATGCGAATAAGGTTTGTGATACGTTTGAAGAAGCTATAGACCTTTGTCTTGAAGCTTTGGAAAAACAACTGGTTAAGTACAAGGAAAAACAACGGAGCAAATAAAAATCCGCTAAAATTTTGCGGGTAAAAAATAAATGCCTAAATTTGCAGCCGTTTCGCTCGCGATAGAACGTAACGGTTGCATTTTTTAAGTCTGCCTCTTTAGCTCAGTTGGCCAGAGCACGTGATTTGTAATCTCGGGGTCGTTGGTTCGAATCCGACAAGAGGCTCAAAAGGAGAGAATGATTGCTGGGCGTAAAAACCTCTTGCAAAAGTTCCAGCAAGGGAAGAGAGATCTTATATGTATTGGGCAAATACCAGAGTGGCCAAATGGGGCAGACTGTAAATCTGCTGGCTTACGCCTTCGGTGGTTCGAATCCATCTTTGCCCACGACTCTTGTCCCTGCTGTTATAGCTCAGTGGTAGAGCACTTCCTTGGTAAGGAAGAGGTCCCGGGTTCAAGTCCCGGTAACAGCTCATGACGATGTAACAGCTGATTATTAATCAAATAAATAACAAGTAAAGCTATGGCTAAAGAGAAATTCGAACGTACCAAACCGCACGTAAACATTGGTACAATTGGTCACGTAGACCACGGTAAAACCACGTTGACAGCAGCTATCACTACGGTGCTGGGTAAGAAAGGTTTTTCAGAAGTTAAATCTTTCGATCAGATCGATAACGCTCCTGAAGAAAAAGAAAGAGGTATTACTATTAATACTTCTCACGTAGAGTATGAAACTGCTAACCGTCACTATGCTCACGTAGACTGTCCGGGTCACGCCGACTACGTAAAGAACATGGTAACTGGTGCTGCTCAGATGGACGGTGCTATCATCGTAGTTGCTGCTACTGATGGTCCGATGCCTCAGACTCGTGAGCACATCCTTTTGGCTCGTCAGGTAAACGTTCCGAAGCTGGTTGTATTCATGAACAAGTGCGATATGGTTGAAGATGCTGAAATGTTGGAACTGGTTGAGATGGAAATGAGAGAACTTCTTTCTTTCTATGATTTCGACGGTGACAATACTCCGATCATTCAGGGTTCTGCTCTTGGTGCATTGAATGGTGTAGAAAAATGGGAAGACAAAGTAATGGAGCTGATGGAAGCTGTTGATACTTGGATTCCGTTGCCTCCGCGCGATGTTGATAAACCTTTCTTGATGCCGGTAGAAGACGTGTTCTCTATCACAGGTCGTGGTACTGTAGCTACAGGTCGTATCGAAACTGGTGTTATCCACGTAGGTGATGAAATCGAAATCCTTGGTTTGGGTGAAGATAAGAAATCAGTTGTAACAGGTGTTGAAATGTTCCGCAAACTTCTGGATCAGGGTGAGGCTGGTGACAACGTAGGTCTGTTGCTTCGTGGTGTTGACAAGAACGAAATCAAACGTGGTATGGTTCTTTGTAAACCAGGTCAGATTAAACCTCACTCTAAGTTTAAAGCTGAGGTTTATATCCTGAAGAAAGAAGAAGGTGGTCGTCACACTCCATTCCACAACAAATACCGTCCTCAGTTCTATCTGCGTACTATGGACTGTACAGGTGAAATCACTCTTCCGGAAGGAACTGAAATGGTGATGCCGGGTGATAATGTAACTATTACTGTAGAGTTGATCTACCCGGTTGCATTGAACATCGGTCTTCGTTTCGCTATCCGCGAGGGTGGTCGTACAGTAGGTGCTGGTCAGATTACTGAAATTATCGACTAAAATTAAATATTAATCAGTTCCCGGTAGTATTATCGGGAACTGATTATGTACAAACGGGAGTAGCTCAGTTGGTAGAGCACCGGTCTCCAAAACCGGGTGTCGGGAGTTCGAGCCTCTCCTCCCGTGCTAATATTTATGAAATGAAAAAAGTAGTAGCTTATATTAAAGAATCTTACGACGAACTTGTTCATAAAGTGTCGTGGCCTACGTATTCAGAACTAACTAACAGTGCGGTAGTTGTTTTATATGCTTCCCTGCTTATTGCATTGGTAGTGTTCGCGATGGACTTCTGTTTCCAGAATTTTATGGAAAAAATAATTTATCCACATTAAAAAAAAAGAGGAATTACGATGTCTGAGATTGAAAAGAAATGGTACGTTTTGCGTGCTATTAGCGGAAAAGAAGCTAAGGTAAAAGAGTATCTTGAAGCTGATATTAAAAACAGCGACCTTGGCGAATATGTGTCTCAGGTATTGATTCCTACCGAAAAGGTATACCAGGTTCGCAATGGTAAAAAAATTGTGAAAGAAAGAAGTTATCTTCCTGGTTACGTTTTGGTGGAGGCTGCTTTGGTTGGTGAGGTTTCTCATCATCTGAGAAATACCCCTAATGTGATAGGTTTCTTGGGAGGTTCCGATAAACCGGTTCCCCTCAGACAGTCGGAAGTGAATCGTATACTTGGTACAGTGGACGAATTGCAAGAAACGGGTGAAGACTTAAATGTTCCGTATATTGTAGGTGAAACTGTAAAGGTTACTTTTGGTCCTTTTAGCGGATTCAGTGGTATCATTGAAGAAGTGAATAGTGAAAAGAAGAAACTAAAGGTCATGGTAAAGATATTCGGGCGTAAAACACCGCTTGAATTAGGCTTTATGCAAGTGGAAAAGGAATAACGCAGAATTGTTACGCTGTAGTTGTCCTTCGTTTAATGTTATATATAAATCAATAAAAAAATGGCTAAAGAAGTTGCTGGACTAATCAAATTACAGATTAAAGGAGGCGCGGCAAACCCATCACCTCCCGTTGGACCTGCATTAGGTTCTAAGGGAATCAACATCATGGAGTTTTGCAAGCAATTCAACGCCAGAACCCAAGACAAGGCAGGTAAGATTTTGCCTGTTATCATTACTTACTACG
>CAJMPR010000005.1 GCA_905215345.1 uncultured bacterium
CGCAACCGCCGGTCAGGACGATTACTTTACCTTTGATGTCGAATAAGTTTTTCATGATTCTTTTATTTTGTTATTTTACGTTGAGTATCTTTCTAAATACCATTGTCGCAAAGATATGGATTTATTTATTCTTTTACTATTTGTATTGTATCAGAAATTAGTTCTTTTGTATCAAGTGCTTCTTTTCTTGCCAATGCTTCCAGGTAGTAATAGTCCGCATAGTTAAGTGGCACGTCTATTTCGTCACCCCCCGGATGATGACCGGTGGAATGGAGCAATAAGAAGCCATAGGTGGTTTCGGGCTGTGCCTGGTAATGTTTGTTGAGGCTGTCTACAATTTTGTCGGCAATCTTTTTATAACGTTGGCTGTCCGCTGTTGAAACGTAAGTGGAAAGTTCGTATAGCGCCGATGCCATGATAGTAGCAGCAGATGCGTCGCGGGATGTATTAGGTATATCGGGAGCTTTCATGTCCCAGTAAGGGATGAAATCTTCGGGCAGGTTAGGCAGGCCGAAGAAGAAATCTGCAATGTTTCGGGCTTGTGCCAGATAAGCTGGGTCTTTGGTGAAACGGTAACACATGGTATAACCGTATAATCCCCATCCTTGTCCGCGGCTCCAGAATGAATCGTCTGAGAAGCCTTGTGCGGTTTGCCTGGCACGTACAGCTCCCGTTTCGGGGTCATAGTCTACTACGTGGAAAGAAGAGTAATCCGGACGGAAATGATTCTTCATGGTAGTATTGGCATGGTTTATGGCTATGTTCCAATAGATGGAGTCGCCGGTCTCCTGCGTTGCCCGGAAAAGCATTTCAAGGTTCATCAAGTTATCGATAATAACGGGGTATTTCCACTTGTCACGGTTATGATCCCAGGAACGGATACATTTTACTTTAGGATTGTAGCGTGTAATCAAGGTTTTGGCACTTTGCAATACAACATCTTTGTAGGAGCGTTCTCCAGTGAGTTCCCATGCTTTACCGAAACTGTTGTTCATCATGAAACCGAGGTCATGAGTACCTTTATTCCATTTGGCATCTTCTATCAACCAGGTAAAACTGATGGCCTGCTGACGCCAATAGTCATCGTGTGTATAAGCATATACTTGCCAGAGAGAGCCGGGGAAGAAACCAGAGCACCAGTCGTTGGGATGTATCATGCGCAGTGAACCGTCTTTGTTGGTACTACGGGGCATTACTCGTCTTTTACATTGGTTATCCTGTTCTTTCCTTGCTTTGTTGGCGCATGTAATAGCAAAGTTGAGTTGGTTGCAGGCAAAAGCATAGGCGTTGTCCACTTCAGTAGGTTGCATATATAACAGGTTGAAACGGTCTTTCCAGTCAATCACACGATTGTCACTGTACAGTTGGAGATAGTCTTTACGTGCCGGATTCAGATAAGTGGCACAACGATACAGGTCTTTGCAGAATTCCTGTTGCTTGTAATCCCACTCGCTGATTTGTTGATAAGGCCAAGCTTTCACATCCTTACCTACATACTGCGTAAGGAAATCCATAGCTTTGTAGAAATTACGGCCATCGGTCGAGGTAGCATTGTCGATATGGATATTGATTTTCTGTGCCATGAGGAAAATGTCAATCAGATGCGTCAGGTTATATTGTGAATAACCGAAAGCAAGCGTACGGCGTAACTCTTGCGGTTGTCTGCCGTCCGGTTCTATTTGAGTAAAGATTCTTTTGGCGGGTATCGCATTAATAACTTCCTGTGCAACTTTAATATTGCCTGCATACAGGGCAAAAGCAATGGCTTGTGCATCATGCGCAGTACTATGGTTGTTGGCTTGACGGGATTCTTCCTGACCTTGTGGACTGTTCAGAATCCAATTCAGTAATTTACCGAACCAAGCTTTCAACTGTTTGGCATCTTTCGGAGTGAAAGATTTGGATTTCTCCAATAGTTTCACGGCATCCAGCATTTCTACGAAGGAGTAGGTATCGATGACCCCAAAGCAGCGGCCTTTATTATTATATCGTCCCGGTATCATTTGAGCATAT
Organism: uncultured bacterium; assembly: GCA_905215345.1. GTDB lineage: Bacteria > Bacteroidota > Bacteroidia > Bacteroidales > Bacteroidaceae > Bacteroides. The sequence continues at coordinate 2,014 of CAJMPR010000005.1, forward strand.
TCCAGATTCGGGTTCATGCGTGTATCTTTATTAAAGAACCATACCCGGATGAGTTCCGTTGCTTTTTGGGCGTATTTCTCGTCTCCGCTGAAATACCATGCCAACGCAAGTGTAGTGATGCGTCCGGCTGTATCTCCAAGACGGTTGCGATCGAGCTTTTCTAACTCCGGATTAGACACACCGTCACGACTGATGTAAGGCAGACCATCCGGTTTAGAAGGATCAGCCCAATAATAGCGTGCCTGGCTCATATAATCGTGCTTGTCACCGCTACCGGGTGTTTTTTCTTTCATCATGACGGATAGCGGTTGTACATTCAACAGCTTGTCTGCCTTTGATTTTAACTCCTGATACGCCGTCGCGTAGAACGGATTCTGTAATGATTGCTTTACGTTTGTGAGGTGCGTTGCGTCCCAGATTGATTGTGCTTGCAAATTGGCAGTCAACAGTAATAAAACGACTATCCACAGCTTTGTCTTTAATCTCATGGTGTTTTTATTTTAAAGTTAGTAAATTTTCCGTAGTTTGATACCATTCAAAAAACATTTTCCACCGGTAGAAAGGAAGTGTATATCAATATTATCTCTATCATTTGTAATATTGTATCTTTTTCTCAAAGCGTGGAAATAACCACTTTCCAGGCAAGGAGAAAAGTCTTCTTCCAGTAATTGCCCATTGGCATAAATGTTGAATGTATTTTCCTGATTTTTTTGTTCGCTGTTTCGCCCTAACTGATAGGCAATTCCGGCATTTTCCTTGAAGATATCTGTAAAGAGAAATTCAATTTCATAGACTCCTTTGGGTACATCGAAACGATAACCTTCAATGTCACCTCTGAGAGTTTGATATAAAGGTCCGTCAGCAGTATTTCTTATTTCTGTTTGCGTGCTTTGTTCTTTTCCACCGATATATCCCCAACTCCCTTTGGTATAGGGTTGGTCCGGAAGCCAAGTTAACTGACTTTCATCGGAAGTAAAGAAGCAATTACTACCCACATTTACCGCCAGTTCGAGTTTCTTCAAGTTGGTTGCACTCAGCTGTGTAGGGATAGGAGTGAAGCGTACATTCAGAGCATCTTGTACGATATTCCCTTGATACGTTCCTTGCGCCAGAAGAAAAGGTTTTTGGCTTTTGAACGGAACTTGGAATACCGTTGTGCAATTTTCAGTCTTTTGCTTGCCTAAAGATTTCCCATCTATCAGCAGCTCTATTTCCGGTAGATTGCTATATATCTTGACGGGAAGTAAGACAGGGGCATTTCCTTGTTGCACTCCGGTGCGATATCTCCAGTCGCGACTGGCAATATGCAGTACGGGAACGTCTCTGCGCCAGGTGGCCTGATAGTAATAGTACACATCTTTAGGTGTACGGTCAGTGTAAGCCAATCCTTTGTTGTTGATACGCGGCATGGATTCGTCACGCAAGGCTGATGCAAAATTGATGAAGTTCCAATGTGTGCCGCCGCAGATATAGGGAGTATTTTCTAATACCGGGAGATAATGTTCCAAGTACTTCTGCTGGTATTCGATACTAAAATCGAAGGCATGAGAATTCAGTGAATGTAACCGTTGGTCGGAACCTGCACCGTATTCACTGACTATCATGGGATGTGTCGGGTAGTCATGGTGTTGCTTTACCAGGAATTTCTCAAATCCCGTAAAATCACCTCCATACCACCCCTGATACAAATTCCAACCGACAATATCGGTTATCTTACTTAACCCCGTAATATTATAGGAATTACTCCCATGAAAGGCCATCGTGCTAACACGCGTGGCATCTTCTTCCTTTAGTACTTTCTCCATGCGGTTAGCTAAAGCAAGCGTACGCTCCAATACAGGTTTTAAAGCCTCCTCCGTCTTATATTTTCGTTGAGTAACCAATAAAATCTCATTCATGTATCCCCAGATTATGATAGATGGATGATTGTAGTGTTGGCGAATCATTTCTCGCAGGTTACGTTCGCAGTTATCGTCGTAACCCGGTGTGTTGGGTACAATGTCAATGATGGGTATTTCTTCCCAGGCAAGCATACCGAGTTTGTCGCACATCTCTAACAGTGCGTCGTCCTGCGGATAATGAGAAATGCGGATAAAGTTTGCTCCCATTTCCTTCATCAGCATGAAGTCACGGCGATGCATTTCGTCCGTAAGAGCTACTCCGATGGGCTTCTGGTCTTGATGACGACAGATACCGCGTAGTTTATAAGGCTTCCCGTTCAGAAAAAAACCTTCGTTTCCATCGAAACGGAACCATCGGAAGCCGGTATAATGATCACTACGATCCAGAATGTCTTTTGTCTTCCGGTTACGGAGAATGGTTTCTACCCGGTAAAGATTCGGAGTTTCTGGAGTCCATAATTGAGGACGAAGAGTCGGGGGTATTTCATTGCTGAAAGTATATACTTCTCCTCCCTTGATAGATATGAATTGGCGTTGTGTCTGTGCAAGACTTCCGTCAGGATAATAGATGGTATGTATTAACTCAAGTGCTGCTTTTTCCTTGGCATCGTTCTTTATTTCTCCGCGTATCTGTATAGTTGCTTTCTCTTCGGATACTTGTGGAGTACTGATAAAGATACCGTTTGAACCGTGATTGGTTAGGTTGAAGTGTTGTTTGGGAACGGCTGTTAACCATACATCCCGATAAATCCCACCAAAGAAAGTGAAGTCTCCGGAAATGGGCGGAATGTCCTTCCGCGTGTTATCTACGCGAATGGCAAGGATGTTGGGAGAACTGAAAGATAAGTGGGGAGTGAGATCAAATGTGCAGGCCGTATATCCACCGGCATGTTCACCTATTTTTTCCCCATTAAGGTAGATGGTTGCAGCTTTACTGGCAGCATCCAGTCTCAGGAAGATTTGTTTACTTTGCCATGTTTGCGGCAGAGATATTTGGCGTCGATACCATCCGGCACCACGGTAGTATTCTTTCTCAACATAGGCATCTGTGTTCCAAGTATGCGGTAAATGTACGGAAGTCCAGGAACTATCGTCGAAGGTGCTGTTTACGGCACCTGTACATTCTCCTTTCAGGAATCTCCAACTATCGTTGATCGTTTTACTTTCACGTTGCGTCTGGGCAGGTAATGAAATCGAAAATGATAGAATAGCAGCTATTATCCATATTGCTGCCTTATATCTGTGAGTATATTTTGGTTTATTCATGGAGGATGATAATCATTTATTGGATTATCCGGGTCATTTTAATTGAAAGGAGAGGCGGAAAAGGATTAATCATAAACTTCCGCCTCTCCAATTCTAAGTACAATCTTTATATCCAAATAAAAATACCTATTAAACTACTTTATATTTACTGTAACGTAATAGTTCTCGCTAAACGCACGTACTTCATATTCATTTGTTTTGGCAATCGTAGTGGTGCTGACATCGGTTGCATCAATCTTCTTATCAGGATCGTAGGTCAATACACGGATTGAACCTTTTGTTCCGTTCAGAGCCTTGATATAAACATCTTGGCTACCTTGTTTGGCATTTGGCCAAGTCATGCTGTACCCGCCATTGCTATCGGGAGTCAATGCTTTTCCGTCCTTATCTACTACCAGGTAATCCGTACCGTTTATTAATTGCGGTATTGTATTATCTTTATTCTGTGGTACCGGTGAAGTATAATAGGTAACTACCGGGCTATAAGAACGGGTATATGCACTAAAGAAGTAAGTGGGAACTGTTGCTGTTTCACCCTGCTTTATATTGTATTGCAGTTCATTGCCACCGGGATATTTTACATTACCTAATCCGTAGTAGTAAATATGTTCCATAGCGGGATTATTATTACCCCAATCATCTTTACCACAGCTTGTAAACAGTAAACCGGATGTAGTGATAAACATTAAAAGTATCATTAACTTTTTCATAATCTTTCTTTGTTTTAATTAGTTTTCATTGCCCCAATATGGGTTTTGTTTGATATTTCCTCCGGATGTACCGATTTCATAAGATGGTATCGGATAAAGATAATCCCTTTTAGGATCGAAGCTACGTGAACCGGATTCTTCGATAACATAAATCTTACCCTCGTCGTAAACTTTTTCACCTTTATAGTTTCCGTTGGCATCAGTCAACCGTGCGCTTACCGTATTTTCTTTGATAGCCGGACTGTCTTCCGAATTGTAGAGTAAACCCAATACAGCATTCGGTAATACTTTTTCCGCGGTTTTCCAACGGATGATGTCGTCGTAATGGAGATTTTCATCTATGAATTCTACCATACGTTCACGACGAATTTCTTGTAGCATGTCCAATCCGTTATCCTGAACAAATGCATTGGTTAGCTTAACATTAAAACCTACGCGATTGCGGACATAGTTAATGGTTTCATTAAGTTTGGTATCACTGATGCTTCCATTGTATTCATATAACGCTTCTGCATAGGAGATAAGTATTTCCGCATAACGGATAATTATCTTGTCTACTGTTTCCTTGCTATTTGTAGACCATTCCGAAGCTATGAAACCTTTTTTTATCGGATAACCATATCCATGGGTTTGGTCGTCTGTTTTGAAAGGTTGGTACTTATTTTTGTAAGCTTGTTCTCCTACGGAGTAGATAGTCATACCCAGACGCGGATCGCGATTGGCCATTATATCAGCATAACGTATTTCCGGGTTTATTCTCTGAGGAGATTTTTCACGCGGAAGTCCATCGCTATAGAGGAAATTGTCCATCATGCTGCGAGTAACGGCCGCTGTGTTTTCTAATCCGCGAGAGTTATTGTGAGTAATAGTTCCGGCTCCGTTAGGACCATAGATTTTAACGAACACACTTTCTTTATTTTGGCGCCCTTCACCTTCAAAGTAGAACATCTTTACGAAGTCAGGATAGAGATCATGCTTCTTCTCAACGTAAATCATCGTTTCGGCAGCGTCGATAGCTTTCTTCAAGTGTTCTTTGTAATCTCCACCCGGAGTTTGATGGTACTTCTTGTGTGTACCTTCATACAAACCGATACGTACAATCATACCCAATGCAGCTGATTGAGATACACGTCCCCAATTTGCTTCATCTTTTAGATTGTCAATTTTGGGTAAGTGTTCCAATGCAAATTGAAGATCGGCATAACATTGTTGGATAACAGTTTCGCGCGGATCACGTGCACGCTTGATTTCTGGATCTGCAGTGGTATCGAATACTTTCAGAATCAAAGGTACATCACCGTATTTTTTTACTAAATCAAAATAGTGATAAGCGCGGAAGAACCGTGCTTCGGCTATCCATCGGTCTTTTACAGTTTGAGTTAACGGTCCGGCTTCAGCCTTAATGATGATATTGTTGCATACGCCAATCTTGTCATAAGGCTTAGTCCAATCATCGGAGGTTCCGGGTACACTGCGGTTACCACTGGAAACGCCATCTTGATTAGGCCCTACCAGTTCGTCCGAACGTTTATCGTGTGAAAAACCGGGAAGGTCTATATATAGTCTGTTACAGGCACCTCTCAAGAAGGTTTCTGAAGTCCAGAAATCTTTGTCTGTCAGTGTGGTTTCCGGTTCTCTGTCCAGTGTACAGCTTGCTACCAGAAGAGCGGATATTAAAATTGAAAATATCTTTTTCATAATGTGTGTTTAATGGTTTAGAATGAAACATTTAATCCTACAGTCCATGTGCGGAAGAAGGGATAGATACTTCTCTTAGCATCATTGCCGATTTCCGGGTCGAATACTGAAAGCATATTGGTATGTTCCCAGATATCTTCACCGGTAACATAGACTCTCAGTCTGTCAATATATTTCTTAGACACCGGCACTGTATAACCTAAGGTCAGATTTTTCAAACGAATGTATGCACCATTCTGTACCCATCTATCAGCGGTTTTGAAGTTGAAATCATTACCTTTGTATTGATAAATGCGCGGGAAGTAAGCATTTTGATTGTCTTCAGTCCAGTGGTCTTTGTGTATGGTCCATGGCATCTGATGGTCTTGCCACAATGGGGCGAATGCTTCCGCATTAATCATAACTTTACGTTTGGCTACTCCCTGGAACATAATGGAAATATCGAATCCTTTCCATTGAGCTGACAAATTAAGGCCATAGAGATAACGACCATTAGAGTTACCCAGACAAACCAGGTCACCCGGATTTTCAGGAGTTGCGCCACCTACACCAATTTCATGGTCGGGTTTGCCTTGAGCAATGTATTTTACGTCTCCACCATCTATTTTACCATCATTAAAAGACTTGTAACCCGGGTTGTCTTTCTTGTATTGGAGGTATTCGTCACGGCTCTTCCAGAAACCATCAGTTTTATATCCCCAGATAGTATTCATGGAATAACCTTCTAATAGTTCTACTGCACCGGCTTTGATAACGCTTGCTCCATTATATTCAACCAGTTTATTATCACTGTCTGAAATATTGAAGTTTACTTGATAGCTTACATCTTTAATATTATCTTTCCAGCCGATGTTAAAGTCCCAACCCCAGGTTTTCAGTTTACCGATATTCAGTTTAGGAACATCAATACCGATTTGATGAGGCAATTGGGGAGAGGAAAGCATATCGTTGTTGTACTTCCAGTAATATTCGAAACTACCGGTTAAGCGGTTGTTCAGGAAACCGAAGTCTACCCCGATGTTGGTGGTTTCAATAACTTCCCAAGTTTTCTCAGTAGAAGGAAGACTGGACTGGTAGTACCACTTCTCACCCATATAGGTGGCTGATGTGTTATCCTGTGAATCATTGATCAAAGAAAGATAGTCATAAAGCCCCAATACAGCTCCGTTACCCAATTGCCCCCAGGAAGCTCGGAGCTTCAAGTTACTTATAAAGTCTACATTGAACCAGCTTTCCGTGTTGACACGCCATGCAGCAGACACGGATGGGAAAGCTTTCCAGCGTTTACTGGGTGCCAGACGTGAACTTCCGTCGTAACGAATGTTGGCTTCCAACAGATAACGTTCTTTATAGTTATAGTTGATACGGCCGAAATATGACATCATAGACCATGGCTCGATGTTATCACCGAGAACTGTGTTGGTAGCAGTGGAAGTATCATATCCGTTGAATGAAAAGAAGTTATCGGAGATTAAATTTTTAGCAGTAGCATCCATTTCATCTTTGCGATAGTTCTCATAAGAGGAACCGGCCAGTATACCAAAATTATGTTCTTTATTCAAATCAAATGTATAGTTGACAGTTGCTTCCAATAAATCGTGGTAATCTGAATTTTTCTTTTTGTAAAGTGAGTTAGGGTCGTTGGCACTACTTCTGACTGTTTTTCCTATTTTATCTTTCCAAAGCAAAGTGTGCTTTTCAGAGGATTCCGAGTAATATCCAGCTTTACGTGATGCACTTAAGTTAATACGAAGACCTTTTACAAAGTCTTTGATAGTCAGGTTAGCTTTTCCAATGAAAGCTTCGTATTTGGTTTCCTTGGTACCACCATTCTTCATAATGTCGATAGGGTTCACCTGAAGGTCTCCATTGTAGATTCTACCACTATCATCTGGCTCGGGAACATACATGGCTTGACGTCCGCGTCCGGAATAAAGTGCACTAAATAAATTGCCTGGTCCATAAGAGGAAGAGTCAACTTCTTTGGACTGATACTGAATGTTTACACCTAAATCTATATATTTATCAATGGAAGTGTTTATTTTGGCATGCAGGTTGTAGCGGTCATTGCTATCAGGACCATACTTTAATAGACCATTCTTTGTAAAGAAATTAGCAGATAACATGTAGTTTATAGCTTTGGTTCCTCCACTGACAGATACAGAATGGTTTTGTTGTGTAGTGTAATCTTTGGTTCCTTCTGCTACCCAGTTGGTAGCACCGAAATAGTCCCAACGGCCATTATCCAGTGGCCGATAGTTGAAGTTTGGATTGCCTACCCATGATGCCTTTTCTTCTGTCCATTCGGATTTTCCCGTAGATGCAATACGACTTTGGTCGATGAACGCTTGTTCTTCCCAAGAAGTGAGGCGTTCAGGCATGTTACCCGGTGTATTGAACGAAAAATAACCATTATAGTTGATTCTCGGTTTCCCTTCTGTTCCGCTTTTGGTCGTAATTAATACAACACCTGCAGCGGCGCGTGCACCATAGATGGCTGCTGAAGCCGCATCTTTCAATACAGAAATGGATTCGATGTCGTTAGGGTTCAGTAAGGTCATATCGCCTTCGATACCATCGATCAATACCAAAGTAGAAGTCTTGTTGGCAGATGAGAATCCACGGATACGCATTCCGGATGATTCACTACCAGGCTGACCGCTACTACGTAAAATGGCTACGCCCGGAAGTTCGCCCTGTAATGCTGACATTACATCACTTGAAGGTTTAGAGGCAATCTGATCACCGTCAATAGCTGATACAGATCCTGAGAGATTTACTTTCTTCTGTACGCCATAGCCAACAACAACTACTTCTTGTAAGGTTTCACTATCTTCTTTTAGCTTAATGATACCATGTGCTGCAGAAGCTTTTAACTCAACTGTTTGGTATCCAATGTAAGAGAATACAATCACAGAATTGCCGGCTACTTTCAAAGAGTAGTTACCGTCCATATCTGTGATAGCTCCGTTTGTAGTACCTTTCTCCTGAATAGATACACCAATAAGGCTTTCATTAGTTGTTGCATCCACCACTTGACCTTTTATGGTGATACTGTTTTGGGCGAATGCCCCTACATTAGAGAGGAGAAGCATACAGCATAACGATAATAGCTGTATAAACTTCCAAGAAAAGATCTTTTTTCTCATAATACATAGATTTAATTAATTATTAAGTTTGCGTTTGAACGAAACAAATGTAGCGTTATCATGCAATAAGCATATGTTTTTAACTACATCACGACTTTCTCAAAAGCTGTTTTTGACTACATCATAACTTTCTAATTATGTTTATATTATGTTGATAAATAAATCATTAACATTAAAAAATAATACATCGGAATAATAAATGGTCTTATTGTATTTTGGAGAGTTTATTTGTTTTTACTGCTTTTTATTAATTTTTTTTGTTCTATTTATTATCTTTGTTTTTACATTACAAACCTTTATTACTATGAAGCTCAGATTTTATTTTATTTTCCTCTTCTCATTTATAACATGCATCTTTTTAAATGCTAATTGGCAACGTTCTATAACCAACTATGCCCGTCATTCTTATAAAGCCGCTTCACAGAATTGGATGATAATGCAGGGTGGAAATGGTTGGATGTATTTTGCGAATAATAAAGGTTTGTTGGAGTTTGACGGAACAAACTGGGCTGTCTATCCTATTCATAACGCAAAACTGCGTGCTGTAACGGCAGGTAAAGATGATCGGGTTTATGTGGGCGGACTTCAGCAATTTGGCTATTTTGCTCCGAATAGTTTGGGACGCTTGGATTATGTTTGTCTTTCAGACAGTATTGATAAAAAGAGCATTGGTAATATTTGGAATATCCATATTACAGATGATAGAGTTTATTTTCAATCGGATAATGCTGTATTCTACCTTGAAAAAGGACGAATTCATCGAGTAAATTGTAATAATATAGTTTATTCGGCTATAGTAGGTAAACAGTTATATGTTGCTGGGAATGGATTATCGGTTTTGAATGGCGATGAATTCTTTCAGTTCTCAGGTACGACTTCGGTAATCGATAATATATCCACAAGAATCGTTGGAATTTTTTCATATCAGGATAAGTTATTGTTGGTAAGTAATCAAAGGGGTTTATTCTTTTATGATAAGGGAATATTATCTTCTTTTGATTCATCTGCAGATGATTTTCTGAAAACTAACCGTTTGTTCTGTTCGGCAATGAAAGGTTCTCTACTGGCTTTAGGAACCGTTCAGAATGGGGTGCTACTACTAAATCTAAAAACCGGAGAAACAGAGCATATCTCCACTCATAACGGCTTGCAGAATAAAACGATACTTTCTTTGTTTTTTGACAGGGAAGATAATCTTTGGTTGGGGCTGGATAATGGTATCGATTGTATTCATTTGCATTCACCTATATTTCAGAATAGTGTACCGATTGGTAGCGGTTATGCTTCATGCTTGTATCGTAATAAACTCTATTTAGGGACAAATCAGGGAGTGTTTAGCACAGACTATCCTTTAAAGTTGGCTGAAAAACAAGAAATCAGACCTCTTGTAGGAATGGTTGGACAGATCTACTCTTTGGCTGTATATGACGATAAACTATTTTGTAGTGGTAGTAATTTTTTAGGAATATTAGATGGTGATGTGCTTAATTTTCTACCTGATATACGAGGTATTTGGTGGGTAAAACCTACGCGGCAAAAGGACAAACTGCTTGTTGCTACCTATAACGGACTCTATTTACTGAAAAAGAATGGAAATTGGTGGGTTACTGACAGAAGGGTGAAAGGTAAGCTATACTCTTCCAAAAGTTTGTATATAGAACCGGTAACTGGTGCATTATGGACCGCCAATAAAGAAGGAGGGTTATATCGTATTCTTCTTTCGGAAAAGAGTGATTCTATTATCCGGGAGAAATGTTATAATACACTTGAACTTCCTATGGGTGACAATGTATGCATTGCCGGAGTGGATGACGAAATGATAATTGCTTCGCGGCAGGGCTTATTCCGTTATAATCAACAGAGAGACTGTTTGGAAAGACATAAGTCTTTGGAAGACAAATTGGACGGTAGGACAGCATATACATATCTTATGCAAGATTCCTTGAGGAATATCTGGTATACTGCGGATGGAGCATTAAGATTGTTGCATTACGATTCCTTCCAAAAGAAATACTATCGTAGTGAGAACGAAGTTTATTTGAAAGATTGCTTGATAGAAGATTTCGAGCATGTGAATATTTTATCTGCAAATGAAGCTATAATAGGAATGGAAGAAGGTTTTTCCTTTTTACATTTTATGCAGAAACGAACAAAGAAATTCCCTTTAAACCTGCAAGTTAGATATGTGTATTTACGGGGAGTAAAAGACTCCTTGGTGTATGGGCGTAGCTATCTTCCTAATGAACGATATTTAAAGATACCCTATCAGCATAATTCTATTCGTATAGAATACAGTGCCAACAATTACGATAAATCACTTGCTTTGTTCTACTCTTGTCGTTTAGAAGGGCCGGTATCAGAACCTTGGAGTCAATTGGGGGAGGCTACAATGAAAGAGTATACTACTTTGCCCGAAGGAAAATATACCTTTTATGTCCGTACCAGTATTAATCAGGAAGAACCTATAACCGCATCTTTTTCGTTTGAAATATTACCGCCTTGGTATCGTACGTGGTGGAGTTATCTGTTGTATGCTATCTTGATTATATTAGTGCTTGTTTATACTTATCGGCGGATTGCAGCCGGTCGTAAACGCCTGGTTATGCAAAAGGAACTTGAACTTTACAGGCAGAAGCAGGAGTTTAAGAAAGAGAGTGAATTAAAGGATCAGAAGATAGACTCCTTAAAAGAGGAAAATCTGCAATCGGAGCTTAGGTATAAGTCGGAAGAACTGATTCGTAGTACATTGAATATTGTGCGAAAGAACGAAATGCTGTTGGGTATAAAGAAGGAAGTATTAGGCATTTCTCATTCTATCAGTGAGGAAAATCTTGTTTCACTTCGTAGAAAAACACTTCGATTGTTGGGGCAGATTGAAACAAATATAGAACATGATGATGATTTGCAAAACTTCCAAAGTACATTTGATTCAGTCCATCACAATTTCTTTAAAAGCTTGGAAGAAGCCTATCCTGAGTTGAATAACAAAGATAAATTGCTTTGTGCCTATATCAAAATGAACTTGCTTTCTAAAGAAATAGCTCCGTTACTGAATATTTCCGTACGTGGAGTTGAAATTAGTCGTTATCGTTTGCGAAGGAAATTAAATCTGGGCGAAGGAGATAACTTAGCAGAGTTCCTACAAAAGTTTTCCAAATAAGGTTTACCGTATGGATTGCTGGAGTGTCAGTAAACTCTCCGGTCCCATGTTGAATAGCAGGTCGATGATACTAAGGTTAGGTAGAAAGCCAAGTTTTTCCTGAAACACCTGATAGTAAGGGTGCGGGAAGAAGGCCGGATCTTCTAAATGGAAGTCTTTTTTAGGATGAATACGTTCCCGGAAATCTGTTTCGTCAGAAGCGAATTCAACGTGATATTCGGCAGTACGTTCCATACGTGGTTGTATGTCAATAAGTGAGCAGACAAGATAGCAAAGTTCTTCGTTGAAATCGGCTAAAAACTCATATTTCTTCTCATAGAAAGGACGGAAATCATCTTTGTAATATTCAAAAAAAGGAGTATGGTTGTAAGCAGATTCTATTGCATTCCAATGTAGATGACGCCAGTTCCCGTGATCAGAGATACGAATATCGCGTATTGGACATTTCAAGGTATCAGGTTTAACGGTAGGAATAGAAAGCGCCAACTCTCCATCCGGTGCGGCAATTGTGCAACGATTACGGTAGGTCTGCTTCAGATAATGGTCGTATTGCTCGATATATACTTTGTCATATGCCAATAGCTTGGTGTAATATTCTATCGGAGCCAGATAGGCAGAAGAAAGAAAGACAGTCATTTTAATTAAGAATTTAAAATTTTGAATTGAGAATTTGGCTTACTACTTGCCATTCTAACACTCTATCATTTGATTATCACCTCACCCTTTTCCACATTCTGTCCCAACGATATCCACTGAAAAGTCCTGTTTCTTTCTCCTTAGAGAACCAGATGAGTGATGCTTTGCCGATGATATGGTCTTTCGGGACGAAACCGAATAAGCGGGAATCAGATAAATTTATGGAATTGTTGGCTCCTACCCAATAATAATCTTTTGTAAAATAGCAATGCTGTGCAGGCTTACCATCTATGTATAGAGTATCGTTCTTGATTTCTGCCTGTTTCTTTTCGTGCAATACTAAAGTATTCCGCAATAAAGTCATATTCCAGGGATATATACGTATAGCTTTTCCTTTACCGGGAATGATGAGCGGTTTCATTACTTCAGCGGAATACTCTTCATTAACGGGCTTTATCCAGTTGTTGTTTGCCAAGGCCTGTTCCAACAAATAATACTCATATCTGCTGAAACTACGTACATTATTGGTGCTATCCTGTCCTAATAACTTGTTAGATGAGATGGAAAGAATGGTAAGCAATGAATCCAGTTGAGGCTCTTTCCGACGAGGATAAGAGTAGAGAAACTTTTGGTCGGGAGCGTTCTTTTCTGAAGGAATCACAGAGAAAAGTGTATCAATTAATAAAGTATCTCCCGGTATTCCGAGACAACGGCTGATGAATAGTTCTCTTTGGTCGATAGTCGGTTGGGAAAGATTGGCGGGATTATTGAATACGAGGATATCATCTCTGTGAACAGGATTTTCCGCCCAACGATGATATCCCCATAATCCTATAAATGGTATACGTAATCCATAACTCCACTTGTTCACTAATATACGTTCTCCGCAATAAAGCGAATTCTCCATTCCGGAAGAAGGTATCAGATAGGAAGTTGCAACACACCCCCGTAGTAATACTACGATGAGTATTACTACAATTGCTGTGCCTGCTATCTTCCAGCCTCTCCCCATCATTTCCTTTCTAATTGTCAATTACCATGTACCCATTTAAAAATGCGGTTCCAACGGATCTTTCCGTCAAACCAACCGCGGTCTTTATCCAATGAAAGCCAAACCACGATAGGTTTACCCACAACGTGATCCTCGGGTACGAAGCCCCAATAACGCGAATCAAGAGAATTGTGTCGGTTATCACCCATCATCCAGTAATAATCCATCTTGAAAGTGTAAGTATCCGTTTTCTTGCCATTGATATAGATACCATCCGGTTTCCGTTCCAGTTTGTTACCTTCATAGGCTACGATACAACGTTCGTAGATAGGTAGATTCTCCGGTGTCAAGGTGATGGTAGCACCTTTAGAAGGTATCCAGATAGGTCCGTAGTTGTCACGGGTCCAATTGGTATAAAGGTTTAGCGGATACATTTGTCCGGAAAGACTTTCAGGCTCCATGACAATACGACTGACCAGTTTTTTGTTTCCGGCAAGCGTATCGTACATCTTTTTAGTAAGAGGAAGGTGGTACACAGGAGTTAGTCTGCCTTGTGCATCGCGTCGGTCCAATCCCATCTCCATTAGCCCCTCTTCATAATTATAGTCATCGGTCATTAATATCTGGTCGTCTTTACTGATGCCCAGTTCACGGAATATTTCCTCCGGAATGTATGGACCGGTAGTTTGTACAAAGTAATTAAACTGTAAATCTTCAGGATTCTCAGTCGCTTTTCCGTCAATGTAAACTTGTCCGTTTTTAATTTGCAGGGTATCACCCGGCAATCCTACACAGCGTTTTACATAATTCTCACGACGATCTACAGGGCGGACTACGATATCACCGTACATTTGCGGATTAGTACGAATCAGATTGCGTCCGGCGTTATAATAAAGGTCATAGACGGTACGTTGCTGTTCACGTGTCAAGCTATCCATATTTATCTTGTTGGGATATATGCGTTGCCCCTCTCTGTAGGCCAAGTTGTAGAAGTCCTCTTGTTGGCGGTTGATAGCTACTGTATCGCCTGCGGGGAAATTGAATACGACAATATCATTAAGTTTCACCTTACCGAAACCCGGTACTCGTTTGTACTTCCACTGCGGCCATTCTATATACGACTTGGTATTCAATACCGGCAATGTATGTTGTGCAAGCGGCATGGAAAGCGGTGTATTGGGAACACGTGGTCCGTAACTCATTTTACTTACATAGAGGAAGTCACCTACCAATAAAGACTTTTCCAAGGAAGAAGAGGGTATCTGATAGTTCTGGAATACATAGATATTCACGAAATAAACGGCTACCAAAGCAAACACAATGGCATCTACCCAACTCATAATACTGCGTACCGCCGGATTTTTTGACTTCTTCCAGAAACCCCAAGGAATTTTTTTGCTGATGTATATATCGAATATAAAGGGAATAACGATCAATCCCCACCAACTTTTCACCCAGATAAGAAAGGCGAGATAAAGTAGGGTAATAATACCGAATTTGATCCATTGAGCGCGTGTTGCTTTTCTCATTATTTTCTTAAGTTTATGTTTGTAATCAATTATTGCTCATCACCGAAAGATGCTTATTATCGTCAATATGCCGGTCAGTCTTTTAAAAATGGGAATAAATCATTCATCCCCAAAAAGCCTTGCTTTCCGGCAGTGTATTCGGCAGCCAATACGGCTCCCAGTGCAAACCCTTTACGGTTTTTGGCATCATGGATAATGGAAATACTATCTGCTTCGGATTCATAGCGGATACTGTGGATACCCGGTACCTCTCCTTCACGGATAGAACGGATAGGGAGCTCGTCCGCGGCACATTCGTCAGAACCGGATATTGTTCCGCCCGGTGCTTGCAAGGTACCTTTCACCCAGCGGCTTTTACGGTCGAGATTTTCCAGAATACCTTCGGCAAGTGTTATAGCCGTTCCGCTTGGAGCATCCAATTTATGTATATGGTGCGTTTCACTCATTGTTACATCATAGGCGGGACATTGATTCATTATTTTCGCCAGATATTTATTCACAGCAGAGAAAATGGTTACACCCAAACTGAAGTTAGATGACCAGAACAATGTCTTGCCGCCTTCAGTACAGAGTTTCTTTACTTCTTCGCCATGTTCTTCCAGCCATCCGGTACTACCGGATACTAATTTCACGCCGGCTTTGAAAGTTTTTATATAATTACCGTATGCCACCATCGGATTAGTAAATTCTATGGCTACATCGGCACTTTTGAATGCTGCCGATTCGAAGTCTTCCTGATTATTGACGTCGATGATGTTGACAATTTCGTGTCCGCGGCTGAGGGCTATCTTTTCGATCTCTTTGCCCATTTTTCCGTAGCCGATTAGTGCTATTTTCATTGTTTCTTTTGTTTTTATTCAGTTTATCAACAGACTATTGGTCGCAAAGGTAATCTTTTTCTTACATTTGCAATCAACATTAACTTCTTGTTAACAATGGAACAATTACTGCATTACGTTTGGAAGCATAAGATTTTTCCTTTAACTCTTCTCCAAACAACCTCCGGACAACCGGTCGAAGTGATAGATCCCGGTTTGCCGAACATCAATGCAGGCCCCGACTTTTTTAATGCCAAACTAAAAATTGACGGTACACTCTGGGTAGGTAACGTTGAGATACATACACAAGCCTCAGACTGGTTTCGTCATGGGCACGACCGGGATAAGGCTTATGATAATGTGATTCTGCACATTGTGGAGGAATCAGATTGTGAGGTACGTCATACGGATGGAGAAATAGTTCCCCAAATCCGGTTACATTGTCCCGAAAGTATTTCCCGGCGTTATAATGAATTGAAACAAGCCGAAATATATCCGCCTTGTTATTCCGTTTTAAATACTCTTCCCAAACTGACTGTCCATTCTTGGCTGTCGGCTTTGCAGGCTGAACGTTTCAACCAGAAAGCACGAGCTATTGCCGTGCGTTTAGAGCATTGTAATCATCATTGGGAAGACGTGTTCTTTATAACACTGGCTCGTAACTTTGGCTTCGGTTTGAATGGCGATGCGTTCGAAGCATGGGCTAACCATCTGTCTTTTCGTGCGGTAGACAAACATCGGGATAATCTTTTCCAGGTAGAAGCCTTTTTTCTGGGGCAAGCCGGATTGTTGGAGGAGACGTTTGGTGATGATATATATTATCAGAAACTTCAGAAAGAGTTTCGATATTTACAGCATAAGTTTGAGTTGCCTGCACCTATGACAAATGACCAATGGCGTTTTCTGCGTTTGCGTCCCGGTAATTTCCCCCATGTGCGATTAGCCCAACTTGCCAATCTATATCATAGGGAGCAATCTTTATTTTCCCGTGTCATGGCAGCTGGAACGGTGGAAGACGTTAAGAAGATATTAGTAACTAAAACCTCTACTTATTGGGAAGAACATTTCACTTTTCAGAAAACCTCACCGCGTCAAGAGAAACGGTTGGGGGAGAATGCCCTGAACCTGATTCTCATTAACACAGTTATTCCTTTTCTATATGCATATGGGATACATAAGGCGGATGAATCTCTTTGCGAACGGGCTACCCGCTTTCTGGAATCATTGAAAGCCGAGAATAACCATATTACCCGTATGTGGAGTGGTGCCGGACTGCCTGTTTTCACAGCAGCCGATTCCCAAGCCTTGCTTCAACTTCAAAAGGAATATTGTGATAAAAAGGATTGTCTTCGTTGTCGTTTCGGATACGAGTATCTAAGAAATAAGTGCTAAGAACTTGAGTTCGATATAACTTTTGTTTGTTTCTTGAACGATAATGAATTATTCCTTTTGTCGAATCCTCATTAGATGGAATGTATGGCGTTTATTATCAGCGTGATACATGTACCAAGCCGTTTTACATTTCGAAACTTTTAGATGCGGACTACACAGACTAATAAAATTTTGTTTATCTTAATTATATATATTCATAACTTATTGTATATTTGCGCCTTGAATCGAAATAATTCATTAATATGAAGGCAATTCACTTTGTTTTTTGTCTGTGTACGGCGCTCATGCTATCGACTGTAAGTAGTAAGGCAGCCGAAGAAGATTTCAAGACTTTCCTCGAGAAATTCACATCCAGTGCTTCATTTCAGTATTCCCGTATCAAGTTTCCATTAAAATCTCCCATCGTATTGCTGAAAGATGATGGTGAGACGGAGCAGTCTTTCCCATTTACCCGTGATAAATGGGCATTGCTGGATAGCGAAACTCTGAAGGAAGGGCGTAATACGGAAGAAGAAGGAGGAGTTTACATTTCTCGTTTTACCCGGAATGAACCTGCTCACAAAGAATTTGAAGCAGGTTATGATGAGTCAGAACCTTCTCTTCGTGTCGTTTTTGAATTAATAGGTGGTAAGTGGTATGTCACCGATTGTTATAACGATTGGTACAACTTTGACTTGCCTATCAGCGAATTGAATGAAACAGTTCGCACGATGCAAGAAGAGAATAAGGCTTTCGAGGCCATTCATCCTTAATTTATTTCTTTAATAAAGATTGTGCCGGAAATAAGATCGTGTATCATTCCGGCATTTTGAACCGATGAAGAGTTTGCTTATTTTCTGAGTGAATGAGTGAAATACTTCATTTCTGTACGATTTTCATCCTTCTTCCATACGATTTATACCCCTCTTTTTGGAAAAAGAGGGGTTTCTTTGTACAGTACTAAATTATGCAACTGTTACTAATGCCTTGGATTATGCGATTATCATCTCTTTTAACTACTCTTCTTTCGTATATGCTGTCGGCTACCGCGGCACAGGCTTCTTGCCGGCTTTCAGATTGGGCATCGGAAGATTCTTCGGGGAAATTGCAGATAACCTCTATCAGTGATACTATGGATATTATTTCTCCTGACGGATTATCCCTCTGGTATAAAAAGCGTTTGACCGGTAATTATGAAATCAGCTATCGGGTGAAAGTTATTAAAGGGGATGGGACGTACGACCGCCTTAGTGATTTGAATTGTTTTTGGGGGGCAGACGATCCTGAATATCCCGATGATTTTTTTGCCCGTAGCAATTGGCGTAAAGGTGTATTTCAGAATTATAATACATTGAACCTATATTATGTGGGTTATGGCGGAAACGAAAATAGTACTACCCGTTTTCGTGCCTATCACGGAGAATATTACATGGTAGACGATACAAAGAACAAACCTGTGATAAAAGAGTATACGGATGAATCTCATCTTTTGAAGCCTGATATGTGGTATGCGATACGCATCCGCGTGGCGAATGGCATGACTACATTCAACATAAACGGTGAAGAACTTTTCCGCCTGTCGATAAAGGATGAGGAAGGAGACGGATATTTTGCTTTACGTTTGTGGAAAAATCATGTTTGTTTCACTGACTTTCAAGTAAAGTACTTAGATAACTAACCTTAAATAAATAGAATAGAAATGATGCGATTCAGTAGATGGACAGTAGTAGTAGGGATGCTCCTGGGAGCTATGTTGCCGTTAAATGGCGAAGCTCAAGTAGTTAAAAATGAAAGATTGCTTTCCTTTGAGGAAGAACAAGTTCCAATATTTATTTCGGGAACAGATTCTCATTTGAATATTAGTGATGAACATTACAGAGACGGCAGCCACAGTTTAAGTTGGGCTTTTGAACCGGGTGCTGTTCTGTCTGTAAAGAAGGATTTGAAATTTGAAAAGAAAGATCCTACCGGAAAGGATACTTATCTCTCCGCTTTCATTGTATGGGTTTATAACGAACAGGCACAGGACAAGGAGATAGAATTCGAATTCCTGAAAGACGGAAAGAAATGTACTTCGTTTCCATTTGGCATCAACTTTACCGGTTGGCGCGGAGCATGGGTATGTTTTGAACGTGATATGCAAGGCACACCCGAAGAAGGTATGAACGAGATTCGTATTCTGGCTCCCGATGTGAAAGGCAAGTTATTCTTCGATCATCTGATTACGGCCAGCAAGGTAGATGCTAGGCAGCAGTCTGCCGATTTACAAGTACCTTTCGTCAATAAGGGTACCACCAACCATTGGTTGGTAATCTATGAGCATTCTTTGTGGAAACCGGATATCGCTCTGACTCCCATTGTCGAGAAACAGAAACAGGAGATTCAACTTATGGAGAAGCGTTTCCGTGATATGTTATATACGCCTTCTACGCTCTCAGATAAGGAAATGGCAACTATCCGCAAGAAGTATGACTTCTATAAGATTACTTACAGGGATGGAAAAGTAACCGGGCTTCCTATCTATTTCGTACGCCAATCCGAGGCCTACGAACGCATGATACCCGATTGGGATAAAGATATGTTTACCAAGCAGGGTGTGGAGATGAGTGATTATTTCAATCTGATGAAGCGCATTTCCATTGCTTATAACAATGCTTCGGATGTAACTCTGAAAGAAGAATTGAAGCGGAAATTTCTTGCCATGTACGATAATATCACCGACCAGGGGGTAATATACGGCAGTTGCTGGGGAAATATCCACCACTATGGATACAGTATGCGTGGTCTTTTCGTATCTTATTTTCTGATGAAAGATGTTCTGCGCGATGCCGGTAAACTGGACGAAGCTGAACGCACCCTTAACTGGTATGCTATCACTAACGAGGTATATCCCAAACCTACAGTCAACGGTATTGATATAGATACTTTTAATACTAAGTTACAAGGCCGTATTGCAAGTATCCTTATCATGGAAGATACGCCCGAGAAATTGCAATACCTGCGTTCGTTCTCCCGTTGGTTGGACTATGGATGCCGTCCGGCAGTAGGGCTGGAAGGCTCTTTCAAAAAAGACGGAGCGTGTTTTCACCATTGTAATGCCTATCCTGCTTATGCTGTAGGCGGACTGGACGGAGCAACCAATATGATTTATCTGCTGAGCGGAACCGAGTTCAAGCTATCGGAAGAAGCACACGAAACAGTTAAGAGAGTACTTCTCACCATGCGCTTTTATTGTAACCTGAAGCAATGGTCACTTTCTATGTCCGGTCGTCATCCCAATGGTGGAGGCGAATTGATTCCAATCCAATATGCTACGATGGCTATTGCCGGGACCCCGGACGGCAAGCAAAAGTACGATGCTGAAATGGCGGCTGCCTACCTGCGCCTGGTTGCTTATTCAGAAACTCCGGATAAAAATGCTGCCGAATATCTGCCGAAAGCTTCCACTAAGCAGGAACTACAGATGAAAAAGCTTCTTGAAGCACAAGGTTTCCGCCCTGAACCTGACCCGCAAGGGAATCTTGCTTTGGGATATGGTTGCGTATCCGTACAGCGTCGTGATAATTGGGCAGCGGTAGTTCGTGGGTATTCCCGTTACCTTTGGGCATCCGAACATTATCTTCCTGCCAATTTCTATGGACGTTACCTGGCACATGGAAGTATGCAGATATTGACCGGAAAACCTGATGAAATGGTTACTTTTACTACCAGTGGCTGGCAGGAGAACGGATTCGACTGGAATCGTATTCCGGGAGTTACGAGTATTCATTTACCTTTCGACCAGCTTCGTGCCAAGGTGTTGAATGTGGATGCCTTCTCCGGCATGGAGGAAATGCTTTATTCCGATGAAGCTTTTGCCGGTGGACTATCCCAGGCACGTCAAAACGGGAACTTCGGTATGAAGCTGCACGAACATGACAAGTACAACGGTTCACACCGCGCCCGTAAATCCTTCCATTTCTTCGATGGTACTATTGTATGCCTCGGCACGGATATTGAGAATCTGAATACGGAGTTCCCCACGGAGACCACTGTCTTCCAGTTGGCTGCGATTACTCCTGAGACACACCGCTATTGGGAGGCTTACAAAAGCGACGGACAAACCTATATTGACCCTAACGGTGTAGGTTACTATATAGCTAAATCTTCGTTGAAATCGGCTAAATTTGAAAAGGAATTTCCACAGGTTACGGTAGGCGAACGCAGTACGGAACCTACTTCCGGCGATTGGGTTTCCCTGATATTAGAACACGGTAAAGCACCGAAAGGGGCATCTTATGAATATGCCGTGTTGCCCCGTACCGATGCCGCCACTCTGAAAGCATTTGCCAAGAAACCTACTTATAAGGTTTTGCAGCAAGACCGTAATGCACATATTGTTCGTTCCCTGAAGGATAATCTCACTTCTTACGTTTTGTTTGAAACCCCGCAGACACTTCCTGCCGAAGGTCTGTTGCAGAAAGCCGATACATCCTGTCTCGTGATGATACGTGAAGACCACGATAAATTACTTCTGACCGTTTCCCAACCGGACTTGGCTCTGTACCGTGGACCGAGTGACGAAGCTTTTGATAATGACGGAAAGAGAGTTGAACGCAGTATCTACTCCCGTCCGTGGATTGGCAATGACAGCCAGGAAATTCCCGTAACAATTACGCTGAAAGGTATGTGGCAGTTGGCCGAAACCCCTTACTGCAAACTTGTTTCGTCCGATAAGAAGCAAACTGTAGTACGCTTTACGTGCAGGGATGCGGCAAGTTTTGATGTGGAATTGAAGAAACGATAATGTCCTAAGGGTGGGGTATCTATATTGAAAGCGTTTCTCCTTACCACTTAAAGATAATGACTTTACTACTTAACACATAAAACATACCTATCTTTTAACCGAAAACACCCGGATGTTTTACCCCAAAACATCCGGGTGTTTTCACTCATAACATAGGGATGTTTTGCCTTAAAACATCCGGGTGTTTTTACCTCTCAGCCCTATACTTTATACTTTTTGGTCATATCCGGAAGATATATGAGGTTAAGGCTTGTGGTATGAACCGAGCAGATTGCTGACGGCAGCCTCGTAGTTGTCCAGCTTCGTGGTTTTATGAATGACTTTCTTAGCCTTGTGATCTCCTTCGGGTAACAAGTATTCCCAAAAGCTTTTCATCTTCATCAGTAGTTGCAAGTCTCCACCTTGCAGTTGCTCTTGGTAGCTGCTGAATACTTCGGCATGCAGTTGACCTACTTTTTTAGCCATTTCATCGGAAGAAAGCATTTTCCCTTGTTGATATTCGTATGCCAAGGCGGGATTGGCAAGCAAGCCGCGTCCAATAACCACACCCGCTAATTTTGGGAAACGTTCGGTTATGGTTTCTATATCCTCCGTTGTGTGCAAGTCTCCGTTATAAAGCAACGGTTTTTCACATCCTTTATAGAAGGCTTCAAAACCGTTCAAATCAACTTCTCCTTTGTACTGCTGTTTCCCCAGACGCGGATGCAGGATGATGTGTGACAATGGTAACTCATTCAGTAACGGCAGGAGTGTAAGACATTCTTCTGCTTTTTCCCAACCAAGTCTCAGTTTAATGGAAAACCGGAGTTCCGAATACTTCTCTACAATGGTATTGAGCAGAGCCTTTACTTCTTCAGGATAGGGCAACATACCAGAACCGTTATGCCTCTTTGCAAGCATAGGGAAGGGACACCCCAGATTAATATCTATCTCCTGGTAACCGTTTTCGGTGAAAAGAGAGATTACCTGCCCGGCTTTTTCTGCTTCCGGTGCAATGAGTTGTGGTATCAGGTGCAAGCCTTGATTGTTCTCAGGATTGACATCACGTGCGTCGCGTCGGCGGATTTCTCCGCGTTCAATGCGTACGAAAGGAGAGTAATAGGTCTCGATACCACCGAATATGCGGGCATGCGCCCGTCGGTAGATAGCATCCGTATAGCCTTGCAGCGGAGCGAAATGGATAGGTAATGGGTTCTTGTTCATGGCTGCAAAGATACGGATTTTATTTGTTGTCCAATATGGGAATGACCATATTCCACGAGCGGGTTGCATTTTCAAATCCGCCGGGTCCATCCATAGTGGCAAAGAAGATATAAGCAGGTTTGCCGTTTTCAAAGAAAATGAAAGGACGTTCCAGCTGGCCTTGCTTTTCTATTTTACCGTCTTTGTATTCTACGGTGAGGGAGTAGGCTTTCGGGTCTTTATCTATAGTCCAGTGAATACCGTCTTTGGAGTGTGCCATGACGCCACCGCCCCGTTCGCCGGTGAACTTCGATACATGGTCTTTGAAGATGGCGTGATAGCCGTTCTTGTCTTTCCACAAGTAAGGGTCTTCGGCTTCGCCCTGCCCGTCTACCTCAAAGATAGGGCAGTCATTGTTCAGCATCTGGTAAGGACTTTCGATACTGGGAGCGTATGCCATTCCGAGACTCATGTCAGAGTACCCGTCATTACCCACGTAGCGACGTCCCTTGAATATCATCATTACCGAGCCGTCTTCCTGTATTATGGGTGAGGGGTTAGAGGTGAGGAAGCTGTAAAAAGTATTGGGCTTGGTTTTCAGGATAGGTTCATCCAAGCGTTTCCAAGGGCCATAAGGAGAGTCGGCAACAGCCATTCCTACACGCTTGTTCGACCGTCCTACAATACACCAAGGGCTATCCAACGTCAACTGCTCATAAGTAGGGTCGGCAAAAGGATGGGTAGAACCCATATAGATAAGGTAGTATTTGCCGTTCTGTTTGAGTATGCGGGGATTATGGGTGGAACGTCCGTCCCAATATTGCGCTCCGCGGGCGGGGAGTGCCACGTTGCTGAATTGGTAAGGGCCTTGGGGTACATCCGATACGGCGTGTACTATTTCGGAAGCCACCATCCAGCCCGGATGAAACGGTAGACTCTTGGGGAAACGCGAAACGAACATGTGATATTTTCCGTCTTCTCCTTTTACTACCGAACTTCCCCACACCCAGTAACCTTCGCACTGGAATGCCGGTGTACGTAGCGCTTTGCCTAAACGGTGGAACAACTGATTCTGTGATTTTTGCTTCAGTTCTACCAGATTATCAATTTTCTGTGCGGATGCTGCCACAAGCAGAAAAACGGTAAAAAGAAGGAGTAAACTGCATCTTTTCATAAAGCGATGATATTATTAAGGTTGTTTTCTTATGGAAGCAAAGATAGCCAATCTTTCTTTATCGGGTATTTGCCCTTGACCGATACGTACAAAAATAGCACTAAATACGGATGATTGGAGTGGTTTGTAGGACTAATATGAAAGTAAGCTTTCGTCTGTTTGCTTTGAGATAGTGCAAGTTTCTTTCTGTGTTACAGGAATTATGAAATAAAAAAGAGGGGGAAGAACCTCACGGTGCCTCCCCCTCACGCATATCAAATTGATTAAGGTCTATTGATATTTTATAATAAAGTAAGGTTAGAAGTTTTGTGTAATGTATTAATAACCTGCATTATTAGTCCAGCCGGTAAGGTCAATTTGTTGTTGAGCTATCGGGAAGTAATAATGATTGTTAGCTTTGAACGTAGAACCTTCCCATGCTTCAGCACGTACATCTTTTACTTTTTCCAGACGAACCAGTTCAAACCAACGCTTCATTTCTGCAAAAAATTCCCAACCGCGTTCATTGGATACAGCAGCTATAAATTCGGTGGGGTCAGTAGTGGTAGTCAATGCCAGTTGATGGTCTTCATATTCGGCACGTTTCTGTACTTCCTGAATAGCGTCCAGAGCTTCTGTGCTTACGCTGTTTGTTGCGCGCGTAGAGGCCTCTGCATACATTAGCAATACGTCCGCGTAACGGTAAATACAGGTGATGCCATTAGCTTGGGCACTCTTACCCGGGTCACCGTCGTCATAATCATAATATTTGGAAATAGCCGGAAGTTTGTCTGAGCTATCTTTATAGTTGATTCTTTTCGTGTTTTTACCGTCCTTTACATCCCATTCGGTCATATAGTTCCATTCTTTACGGGCATCGTTCGGATAGTTCAAGAAGAATTTTTCATTTCCATAATAGTCTGCCCAACCGGCATTGAGAGCAAAGTCAACCGGATAATAAGATTTACCATAGTTACTTGCCGTTTTCAGTTTGTTACTATGCTGCAAAGCGAACATTACTTCGTTTGTCTGAGTTTTGTTTGCCTCTTTCCACAAGTCTGCATAGGGTTTTGTCAGCTTCAAACCGGAATTGTCTATGATGTCTTTAGCGGCTGTTGCTGCCAGTCCGTAGTATTCAGTACCTTTGTTCAGCGGCCAGCCTGCCATTGTCATGTAGACGTCCGCCAAGCAGGCTTCAGCTGCCCATTTGGAAGGTGTGGAGTTTCCGTTACGGCCATTGTTGGGTAGCCATTCCACAGCTGTTTTCAGGCTCGGTATAATCGCTTTGTCATAGATTTCTGTTACGGATGTTCTCGGCATGGTGATTGTCGGCTCATTTTCTAATATTAGGGGGCAATCGCCATATAGACGTACTAGGTAGAAATAGGAAAGACCACGCATAAAATAAGCTTCACCCAATACTTGTTTGAAGGCTTTGGCTTTGGTCTCATCCGTAGGAATGGCAGAACCGTTAATTATTTTGTTGGAACTGCTGATGACTTTATAGAACAGTTTCCATGTGGTGGTAAAGTCAGCATCGTTGGCTGTAATATTCGGAGTCAGTCTTCCATAGTACTCCAACTCATTACCGGCTTTTGCTGCACGGTAGGTGATGTCGTCTGCGCAGACATTTAAACGTTGTAGGCGGCTATTAAAACCGTAGTTGTCGCTCCAAAGATCGTTGTAGAGAGCGTCTGATGTCTTTTCAAGACTTGCCTGATCTATGGTGGCAAAGTATTCATCTTCAGTGATAAAGGATTCCGGTTCTTGCGTAAGGTCTACGCAGGATGTTGTCAAGAATAGACCCCCAGTGATTGCTGTTAAGTATATTAATTTCTTCATATTATTCTTATTTAATAGGTTAATCATTAGAATGCGAAGTTCAAACCAATCAGGTAATTACGGCTGTTGGGATAGGAACCCCAGTCAACGCCTTGTATCAGAGGATTACCCATAGTGGATTCCGGGTCCAGTCCAGAGTAGCTGGTGATGTGGAACGGATTCTGTATGGATGCATAGAAACGCAGATTGGTGATACCCAATGAACGGCAGGTTGATTCCGGCAAAGTATAACCTAATGTGATGCTTTTCATTTTGATGAAACTACCATTTTCAACAAATCGTGTACTGAAGAAGTCTTTACTTTCGGTCCCACCTTTGACAAAGCCTGGTATGTCTGTGTTGGTATTTGTAGGTGTCCAGCGATTTAGAAGCTCGCGCATGGGAGTTACACCAGCTACTTGCTGTGTCTTAATGGAGTTGTACCCCATTTGATGAGTAGCATTGTAAATATCAAATCCGTGGAAGCCCACTACGAAGAATGAAAAGTCGAAGTTTTTATAGTTGAATGTATTGTTCCAACCCCAGTTGAAGGTAGGTTGTCCGCAACCGATAACCCCCTTGTCCTCATCATTGTACTTACCATCTTTATTAATATCCACAAATTTAGAGTTGCCTGGTTTTACTTTGTAAACTTCACCGTTTGTTTTGCCGTTTGTTTTACCGTTGGCATCTACAAACGGAGCATCCACATCTTCCTGCTGCCAAATTCCGTCGAAAGTATATCCCCAGAATGTACCCAGTTTCTCACCTTCAATCATTTGGAATATTTGGTTCTGGTAATTACCGGCTTGTTGTTGGCGATGATT
Source organism: uncultured bacterium (assembly GCA_905215345.1). Taxonomy (GTDB): domain Bacteria; phylum Bacteroidota; class Bacteroidia; order Bacteroidales; family Bacteroidaceae; genus Bacteroides. The sequence continues at coordinate 29,012 of CAJMPR010000005.1, forward strand.
GGCTGTCGGGATTTTGTTGAATGTACCTTTGTTATGAGACAAAGTAAGGTCTGTGTGCCAGTTAAAGTTTTTGCCCGTGAACGGATCGGCACTGATTGTAAATTCAACACCGGTGTTTTTGATTTCACCTGCATTTTTTAGGATAGAAGTGTAACCTAAGTGTGCGGGTTGTGCTACTTCCAGTAAGATGTCTTTAGATAATTTGCTATACCAATCTGCCGTTAATCGTATGCGACCGTTTAGAATACCGAAATCAACTCCCACGTTGAACTGGTCATTACGTTCCCATTTCAGGAACGGTGCTGAAGGGCGGTCTACTTGATAAGCAGTGGTAGCTTTTCCATTTTGGTCTGTAACGGTGACCGGTTTCATCTTAGAATAGATGCGATAAGCTTCTACTGCCTGATTACCTACGGAACCGTAACCCAAACGAAGTTTCAATTGGTCGATAAAACTGTTATCTTTAAGGAAATTTTCTTGTTTCAAATCCCAAGCTAATGCTGCTGAAGGGAAGTAGCTCCATTTGTCTTTTAAGCGTGAGGAACCATCGGCACGGATTGAAGCTGTAACCATATAGCGGTTCATGAATACGTAGTTAATGCGGAGCATACCGGACATCAATGTGTTGATAGTACGGTCGGAAGCAACCTTTGCGAGGTCGGAAGCAGACCATGCCAAGTTATTAGCACCAATCATATCGATATAGTCGAGGTCGCCTGCCGTACTGGTATGGTTATAATTATTGTCGTAGGATTGTTCGAATACAGCCGTTGCATTGATACGGTGATTCTGATTGAATTCTTTTACATAACTTAGTGTATTGGTGTTCAGCCAAGAAGTGTTCCAATAACTACGTGCCTGGCCTTGAGTATGGTTGTTTTTGTATTTATAATAACCATTTTCGTTTTCGACGGAAGTGTTGAGTCTGTTATCGAACAGAACACCCAATTGAGAACGGAAACTCAAACCATCGATGATGTCAAAGTGGACATAACCTTGTATCCGGTTATTGATTGTTTTATTAGAATTGTTCGATTCCCAGATATATCCCATTGGGTTGTATGACGGAGAGCCGTCAAAGAAAGTATTGTTGTACTCGCCATTATCCTTTTGGGGCTCAATAGTGCTGGGGAAGTACATACTCTGTTGGATAAGGCCATCATATTCGCTGATACGGGGGGAATTTGTTTCGCGGTAATGACCATAAATATTCATACCCACTTTTACCCATTTCCTTATTTTGGTATCCACTTTTAAGCGCCAGCTATAAATTTGGCTTCCTGATTCTTTGATAATACCTTCGTCATTCTGATAGCGCAGAGATGCGAGGAACGTGGTCTTTTCACCGCCACCGGCAATAGAGAGTTCATAGTTCTGTGTAACCGCAGGACTACGGAAGATTTCTCTGGAGTAATCAAAACCTGCCTGACCCGATTTGAAAGCTGCAAGTTGGTCTGCGTTATAATAATGATTGTCTCCATAACCGAAGTATTCTTTTCCATAATCATTTACCAGATTAGCATATTCGTATGGAGAAAGATTGTCTGCATATTTGGCTACTGTCTTGATATTTGCGAATGCATTGAAAGATACGGTTAGTTTGTCCTTTTCAGGATTCTTGGTGGTAACGAGGATAACACCGTTGGCACCACGTGAACCGTAGACTGCCGTAGCAGAAGCATCTTTTAATACTTCGATGGAAGCGATATCCGCCGGATTCAATGATTGGAGAGAACCACCGATGAAACCGTCGATTACTACCAGCGGACCTGTTTCTGCTGTAATGGAGTTGATACCACGTACGCGGATTGTGTTATCCTCACTCGGATTACCAGAGCCGGAGATAACGGAGACACCCGCCATACGTCCTTGTAATGCATCTGACACATTACCGGTCGGTGTACCTTTCAACGCATCTGCTGCTTTTACAGATGCTACTGCACCCGTCAAGTCACTTTTACGTTGTACGCCGTAACCCACTACTACCACTTCTTGCAGTAGTTGAGTATCTTCGGCTAATTTTACATTGATTTTAGTTTTTCCGTTTACGGCGACCTTTTGTGTCTGGTAGCCGATATAAGAAATTACGAGAGTTGCTTTTGCGGGAACGTTAGGAAGGTTGTAGTTTCCATCGATGTCGGTAATACATCCATTTGAGGTTCCTTCTACTTGGATTGAAGCACCGATCACTGGGCCTAGGTTGTCGGTTACTGTACCTGTTACTGTGATGTTCTGTGCATTTGCCTGGGTGGCAAATAATACAGAAAGCAACATAATACCTAATGTTTTGAGAAGATTAGATTTCTGTTTCATAAATATTAATTTAATTGGTTAATGAAAAAGGTTGTTGTTAACTCGGTCATTAAATGTTAGAATCACTTTACAAAAGTATAGGATGGTAGGGATGAAAATAATCATATATTGTTCGCAAATAATACGAATTTGTACATTACTTGCCAACAATATGACATTTTGCTACTTTCTATTTTCCTGGTTTTTTGCGGCTTTCACTTCTTCCAGTAGGGTAGACAATTCTTTTACTTTATCAGGGTGGGTTTCTGCTACATTGTTCTTTTCAGAGGGGTCTACAGATATATTATATAATTGAGGTTTAGGATTATTACCCATTTCCATTTTTGTCCAATGTTCCAAAGCCGGTTTATTGCTTGGCTCGATATATTTCCATTCCTTTTGAATAATAGATAAAGTATTATTCAGATTTTGCTGTACGATATAGTTACATCCGGTAGTATCCGTACCAAGGAAATTAGCCAACTGGTCACGGCTGTCGGGAGCAATGCCTGCCGGAAGTGGATGATTCAATAATGCTGCCAGAGAAGCATAAACATCAATCATAGAGAATAATGCCTGCTGTTTTCCCGGTTTTGCTCCATCAGGCCAGCGAACTATAAAGGGGATACGTGTACCGGCTTCGAATGCACTGTATTTGCCACCACGATAATGCTTCATGGGGGTATGCCCGTTCAGCAATTCGAAAGCTTGGTCTTGGTATCCGTCATCTATCACAGGACCATTATCGCTACAGAATACGAAGATGGTATTATCGGCTATTTTCAGGCTGTCGAGCGTGCGCATAATTTCTCCTACGGTCCAGTCCAGCTGTAGAATAACATCGCCACGAGGACCTAATCCACTCTTGCCTGCAAAGCGGGGATGAGGGACACGGGGAACATGAACGTCCTGCGTACCCATATATAAGAAGAAAGGTTCATTTTTGTGGGAGACAATGAAATTTTTCGCCTTGTCTGTAATGATGTCGGCAATATCTTCGTCTACCCACAGTGCCGATTTACCACCGGTCATCCAACCGATACGGGGAATACCATTAACAATCGTATTATTATGTCCCTGGCTGGGCTTCATCTTTACTAATTCGGGGTTCTCAAGCCCGGTAGGCCAATTGCCTACTTTGTGGTGATAGTTTATGGTGATGGGATCATTGGGGTCGAGTCCTACAACATGGGCGTTCTCCACAAAGACACAGGGAACACGGTCAACGGTAGCCGGAATAATAAACTCATAGTCAAAGCCGATGTCCTGTGTATTGGGTTTAATCTCACGGTTGAAGTCAGTGCCACCCTTAGGTCCTAATCCTAAATGCCATTTGCCGACTACCCCTGTGGAATAGCCCTCTGCTTTAAACATATCGGCCATCGTAACGCAAGCTGTGTCTATTATAAGTTCCGAATTCCCCGGAGCGATGCCGGTATTCTCCTGTCTCCAGGGATACATGCCTGTAAGCAGGCCAAAGCGGGAAGGCGTACTGGTAGAAGAGGTAGCATAAGCGTTGGTGAACTGTATTCCCTGACCGGCAAGGCGGTCAATATTCGGGGTACTTACTTTAGTAGCCCCATAACAACTGAGATCACCGATTCCTAAATCATCTGCAATAAGATAGATAACGTTCGGCTTCTTCGGCTTGTTGTTTTGCGTTTCTTGTTTGGATGCATTTCCGCACCCTACCAAAAGAATTGCACTTGGAAGAAACGGTAAAAGATTGGATAAATATTTCATAGTCTTCAGACTTAAAGTTTGATTATGAGTCCAAAGATAGAGGCTATCTTCCAAGCTTTATGTATAAAGAAGTACGAAGAATGGAACAAAAAGTACAAAACGTACTGATTTTATTCCTCCTCTTCCTCCTCTTCTCCCTTATCCGAATCTTCGCCTCTGCGATAGGCCAGCGGGCTGACGTGATAGACATCCTTGAAACATTTACTGAAGTAGCGCGACGAACTGAATCCTATCTTATCGGAAATTTCGGTGATATTCAGTTCCGGATTCTTGCGTAACATCAGTGCTCCTTTCTTTAAACGGATGGTTAATATAAAATCGTTTGGTGTCTGTCCGGTGATGGCTTTCAGTTTGGTAAATAGATTCGTACGTGCCATTGCCATTTCACGGGCAAAAACATTGACGTTAAACTCCGTATCGTCCAAATGTTGTTCTATAATTACCATGGCACGGTCGAGTATATCCTTATCGATAGGATTAGTGGCAAGCATTTGTACGGCTGTCTGTGGTTGCTTGCTGAACTTCTCCTGTAATAGGATACGGGAGTTTACCAGGTTGTTACAGCGCGATATCAACAGATTGGTATTAAACGGTTTGGTGATGTAATCATCCGCTCCGATTCGTAGTCCCTCGATATTCTGTTCGATGGCAGTGCGTGCCGTCAGTAACACCACTGGGATGTGACAGGTGTTGAAATCTGTTTTAATCTGCTTGCAAAGTTCCGTTCCTGACATCTTCGGCATCACTATATCACTGACTACGATGTTGGGCATTTCGCTGTTTACTAAGGCCAAACCTTCTTCTCCGTCGGCGGCAGTCAATACTTGGTAGAACGGTTGGAAGATGTTAGCCAGCATTTCGCGGATGGAGTCATTATCTTCTACAATCAGCATCTTGGCATCCGGCATACGTTTGATAGGAGCATTTTCTTGTAGTTCCGCTATCAGTAAAGCATCTGTTTCGGGTTTAGGTATTTCGATTTGCTGAATGCTATTCGTATCCTTGTTAATTTGTTCCTCAGTGAATTGTGCTTTGCCCAGACGTAAGGTGACGATGAAACTTGTCCCTTTTCCCAATTCGCTTTCTACGCGGATAGTACCATGGTGTAATTCTACAATACCCTTTGTCAAAGCCAGCCCGATGCCGGTACCGGTTTTGTTGGCATCAGTCATATTTATCGAATCTATCTGGTAGAAGCGATCGAATATCTTATCTATTTCCTGGGCATCAATACCGCTACCTGTATCTTTTACACGAATAATAGCATTATTCCCTTTGGTCTCTACACTGAGGGTGATGGTATCTTCCTCCTTCGTATGCTTGATGGCATTAGATAAAAGATTATTGATAACTTTCTGCATTTGCTTCTGGTCGTACCATACTTCCAAATCGTCCACGCCTTTCTCGAAGTTGAAATTTATTTGTTTGGCACTGGCATACTCAAGGAAGAGCAGATAGTTTTCATACAAGAAGTGTACGATATTGTGCGGACTTACTTTTATTTTCATATGTCCCTGTTCTTGCTTGCGGAAGTCGAGTAATTCAGTTATCAGTTCGCGTAACTGAATACTGTTTTTATAGATTCCCAGTATCTTATTATAGATAGCAGGAGTGAAGTTTTGTACTTGCAGTAGTGTTTCGACTTGTGCCACGATCAACGTCAACGGGGTGCGGAATTCGTGCGAGATGTTGGTGAAAAAACGCAGTTTGGACTGATTCAATGCTTCTACATCCTGAATATGTTTTTGTTCGTATTTCAGGGATTCCCGTAATTTGATTCTTGATTTGTAGGTACGGATGAGATACCACATTAAAGCTCCTGTAACCAAGAGATAAAGGAGGTAGGCGAGGGTAGTCTTATAATAAGGTGGCAGTACATGAATTACAAGAGCTACTTGCGGACAAAGTTTTTCTTCCTTTCCGTTCGTTTTGATGAGAAGTTTGTAAGTGCCTGCATTTAAGTTAGTATAAGTGATGTTACGTAAGCCTCGTGTACTGGTCCATTCATTCGAGAAACCTTCCAATTTGTAGATAATGTCATCTTTATTGGCGGGTATATAGTTGGATGTGGCAAACTCGATGCTGAACATGCTTTGATCTGCATTGAGAGTAATTTCTTCGGTATGGCATAACGACTGTTGCAAGATATCGGTTTCGTCTCCTACCAATATTTCCTGTCCGTTAACGATAAGGCGTGAAAGGATGATATTATACGGTTTCGGGGTAAAGTTCAGTTCTGTTTCATGGAAAGAGATCATACCTTGTACACCGCCCAGGAAGATTTCCCCATCGCGAGTTACACAGAGGGCATTCTCATTAACGGCTGTCAACGGGAATCCGTTTTCAGCGCTGTAATTTTTGAAACTCTTTGTTGGATAATCAAAGATAGAAAAGCCTTCATTGGTGATAAGCAGCAACTTGCCACTGGTGGGTGATTCCTGTGTTTCATAGATACAATCGCTGGAAAGGCCATTCTTTTCTTTATCGAAGTTTTCAAAGTCATTGCTTGCCGGACAATACAAATCCAAACCACTACCCGAAGTCGAGAACCATAGATTTCCCTTACTGTCTTGGGTGATATTGTTTACGTTATTGTTGCTGAGGCTGTTCTGTTCAGTCGGATTATGGCGATAATTTGTCAATTGGCGGGTATCGAAACGATAACTGAATACTCCTTCTCCGGTAGCCGCAATCCACAATGTACCGTTTGAGTCAAAGGCTATATCAGCTACCATCTTAATGGACCTTCCTTCTTTACTGTCTTTAAATAGCTGTTTGCATTTGCCGTCAGAGGGGTTAAAAAGGCAGATACCGTCCTGTGTGGCTACAATCAGATGGTCTTTGTAAGGAGTGATGTCGCGTATTATATCCGATGGGAGTGAACTTTCATCACCGGCTTTCATGCGATAATGGGTGAATTGTCCGGAACGTATATCCAGCTTGTTGAGGCCACCCAAGTGAGTACCTATCCATATTATTTCTTTGTCTGCATCATAATAAAGTGCTTTCACGTTATTATGTGATATACTGTTACGTCCTTCCTGAGGACGATACCACTTAAATTCCCGTGTATGACGGTTATAGTAGTTCAATCCGCCCCCTTCGGTACCTATCCACAGATTGCCGTTTTTGTCCTCAATGGTCCTTCCCACTACCGGGTTACTCAATCCTTTTGTCTCGTTAGAGGAATAAGTATAACGGGTGTAAATCTCATATTCGGGATTGAAATAATTCACACCGCCAAAGTAAGTTCCGAGCCAAAGGGTTCCTTGATTATCTTTTACGATACACCAGATTGAAGAGTGGGTAAGACCGTCGCTCTGTGTATCACTGGCCGTATGGTTTTGGAATAATCCGGTTCTTTTGTCATATTGGTTTAATCCGTTGAAAGTGCCTATCCATATATTTCCCAGGTTATCTTCACAACAGGACCTTGCAAAGTTCGAAGAAAGACTATGCGGATTTTTAGGATCGTTCTTGAAATTCTCAATCTTTCCGTTCGCTTTGACAAGGAATACACCTTTTTCCCAACTTCCAATCCATAATTCACCTTCATTATCCCGGTAGATACTGGTTATATTTCCTTTCTTGATGGGATGTGTCAGTTGTTTCTTTTCAATATCCAAACGGTAGACTCCGTCGGTGGTAGTACCCATCCAAAGATAACCATTGTCAATATGCATGCATATGATTTCCAGGTTTCCGCCGGATAATTGATAATACAAGTCGAAGTTTCTTGTTTCCTCATTGTAACGGTAGATTTCATTCATTTTTCCGATGAAAAGGCCGTTATTGTAGTAAATACTGCTGATGTTTCCCTGTAATAACGTTGTAAACTTTTGGGTGGCAAGATTGAATTCAGCAACTCCTTCCGTACAAAGCAGATAAACTTTCCCGTTGTGATTGCCGGTAATACGTGATACTGTATTGCAAAAAAGACTGTTTGGATCGTTTTTCCTCAGTTTGTAGGTCTGGATGTCTTCTCCGTTGTAACGATTTAGTCCTTCGCGTGTACCGATCCATAAAATACCGCTTTCATCGACGTATAAGCTGTTTACTGAAAACTGTGATAGTCCGTCGTCGGTGGTAAGATGGTTAAAAGTAATGTTCTGTCCCTGTGCGGTCGAGATAACCATACTCGCTAAAATGAAGAATAGTCGGGTAATGAGCTTCTGCACTTTTCGGTTGTTTTTTAAGGTTTCAGTCACAAATATATGAATAAAATGTGCAAAAGTAGGATAAAGAGCCTATATTTGTACATTAAATTAATTTATTAGTTATCATGAAAGACCTTTTATCTATCGTATCTCATTTCCAATTGAAGGGCGCAGTTAAAGAAATCAAGCCCTTAGGTGCCGGCCTTATTAACGACACGTACAAGGTGACTACCCTTGAAACTGATGCTCCTGATTATGTATTACAACGTATCAATCACGCCATTTTCCAGAATGTAGAGATGCTGCAGACGAATATAAGTGCTGTGACCGCTCACATTCGTAAGAAGCTGGAAGAGAAAGGCGAGAGTGATATTGAACGTAAAGTTCTCGATTTCTTGCCTGCCGATAACGGAAAGACTTATTGGCATGACGGTGAAAACTACTGGCGTATTATGGTGTTTATTCCCAATGCGAAAACATATGAAACAGTTGATCCTGAATATTCCTACTATGCCGGAGTAGCCTTTGGTAATTTCCAGGCAATGCTTGCCGATATTCCTGACACATTGGGCGAGACCATCCCCAATTTCCATAATATGGAGTTCCGTTTGAAGCAACTTCGTGATGCGGTGTCTGCCGATGCGGCAGGACGTGTGAAAGAAGTACAATATTTTCTGGATGAAATAGAACGTCGAGCCGATGAGATGTGTAAGGCCGAACGTTTGCACCGCGAAGGCAAGCTTCCAAAACGTGTTTGCCATTGCGATACGAAAGTCAATAACATGATGTTCGACGAGAACGGAAATGTGCTTTGTGTAATCGACTTGGATACGGTGATGCCGAGCTTTATTTTTTCTGACTTTGGCGACTTCCTGCGTTCGGGAGCTAATACAGGTCTGGAAGATGACAAAGACGTTAATAACGTGAACTTCAATATGGAGATATTCAAGGCGTTTACGAAAGGTTATCTGGAGTCTGCCAAGTCTTTCCTGTTACCCGTAGAAATTGAAAATCTGCCTTATGCGGCAGCTCTGTTTCCGTATATGCAATGCGTGCGTTTTCTTGCCGATTATATCAATGGCGACACTTATTACAAGATTCAGTATCCTGAACATAATCTGGTACGTACGAAAGCACAGTTCAAGTTGTTGCAAAGCGTAGAGGAACATACTCCGGAAATGCGTAAATTTATAGCTTCATGTATTTAAGAAGATATATAATGGCGATAGGATTGGGCTTTTGTGCCCTTTCTTTATTTGCACTAACTCCCAAAAATAAAGTAATGAAAGAGTTGAATGTCAAGAAAGTGAGCATGGCCAGTGTTCCGGTGGAATCGGTTCCTGCCCTTTTAGATGAAGAAAAAGTGGCTTTCCAGCCAATTAATACAGTGAATTGGGCGGAATTTCCTTACTGTCCGGCTGTAGAGTTTCGTATTGCCCATACGGAAGACGCTATCCTGCTCCACTATAAGGTGAAAGAAGCCAGTGTGCGTGCTGTAGCTGGAAAAGACAACGGTCCGGTGTGGGAAGATGCCTGTGTGGAATTCTTTTCAATTCCTGCCGGAGACGGGGTTTATTATAATATGGAATGTAACTGCGTAGGAAGACTGCTTATCGGTGCAGGAGCCGGACGTACCAATCGTCAGCATGCCCCTCAGGAAGTGTTGGATAAAGTACAGCGCTGGTCGTCTTTGGGTAGCGAGGATTTTGGAGAACGGATAGGAGAGTGTAGTTGGGAAGTGGCGTTGATTATTCCTTATTCTGCTTTCTTCCTGCATAACATTACTTCATTGGATGGCAAAACGATTCGCGCTAATTTCTATAAGTGTGGTGATAAATTGCAGACTCCTCATTTCCTTTCCTGGAATCCTATTGAATTGCCAAAGCCGAACTTCCATTGTCCGGAGTTTTTCGGTACACTGAATATGGGATAAGGTATTGCTGCTGAAGCAAGGACTTTGTATCAGCTGATAATAAGGCCGCATCAATATAAATTTCATCCCACGAGACGAATAAAATCATCTTGTGGGATGAATTATTTTGTGTCGTAGGATGATTTTTTTCATCTCACGAGACTATTTTATTTATCCCATGGAACGGATTCTGCGATGTTTCTATTCATTAATCTAAGCTCGATATAAGCTTTCTCCTGCACGGTTTTTCCTCCTTCCCGAAGGAGGGGCAGTTACTCTTATTTGTTTTGGACTTAGTTTAAGGGAAATAAGAGAGGGATTGTATCATCGTAGATACAGTCCCTCTTGATATGTATAAAATTTAATCCGTCGTTACTTTACAATACCTTTGGATGCTTTGATAAAGTTGATGATATTATGTATTTCATCACTCATAGGCACCTGGTCCTCAATCTTTTGCAGGGCATCCTGTATGCTGAAGTTACCTTGGTAAACAAGGCGGTATGCATTTACGATATGTCTCAATATACGCTCGCTCACTTCATGCTTATGTTGAAGCACTGCCGCATTGATACCGTGGTATTCTGCCGGATTCCCGTTCATAATTACATAGGGAGGAACATCCTTTGAAATACGGCAACCTGCTTGAATCAGTACCCAGCTTCCTATGTGGCAATTCTGATGCAGGATGACATTGCTGCTTAAAATTGTGCAGTCATCTATCTGGCATTCACCGGCTACGGTGGTCTTGATTCCCAGTACACAGTGATTACCGATTTGTACATCATGGCAGAGGTGTACGCCATCCATCAGATAATTCTCATTACCTATACGGGTACAACCGTCGGCATATGTTGCACGACTGATTACTACATTTTCGCGGATGTCGTTGTTATCGCCGATAATTAACTGGCTTTCCTCACCGGTGTAATGGAAATCTTGAGGTTCAGTACCTAATACGGCACCGTGGTGTATCTTATTTCCTTTTCCCATACGGGTACCTTTGAGAATTTTTGCGCCCGACATAATCACGCAGTCATCGCCGATTTCCACATCTTCCTCAATATAAGCGAAAGGTTGAATGGCTACATTCTTGCCGATTTTAGCGGCAGAATCTACAGATGCTAATGGACTAATCATAATAGTATGTTTTTAGTGATTAGTGATTGGTGATTAGTGATTAGTAATTTGTTTTTGATAGCAAATCACTAATCACTATACACTAATCACTGTATTTCTTCTCTTCCTCCTCCCAGTGCCTGATACAAGCTCACTACAGCCTGCATGCGGTCAAAGGTGTCTGATACTTCTGAAAGCTGTGCGCTCAGGTAAGACTGCTCGGCAGACAGAACTTCCAGGTAGGTTGACGTCCCTAAGTTAAACAATTCTTTTGTATAATCCGCAGCATTCTTGGCAGAATTTACCTGCATGGTGCGTGAAGCTACTTTGTCGGTAGCCGACTGATATTGATACAAAGCATTGCTAACCTCACCACCTGCGCTCAATAATGATTGCTGGAACTGAATCTTAGCTTCTTCCTGCTGGGCTTTAGCTATTTTCAGCTTGGCAATGTTGATGCCGTTCTGGAAAATGGGCTGTGTCAATGATGCAACAGCAGAAGCCAGGAACTTGCCTGGATTGATGATGGCAGAACCTGCACTGTTTGTCCAACCTGCTGAACCACCTAATGTAATTTTCGGATAGAAGTTGGAACGCGCTGTGTTCGTATTGTAGTAAGCAGCGGCCAATGACATCTCAGCAGCTTTTACGTCCGGACGGTTGGAGAGTAACTGAAGAGGAATACCTACAGAGAATTCCGAAGGCAATTCCTGGCTTTCCAATACTCCACGCTCGATGTTACCCGGAACTTCACTCAACAAAATGCTGAGTGCATTCTCCGTTTCACGGATGCTGCGGCGAATTTCGGGCAATGAAGCCAGCACCTGTGCGTAAGCGGCACGGCTTTGTTCCACACCTGCTTGTGTCGTATTGTACATGGCGGCATCTTTCATAGCTTGCATCGTTTCTGTATTTTTCTTCATTATTTCAGCCGTCTGCTCGGATATTTCCAGTTGGCGGTCCAGCATCAATAAAGTGTAGTACATATTGGCGACGTTGGCAATGATTTGCGTGCGGACAGCCTGTTCGTATGCTTTAGTCTGTTCTAAGGTAGCTTTAGCGTAACGCTTGGGGTTCAACAGCTGACCGAAAAGGTCTACTTGCCAGCCGGCTGTTACCGGTAGTGAGTAGGTCTTGGTAGCAGCACCTTTATCGAAGCTGCTGATAGTTCCTTGGGGTGACAATGTCAATGACGGAGCAAAAGCCAATTTAGCAGTCAGCAAAGGCGCCTGAGCCTCTTTCACCTTCAAGGCAGCAGTACGTATATCTGCATTGTTGTTCAATGCCCGTTCGATCAGTGCCTGCAAATGAGAGTCCGTAAATACTTCCTTCCAAGGTAGATTACCGAAGTTGGCGGTGTCTGCCGCAAGTGTATCGTTCACGGAAACCGTATCGCGATACAGTCCCGCAGCAGTAATGTCATCGGGTCTGTCGTATGTTTTATAGATATGACAACTGCTCAGTAAGGCGGTTGCACACATCAGGCATATTATTTTCTTCATAATAAACTTTTTTAGTGATTAGTGACTGGTGATTAGTGATTTGTTTATGGTCGCAAATCATTAATCACTAATCACTAATCGTTAATCACTATTTCGTGTATTGTTCAATCTCCGGTTCTGCATCCGAGTTATCCACATCTTCCCATTCCATCGGCTTGATTTTCTCTTGCAGATACTGGAAAGCTACGAATAAGGCGGGTACAATGAAAATCTGTAAGATCATACCGATTAACATACCACCGATGGCGGATGTACCCAAAGTACGGTTACCGTTAGCACCTGCACCGGAAGCCATCATCAACGGAATCAAACCGACAATCATTGCCAAAGACGTCATCAAGATAGGACGCAGACGGGCAGCGGCACCGAGTACGGCAGCCCATGTAATGCTCATGCCCATTTTACGTCGGTCGAGGGCGAACTCTACAATCAAAATAGCATTCTTTGCCAACAGTCCCATCAACATAATCAATGCGATCTGCATGTAGATGTCATTGGACATAGAACCCATTATCATCTTCAAAACAGAGATATTACCGATGGCGCTCATACCGTTGACGAACAAGAAGCTACCGAGCAAACCGAACGGAATGGACAGCAATACGGAAAGCGGCAAGATGTAGCTTTCGTACTGTGCACTCAGTAACAGATATACGAAGACGAAGCAGAGTACGAAGATTAATCCGGTAGTACTACCACTGGTTTCAGCCTCTTCACGTGCCATACCTCCCAATTCATAAGCGAAACCGGCAGGCAGGTTCTCTTTTGCTACTTCGGAAATGGCTGCCAATGCCTGACCGGACGTGTATCCGGAAGCAGGTGCAACCATGGTTTTCATAGAAGTATACAAGTTGAAACGGCTGATAATATCCGGGCCGTATACTTTCTTAATAGAAACGAACTGGGTGATAGGAGCCATTTCGCCGCTGTTACGTACCTTGATGCTTTGCAGCGATTCCAAGTTCTTGGTAGCGTTGGGATCAGCTTGTATCATTACACGGTACATTTTACCGAAGCTATTGAAATTGGATGCATACAGACCACCGAAGTATCCCTGCATAGTTGTGAGGATGTCATTCGGACTGAGTCCTGCTTTCTTACAAGCGGCAGCATCTATATCCAACATATATTGCGGGAAGTTCGGATTAAAGGTTGTTTTGGCGGAGTTGATTTCCGGACGGGCCTCCAAAGCCGCATTATAGTTATTTACCACTTCGAAGAAACGGTTCAAATCGCCACCGGTCTTATCCTGCATGTTCAGCTCGATGTCACTGGATGCCGAGTAACCCGGAATCATAGGCGGAGCGAAGAACAGAACTTGTGCTTCTTTGATAATCTTCTGTGCACGCATGAAAAGCGTGATATAAACAATGTTGGAGTTCTGCATGGTAGAACGTTCTTCCCAGTTCTTCAACTTGATGATGAGTGAACCATAAGAAGGTCCTTGTCCACCGATGAAGCTATAACCGGAAATAACGGTACGAGACTCGACGGCCGGTTCAGCCGCAACCAGACTGTCTACACGATGCAATACTTCCTGGGCACGTTCCTGAGATGTTCCCGGAGGCAAGGTTACCACTCCCATGATAGTACCCGTATCTTCGTTAGGCACCATACCGGTCGGAGTAATTCTCATGAAGATAATCAGCAACACAATGGAACCCACTACAAGGCCGGCAGATAACCATTTCTTCTGGATGAAGAACAGTACGTGCTTCTTATATTTCTTCAACAGGTTGTCATAGGCGGCATTGAAAGCCGTATGGAACCGGTTGATAAAGGTTGACTTTTGTCCACCATGTTCTTTGTCATGCGGTTTCAGGAAGATAGCACAAAGTGCCGGACTTAATGTCAATGCATTCAAAGCCGAGAAACCGATGGCGATAGCCATAGTCAAACCGAACTGGCGATAGAATGTACCTGCCGTACCACCCATGAAACTTACAGGGACAAATACGGACATCATGACCAACGTAATAGAAACGATGGCACCACCCAGTTCACTCATGGCATCGATGGAAGCAGCACGGGCAGACTTGTACCCTTGGTCGAGCTTCGCATGGACACCCTCGACGACGACTATGGCGTCATCGACCACAATCGCAATGGCAAGCACCATTGCCGAAAGAGTCAGCAAGTTGATACTGAAACCGATCAGCTTCAATACAAAGAACGTTGCAATCAAGGCTACAGGAATAGCGATTGCCGGAATTAATGTAGAACGGAAATCCTGCAAGAAGATATATACCACGATAAATACCAGGATGAAGGCTTCGATCAATGTTTTGATAACCTCATGGATAGAGGCAAACAAGAAGTCATTAGCACTTTGTGCAACGTTTATCTTCAAACCGGCAGGTAATATCTCGGAATATTGGTTCAACAGCTTTTCAATGTCACTGATGGTTTGGGTAGCATTACTACCAGCCATCTGGAACACGATACAACTAACAGCTTTATGACCGTTTACCGTATTGTTGAAAGTATAGCTCAGACGTCCCAGCTCAATGTCGGCAACATCTTTCAGACGGAGTACTTCTCCATTTTCCAACGCTTTCACAACGATATTTTCGAACTCTTGGGGTTGTTGCAGACGCCCTTTATAACGTATCGTATATTGGAAAGACTGGTTACCGCGTTCACCGAATTGTCCGGGAGCAGCTTCGATATTTTGTTCGGCAAGTACTGCTGCAATGTCGTTAGGAATCAATTTATACTGTGCCATGATGTCCGGCTTTAACCAGATACGCATGGAGTAATCTTGTCCCAACACCATGGCATCACCTACACCGGCAATACGCTTAACTTCAGGAACGAGGTTGATGTTAGCATAGTTTTCCAGGAACTCGATGTTGTATTGGTCGTTTTCATCGTAGATGGAGAATACCATCAACATGGAAGTCTGACGTTTTTGGGTGGTTACACCTACTTTGGTTACTTCGGCAGGGAGCAAACCTTGAGCCATAGAAACGCGGTTTTGTACATTGACGGCGGCCATGTCCGGATCGGTACCTTGCTTGAAGTAAATGGATATATCGGCAGAACCATTGTTGGCGGCATTGGAGGTCATGTACATCATATTCTCCACACCGTTGATCTGGTCTTCCAGTGGTGCAATGACTGAGTTCAACACCGTTTGGGCATTGGCACCTTGGTAGGTGGCACGCACCGATACGGTTGGGGGGGCAATGTCCGGATATTGGGTGATAGGCAATGTAGCCAGACCAATAAGACCCAGAATCACTATCAGGATCGAAATCACCGTAGATAATACCGGACGGTTAATAAATCTATCTAATTTCATGCTATAGTAGTAATTAGTGATTGGTGATTAGTGATTAACACCTTTACGGCATACTTGTCACTAATCGCTAATCGTTAAACGTTAATTAAACGCGGTTTGTATGTTACCTTCTTTCTGATCTTTCAGAGCTTTCTGATATTCAGCTTCTTTCTCTTCAGGAGTAATGGGGGTAATAGCTTGTCCGTCTTTCAGGTTTTGTACTCCTTCAATAACAACTTTATCACCGGGATTCAGACCGCTGGTTACATAGTAATACTTACCATCATTCAGTTTAAAGACATTTACTTCAGTATTCTTCAATGTATTGTCAGGTTGTACTACAAATACGAACTTTTTGTCCTGTATTTCCGTTGTGGCTGATTGAGGGATCATGATAACATTTTCCATCGGGTTGGGGAATACTACATTTCCCGTACCGCCGCTACGCAGGATATTGTGCTTGTTGGGGAATAAGGCGCGCATGTTTACGGCACCGGTAGTCTGGTCGATAACACCGCTGATTGTTTCTACGCGTCCGCTATCGGCATACATGGTTCCGTCAATAAGTTGTAGCTGTACCTGGGGCATTTTTGCCAGAATTTCTTTGCTGCTGCCTCCTTCACGTATCAGTGACAAAAGTTGTCTTTCAGTCATTGAGAAGTAAGCGAACATCTCAGAGATGTCGGCAACAGTAGTCAGCGGACTGGCTACGGAAGGACTTACCAAGCTACCTACACGGTAGGGGATTGTACCTACTATACCGTCGCTGGGGCTGGTAACATTGGTATATGACAAGTTATTACGGGCATTTACCAGTTGCGCTTCTGCTTGTGCCAACTGTGCTTTTGTCTGTGCCAACTGATTTTCGGCCATCTGTAAATCATAATCACTGATGATATTCTTCTGGTTCAGTGAACGTTTGTTATTTACGGTAAGCTCTTGCGTATTTACCGCTGCTTTGGCTGTTTCAACCGCTGCTTTCGCAGAATTTACTGCTGCCTGGTACTGTACAGGATCAATGCTGAACAATACTTGTCCTTTACGTACTACGGAACCTTCATCTACATGTAGTTTTGTGATAAAACCGCTCACCATCGGGCGAATTTCTACGTCTTGTTTACCTTTAATAGTAGCTGGGTAACTGTTTGTCAAGTTAGCAGTGGTGGTTGCTACTGTAATCACTGCAAATTCGGGCGTTTTACCTGCGCCTTTGTCGCCCTGACCACAACTGCTAAGCAGTGTCAGGCAACATGCCAATAATACTAATCTACTCTTCATACTTTTTTTTATTCTCTGTATAATTTTATTCTGGTTGATCTGAAGGCTTATGTGTAAATCATAGTAGAAAAAAGGTAGCGGACGAAAACTGAATGCCCTTGCTTAGTTTTCGGTCGCAAAATTATTCTTTTCTAATTACATAAGGTGTGAATTTCCCTGTTTTTTAACTATGTTTTATATATAGTTGGGAGTAAAAGGCCGTTTTTTGATTAAAATACTGTAAAGCATACTGCTAATTACCGGATAACCTTTATTTTTGCAGCATGTTTGATCGTAAATGTCATAATGAAATGAAACCGTTTTTCCGTCGGTTATTGGGAGCGGCCGCAGTTGTGGCTGTCTTATATTCTTGTGCCAGTGTAGGACGTTTGGAAGGTGGTTCGATTGACGAGGCTCCTCCTCATTTTGTCACAAGTTCTCCTTTGCCGGGCGCACTCCATAATACAAAGAAAAAAATATCAATCGAGTTTGATGAGTTTATCAAACTGGAAAAGGCGAATGAGAAAGTGGTCATTTCACCTCCCCAGATACAGCAACCGGAAATAAAGGCAAACGGAAAGAGGGTAGTTGTCAATTTGCAGGATACGTTGAAAACAGATATTACTTATACGATAGACTTCGGAGATGCCATTCAGGACAATAATGAGGGAAATCCCTTACCAAGTTTTACTTATACTTTTTCTACCGGCGCTAACCTCGATTCGATGGCGATAGCCGGTACGTTGCTTGATGCTTCCAATCTGGAACCGGTAAAGGGCGTTTTGGTTGGTTTGCATGCCAATCTGGCTGATTCAGCGTTTGTTAAACTTCCTTTTGACCGTGTGGGACGTACTGATAGCCGGGGACAGTTCTCCATTCGTGGGGTAGCTCCGGGAAAGTATCGTATTTATGCTTTGCAGGATGCCGATCAGAACTTTATGTTTTCACAGCCTACCGAAGTGATTGCTTTTAATGACTCTATTATCATTCCTTCTATGGAAGAACGGGTGCGTCAGGATACGTTATGGAAGGATTCTTTGACGATAGATACCATTGTTGAGCAGAAATATACGTATTTCTTGCCGGATGATGTGTTGTTGCGCAGTTTTAAAGAGAAATCTTTTTCCCAACGTCTGATGAAGACCGAACGTCTTACTCCGGAAAAATTCTCCTTCTATTTTACAGCTCCTGCCGATAGCCTGCCGTTATTGAAAGGGCTGAATTTTGATGAGCGGGATGCGTTTGTCGTGGAGCAGACTACCGGACGTAATGATACCATTCACTATTGGATCAAAGACTCTTTGCTTTATCAACAGGATACATTGAAAATGACTCTATCTTATTTGTATACTGATAGCTTGAAACAATTGTCTCCCCGGACAGATACGCTGAAACTGGTATCGAAGGTAAGCTTTAAGAAGCTGAAGGAGAAAGAACTGGAAGAAAAGGAGAAGGCCGAGAAAGAAAAGAAGAAGAAAAGGAAAAAAGGCGAAGATGAGCAGGAACCTATTCAGTTCTTATCGGTGGATGTTTATGCGCCATCGGCAATGGATGTCTACGATTATATAACATTGAGTTTTACGGAACCGATAGCGAGTATCAATGATACGGCTTTGCATATAAGACAGAAGGTTGATACGGTATGGACAGAAATACCTTTTGACTTTGTGCGGGATTCGCTTGATTTGAAGCAGTATAATGTGTATGCTGATTGGAAGCCAGGTGAAAGTTATGTCTTTGATGTGGATTCGACAGCCTTTCATGGTTTATACGGGAAGTTTACCGACAAGATTAAGAAAGAATTTAAAGTGAAGAAACTGGATGAATACGGACAGGTTTTCTTCAATATTACCGGAGCTGATTCTGTGGCTTTCGTTGAATTGTTGGATGCCCAGGATAAGGTTGTCCGAACCGTGCCTGTCGTTGATGGAAGAGCTGATTTCTATTATTTGAATCCGGGTAAATACGGAGCTCGTCTTATAAACGATACAAATGGTAATGGCATATGGGATACTGGCAATTATGCAAACAAACGTCAGCCGGAAATGGTTTATTACTATCCGCAGGTCTTGGAATTTAAGGCTAATTTTGATTTGATTCAGGATTGGGACGTAAATGCTAAGACATTGGATAAGCAGAAGCCGGAAGAACTTAAAAAACAAAAACCAGATGAAGACAAGAAAAAGAACAATAAAAATAACCAGAATAATCGAAACAACAACAGTAGCAACCGCAACAGCGGTGTGGGACGCAGTTACTAAGCGGAAACGGACATTGGGACTGTTTTTAATGGCAGTCTTTATGTGCTTGGGCAGTATTCAGTCCGCGCAGGCACAATGTACAGCTAAGAATGAGGCCTTTCAGTCCGGTGAACATGTTATGTACGATTTATATTTCAACTGGAAATTTATCTGGAAAAAAGTAGGGCTTGCGAGCTTGACGACTAATGCGACAACTTATCAATCCAAACCTGCATTCCGTTTTAATCTTCTCTCCGTAGGTAGCAAAAAGACTGATTTCTTCTTTAGAATGCGTGATACACTTACCTGTTATGTCAGTGACAAACTTGAACCACTTTATTTTCGTAAGGCAGCGGAAGAAGGAAAGCGCCATACGGTAGATGAGGCTTGGTTTTCATATAAGGATGGTGTGTCTTCCGTAAAGCAGAAGCGTACCTGGCATAATCCCGTTCGGGAGGCGCAAGAGATGGAGTATAGCGATAGCCGTTGCATCTTTGACATGTTGAGCATTTTGGCACAGGCCCGTTCTTATAACCCCAATGATTACAAAGTGGGCGAAAAGATACTTTTCCCTATGGCTACGGGACGTAGGGTAGAAGAACAAACCCTTATCTATCGCGGTAAGCAGGAGATAGAGGCGAATAACGATACCATTTACCGTTGTCTGGTATTCTCTTTTGTAGAATATAAGAACGAGAAGGAAAAGGAGGTTATTACCTTTTTCGTTTCCGATGACAAGAATCACCTTCCCATACGTTTGGACATGTACCTGAACTTCGGCTCGGCAAAAGCCTTTCTTAAAAGCGTAAGAGGAAACCGTTATCCGATGACGTCGGTAGTGGGAAGAAAATAAGATGAGGTATGAAGTGTGAAACTTTATATTTTAAACGGTAATACGTCCCCTTTTCTGAATACGCTGGACTCGAATGTTGCAATCAAGTCCCCTTTCTGGTTCGTAATATCGATTTGATAATACCCGGTAGTGCGACCTATGTAGCGTTCGCGGGCTTCGGCATATAAAGTGTCGCCCGGGCCGCTGCTACGCAGAAATGTGATATTGGAAGAGAGTGATAATGCCAGAGCGCCGTGTGAATTGGCGGCTGCCGCAAGAGCAAGGTCTGCAAGCGTAAAGAGTGCTCCACCCTGTGTACGGTGTCCGGCATTAAGATGCTCTTCTGTGATAGTCAGGCTTGCCTTGCTATATCCTTCTTTTACTTCCATCAATACTACGCCGACTTTACCGGCAAAATGATCGTTCTTGAAAAACTCTTGTGGGGTCATATTATGAGTGATTAATTGTTAGCGATTAATGATTTGTATGTGTGAAAACGGTATTTTCGGACGCAAATGTAACAATTTTACCCATTAATTGGATTATTTGGGTGGGTCATTTCCGTTTAAGTGCCCTACTTTTGCCATTGAAAAATTGTACAACATAAATAAATCCTCTATTATGAAAACAACTCTCACTACGTTGGGTATTTCCCTTCTCGTTTTGGCAGGTTGCGCAGGACAGAAACAAGCTGACAGCAACTTTATCCAGGAAAATATTGATAATGCAGTGGCACAACACACAATCCAGACGGACATTATCGAAAAATCAGGCAAAATTCTTAATCCGCGTACCATCAATGAGGACGGCAGTATTCGCTATATACCCATTGATGATTGGTGTTCGGGCTTCTTCCCCGGTAATATCTGGTATACCTATGAGTTGACGGGCGACAAGAAATGGTTGCCATTGGCTGAGAAATATACCGAAGCATTGGATTCTGTGCAATATCTTACCTGGCATCATGATGTAGGGTTTATGATTGGTTCCAGTTACCTTAACGGCTATCGCTTCGCTAATAAAGAAGAATATAAGCCGGTTATCATACAGACAGCAAAATCCTTGTCTACTCGTTTCCGTCCGGCTGCCGGAGTACTTCAGTCATGGGATGCCGACAAAGGCTGGCAGGCAGAACGCGGATGGAAATGTCCGGTTATCATTGATAATATGATGAATCTTGAACTTTTGTTTGAAGCTTCTAAGCTTTCCGGTGACTCTATATATTACAATATAGCAAAGAAACATGCTGATACGACGATGGCTAACCACTTCCGTGCGGATAACAGTTGTTATCATGTAGTAGATTATGATCCCGAAACCGGTGAAGTTCGTAAAAAACAGACTGCACAAGGTTATGCTGATGAATCGGCTTGGGCTCGTGGACAGGCTTGGGCTTTGTACGGTTATACCATGTGCTACCGTTATACCCAAGATGCTAAATATCTGGAGCAAGCAGAAAAAATCTATGATTTCATCTTTAACAATAAGAATCTTCCAGAAGACTTGGTACCGTATTGGGACTATAATGCTCCCAACATTCCGAATGAGCCTCGTGATGCTTCTTCCGCTTCTTGTACTGCATCTGCTCTTTACGAGTTGAGTACTTATATTCCCGGCAAAGGATATAAGGAAAAGGCAGACCAGATTATGGAAAGCCTGGGTTCTCCTGCTTACCGTGCTAAAGTAGGTACTAACGGAAACTTCATCCTGATGCATTCCGTAGGCAGTATTCCTCACGGTGCGGAGATTGATGTTCCTTTAAACTATGCCGATTATTATTTCCTGGAAGCTTTGATGCGTAAAAGAGATTTGGAAAAATGAGAAATCAGATAAATATATTGTTAGGTGGTTTGGGTTTGTTCACTTTGCAGGGCTGTAAGGCCCCGCAGGTGCAACAAGCCCAACAACCCAATGTAATTTATGTCTTTCCTGACCAGTATCGTAATCAGGCCATGGAGTTTTGGGGACAGGAAGGTTTTCGTGAAAAAGTGAACTTCCGGAACGATCCGGTACATACTCCCCGTTTGAATGATTTTGCCAGAGAATCTTTGGTTTTGACTTCTGCCATGAGTAACTGTCCGTTGAGTAGTCCTCATCGTGGTTCGTTGCTGACGGGAATGTACCCTAATAAAAGTGGAGTGCCTTTGAATTGTAATTCCAACCGTCCTATCAGTTCTTTGCGCGAAGATGTGGACTGTGTGAGCGATGTATTCAGCAATGCAGGATATGATTGTGCTTACTTCGGTAAGTTGCATGCCGATTTCCCGACTCCTAACGATCCGGAACATCCGGGACGATATGTAGAAGACCGCATACCGGCATGGGATGCTTATACGCCTAAAGAACGCCGTCACGGATTTAATTACTGGTATTCATACGGAACATTCGACGAACATAAGAATCCGCATTATTGGGATACGGAAGGTAAACGCCACGACCCGCATGAATGGTCGCCGTTGCATGAGTCGGGTAAAGTGGTTTCTTATCTGAAGAACGAGGGGAACGTACGTGATACGAAGAAACCGTTTTTTATCATGGTCGGTATGAATCCACCTCATAGCCCTTACCGTTCTTTGGACGACTGCATGGAACAGGATTTTGATTTATATAAAGATCAGCCGCTGGATAGTTTGCTCATTCGTCCGAATGCCGATTGCAAGATGGACAAGGCAGAAAGCGCACGTTATTATTTCGCTTCTGTTACAGGAGTTGACCGTGCTTTCGGACAGATACTCGATGCGCTGAAAGAACTTGGCATAGATAAGAATACGATTGTTGTTTTTGCTTCCGACCATGGTGAAACGATGTGTAGCCAACGTACGGATGATCCTAAGAACTCACCGTATGCGGAGTCCATGAACGTACCTTTTATCGTTCGGTTCCCGGGAAAGATTCAACCGCATGTGGATGATCTGATGTTGTCTTCTCCAGATATTATGCCTACCTTGTTGGGTTTGGCGGGGTTGTCCGATTCTATCCCGGGAGAAGTACAAGGGCGTAATTATGCACCGCTTTTCATCGATGAAAAGGCAAATATTGTACGTCCCGCAGGTGCACTCTATATTCAGAACTTGGATGGGGAAAAGGATGCTGACGGTAAAGTATGTTCTTACTTCCCTTCATCACGCGGATTTAAGACAGCTCGTTATACTTTGGCGCTTTATATAGATCGTGCCAACCACAAACTTGTGAAGAGCTTGTTGTTCGATGACGAGAAAGACCCTTATCAGATGAATAATCTTCCGTTGGAAGAGAATAAGGGAATAGTGGAAGAGTTGTGTGCCGAGATGGGGAAAGTATTGAAAGAGATAGACGACCCCTGGTATAAGGAACACATCTTGTCCGACATGATACCTTATTAAATAACTATAACTGTTGTATACTCAAAAACTCATTATTGAGTTGTAGAGTAAAAAGGCGTTTCTGTGAAGAAGCGCCTTTTTGTTTACCCTTCAGGGGAGTGAGGGGTATGAACTATTGGTGTGCTGAATTGTTTAAGTCTTTTCATAATCATGTAAATCCCTACGGAAAGATGAAATATAAACTATTAATCTGCCTACTGCTTATTCCATTGTTACTTGGGGCGCAAGAGCGTCCCAAAGTGGCCGTTGTATTAAGTGGTGGCGGTGCTAAAGGAACAGCGCATATAGGCGCTTTGAAAGTGATAGAAAAAGCGGGTATTCCTATTGATTATGTAGTAGGGACCAGTATGGGAGCTATTGTAGGCGGATTGTATGCCATCGGATATACTCCACAACAACTGGATAGTATGGTAAACGCCCAGAACTGGAAATTCGTATTGTCGGATGCCCCTAATCCCGCAGATGTATTGCTGGATGACCGGTTAAGGTCGGAACGCTATGTTCTTTCCATTCCTTTTTCTTTTAAATCTTCCGATATTACGGATGCGGGTATCATTAAGGGAAAAAATATAGCCCGGTTGTTCTCAACACTGACGGATGGTTATCAGGATTCCGTCAGCTTCAATCGACTGCCTATTCCCTTTGCTTGTGTCTCAGAGAATCTTGTAAATGGGGGAGAAGTAGTATTCCATAATGGAATACTGGCAACGGCCATGCGTTCAAGCATGTCTATCCCGGGAGTCTTTGCACCCGTGTATCTGAACGGCATGGTATTGGTAGACGGTGGAATGGTGAACAACTATCCGGTGGATGTGGCGCTCAAGATGGGAGCTGACCTTATCATTGGAGTGGATGTACAAAGCCCTTTACTGGATGCTTCAGAGTTGAAATCCGTGAAAGATATTTTCGGGCAAATCATCAATTTGCAGGGAGAGAAGAAATATCAGGAGAATCTGCTGAAAACCAATGTGCATATTAAGGTAGATGTTTCCGGTTATTCAGCAGCGAGCTTTACTAAGGAAGCTATCGATACATTGATTGTGAGGGGAGAACAAGCGGCTTTGGCAGATTGGGATAAACTGCTTGCCCTGAAGAAGCAGATGGGACTTGTGGCAGATTACCAGCCTCATCGTCCGGGTCCTTTCCCAATACCTGATGCTTCGGAAAGGAAGAAAATTCCTGTTGACCCGCAGATTGCGGTTTCTGCTTCAAGGGAGAATAAGTTGAACGTCGGTTTCCGCTTTGATACCGAAGAATTGGCTGCATTGCAGGTAAATACCGATTTCTATCTGGGCAAACAAAAGGAGTCTCAAATCAGCCTTACGGCACGTCTTGGTAAACGTACCATGGCGAGGATAGGATATAATTACCAGTGGGGTACAGGTTGGCAGACGGGGATTAATTACCAGTTCGATTATAAAGATATCAATATCTATAACGAAGGAAAGCGGACACTTGACCTGACTTTTACCCATCAACAGTTCCAGGCGGGGGTAGCAAAGGATTGGCATAAAGTACAGGTGAGTGCCGGAATTGCTTTTGAGCATTACAATTATCATGACTTGTTGTCACTTGAACCGGTGGATGGCGTGATGTTCAGAAATGAATCCCTGTTCAGCTATTTTGCCGGACTGGTGTTTAATAACCTGAACGGAAGGAGTGTTCCCACCAAAGGAATGTCTTGGGCGGTAAACTACAATTTATATACCGACAACTTATTCCAATATAAGGATAATAACCCTATTTCAGCATTATCTGCCCATTGGATGGGGTGTTTTACTCCATTGAAGAATTTTACGGTTATCCCATCCATTGATGGGCGTGTCTTGGCGGGTAACAGTGATAATACTTTTGCGGTAACCAATATGCTGGGCGGAAGTATCCCCGGACGCTATATGCCCCAACAAATTCCGTTTGCGGGTATTAATCGTGCTGAACTGGCATCGGGAACATTGATTGTTGCCGGTTTAAAGTTACGTCAACGTCTTTTCAAGAATCAATATGTGTTAGTGACGGGTAATTACGGGCGCAGTTTCGATAAACTGCATGAACTGTTCGAGTCTACACATTCGTATGATTTGGTGGGAGTAGGTATCGGTTACATGTACAACAGTTTCCTGGGGCCGATAGAAATACAGTTGAATTGGTCTAACCAGACGAAGAAAGTGGGGTGGTATGCCGGGTTGGGATTTGTATTCTAAACCATAAATAAGGCACGGACTATACCGATTAACACGGAAATTGATTAAAAATCCGTGTAATCCGTGCCTTATCTATAAAATGTCTTTCAATTTATTTATTCAGCTTCCACTCGCATCCTTCCTTACCATCTTTTATCTCGAAACCGAGGGCGGTAAGCTCGTTGCGAATCTTATCGGAAGTAGCCCAGTCTTTGTTGGCTTTCGCTCTCATACGTTCTTCGAGCAACATATCCACTACTTTACCGAAAGCGGCTTCACGTTCTTCGTTGGAAGCATTATCCTCCTTCAATCCCAAGATGTCGAAACTGAATAAGTGGAAAGTTTCCTTCAACTCCTTCAACTCTTCGGCAGTGATGGTATCGTTACCGGCAAGAATGTTGTTAATCATGCGGGCGCCGTCAAATAGGTGTGCAATGACTATCGGAGAGTTCAAGTCATCGTTCATCGCTTCGTAGCACTTGGCGCGTAATGATTTTACATCTACGGTAGACGTAGCGGTAGGCGCTATCTTATCCAGTCCGTGAATAGCATCCATCAATCGGGCAAGCCCTTTTTCCGCTGCTTGCAGGGCTTCATTGCTGAAGTCTACCGTGCTGCGATAGTGCGCTTGCAGGATAAAGAAGCGGATAGTCATCGGGCTGTATGCCTGTGCCAGTAACTTGCTGGAACCTGTGAAGAATTCTTCCAGTGTGATGAAGTTACCGAGGCTTTTACCCATCTTCTGTCCGTTGATGGTAATCATATTGTTGTGCATCCAGTAACGCACCATGTCTTTCCCCTGCGAAGCGATAGACTGTGCTATTTCACATTCGTGGTGCGGGAAGATAAGGTCCATACCACCTCCGTGAATATCAAAATTCTCACCGAGATATTTCTTCCCCATGGCGGTACATTCGGCATGCCAGCCCGGAAAACCGTTGCTCCATGGAGAAGGCCAACGCATGATATGTTCCGGCTGGGCGCATTTCCACAGGGCGAAGTCGGCAGGATTATGCTTTTCGCTCTGACCGTCGAGTTCGCGGGTAGTATTCAGTACATCATCCAGATTACGTCCCGACAACTTGCCGTAATGGTAATCCTTATTGTATTTGGCTACGTCGAAGTATACGGAACCTTCGCTTTCGTAAGCGTATCCGTTCTTCAATATCTCTTTTACCAGCTCTATCTGTTCGATGATATGTCCCGATGCATGCGGTTCGATGCTGGGTGAAAGCACATTCAAAGCCTCCATAGCCTTGTGATAACGGTTGATATAATATTGCGCCACTTCCATTGGTTCGAGCTGTTCCAGGCGGGCTTTCTTGGCAATCTTGTCTTCACCTTCGTCGGCATCGTGTTCCAGATGGCCTACGTCGGTAATGTTACGGACATAACGTACCTTGTAGCCGATATGCGTGAGGTAGCGGAACAGTAAATCGAAAGTAATGGACGGACGTGCGTGTCCCAAGTGTGGGTCACCATAAACGGTCGGTCCGCAAACATACATGCCCACATGCGGTGCATGCAACGGCACGAATACTTCCTTTTTTCTATCTAAGGTGTTGTAAATGGTCAGTTGTTGTTCCATAACGTTGTGATTTTGTTTTCTTTTGGAACACAAAGGTATAATAAATCCGTGAATTTCTTCGTGTAGTGAAGTAATATTTGTAGAATGTCCCATTCCCTAAAAAACGACTATATATTTTGCTATTCATTACAAATCATCTATCTTTGTACTACGTCGAGGAGAAATACGACGCGCTTGAGACAACATTGGCGGCAAAAAAACCAGCAATTTTATTTAAAACCAAAAGAACTCTCTCATTGCATTTGTTTCATGCGAACGGCTTAGAAGTCGGGCGTGTGAGCATATTTATTGAGAGTTTGGGCTGTGCTGGTGCCATTTGTCGGATAAATATGAATTCTACGTCCGGCTTCTTCATTTTTTGTATATCGGGAAGTCAAGGCGATTGGTAATACTTTAAATCCGAGAAGAAATGAACACCCTTGATGATGAATTGCTTTCCTTGGTTCGTAAAATGAACAGGTTGACTTCTTATCAAAAAAACAGCTTCTCTATCCGTTAAATATGCATCATAATATTATAGCCGGAGACGGGGCACTTCTCTTTCTTTCGTCTTCAGATGAGTCCGACGACGAAGCTGTAATAAAATATGGCTTCGAACTAAAAGAAATATTCAGTCTGGACTGTACAGACACTTTCCTGATTATTTTATGCAATGATGCCCGCTTGTTTATTTTTCTCTTTGATACCCTTGAGTTGAACTATTGGCATCCGGAGAGTGAGAGTATCTTATCGGAATTGTCCCGGTGGAAAGTTAAAAATGAATCGGGTATTTATTGTTTGAGAGGATGGGTAGATAAGATGAAGGATTGTTTGTTTTTTATTATTGACTTATTTCATAAATACAAACTGGCATAAAGGGATATTTACGTAAGGTATCTTCAGTGCCGGTTCCGGTTATCTCTGTCGTATTGGGACCATAGTTCAGTCGTATTGGGAGCCTGTTTCTGTCGTATAGGGAGTCTACTTCTGTCGTATTGGGAACTCGGTTCCACTACTGGTGGATGTGGTGGAACTTCGGACCCATTGAAACATGAAACATTGGAACAGTCAGCTTATCCCGGCACGGAGTGCTCGTCCCAATCATATCCTTCAGTGTACCTGTCGTACTGGGGAGGTGTTTTAACCCCATTCTGTGCGAAGATGTATGCAATATCTTCTTGTTCTTTTGGGGAGAGCGGACGTTCCTGATGCGCAATGCGGTAATAGGTGGTTTTAGGATAGAGTTGATGTATTGCGCTTTGCAGCAATACGGCAGTGCGGTAAGGTATATTGTCGAACATGGTACTTATTCCCCATGCCAGACGTATTTTTCGGGCAGTGCGGAAGTAGGGACAATTATCGGTATCTGCCGGATAGGCAGCGGGATTGAAGGCTTTGATTGTTAAAATGTTTTTAGGAGCGCGTAAGCCGGTCAGATGTCTCAGGCATTCGTCTTTGCGGGGGCAGTTTTCGTTGAAGCAATGGATGTAGTTGAAGGGCACTGCTTGGTAGTCAAAATCGTCTTTCATTGTATTTCTATTTTATAGTCTTTTGAGAAACAAAAGTAGTGAATATCTTTTTCCTTTACTACTTTTGCAGCTATGAAGTCAGATAAACGTGTATTACTGGGTATGAGTGGGGGTACGGACAGTTCCGTAGCTGCTATGAAGTTGCAGGAGGCGGGTTACGAGGTGACCGGTGTGACATTTCGTTTCTACGAGAAGGACGGTTCCACAGAGTACCTGGAGGATGCGCGAACACTTGCTGCAAGATTGGGGATACAGCATATAACCTACGATGCTCGGGATATTTTTCGTTCCCGTATTATCCGGTATTTTATAGATGAATATCTGGCAGGGCATACTCCTGTGCCTTGCACACGCTGCAATAGTGAATTGAAGTGGCCGCTTTTGGCAAAGATTGCCGATGAAAAGGGCATTTATTGGATTGCCACGGGGCATTATGTACGTAAAGTATTATCCGGAGGGAAATACTATATCGCTCCGGCGGTGGACAGGGATAAAGACCAGACTTTCTTTCTTTGGGGACTGACACAAGATATATTGCAACGAATGTTGCTTCCTATGGGAGAAATGACGAAGATTGATGCCCGTACCTATGCCGCGGAACGTGGGTTTGAACGGGTG
This sequence comes from uncultured bacterium, assembly GCA_905215345.1. Lineage (GTDB taxonomy): Bacteria > Bacteroidota > Bacteroidia > Bacteroidales > Bacteroidaceae > Bacteroides. The sequence continues at coordinate 58,605 of CAJMPR010000005.1, forward strand.
GCAACGAAGAAAGACAGTATAGGCGTATGTTTCTGCCCTTTGGATTACCGTTCTTTCCTCAAGCGGGAACTTCCGGCGGATGAACTACCGGGACGAGGACGGTTTGTAGATGAAAAAGGAGAATTTATGGGCTGGCACGAGGGGTATCCTTTTTATACCGTAGGGCAGCGGCGTGGCTTGGGTATTCAATTGAATCATGCCATATTCGTTAAGGAAATCCGGAAGGGCGAAAATGAGGTGGTACTTGCGCCGCTTGCTTCTTTATATGAGATTGAAATGCGACTCAAGGACTGGAACCTGGTGGAAGAAAAGAGCGTATTAAACGCGGAAGAAGTTATTGTAAAGATACGCTATCGTAAACAGGCAAACCGATGTAGAGTGGTTTTGGGAGGAGACGGCTATTTACATGTGTCATTATTAGAGCCTTTAGAGTCAATAGCCGCAGGGCAAGCTGCGGCTTTTTATGGCAGTAACGGGTTGTTGCTGGGCGGAGGTATCATTTTATGAAATAAAGCCGTATGGAAACCAATCAGCTATTCGTTCAGCTTCAACATTTCTTCTATATAATTTCTTGTATTGCTGAGGCGTGGTATCTTATGCTGCCCCCCAAGTTTCCCTTTTTGTGCCAGCCAATCACGGAACAGGTCTTTGCGAGCTATCAGTATTTCCAGAGGTTGTAGAGCCAGATTATTCTGACGTTTGGCTTCATAATCGGAGTTTACTTCTTTGAGCGTATCATCCAGTATTTTGGCAAATTTCTCCAAATTATCAGGCATCTGGGCGAATTCTATCAACCATTGGTGACGGCATTTGGCATTCTTATCCATAAAGACGGGAGCGGCGGAATATTCTATAACCTGTGCGCCTGTCTCGGCACATGCTTTTGCCAAACCTTTTTCCGCATTGTCTACAATCAGTTCTTCACCGAAAGCATTAATGAAATGTTTGGTACGTCCGGTAATGACAAACTTATACGGACGGTTATTGGTAAACTTCACGGTATCTCCAATCATATAGCGCCAAAGACCGGCAGTAGTGGAGATTACCATTGCGTAGTTTTTGTTCAGTTCTACCTCTTCCAGACAGCAGATATGGGGATTTTCCGTACCGATATCTTCCAATGGAATGAACTCATAAAAGATCCCATAGTCAATCATCAGCAACATAGCCGGGTCATTCGGGTCGTTCTGTGTGCCGAAATAGCCCTCGGATGCATTATATGTTTCTACGTAATGCATATTGGGACTGTTGATGACTTGCTTGTATTGTTCGCGGTAAGGGGTAAATGCCACGCCACCGTGAAAAAATACCTCCAGATTAGGCCATACTTCCTCCAAAGATTCTTTGCCGGTTTTCTTAAGTATATGTTTAATGAGCACCAGCATCCAGGAAGGTACACCTGACAGATTGGTTACGTTGGTATGCAGTGTACTGTTGGCAATGGCTTCCATTTTAGGTTCGAACTCGCTCATCAGGGCGATTTCTTTGCTGGGTACACGTACACAATTTACTAATGGGTTCACATTTTGTATCAGTATGGCAGATAAGTCGCCTACCAAGCTATGATTAGAATTCAGATTCGGACTGTGGCTACCGCCTAAAATAAGTCCTTTACCTGAGAAAAAACGGCTTTCGGGATTCTGTCCCAGGTAGATGGCAACGGCATCTTTACCTCCTTGATAATGGGTATCTTGTAATGACTCCTTACTTACCGGCAGAAACTTGCTTTTGTCGTTCGTTGTTCCCGACGATTTGGCAAACCAGCGTATTTCAGAAGGCCAAAGTAAGTTCTGTTCACCGGCACGCAGACGGGTTACATAGGGTTTAATTTCTTCGTATGTTTGTATGGGAAGGCGGTTCTTGAAATCTTCATAAGTACGGATAGAAGCATAATCGTATTTCTTTCCCCACTCTGTATGGGTAGCCATACGGATCAGGCGTCGTAAAACGCCTTCTTGCAATTCTCCTGCATGGTCGGTATACAGTTCGATTTCTTTTAGGCGGGGGGTGAAGTATACTTTATTCAGAAATTTTGTAATATTCATCGTTCTTATTGAAATCTGTTTAGTGCGCAAAAATAATCTTATTTATCGGCATCTCTATCTTTTTTTTCTTTTTTTTCTATCTTTACGTCCGTATAAGCGAAAAGAACCGTAATTTAAACTAAAACGTTATGAGAATCGGCATTCTGACTTCAGGAGGAGATTGTCCCGGCATCAATGCAACTATTCGGGGCGTATGTAAAACCGCTATTAATCATTATGGAATGGAAGTGATAGGCATCCATAGCGGATTTCAAGGATTGTTGACAAAAGATGTGGAGTCATTTAACGATAAGTCTTTGTCGGGATTGTTGAATCTGGGGGGGACTATGTTGGGAACATCCCGTGAAAAACCTTTCAAGAAGAACGGTGTGGTGTCCGATGTGAACAAGCCTGCGTTGATTGAACAGAATGTGAAAGAGTTGGGTTTGGACTGCATTGTTTGTATTGGTGGTAACGGAACGCAGAAAACGGCTGCTAAACTGTCAGCTATGGGACTGAATATTGTATCTGTGCCTAAGACAATCGATAATGATATCTGGGGAACGGATTTCTCTTTTGGTTTCGATTCGGCGGTAAGCATTGCTACAGATGCGATAGACCGTTTACATTCTACTGCCAGTTCGCATAAGCGGGTGATGGTAATTGAAGTAATGGGGCATAAAGCGGGATGGATAGCATTGTACTCCGGTATGGCCGGAGGTGGTGACGTAATTCTTATTCCTGAGCTTCCTTATAATATCCATAACATCGGAGAAACGATTCTGAACCGATTGAAAAAGGGTAAACCTTATTCCATTGTGGTGGTTGCCGAAGGAATTCAGACTGACGGCAGGAAACGTGCAGCCGAGTATATTGCGCAGGAAATAGAATATGAAACGGGTATTGAAACGCGTGAAACGGTACTTGGTTATATTCAACGCGGCGGTTCGCCTACGCCTTTTGACCGGAATCTGTCTACCCGCATGGGAGGGCATGCTACGGAATTAATCGCGACCGGACAGTTCGGACGTATGGTTACGCTGATGGGGAACGAAATATCTTCGGCGCCTTTGGAAGAGATTGCCGGAAAACTGAAACTGGTAACGGAGGATAATGATTTAGTTGTTCAGGGTAAGCACATGGGAATCTGCTTCGGATGATTTGTCGCTTTCTTCCGGAGTGCATGATGTTTCTTGGGCTTTTGGGTTGTCCGGTATCTCGTTATTGGTGATTTCGGCCTCACAAATCTCAGAAGATTCGGGAGATTCTATTACAGAAGTTTCTTCTGCGACTTCTGCATGGTTTTGAATCTTGGCTGTTTCGATGGCTTCTTTGAAAGCTTCATCGCTTTTAATTTTCTTTAATGCCATTTGTGCGGCATTTTGTTGCGATTCTTTTTTGGAATATCCTCTGCCGGTACCGGCAGATATTCTTTCGATGCGGACTTCCGTGTGGAACATGGGATTATAGTCCTGGTCGAGAAGCTGTTCTATCAATTCAAAGGATACTTCCATCTTGCTCTTTTGACTCCATTCGATGAGCTTGGATTTGAAGTTGACCTCTTTACGTGACATCTTATCAAGGTCGATATAGTTCTTAAATATCTTTCGCTCTATGAACTGTTTGCAACGATCATAGCCTTGGTCCAGATAGATGGCACCTATAAATGCTTCAAAAGCATTGCCATACATATAACTGTTGTGTGAAGAAGAGCGACTGGAATACTTGACGAGTTTGTCAAGTCCGATTTCTACCGCCAGTTTGTTTAATGTCTCTCTTTGGACAATTTTGGAACGTGTATTGGTGAGGAAGCCTTCGCGACGACCTTCAAAATGCTTAAAGACGATGTCTCCTACAATTGCGTCAAGGATAGCGTCACCCAAAAATTCCAATCGTTCGTTGTTCAATGGGCGCCCTTTTTCGGAACGGATGGAAGTTGATTTGTGCAGTAAAGCCTGTTGATAATACCGTATATTACGGGGAAAGAACCCCAGTATCTTATAAAAACAAAGATAAGACTCTCTGTCCTTACGGAATAAGAGCCTTATCTTGTCTATTTGATTACGTAACACGACCGTATTATTCTGCGTATTTCTTGAAAATAACACATGCGTTATGACCGCCAAATCCAAAGGTATTGGATAAAGCTACGTTCACTTCGCGCTTCTGAGCTTTGTCGAACGTAAAGTTCAGGTCATAGTCAATGTTTTCGTCATTATCACCCTCTTCATGATTGATAGTCGGAGGAACGATACCGTTCTGAATGGCAAGGATACTTGCAATAGCTTCTACCGCACCGGCAGCACCCAACAAGTGACCTGTCATAGATTTCGTTGAACTGATGTTCAATTCATAAGCATGTTTCCCGAATACTTCCTGAATAGCTTTTGATTCAGATATATCACCAACCGGAGTAGAAGTACCGTGTACATTGATATAATCTACTTCCTCGGGTTGCATTTCTGCATCTTCCAACGCATTCTTCATTACCAACTTAGCTCCCAAACCCTCAGGGTGAGAAGCTGTCAGGTGATGTGCATCGGCAGACATACCTACACCGGCAACTTCAGCATATATCTTTGCACCGCGTGCTTTAGCATGTTCCAATTCTTCAAGAATCAGACAGCCACCGCCTTCACCCATTACGAATCCGTCACGGCTTGCGCTGAATGGACGGGATGCGGTTTCGGGAGAATCATTACGAGTAGATAAAGCATGCATTGCATTGAAACCACCTACACCGCAAGCGGCAATAGCTGCTTCAGAACCACCGCTTACAATTACATTGGCCTTACCCAAACGGATGAGGTTGAATGCGTCGGCAATAGCATTTGTAGAAGTAGCGCAGGCAGAACAAGTCGCATAGTTAGGACCATGGAAACCGTACATGATAGATATTTGTCCGGCAGCAATATCCGAAATCATCTTGGGGATGAAGAACGGATTGAACTTGGGACCATTTTCTTTATTGAGAGCATAATTACCTGCTTCTTCTTCAAATGTACGGATTCCACCGATACCGGCGCCAAAAATGACACCGATTCTGTTTAAATCCTCATTTTCGACATCAAGACCGGAATCTGTAACTGCTTGTTGAGCTACACCAATGGCATATTGAGTATACAAGTCCATCTTGCGAGCTTCCTTGCGGTCGATATATTGATTGGCATCGAAGTTTTTCACTTCACATGCAAATTGGGTCTTGAAAAGTGATGCGTCGAAATGAGTAATAGGTCCCGCTCCACTAACCCCATTCACGAGATTTTCCCAAAATTCGGGCACTGTGTTGCCAATGGGAGTAATGGCGCCAAGACCTGTTACTACAACTCTTTTTAATTCCATACTAAGAAATGAATGGATTAAGATTACTTAGCGTGTTCTTCGATATAAGATACAGCATCACCTACAGTGCCAATCTTTTCAGCTTGGTCATCAGGAATAGAGATACCGAATTCTTTTTCAAATTCCATGATAAGTTCTACAGTGTCAAGAGAATCTGCTCCTAAATCATTAGTGAAGCTAGCTTCTGTTGTAACTTCTGATTCTTCAACGCCTAACTTGTCGACGATAATCGCTTTCACTCTTGATGCAATTTCAGACATAACTTTAAGTTTTTAATTAATAATTAGTTTTATTTCTTTAAATTTGCGGTGCAAAGGAATAAATATTTATTGTTCCTCGCAAATATTTGATGAATTAAATGCACTGTTTTGCACATTTTTCACGGTTTTGTGCACTAAATAGGGAGATTATGGGGAAAAATATCGCAGTTTTAGCTTCGGGAAGTGGTACGAATGCCGAGAATATCATTCGTTATTTTCAGGAAAAGGCTTCGGCTTGTGTGGGTTTGGTATTAACTAACCGGCAGAATGCGTTCGTTTTAGAGCGTGCAAAGAGATTGAATGTGCCTTATGCTTATTTGGGTAAAGAAGATTGGGAAAGTGGAGAGGCAGTTCTGGCATTATTACGGGAACATAATATTGATTTTGTAGTGTTGGCAGGCTTTCTGGCTCGTATACCGGATATTGTTTTGCATGCTTATCCTAATAAAATGATAAATATACACCCTTCGTTACTGCCGAAGTTTGGTGGAAAAGGAATGTATGGCGACCGTGTGCACGAAGCGGTGATTACTGCGGGTGAAAAAGAAAGTGGTATCACGATACATTATACAAATGAACATTACGATGAAGGAGCGATTATCTGCCAGAAGACATGTCCTGTGTTACCGGGAGATACTCCGGATGAGTTGGCGCAACGCATCCATAAGTTAGAATATGAATATTATCCGCAGGTAATAGATAAGTTGGTGACAGCTTTATAATTTGTATCTTTTAGCGCAAAGGACATAGTTCGATATTATAGGCCTCTTTTTCTCTCCGTAAAGGGTAGTCTCCCCGTAACTTTTCGAATAATTCAGGATGAGTTTTCAATGCGTTGCTATCCCTGCGGGGATCGTATATCTGCAGGTAGGCTTCTTCCGTGGTTGCAGCAATAATTTGCGACTGTTCCGGTGCCGGAGGGGTAATATGGTAACTTGCCTGTATGTTGAAATAACGGCAGAGAGCATCCAATGACATACGGGTGGCATTTGCTTTTCCATCGGCAGAGTAACCGGCAATGTGAGGGGTGCCGAGAAATACTTTATCTAACAAGTCGGGATTGATATTAGGCTCGTTTTCCCATACGTCGATAATGGCGTCCGAAATAGTTCTTTTCTCTAATGCATTAAGAAGTGCCTCTGTTTCTATTACTTCCCCACGCGAGGTGTTAATGATAATCGGCCGGTGCTTTAAGGATTGGAAGAAAGCATTGTCAGCTAAATGGAATGTTTTGTATTTGCCTTCTTTATATAGAGGTACATGGAAAGTGAGAATATCACATTTCACGGCAAGTGATTGTAGGGGGGAAAAGTCTTGTTTCCCTTCTTGGACTTCGCGTGGCAGGTCATTTAGTAGTACACGCATGCCTAATTCTTGAGCTACTTGAGCTACTTTACTGCCAACATTACCTACTCCGATGATACCAATAGTAGCTTCTGTCAACTTTATGCCTTTTCGTTCTTGTAATAAAATTAAAGACGAATGTAGATATTGGGCTACTGAAGCTGAATTACAACCGGGAGCATTAGTCCAGGTAATCCCTGCTTCATGGCAAAATTCCGTATCAATATGGTCGAAGCCTATGGTAGCGGTAGCAATGAATTTTACGTTACTGCCTTCTAATAATTCCCGGTTACAATGGGTACGCGTACGGATAATGAGTGCATCCGCATCTCGTACCAATGCAGGGGTGAAATCTTTTCCCGGTACATAGATTACTTCATCGGCAATCTGTTCGATAGCCTCCTTTATAAAAGGTATTTTGTTGTCAACGATAACTTTCATATCAGTTCTTACTGTAATGCAGGCAAAAATAGAAATAAATTATGAGAATAGGAGGTGCTTATATAATAATGTGTACCCTTATTGGATTAAATTTGTTATTTTTGAAAGTAAGACATGTAATTAAGGGGAAGTTGGAAAAGGAATAAATGCATTGAACTGTTTGGCTGTGTGCAAAATATTGCATAGTTTTGTCAACTTGTAGAAATTTGCAGCTTGTTGAACAAAGTAAAATTATTAATATAGAATGAAGTGTATTCATATTATTACTCCCGTAAAAGACTCTATTGAGTTGACGTTGCAGGCCGTGGAGGCTATTATGGCATCTGATTTTCAAGTGCCTTTTATCTATACTGTCTACAATGATTTCAGTACGGAAGAAAACACTGTAAGATTACGGGAAGCATCGGAAAAACTAGGATTTGAACTGGTGAATCTTGCGGATATAACCGAGCATCCTTCTCCCAATTATCTGTTGGTTTTACAGATGGCACAACAACGGGCTATTGCTGCAGAAGCCGGTTTAGCTATAGTAGAGTCGGATGTCATGGTGAAAAAAGATACATTGCAAGCTTTGTTTAACGGAGCGCTGGAAAGAAAAGATTGTGGTATTGCAGCTGCTGTAACAGTAGATGAAAAAGGTGATATTAATTATCCTTATCTTTTTGCAAAAGGGCGTGAGAACCAGGTGTTTCCAGAAAAGAAGCATTGCAGTTTCTGTTGTTCACTGCTGGCTTTGGACTTCTTGAAGGCATTCGATTTCCATCAATTGGATCCTGATAAGAATTGGCATGATGTCACTATCTCCCACCAGTCGATGAAAGAAGGATTTAAAAACTATCTGTTCACTACATTGCCGGTATGGCATCGTCCTCATGGCAGTCGTCCCTGGAAACAATTGAAATACAAGAATCCGCTGAAGTATTATTGGCTGAAATATACGAAGGGCTTAGATAAAATTTGATTATTTATGAAGTTTGAAATGAAGACTCCTGTTTTCCATCCCCGCACATTGGTTATTCATCCGGATTTTGAGGAATTGAAAGAGTTTGTAGCATCCGTTCCCGAACGTTTTGAAAGGAATGAAGGTGTTATTATCCATAAAGGGCGCAATGAGTTGAGGAAGATGGAATATAAAGGACAGCAATATATAGTCAAGTCTTTTCGTAGTCCTAATATTATTAATCGTTTTGTGTATGGAATTTTCCGTCCTTCCAAAGCAAAACGCTCTTATGAGCATGCTGAATTGTATATGAAAATCGGTGTAGGCACTCCACAGCCGGTAGGTTATCTAAATGTACGTTGCGGCCTTTTGTTTGACAGAAGTTATTATGTAAGTTGTCTCTCAACTTGCCCTTATGTCTATAATGATTTGTTCATGCAGAAGTTTGATTATGAAGAAGAGGTGCTGCGTGCCATAGGGCGTGTTACCGCTACTCTCCATGAGCATGGATATGCCCATAAGGACTATGGTCGCGAAAACATTTTGTTTCAAAAAACGGATGAAGGTATCAAGTTGGAAATTGTCGATTTGAATAGAATGTATATAGGTCCTATTGACATGAAAACAGGATGCAAAAACTTTGAGCGTTTGCCTGCTACTCCGCAGATGCATCGATGGATGGCCGAAGAGTATGGTAAAGCTCGCAGTTTTGATGTTGACGAATGTTTTAAGTTGATGGTTGCTTATAGAAGCACCCAACCTGGTAAAATTGATAATCTTTATTGATGACTGACATGAATATTATAGCTGTAGTTGTAACTTATAATCGAATTGAACTGTTGAAAAGAACCGTTTATTGTTTGCAGCAAAATAAGCCGTTAAGCTCTATTGTGGTAGTAAACAATGGAAGTACGGACGGTACTGCCGAATGGTTGAAAACGCAATCCGATCTTATTGTTATTACTCAGAATAATGTTGGCGGTTCAGGTGGTTTTTATACCGGTATTCAACATGCATATCAAGCTGGTGCTGACTGGATTTGGTGTATGGATGACGACGTTTTCCCTCGTCACGATTGCCTGGAACAATTATTATTGCATGCCGGACCGAAGGAAGTCGGTATTCTTTCTCCACGCCGGTTGCAGCAAGGCGAACTTTTTACTCATGAGTTTCAAGGGTATAATTTGACCAATCCATTTGCTTCCATGTACACGGGCAAATTATCCAAGCAAACGATAACTGAACCTACTGAGATTCAAGGAGCGGCTTTCGAAGGTCCGTTCATACGGCGTGAAGTGGTTGAGAAAATCGGATATCCCAATAAAGACCTTTTTATCTTCTGTGATGATACTGATTATTGTCTGCGTACCGTACAGGCAGGTTACAAGATTCTCTATATTCCTACTGCCTTGATGGACAAAGAAAAATTCTTCTCCAATGACACTTGGAGCGAACGAAGTAAAAAGAAAAAATGGAAGCGTTTCTATCAAATACGCAATTCTACTTATCTAAGCCATCATTATGGCCGTAATTGGGCAGTGAAGTACCTCCGTGGTTTTAATGGAGTGGCGGGATACATTCTAACTGCCCTCATCACCTGTCCGTTTACGGATGCCTATCAATGGAGTGATATCCCTAAGCTTTGGAAAGCCTATTGTGACGGAATCCATGAACGGCTGGGGATTATATAGCAGTAAGTGCTGCCAATCTCAGTCCTGATTTGCACGTTATACTATATTGATGAATGAAAATTCAATAGTGGAATGAAGATTGCTATGGTATGGCTGAAATTTTATTCTTTAAATCTAAAGCCGCACCTATAGCTACATCCATGTTATAATACTCCCATTCGGCAAATCGTCCTAATAGATAAATATTTTCTTTCTGGAGGTTCTCTTTTAGAGTCGTTATTTTTTCACGGGTCGTATTGCTCTGGATAGGATAAGTGTACTGCTCATAGTGATGGGCAAGATATTGGGGTTGATACGGAATTCTGCTTAGATTATCCAGTATATCTTCTTTGGATATAAAGTCGGTAAATTCTATACTTGCCGTCATGTTTCCCTGAACATTGTTATTGGGAGAAAAATTACCACTGCAAATGATGCGATGGGATTCATGTCTTTTACTTGGCAAATAAATCCAACTATAGTCGTTGGCGGATATATTACAAAAGACAGTGGTAGTGCCATGATATTCTAATTCATCGATAGCTTTTTGATAAGTATTGATGCCTATCTGCCCTTTGAGCAATGCCGGTAATTGTTTTATGTTACCACAGAATATTACTTTATCAAAAGTTTCATTATTCACTCTCCAGCGCTTTCCGATTTGTTCAATATTGTGTACCGGAGTATTGTACTTAATTAATAATCCTTTAGCAAGTCGGTTGGCAAGAAACTGTGAACCATCTTTCAACGGGTAATAGAAAGAACTATGTACGAACGAACGCTCTTCAATATGATTGATATTATTGTATATCATCTCTGAAACTGTAGGCATCGGTAGCTTACCTTCTAACCAAGAGAGTGGAATCTGTGTAAGGTTTCTGCGCCATACCTTATAATTGTATGGTTGGAAGTATAATTCATATAAAGTTTTTCCAAAACGTCCGCGAAGAAACTCTTCGAAGTTTGCCGGTTCTTGATTTTCATTCTTTGCTATTGATATCCAATCCTCTATGATTGCTTTTAATCTAACTTCATTCAGCATATAAGCATGGTTTTCAATAGGGTAGGCTATCATTGTTCCGTCATCCATACTAATAGCAGAGTTCCGCTGTGCTTTTATAAATTCCTTTTCTTTGTCAAAATGTTCCCAAAACCAGTTTAACACGTCTTGACGCTTGGTGTTGAATACATGTCCTCCTGTGCGATGAAATAGATTTCCGTTCACGTAATCACATTTAATCATTCCTCCCGGTCTTGAATCGGTTTCGAATAGTATAACTTCATGATTATCTTTTAGCATTTGTGCTATGGCTAAACCCGATATCCCGGCTCCGATAATAGCTATTTTCATATTATTTCCATTTTGAAAGTTTGACTGGATGGAAGTATAGAACATCCTCAGGGTATTCTAATATTAATTTGGATAAGTTTAATCCATACTTTTCCTCGAAATATTTATTCTGGGGAGGCCACATAACGCCGGATTTCATCTTTATATCGGTAGTGAATTTCAACTTGTCGGTAGAAAGTACTAAGGCAGTCGGAATAGCAAATTCCACGAACAATCGGGTAGCGGCAAAAGCGCCGCAATATAGTGTAAACTTATCCATCATGTCGGCTGTTAACAGCAATATGTCTGCATATCCTCCTACCAGTGGGTAGTCTAATTGCCGTCTTCGGAAGTTTAGGAAATATTTGAAGATATATTTGATATGTCTTTCTATCAAAGGCTTTAAAGGTATGGGAGAATATGGTATTTTGTATTTTTCAAATTGTGCTTTAGCCTCATCAATGGAAGGTAAAATGTTACTGACTTCTACACCCCGTTGCTTTACGACATATTTCATTGCTTCGGTTTGTCGCCAGGGATGCTTCAACTCCTGCATTTTAATCAGATAATCAATGTAACATTCGTCTTCGCGTAATCCCATTTTATCTAACAGATTACTCTCATTCAGCACCGGATTGATAATCATGTCATCGGCTACTACAAAAAAGTGGGTAAATTTCATATCCTTCAAGTGAGTGTATGCTTGGCTCAGATACCCGGAAAAATAATAAGAAGACTCATAAACAGGAATCACATTGGATAGCTGTCCGTCATAGAAGGGGATGATATGGAATATGTGTGTAAACCGATCTTTGTAAATATTCTCGAGGCGATTTATGTTTTGATCGTACCGGTGATTGTAGATTATTAGAAGAGCTGTTTTTCTCATTTTACTTTATTGTATGTGGATGAACTGTTTCCAAAACTGAATTCTGCTTTTGTGCATGAAACCATGGCAACCCATGGGAAGTTGCTGATGATTTTGCCTGTGGCAGAGCTTAGGCTGTGTATCGTAAGCGAATTGCAATGCAACCTTGTAGGTCGGATAATGCAAGTTCTTGGGAATCAGAGCCCAGAAGACATCTTCGTAATACCCCTTTGATAAGAAAAAATCAATCTTGTCAGCATATTGCCGGCATGCCATGTGGCAGGCGGATACATTTCGAAGGGATAGCCCGCCATTTCCGATTTTCCCGAACAATTGCGAACGGAATATTCTTTCAGGTGAAAGTCTTTGCTGGAAATGCATAAATTGTTTCAAAGGGAAATATTTGTATCGTATTCTTTCAGGCCATGGAGGGGCCACTAAATCATATCCTTTTTGGCATCATTGGGATAACTCGTCGCGAAAAATCCAAGCATCAAGATGGCAAATAAGAATATATTCCGTGTCGGTAAAGAGATTGTAAAATCCTTCGGACATCATCATGATGTTATAGCCTGTCACACCATTTTCTTTACCCAACCATTGAGAAGATACTTCCATTATTTCTGCTTCCGGATATATTTCAGTAAACTCTTTAAGATTTAGTCCGGCAGGTTTCAACCATACAATAGGATGAGCTGACAATATGTTCATTGTATTGGCTAATGAGGCGCGTTCATATTTGTTCAGCTCTTCTCTATAAAAAGGGATTATTACCTTTACTTGCTTACTCATGATATACTCGTTTTAACGGGTCTGCAGGTTATGAAAGAAATTCGGTATCGTACTGTCCATATAAATCAGTCCGTCTTTATAAAGTTGGTCATAATGCGGTTTTCCAATAACCCGGTCATACTCCAACTCTAATTTTCCTTCTTTGTATAATTGGTAAAAATAGCGCCAATGTCTGCCGCCATGTCTGCCTTTATGCTGTTCCAGCTGCTTGCCTCCATTTATCATCTTTTCCATGAACTGTTGTTTTCCGCGAATATTGTAATGATATACGCGTATGCTACTGCTTACGGATCGCTTGGGAAACATCGTTACTTTATGATTCCCCATTGAAATTTGCAGATAGCCGGCACTTCGATGGATGACTTTTTTGTTTTGTCGTTCGAATATGGAATAGTTGGACAAGTCATAGCGCTCCAGTTCATTAACGGTCTTTACAACCTTATCCCATTGCCAGAAGGGTTTTCCTTCTTCAGGATAGACGCTTCTCATTTCGCAGTTCAATACATTGGCATGAGTAGCTGATAGTTCTGTTTTGAGATTTCCAGAGGGTGAGTACCATAACTCGTCTGCGTCTGCATTGATAATCCAATCAGCTTTATAAATTCTTTTAGCCTTCCAGATCATTCGATCTACCCACTCTTTCTGTTCATAATCTGTTGCTTTTTCTTCAATGACTTCCTTTATCCAACCCTTTTGTTCGTACTTCCGGATAATATCAAGAGTAGAGTCGGTAGAATTATTATCTGTAATTATAAAACTGTCCACACCCATTGCTTTGTGGAACAACAAGTTCTCTTCCAGCATACTTTCCTCGTTTTTTACTAATAATGTCATTATCAGTTGTGAGGGAGGAGTCTTGCGGAATGTTTTGAAACTTTCCACGAGAGCTAAAGCTATTTTCTTTAAAAGGTAGAAGTTTATCATTGCTATGTATTAGTTAATGGATACTTTAATCCATCCGGGAGGATAAATATTAGGTGTTTCACAATGTTGGAACCACCGTTCCGGCATAATCACAGTTTTGTCTTTTCGTGGATTCAACCATGCTCCCCACCAACTGAAGGTACTGTTGCAAATAATATGGTGGCGGCAATGACTCATTAGCATCATGTCTTGCCAACTTTCTGTTCCTTTATTCCAATCAATGAAGACTGCATCCTGCAATGATAGGTTTTCCTTTACCCAGGCTATGTCGTCCGAAAAGATATAATAGGATGGCTGGTCTATTCGTTTACCTATTTCAGCAATAGCATTGAGATAGTAAGGTAGCTGACATACACTTCCGGTTGTTTTCCAATGTTTTGGCTCTAAATAATCTCCCCGGCGAATATGTAAGGAAACTGCCTTTCCATCTTGCCTTATTTGCTCTAACATAGCCTTTGTCTTTTCATTATACAGGCTTGAGTTGAATGTAAAAGCTTTGCGTATTTCATCTGTCATGTCAGCAAAGAACCGTTCAGACTGATAAAAACCTTTGAAGTACAACAAAGGCCAGAAGTACTTCTTATCGAATGGAACTAGACTTGACGGGTCTTGCTTACGTTCATAGATTTTCTTGAAAAATAGAAACTCTATGACCTTTTTCAAAGGTTGGTTGATGCAAAATTCTGTTTTGGGAAGATTGAAAACCTGATGTATTTCATAACCATAATGGACGTTATAGTGCATCATGTCAGATAAGTCAATCCGGGTATTTGCATATCGTTTTTTCATTCGCAGATAGAAAGCGTAGATAAACATTTGGTTTCCTAAGCCACCTGTCATTTTAATAAGTCTCATGTGTATACTTTTTGAGGGCTTCTGTGTTTTTTAAACGTTCGTTTAAAGGACACAAAGATATAAGTAATTTCTTATCTAAAAAAAATGTGACACGTTTTTCTCATATTCCCATGTAAACTATGCTAAATATAAATTCATGTAGAAGTCAGGCAGTTATAAATATATATAAATCCAAAAATCGAAGGGAATAGGAAAAGGGTGTTTTTTAAACGAACGTTTAAAAACACATTTATTTGGCATAAAACAGTTATTAAATGAGTGATAGTCTATTGTATAAGCTTCGTAGTGGTAAACCACCTAAGGTATTCTTCTTCTTGAAAGGATATTTGCGACAGTGTATACCCGGCTGCTTTTTCAGCATGCGGAGAAGAGGTTATCTGAAACAAGTAAATACACGATCAGACAAAGATTACATCTATGAACGTGTGAACTATTACAATAAGTTACAGCATTCTATGGCATTGCCACATCAAGTCTTGCATGAGCATAAGCATAGCTATTACGTATACTTGGATAAAATAAAGAATTTCCGTCCGTCTACTTTCCATAAAGCCTATTATTTCGATTTACAGGATGTTGCCCGTTGGTTTGATAAGAATCTGCGTATAGCATATATTCCCGGAGATGTGTACTTTACCCCTCAGTTTCCCGCAATTGTCAAGAGCCGTTTGTTGAAAAGCGACAATGAGTATTCGGTGATACTCAAGTTGGATAAGTTACGTCATTTCTTGTTTATCAATGACCCAGTTCCATTCTCTCAAAAGCGCAATCAGGCTATATTTCGTGGAAAGATACGTCTGAGTCGCATTCGCGAAAAGTTTCTCCAAATGTATTCTGGTTCTACAATCTGTGATTGCGGAGTGGTGGGAAAGAATGAAGGTTACCCTGAAGAATGGATGAAGCCCAAGAAAACGATTCGTGAACATCTTGATTATAAATTTATTATGGCGTTAGAAGGAAACGATGTTGCTTCTAATCTGAAATGGGTGATGTCCTCTAATTCGATAGCTGTAATGACACAACCTACATGTGAAACATGGTTCATGGAAGGGAAATTGATTCCTGATTATCACTATATTCATATAAAAGATGACCTGTCTGATCTTGAAGAGAAATTGACTTATTATATTAATCATCCGTTGGAGGCTGAACAGATTATTAAACATGCTCATGAGTATGTAGCGCAATTCTTTGATACAGAGCGTGAACAGTTGATTTCATTGCTGGTGATGGATAAATATCTGAATTATACTAAATAATATAGAGTTAACTTTTTAATGCGGATATTAATGGACATAGTTTGTTGTACAGATAACAATTATATTAAATATTGTAGCGTGATGTTGACTTCTCTATTAGAGAATAATAGGGAAGAAGATGTTTCAATTCATATTTTGGGTAGTAATCTATCAGACGAATCACGAAGCACTGTCGAAAAAATTGTCGTAGGGACATACCACCAAAGATTATTCTTTTATGCAGTTGATGATACGTTAGTAGAAGGATTTCCGGCAGGTATGGGATCCTATGTGTCTTTGGCAACCTATTATAAGTTGTTTGTGACTTCTATTTTACCTTCTTCTGTACATAAGGTTCTTTATTTGGATTGCGATGTTATTATTGTTGATTCAATCAAGGATTTATGGGATTGTGATATTACGGGGATTCCGTTAGCTGCTGTTAAAGATGCTCATAAAGGGATGAGAGAACATTGTGCTCTTTTAGATATTGATTGTATTCGATATGGTTATTTTAATGCTGGGGTAATGTTACTTAATCTTGATTATTTGAGAGAGTTTGATTTTGAACGGAAAGCAGTAAATTATGTAACAGATAATGGTAGCCGATTCACTTTTCACGAACAGGATGTTTTTAACGGATTGTTCCATAAGCAAGCTGTACATCTTCCATATAGATATAATCTTCATGACCGTTTATATCGTCGGCAACGCTATGTTAGTGCAGAAACATTACCTGTAGTAAAAGAAGAATTGAAACATCCGGTCATTATTCATTTTTCGTCGGGAAAGAAGCCTTGGACAAGTCGTTGTTTGCATCCTTGCCGGTATTTATATTTCCGGTATCTGGATATGACGATATGGAAAGGAGAACGCCCGCCAATGCTTATTAAGGACCGTTTATGGAAATGGAACAGAGTGTTGTCCGGCTATTTACATTTAGCTAATGGTTATAGAAAAACTTAATAATGCTTATATATGGTACCCAAGATTATTCATTTGTGTTGGTTTAGTAATGATCCTTTTCCTGTAGAGATAAAAATTTGTTTAGAAAGCTGGAAACGTATATTGCCTGATTATACAATCAGACGTTGGACTTATGAAGATGCTCAATCTATAAACTGTAAATATGTAAATGAGGCATTGGCTGCAAGGAAATGGGCATTTGCTGCTGATGTTATTCGTTTTTATTCCGTATATAAAGAAGGTGGAATATATATGGACAGCGATATGTTCGTGAAAAAACGATTTGATGAATTTATTCCGGAATGTGGTTTTGCATCTTTTCACGAGCACATCTGTACTACTGTCAAATTACAAGCTGCTTTCTTGATTGGTGAAAAAGGCAATAAGTTCTGTGAAGATGTATTCAATTACTATAATAAACGCTCTTTTTTGTTGCCTGATGGTTCTTATGACTTGAAAATATCTCCGGACGTAATGGTAGAAATAGCTAAGGAGAAAGGATACAAAGCAGAAGATGTAGAACAACATTTAGCTGACGATACTATTATCTATCCCGGTTACTTTGTTACACCATGTAATAAGAATACAATTAAGCATCCCGATGCTTTCGCTAAACACAAGGTTTATGGGAGTTGGAAAAAGCACAAGTTAGGACGAAAGTTTGAGCGCTTAATGAAGCATATTGTCCTTTGGGTTCGTTTTACTTTGTTTAAAAGATAACAGGCATAGTAAATCATGGAAAAGATAGCTTGTGTAATTGTCACCTATAATAGGTTAACCTTGTTAAGAGAATGTGTGGAGGCTGTAAGAAATCAAACTTACCCTTTATATAAACTTATTGTTGTAGATAATCATTCTACAGATGAGACTTCTGCCTATCTTAACACATTAACGAATGACGCTTGTATGGAAATACTTACATTGCCTGAAAATATTGGTGGTGCCGGTGGGTTTTTTTATGGAATCAAGCAAGCGGTGGTTGATGGTGCAGATTGGGTATGGGTGATGGATGATGACACTATTCCTAATGAAACGTCATTAGAAAAATTTGTTGATGCAATTCCTTTGTCAGATAATGTAGGCTTTCTTTGTAGTAAAGTTTTATGGGTAGATGGAACTCCACATTGTATGAATAAACCGGGTATTTGGGAAAGAAAAGAAAGATCGTTTAACTATTATTCTACGGAGGATACTCCTGCTTTCTTATGTACACATTGTTCTTTTGTTTCTATGATGATTAATGCCCGGGCAATAAGAAAAGTGGGACTTCCTATTAAAGACTTTTTCATTTGGGGAGATGACATGGAATATAGTTTGCGTATTTCTTCCCGTGGCTATGATTGCTTCTATGTGGATAATAGCATAGTTCTCCATAAAACAGCGTCTAATTACGCTCCTTATGCCGATACTGCTCCGGCGGAAACCGCCTGGAAGTTCTATTATCATGCACGTAATATGTCTTTTTTAAAACGGAAGTTAAAGCATAAAACAGGTATTGCACTGTTGATTTCTACTCTGAATATGTATCGCAACTATTTACGGCGTATTAGTAAAAGGAAAGATAATAAGAAGGCATTTAGAAAAGCTGTGTTGAAAGGGTGCTGGGATGGACTAACATTTAATCCACAAATAGAATATCTCAATTAATATACAAATAAACAGAAAAGGAGGATTAATCCTCCTTTTCTGTTCTCCATAACTTCAATGCCGCCGCAACCGTATCATCCATATCGGCATACGTATATTGTGCTAATCTTCCTCCGAATAAAACATCTTTTCGTTGCTTGGCAAGTTCCTGATAATCATTGAATATCTTAGTGTTGGCTTGATCGTTCACAGGATAATAAGGTTCTTTTCCTTGCTCAAAATCATCCGGATATTCATAAGTAATGACGGTAGAAGGCTGTTTACCGAATTCGAAATGTTTATGTTCTATTATGCGGGTATAAGGAGTTTCACGGTCGGTATAATTAACAACTGCATTACCTTGGAAATTGTCTACATCGGTCAGATGTTTATGTTTGAAATGTAGGCTCCGATACTCCAACCGGCCACAGGCATATCCAAAGAACTCGTCGATACAACCTGTATAGAGAGTCTTTTCGGCTAAAGTACTCAACTCGTTGCGATGTTCCATATAATCTATTCCTTTACGAACTTCGATGCCTTCCAATAGAGCATCAATCAAGCGATTATATCCACCGATAGGAATACCTTGATACGGATCGTTGAAATAATTGTTGTCAAAAATAAAACGGAATGGAATGCGTTTAATAATAAAGGATGGAATTTCTGTTGCTGAACGTCCCCATTGTTTTTCAGTATATCCTTTTATTAGTTTCTCGTAGATGTCTTTACCGCAAAGTTTTAAAGCTTGTTCTTCCAGATTTTGCGGGTCTGTAATATGCTCATATTCCCTGCACTGTTCTTGTATCTTGGCCTTGGCCTCGGCAGGAGTATGCACGCCCCATAGTTCGTAGAACGTATTCATATTAAAAGGAAGATTGTAAAGTTTTCCTTTGTAGTTGGCTATCGGGGAGTTGGTATAGCGATTGAACTCAACAAGGCGGTTCACATAATTCCAAACTTCCTTATTGTCTGTGTGGAAGATGTGGGCACCGTACTTATGTACATTGATACCATCCACTTCCTCGCAATATATATTACCGCCGGTGTGAGGACGCTTTTCAACGACGAGACAGCGTTTCCCCGCTTTATGGGCTTCATGAGCAAATACGGCTCCGAACAAGCCACTCCCAACAATAAGATAATCGTATGGTTTCATCTTTCTTGAGTTAGTTTATTAGGTTACAAAGATATAATAAAAAAAGAAAGAAATGATGTTTAGTTTTTATTTCACCTTAATTCTATATCTTTGTTTGATAATTATGTAGTATGCAGAAAATAATTAATTCGGTTCTGGAAAAGAAATACCCTTTGGTTAATCCTTTATACCGACATTGGAAAAACATAAGATACGGGGTACAAGGTCTCATTTATATGCTTCATAGGGTGGATGATATTTGTTATGATAAACTATATCCTAATGAAAATATGAAAGTGTCACCTGCTTTTCTGGAGAAGATCATCAAGAGATACCAGAAGGAGGGCTTTTTATTTATCTCTTTGGATCAACTATACGAACACCTAACCTCTCAGCATATTCTTGATAAGCCTTTTATTGTTTTCACTTTAGATGATGGATACTTGGACAACTATACACAGGCTTATCCTGTCTTCAAAAAATATAATGTACCTTTTATTGTGAATATAACTACAAGTTTTCCAGATGGAGAAGCTCTACTTTGGTGGTATATGTTAGAAGATATTATACTGAAAAATGATTTTGTCAGACTATTGGATGGAGAGGTATTGGAATGTGCAAGTGAAAGGGCTAAAAATGAAGTTTTTATGAAGCTCAGAGAGCGTTGTCTAAAGTTTGGTAAAGAAGAGCTTGAATTGTCATTGTGCGATTTGTTTAGGTATTATCCAACTGATCTTTATTCTTACGTTAAGGGGATGTCTATGACATGGGAGCAGATTGCAGCTATGAGTAAAGATCCATTATGCACTATCGGAGGACACACGGTTACCCATCCTGCTTTTAATCAGTTGACCAAAGATGAGATTGTATGGGAGGTTTCAAGGGGGTGTGAGAGACTATCTGAATATATAGATAAAGAAATCATGCATTTTGCTTTTCCTTATGGAACGCAAAATGAGGTTGGAGAGCGCGAGCTGGATATAATGAAACAGTTTGACTTTAAAACAATAGTCACGACGAGACGAAATATGATTACTCAGGAATCCGATTTGCAAAAGTTGTCTCGTATCATGCTTTGCGAATTATAACGATGAAAGTACTTCATATATCAACCTATGAAAGGAAAGGAGGAGCTGCTATTGCTGCTTTCCGTTTGAATGAGGCAATGAACCGTTATGGTGTTGACTCGAAAATGCTGGTATGCAGAGTGTCTGCCCATTCTTCCAGAAACCCATATTTGCGTAATGCCCGTTGGATTAAGATAAAGCAATCATTTCTGTCACATTGCTCTCAGCTTTTTCAAAAGTATTGTTTGAAGAGTGAGTTCATTTTTTCATTAGGACACTATGGTATTCATATTTCCAAGTTGCCGGAAGTGGTGGATGCAGATGTTATATATATACATTGGATTAATCATAATTTTCTTAGCATTAAAGAGATACATCGTATTTTACGTTTGGGTAAACCTGTGGTCATATTCATGCACGACATGTGGGCAATAACAGGAGGGTGTCATCATAGCTTTGAATGCAAGAAGTACGAATCAGAGTGTAAAAATTGTCCTGATATTCATAGGGACTTGTTCAGGAATGTAGTATCTTCCACTTTTAAGAAGAAAAAGCGTCTATTGTCTCCGTATAAAAACCTGTATGTGATAGCTTCAAGCCAGTGGATGTCCGATTGCGTAAAGCGTAGTGCATTGTTTGGTACACATTTTCTGAAAACCATACCGCTAACGATAGACTTGGACGTCTTTAAACCCTATGATAAAACTGAGGCTCGTAAGGCATTGGAGCTTTCTCCTGCCAAACGATATATTCTTTTTGCGGCGAATGGGGGAGATGCCAATCCTCATAAAGGTTGGTCTTATTTTAAGGAAGCACTGTCTTTACTGAATAAACATGGTGTGGAGGCATTGGTACTGGGAAGTATAGTAAAGGAAGAAGATAAAGCGGGATTACCTATCCGGTCAATGGGGTATTTCAGAGATGAACATTCCCTTGCTTTATTGTACAGCGCGGCAGATGTGTTAGTGGTGCCTTCTTTGGCCGAGTCATTCGGGCAGGTAATTGTAGAAGCCTTTGCTTGCGGTACTTTGGGTGTGGGTTTCAATGTCGGAGGGATACCAGACCTCATAAAGCACTTGCAAACAGGCTATTTGGCCGATTACAAGGGCAGTGCCAGTTTGGCGTCTGGAATAGAATGGGCTTTGGCCCATGGCAACGATGCCGATTTGAAGAACAATTTACAAGAGTTCGTACAGCAGAATATATCTTACAATGCCATTGCCAGGCAACATGTGGAGACATTAAAAAGATGCATATCCGATTTATCAGAATAAACCTTTGAAGAAACGAAGGAAACTTCTCATTGAATATTTCAGTTTTAGTTTGAAGATTAGAAGATTGCGCTTGAGAAGTTTCTCCTCTTTGATGCAAATAAATTCTTTGTTACGCAGGTACTTGTTGGTAGACGATATACCTCCTATAGCGTCGAATATGACAACAGTGACATCTTTATACAGATACTGGTTATTGGTGAAATAGAGTTTGTAGAAGAAATCAAAGTCCGCTGATATTTTATATCTTGTATCAAACATGAATTGCTTCATGTAATGTGTTCGGCAGAAAATGGATTGATGGCATGCAGGCATAAATTTATAGTTCCCATACTGTCTGTTTGCTTCAATTTCTGTATGATCGGAATACTGAAGAACGGTATTTCCATAAAGCAGAGAATAATTCTCGCCAATACTGTCTTCAAATAGATTAGTTATTACATCTCTATCATAAAAAGAATCGCCACAATTAATGAAATTAATCCATTTTCCTGTAGCGACGGCTATGCCCTTGTTCATTGCATAATATATTCCATTGTCGGGTTCGCTGATCCAATAGCTTATCTTGTTTTCGTAGCGTTTGATGATATCAACCGTTCCGTCCTTACTGCCACCGTCTATAACTATGTACTCTATGTAAGGATAAGATTGATTGATGACACTCAATATAGTATCTTCTATAGTGAGGCACGAATTATATGAGATGGTGATAATGCTGATTAACGGTTTTTTGTCCATACGTTGTTGCCGTTTTACGATTTATAAGTTTCCATGAGTTTGTGAGCAAGCTCTATTTGTTTCGAACTGAATTTTCTGGCAAAGAGCATGTCAGACTGTACGAGTTCGTCATAATCTTCGTTTTTCCATGTATAGGGACATTCCCTTTCCCAATCAATCTTTCGCATAGAACCCTTATCGGTATTTTCAATACAATAAATGTTCTCACGAAAAGGGGAGTTCCATAATATACTTTGCACAAATATCTCGTCAGGGCAGAGGGTGTATCTGAAATGTTTCAGGACAAACTCTCTTTTCTGTACCAGATAAATACAAAACTCATTTGTAATACTTATCCAGTTGGGACCTTTTTTAAATGTCAATTCGGAAGGTTTACGATAATGGACTATTTTCTGTAAAATCAATGTCATATTTCTGCAAAAGGAAGTCAGACTGTGTACAAATGGGCTGGAATGACGGTCTTTAAGATGCTTGGTAAACAGATGATAACGATGAACTTTACGATATAAATCATACTGGTGATTTGCATCTAGCCAAAAGCCTACAAATTCTTTACCCGCATGTAGTGCACAAAAATCATGAATATACTTTTGCCGCTGTATGGGCAGGTCTGTTCCTGACAATAGATGATAATAGGCATAAGGACCATTTACTAAAGCGGCTTCGAATAATAAATATTCCGCTTTAACTTGGCTGATATCTCCCCAATAGACTTTAATAGGCTCTTTAAGTATTGACAAACCAGCTTTGTTCATTTTGAATGACTCCAACTTCCGGTTAAGGTCCTTGGCACGCTTATCAATATGAAGATATACGTCATTTTCATAATCATCCAGCATGGATAAGAGAATCTGCAATATGGAATATTCGTTATGTGCAATAATCAAATAAGCATGTTTCATGCTGATTGTATGTGCAAATTTTAAATAACTCTTCAAATATGCAAATATACATAATGTTATAGCGCTAACAAACTTTAATGGCAAATTAATATTAATAGGATATTGATGGGTTAGTTTTCCTGAATAGAGCTTGTCTTGAGCTGTTAAGATAAATCATTATTCTATTGACACTGGGGTTATTTATAAGAACAAACAATCAATAATGGAAGATTTTCCCTATCTTTGTCCCCCATAATGAATTAACAGCTAACTGAATGAAAGAATTCTTCCAATTGCTGAGGCGTTTTGTCCCGCCTTATAAAAACTATCTGATAGGAGCGTTGTTCCTGAATTTATTATCGGCTATCCTGAATATTTTCTCTTTCGCTTTGATTATCCCTATCCTTCAGATACTTTTCAAAATGGATAACAAGGTGTATGAGTTTATTCCCTGGGATTCGGCGGAAGTTGGATTGAAAGATTTGGTGGTCAATAATTTCTACTATTATGTTTCCGATATGATAGCTACGCAGGGGGCATCGATTACATTGTTGATTCTGGGAATCTTCCTGGCAGTAATGACATTATTTAAAGCTTTCTCTTACTTTGCGTCTTCCGCTGTAATGATTCCTCTTCGTACGGGAGTGGTACGTGATATACGTGCGCAAGTCTATAATAAAGTGTTGCATCTGCCGTTGAGCTTCTTTTCCGAAGAAAGGAAAGGGGATATTATTGCCCGTATGAGCGGGGATGTTACTGAGGTGGAGAACTCTGTTACCAGTTCGCTTGACATGTTGATAAAGAATCCGATATTGATTATTGCCTACTTCGCAACGTTGATTGCTATCAGTTGGCAATTGACCTTGTTCACACTGCTGGTACTTCCGGGTATGGGCTGGATTATGGGTACAGTCGGAAAGAAACTGAAACGTCAGTCGCTGGAGGCGCAGGCTAAGTGGAGCGATACCATGTCTCAGTTGGAAGAAACATTAGGCGGATTGCGTATCATCAAGGCTTTTATCGCTGAAAACAAGATGATGGTACGTTTCGATAAATGCAGTAATGAATATCGTGACGCTATCAACCGCGTGGCTACCCGTCAGGCGTTGGCGCATCCGATGAGTGAATTTCTGGGTACTTGTGTAATCGTGATTGTGTTGTGGTTTGGAGGTACGCTGATTCTTAGCAACAGTGCTACCATCGATGCACCGTCATTTATTTATTATCTGGTGATACTTTACAGTGTTATCAATCCGTTGAAAGAATTCTCCAAGGCGGGATATAATATTCCCAAAGGATTGGCTTCCATGGAACGTATTGATAAGATTCTTCTGGCAGAAAACCCTATCAAGGAACCTGTCCGACCGGAACCTCTGCCCACATTGGGTGAGAAAATCGAATTCAAGGATATTACATTCTGTTATGACGGTTCGCGTGAAGTGCTCAAGCATATCAATCTGACTGTGCCCAAGGGTAAGACCATTGCATTAGTCGGTCAGTCAGGTTCCGGCAAATCAACACTTGTTGACTTGTTGCCCCGTTACCATGATGTACAGGCAGGCGAAATCTTGATAGACGGTGTAAATATAAAGGCTGCACGGGTTTCTGATTTGCGTACTCTGATAGGAAACGTTAATCAGGAAGCCATTCTTTTCAATGACACTTTCTTCAATAACATTGCTTTCGGAGTAGAAAACGCTACGTTGGAACAGGTAATCGAAGCTGCTAAAATAGCCAATGCCCATGATTTCATTATGGATACCGAAAAAGGATATGATACCAATATCGGCGACCGTGGCGGTAAGCTTTCCGGCGGACAGCGCCAGCGTATCAGTATCGCGCGTGCCATATTGAAGAACCCGCCTATCCTGATTCTGGATGAGGCAACTTCCGCTCTTGATACGGAATCGGAGCGCTTGGTACAGGAGGCGTTGGAACGGTTGATGAAAACCCGTACTACCATTGCTATTGCACACCGTCTTTCCACAATCAAGAATGCCGATGAAATCTGTGTACTCTATGAAGGTGAGATTGTGGAACGTGGCCGGCACGAAGAACTCCTTGCCAAGAATGGTTACTATAAAAAATTGAATGATATGCAATCTCTCTCTTAAGAGTTTGCTTTTATGCCCTCATCCCTCTTGCCATTGATTTATTTTCTTCATAAATAGGCGAATAGGAGTGAGGGTATGCTGTTTTTACTCTTACTCTTGCCCTCCTTATGCTTTTGCTTTCATCTTCCCGCTGCTTGTTGTAGCAGACCGGTACTCGGTGGCTTACATCAGGGACTATGGCTCCTTTTTGTTTCTTTGTAGAGAAACACTTTGTTCCAACGTGTTGAACACTTTGTTCCAACATGGAGAACATTTTGTTTCAACGTAGGAGAACGATTTGTTTCTATATATGAAAACAAAATGTTTCAATAGTACTGAACACTTTGTTTTAAGCATGTGAAACACTTTGTTTTCTTATATTGAAACAAAGTGTTCACACTTGTGAACTAATAAGTTAATAGGAAATATTACGTGCTTTTTATGCGGTTATTTCCGACCGAAGTCAGCGGGTATTTCTCCCCATTGCTGGGTTTCCCATTTAAGGATACGGGTAGAGTATGTATTCTCACGTAACCATTTCTCGGCACGTTCTATGAGTAGGAAAAGTTCTTCGGTTTTGGCTTCACGGGGTAGCTTGGTTTTGCATTTTTTCTGCTGTACCCACTTGATGGCGTTGACGCTATCACTGTAAAGAGGCATATCGAATCCTTTTTGCTTTAGCAGGGCAAGTCCGTGGACGATGGCAAGAAATTCTCCGATATTGTTAGTACCATATACCGGGCCGAAGTGGAAAACTTCCTGGCGGCTGGCAACGTGTACTCCACGGTATTCCATCGCTCCGGGGTTTCCACTGCAAGCAGCGTCTACGGCAAGACTGTTATCAATAACAGCGGCAGGCAGGATGTCCGTTTCGGCTTTTTTCGTTTTTTGAGAAGCGGAAGCTTTACCTATATAGGAATAAGGGGATGACGAAATGGCCTTTTGTGCTTCTTCAAGCGTGTCAAAGGATTTATATTTGGCTCCGTTATATCCCTTGATTTGCAGTTGGCAATCTGTCCAGGTATCATAAATACCCGGAATAGAGCCTTCCCATACAACGTAGAATTTCTGCTTCTTCATAATGGGAACAAAGATAATGCAAACCGAGAGCAGAATAAAATGAACTCGTTCATTTTTTATGCCGAGGTGCGGCTTATCTTCGCTTTTGGGTCAAAGATAAGAATTAAAATTGAGACTTAGCGCAGAATGCAGTAATAAGGCTGATGAATAGCGATTTAGGCGAGAAGAAGGAAAGAGTGAAAAGCCATCTGAAACCAAGAAAAAGCCAAGTGAGGACAGAGTTACATTACTATCTCGTTACTTTCTTTTGGCTGGCAGATGATTTTAAGATGGTTTTCAAAGAGCTGATTTACATGAATTTCAGACACTATTTACTTGCAAATGTAACCGAATTTTCGGATAATGGCAGTGATAGCATGAAAAAAGAAATAAATCCGATTCTTTTGCACTGATTTGCAGTGCTTTGCGTATCAAGAAACAACTCTACAGGTGATAATTTTGCAATCAAAAAAATGTAGAGTATGAGATCAACATTCAAAGTCTTATTTTATCTCAAGCGCAATGCCCCCAAGAAGAACGGGCTTGTGCCGGTCATGTGCCGTGTGACCGTAAACGGCAAAGTATCCCAATTCAGTTGCAAACTGGATGTAGAGGAAAAATCGTGGAATGTCGAATTGGGCAGATTGTCCGGCAGAAGCCTCGTTGCACAGGAAGGCAACCGGATGCTGGACAAAATTCGTGTGGGTATCAACAAAGCCTATCAAGAAATCCGTGACCGTGATAACTATGTAACCGCTGAAAAAGTGCGTAATGCTTTCTTAGGACTGGGCATGAAACATGAAACCCTTCTTGCCGTGTTCAGTCAGCACAACGAGGATTACGCCAAACAAGTAGGGAAAATCAAGAGCGAGCGCAGCTATTGGAAATACTGCACCGTGTATAACCACTTATCCGAGTTTATCAAGCAACGCTATAAGGTCAGTGATATAGCCCTCAAAGAACTTACCCCTGCTTTCATTACCGACTTTGAACTATTCCTAAGAACGGAAAAAGACCATTGCACAAATACCGTTTGGTCATACATGATGCCATTGCGGAGAATTATCTACATGGCTATCAATAACGGCTGGTTACAACGCGATCCCTTCTACGGGTACAGCATCACGAAAGAAGAAACCAAACGGAGTTTTCTGACGAAAGAGGAAATCACCCTGCTTATCAATGGTACGTTTAAGAAGAAAAGCTACGAACTGATACGTGACTTGTTTATTTTCTGCACATTTACAGGATTAAGCTGGACGGATATGTATCACTTGACGAAAGAGAATCTGGAAATCTCTTTTGATGGTCATCTGTGGATAAAAACAAATCGTCAGAAAACGGGGACAGAAAGTAACATCCGTCTGTTGGAAGTTGCCAAACATATCATTGAGAAATACGAAGGTATGGCGAAAGACGGCAAGCTGCTGCCCGTCCCTTGTTACCCCAACTGCAAAAACGGAATCAAAGTAATCGCAAAACGCTGTGGCATAAAGAAAAATGTTACGTGGCATCAAAGTCGGCACTCGTATGCCACGACCGTGTGTCTGTCGAACGATGTGCCCATTGAAACGCTGTCGAAGATGCTCGGACACCGCAGCATCCGCACGACGCAAATTTATGCGAAGATTACAGCGGAGAAAGTCAGCCGTGACATGGAGAAACTCTCAAAACAGATTGAACAGATGGAATCATTTATCTGTCAAGCTATTTAATTACATCCCTTAAAATCATAAACAATGAAAAGAGAAAAGATAACTATTAGTAAAAGCGGTATAATCACTCTACCGGATAATCCGGTTGAAACGGTTTGGATGCGTGATTTTGAGATAGCAGAGTTGTTGGGGGTAATGCTACCCACCATCAAATCCAATATTCGGGCAATTCTGAAATCGGGAGTAGTAAAAGCCGATTTACAGCATGATGGAGTAGTTTACGGAAAACACATTTTACCTGACTATTTCGGGCTGGATATGATAACAGCACTTGCTTTTCGGATAAACTCGCTGAAAGCTAAATTATTCAGAGAGTACATACTCGGTAAACTCTATGCAGTAAACACACAGAGTGCACCGAATGTAATTATTCAAGTGAACGCTGACAAGAGATTCAATAAAGAGAAAGTAATTTTCAATTAAAGCCGGAACAGTCATTACCATTACAGAGGCAAAAGTCGTTACGGGTTCTTCACGCAGGTACAAGGTCAAGCCGCAAGCGGTTATCGGAACAATCTCCACACCTTCGCTACGCTTCGGGTTGTATTGCATAATCTGCTCACACTCGGTAATTCATGCAAGCATGATTACACTCGTTTAAACGCAGATTTCTTCCGATAAACCTTGTACCTGCTAAACCCTTCACAGGAGAAGCCTCTGAAATGGCAACGACCGCCCCGACATTCCAATCCGAAAAAGAAAAAATAACAGTAACGAATAAAAGCAGAGACAGTATGGCTAAGAAACTGAAAATTGAAGGTATTGATGCGGTGGGTATTTTGAACTCCATCCGCCCCGTGAGTGAACCGTTAAAAGAAATACCGAAAGTAGAAAACACAACAGAGACAAGCGAAAGTAACAATCGCAGAACCGCACCGGATATAGACGAAGCGCAATGTCTGGCATATATCAAAGAGAATCCAATCTCTAAACAACCGGAAGCTAAGAGAAGGGAAGCAGAACTGCAAAATGTGGCAAGTGAACTGACTATACAAAGTGAAGTAAGTACATCGGGTAAGCAAACTGAACTCATTAATCCGGTTAAACCATCCACTCAGAAACGTACCGGCGAAAAGACAAAGAAGGAGGCATTCGAACAATACCGCCGGACCTTCTTACAGGTTCCCAAGATTGATGACCGCAAACCCGTGTTTGTGAGTTGCCATACACGGGACAGACTTGATGAGATTGTGCGCAGGCTGGGAGGCAGAAAGATGAGCGTGTCGGGATTGATTGAGAATCTGGCACTGCATCATCTGGAACTTTATGGAGAGGACATTGAACTTTGGAGAAAATTATAGTTTCACAGCTTATTAATAATGTATAGTGTGTATAGTCAGTATAGTATGTTTACCCAACGGACATACTATACTGAATACACAGAAAATAAAGTTAACTTTTCAATCCGTCTCCGGACGGATTTTTCTATTCACCAGAATAGAGCAAGGTGTCTTTTGAGTAACTCAAAAGGCAGCGAGTAACTCGCTGCACCTTGCCCTTGCAGGAGGCAATCACCCTCCGAAGTCGGGCGATTTAAGAAAAAACGATCTGTTAAAATCTAAAGCTAATTAAAAGAGGTTCCTAAATTTCCATTTAATAATTTTGATTTTAAGATACTCTTTATGACTAAATTATTGTATCTTTGGTAAATACAATATGAAGCTCGATTATTATCTTCCATCAGATCCAAGCCGGTCACTTGTCATTCAGTATGAACATGTGCAGGCAGAAGGTGAGAATATTTCGGTTATTGACCGTCATATTCCGAGTGGATATGCTTCATTGGTATTCAACTCATCCGGACGTGCCGCCATCCACGAAGAGCCAATGATACATCTACCCCAACATTTTATGGTAGTGCCGCTTTTCCATGCCGTGAATATAGGTATATACGAAGATTTGGACTCTTTTATCATCACTTGTAAGGCATCGGTCATATCGAAACTTTTATCTCTCAATCTTTCTTCTTTTAAGAATGACTTTTATCGTCGATCTGAAAATGACGGGCTGAAAAAAATAGAGCAAAAGTTTATTGATAAGAAATCTGCAACAGACCGCATCGCTATCATTGAAAAATTTTTTCACGAGAAAGGATTGTTAGACTATGTACCTGATGAAATAGATATACTTTACAATCTGATTATGGAGGGGCGAGGATGTGTACCAATAGCCGAGCAGATCAATCAATTCGACCTATCGCCACGTTATTTTCGCCAGCATTTCATAGAACGTGTCGGGATAAATGCCAAAACGCTGGCACGCGTCGTAAGGGTGAATTTCCTTTGGTCTATGATTATGAAAAACAGTGCTGTCGACTTTCAGGATATGGTCTTTGAAGGAGATTACTTCGACCAGGCACACCTCATCCATGACTTTAAGAAAATAGTCGGTGAGCTCCCTTCGCTTTTCTTCAAGAGGAACCTTGAGAATGTGGAGATTATCTCCGGGAAAAGATAACGAATGGCTTACACTAATTTTTCAGTTATTGCCAGCTTGACCATTGCCGCGGTATTTTTCACACCTAATTTGAGCAACAGATTCTTGCGATAAGAATTTATGGTTTCTACTCCAAGAAACAGTTTGGAGGCGATCTCTTTGTTGGTATATCCCTCGACAACCAGTCGAAGCAGTTCTTGTTCGCGGGGCGTCAGGAAAAGGCGTTCGCCCGAAATAGGAATTTT
This sequence comes from uncultured bacterium, assembly GCA_905215345.1. GTDB lineage: Bacteria > Bacteroidota > Bacteroidia > Bacteroidales > Bacteroidaceae > Bacteroides. The sequence continues at coordinate 89,868 of CAJMPR010000005.1, forward strand.
CGCTTGAACTTCATCGCAAAAATAGGTATTGCCACCATAAACAGAGCGGATTGCTTCGGTAATCTCATCGGGCATTGCATTCTTCAGCAAATAGCCGCAGGCTCCGTTGGCAATCATCTGCTGCATATAATAATACTCCTTGAATCCGGTCAGAGCGATGATGCGGATAAACGGATAAAGTTCATGCAACTCCTTACAAAGTTCCATACCGCTTTTGTCGGGAAGATTTATATCGAGTAAGAGAATATTCGGAGCCAGCTTCCCGATGGTTCGAAGACAGTCGCCAGCGGTCAGCGCCGTACCCACCACTTTCATATCGCCAGTGGTGTCTATCAGTGAAACAATGCCGTCCACTACGATAGGGTGATCTTCGGTTATAAATACATTTATCATAATGCCGCGTTTATTTTAAGCTCGACTGTTATTTCCGTTCCGCTTCCGATGGTAGAGAAAATATCGAGCGAAGCTCCCATCAGCGAGGTGCGATTTTTAATATTGCTTAATCCACTGCCTGAAGTTGTTGCCACATCAAATCCCTTTCCGTTATCTTGAACAATCAGAGAAACCCGTTCTTTTTCAGTGATGAGCTGCACGTTGATTTGTGTAGCCTGGGAGTGCTTTAAGGCATTGTTTATCAATTCGCAGACAATCCGATAAATATTCATCTCGACAGCGGAATCATATCTTAAATCTTCCCCGTAAAAATGCAAATCGACAACAGGGGAACTTTTACAATATTCGCTCAGTGTAGGGCGCAGCCCGAAACGTCCCAGCATTTCGGGCATCAGGTTGGACGATATGCGTCGCATCTCCGCTATCGCATTTTCCATGAGCGAAATGAGTGATTCGGAAACGTTCGACTGACTGATTTTCAGTTTGACCATCGTGAGCACGCCACCCAAACCATCGTGCAATTCGCGGGAAATGCGAGCGCGTTCGCGATTTTCTCCGTCGAGCAGCCATTCGGCTGCAAGCAACTGTTTTTGGGCCTCGAATGCACGCATCCGTTCTTCGGCATGGAGTCGTTTTTGTCGTTGGTAGCGGTTGTAAAGAATCAAGGCTACGATCAAAAGGACGACAGCAATAATCAAAGTGATTGTGATTACCCAAAGCAATCGTTTCTCACGGGATAGCGTAGCAATCGCCTCTTCTTTTTTCTGTGTATCATACCTCACTTCCATTTCGGCAAGGGCATATCCGATCTGCTCGTCGGACTGACGGGTCATCAGTTCATAAACCGTGTGCAATGTCTCCTCGGCTTTTGCCGCTTCCCCCAAATGGATATGGCATTCGGCCAGCGTCGTATTGATTGCTATGAGTTGCTGTAAATCGGTGGAATCGGTAAGGGAGATGCATTCCTGAGCTGAATCGAGTGCACGTCGGTAATCTTTATTGCGATAATAGGCGTAGGCTATATTGCATAGTGATGCAGAGATCAGGTTCGGCATATTGATGCTGCGTGCTTTTTCGAGCGCCTCCCGTGCGTATTTCATGGCGAGGGCATTGTCCTTGAGGTGCGTGTGGCAAGCACCGCTCAACGAAGTCAGCGACAGAACCAGATTGTATTCGTCTCCGGCTTCCCGATAAAACCCCACTGCTTGCCGGGCACATTCATACGCCTCGGCAGGTTTGGAGGTAGCGAAATAAATATTCGAAAGATTCTGCGCAATCTGCCCCTGAATAAGGATGTCGCCAACCTCGGCTGCTACTTTCCGGGCTGTGAGCAGATATTTCTCTGCCTGTGGATAATTCCTGCGGTTATAGTAAAGTGCTCCGATGTTAGCCGTAATGGTGTAAACTTTATCGATACGTCCCAACGCTTCGTAGATAGGAAGTGCTTTGTTATAGTTTTCAATAGCTATATCGTATTTGTTCTGCACATTATACAAATTACCCAAAGCGGCATATACGGCAGCCTCGATAGCAGCCTCCGAGCTTCTTTTTGCGGTTGCTAATGCTCCGGAAAGAATCAGCTCAGCCGAATCCAACCGGTTGTCCATGTAATAGGCCACGCCCAGATTACGCATAAGGGTCGCTTCCATCAAAAGATTCTCCTCCCTGTGGGCAAGTTTGATTCCTTCGCGAGCCATTTTGCTCGATTTATCGAAACTCACGTTCAAATACTCCCAGCTAAGGTCGTCATAGATACGTAGTTTCTCATCAACAGAGCCTCCTTTGTCTTGCAATAAGAGTTCCAATGAATCAAGATTATTTGGTTGAGCTACTCCATGCCCGGATATAGAGAGTAGCAGAAACAACAAAGTCATTATACGAATGATTGATGCCATAATCGTGGTATTTTTTATTCTCGGCTCAAAGATACTGTGATTTTATTATTTCCACCCTCCCCTTTTTGGGGTATTTTACTAATGCTCAATTAAAAACCCCTTTTTGGGGGTAGTGTGATATTGTACACAAAGCTATTTTTGCCGATATAAAAAATGCGTATGCCGTTTTTTACAATGTTGCAATCCTGCCAGTCGGTAGCTTTGCTACATTGCAAAGCTACCGATTGTTTTTTGAATTAATTTTAAATGAACGCAATATGAAGAAAGTATCTATCTTGATTCTTCTATTCTCAGTCGGAATAGGGAATTTGTACGCTCAAAGCGCATTGGAGCGATTGGGCAAACGAATAGTCAAACGGGCTGGCGAGCAGGTCGAACAGCGTGTCGAACGAAAAGCCGAAGAGGGGGTTGAAAAAGCGATGGATAAAGCGGAGGAAACAGCCCGAAACAGTGGCAAAGAAAAGGAAAAGCCAGCCAAGTCAGAAAATGCAAAATCTAAAGAGCCTAAACCGGTGCAGCAACCGCAACAGGAACAAGTGTCGCTGCAATCTTTTTCGCAATACGATTTTGTACCGGGAGATAAGGTTTTGTTGTATGAGGATTTTTCACAGGATGCCGTAGGCGATTTTCCTGCATTATGGAATACAAACGGAAGTGGCGAGGTGAAAACACTCAATATTGCCGAAGGCAAGTGGCTGCATCTGACTACGGTTGGTAATCAATACCAACTGATGAAAAATCTCGAACTTCCCGATAACTATATCATAGAGTTTGATGTTATTTTACCTCCGACAGACATGAATCCGCCAGCTCTCTGGATGATGTTGTTCAAAGCAGAAAATGAAGATTTGGGATATGTAGAGGGTAATCCTCTGCCTATGGGATTCGGATTGTATATGGAATCCACTGACAATGGCAACAACAAGTGGATGGGCAAAGCATACAACGGTACTTGGATCGAGGGAGGTTCTACATTATCACCTCTAAAGATGAATCAATTAGAGCATGTCATCGTTTGGGTTCAAAAAAGAAGATTGCGTGCCTATCATGCCGGGCAAAAAGTGTTAGACCTGCCAACCCTTATTCCTGCCGGTTTCAAACCGGATAGATTGACATTCGATAATTCCGATTGCAATGACTCGAATCCTTATATCAGCAACATTCGTATTACAACGGCTTCGCCCGATACACGCAACAAACTGTTGGAAGAGGGCAAGTTAATCTCTTACGGTATCTATTTCGATGTTAATTCCGATAAGGTAAAACCGGAATCCTATGGTGCATTGAATAATATTGCCAATGTCATCAAAGAAGCAAATGTAAATGTACAGATTGTAGGACATACAGACAACAGTGGAAGTGATGCAACAAACCTCGATTTGTCGAAACGTCGTGCTGGATCCGTTAAAGCGGAGCTGGCAAAAATGGGAGTATCGGCTGATATGCTGACAACTGACGGAGCGGGTGCATCCAAACCGATTGCGCCTAATGACACCCCGTCTAACAAGGCACTGAATCGCAGAGTTGAATTTGTTAAATTATAAAGATAAGGACTATGAAGAATATAATTGCCATTGGATTTTTACTCCTGTCAGTGGTTGCCAATGCCCAGGGCGTGAAGCTCGGAGAAAATAAAAGTACACAAGAGTATCTGAAGCAGGTTGAGGATTGCTATTATGTTCCGCAATGGAATACCTCGGCTGATAGTGTAGCTTTGTATTTGAATAAAATAGAACATTTGACCAGTGAACTTGATAAGGTCTCTGGGTTTATGGAACAAAAATATACCGAAGCCTATCTCGGAAAAATGGCACAAGACTATGTGACAAAGATTGGTAGTTCTGCCGATGCTATTCTTGCAATGAGTGAAGCGACCGAGAGTATGCAAACCTTCGGTGCAAAGCTTGCAGAACTGAATGCACAACTGGAGTCGGAATTGGGGAAGTTGAAGCCACTCGATGAACTCTATAACGAATATGGGCTGAATCTCGATTTATCCAAAGGTGCATTTTACGACGCCAAAGAAGAACAGAATAGAAAGTTATACAAAGAGCGCTTCCCCCTTTTTTACAACAAAGCGATTACAATACAGAAGCAGGTAATGGTCTTACGAAAATCCTACTTTGAGGCAGCTCTCAAGCTGCAATATGAATTAGTCGATATATTACAGAAGAAATACGACAGTTCGAAATTGATGATGCTCGAACAAATTCTGGATCAGCAAAAAGTGGGCTGTTATGGGTTGATTAAAGGGTATTTCGACTCATGTAAAGAACTTTGCAAACCCTATCAAATGTATCAATTAAGAGACGAAAAGATATGAAAAAGAGTATATTAACAATAGTAGGATGCTTGTTAGCGGTGATTGCATCCGCACAGGTGAGTTATTACATTCCACCCAAAGGCAAAGTGATGATCTATGCCGCCAAGACTGAGAAGGGACAAACTGTAAGCCTTACCAAACAGTATCTCAAAGCGTCATCGACGCCAAATAATTATGTTATTGTCTGCGAAGTGTATCAGGCCCCTACGTTTACAAAAATAGATGGTCGTACCGAGTTGGCATATCGTTTAGAAAATGGTGTCTTGTACACCGACCCGACGCAGTTTTTTTCGCAATCTCAAAATGCGACAATGAAGTATGTGAATAAATTGAAACAAGATATAATCTTTCCCGTCAACCCAAAAATCGGTGAAAAGTTGGAAGGATGCTCTTTGAAATGTTATCTTGAGGGAGATGACGGCGAGGAAGGCATTTTAATGACAGCGACTATCAGCAACCGCACAGTGGCAGCCAAAGAGTCTGTCACTACACCGGCAGGAACATTCGAGTGTCTCCGATACGATTACGATGCAACCAATGAGATTATGGGACGAAAGATGAAATCATTTGTCCGCACGTGGTATGCTAAGGATTACGGCATGGTTAAGCTCGAAATGTCGCTCGAAGGCAAAAAGATAATCAGCAATTTTGTTTTGGAACGGATTGAAAACAGGCAATGATATGAATAGAATACTATTTTTCCTGATTTTAGCGGTGTTGCAGATTGGCAACGTATCCGCACAAGAACGACCTCCGTTTTCGGATCAGGTTGTTAATTACGGAAACCCCGAAGAGCGTATCTGGACACAATTTATGCCATACACCAAGGGGCGGATTGTAGAGGATGCTGAGCCGCATATCAGTAGTTATGAACGTTCGCCACTATTACCTGCTGCGCATTATGATAAGATGCTTCAAAATATCAATCAGATAACGGCACTGCTGCGCTCCGTGCCTTGCATAGGCACTCCACAGGGTGTGGATATAGGTATATACAAATCAATCGGGCACTGTTACGATACCGACAGCTTCACTGACTATAAGAAAGATCCGAATGCAGGTTTATATGGAGAGATAATCGTTTCAGTTGATCCGTGTATCTTTTATAAAGGCAAGCGAGGTAATGCTGAGGAGATGTTTGCCAAATTGATTATCCGTATCAACGGTATCGGATTTTCTAACGACAAGCCTGCACAAGTAGTAATCTCCCCTGAGAAAGTGGCAACATTTCATGGTTATGATATCTATTGGTTGGAGGATAATGTTGAGTATGCGGTAATAACCGAGAAAAACATTTCTCCATTCATCCCGATTTCGCAGGAAGATTACTATAAGGCTTGCGTTAAGAAATACTCCAATTCAACAGAGGTTGGAATCGGATTTGCGGTTGATAGGTACAAAGAGAAACTTTCCAAACTATCTGCTGAGAGAGGGAAACAACAAGCGGTAGTCAATATGGAGTCTGAAGATTTTTCGGATGAATCTGCCACAGAGCAGCCTAAATATTTCATCACCAATCCTCAATTAATAGAACGTTCTCGTTCTAATGAAATTCAATTGATAACCATTTCGTGGTCAAAAACTTCGACAGACAAACCGCTACGTCTATACAAAGGCGGCAGGGATGGGTTTGATATAAGGTATTATATCCTGAAACAGCTCCATGATGACAGCAAGATTTGGAGTAAAATAATAAAATTAGTGTATGAACCATCCAAGCAAGATTAACTGATTGAAAAATAACTATTAAAATTAATAAAAAACGGATGCAGGTAAAGTATGAAGAAATGATGCAGGAAACAGACAGACGAGTGTCTGCAATTGACCTGAACGGAAAACATATCATCAAGGATTGTAAAATGATAATCGTTTTCTTGAAAGAACAATTAGCTAAGCTGAAAATGTCTGTACAATCGACTTCCTTTAATAATGAAGCAGAAGAAATCATCTTCTTCAAACGCTACAAGCCAATGCTATTGGGACAGTTGATCTATTTTCACGAGATATTGCGTATTGAGAGCCAACGCCCCTTCGGGGAAGATGAATTGGATGTGTATTATGAAAAAGGACAGGAAGAACAAAAGTTATTTTTCGATCGGCATATAGCATTTTTCCAATACTACCGCAGTGGTGCAACCTATTTGGATACTTATTACTTCTTGCGAGGACAGCAGGATAATATCATAGATGTAGATGTGTGTCATTTGGATGATGATTCTGTGTTCAGTACCGGATATGACCATCTAGTCGCTCGTATTGTTGCCATGGAAATGCTCTATGCTTTTCTGTCCGCAAGACGTACTTGTCTGAAAAATAACAATGAAGAATCTTGTTCTGTTCTATCAGGCGTAAAAAGCTCATATAAGTGGACAGGAAACGCTATTGAGTTGGTAGAGTTAGTATATGGGTTGCACGAGATAGGCTGTGTAAACAACGGTGAAATCCCGATACATGAATTGGCTGCTTTTGTGGGAGTCTTGTTGGATGTAGATATTCGGGATTGTTATAGTGCTTATACGGACATGAAACACCGTAAAAACGAAAGCCGTACCTATTTTCTGGATAAGATGCGGGATCGACTGAATAAGCGGATGCAACAGGATGACGAGAAGGAACGAAAGCGGAAATAAAGAGACCAGTTTCTATTCAAAAACTGATTGCCAACAACCTGATTGAAAGAACTATCCCTGAGAAACCTAACCATCCTGCTCAGAAGTTCCGATTAACAGAACGTGGACAGTTATTTCTTGGTTTACTTGCAAAATGAAATGACTATGATATATAGCTATTTACATTGAAATAAAACCTCGCTTCGACTATATAAATCAAAGCGAGGTTTTATTATTCCAAAAACTTTTCTAACTTTGTAACGGAGTTGTTTTAAGGTACGCAAAGCACAGATTATCAATGCAGCTTGACTTTCGCCAAATCGTTACCAACAACTTATTACTTCTCAATTAGGCTCTATCAATCAGATAGATACAAAAAAGTTTCTTATCCATGACAAAGATAAATAATAATCTTAATCAATCACACGTTTCATCGGGATTCTGAACCAGAAACAGGAGCCTTCTCCCTCTTTGGATTCTACTCCAATAACTCCTCCCAGCCGTTCTATGATGACACGGCAAATGGAAAGTCCCAGCCCTGTCCCCTTAGCGAATGAATTCAGCTTGATAAATCGTTCAAAAACCTTTTGTGTCTGGTCGGAGGGAATTCCTATGCCTGTGTCTTTCACATAAAAATATATTTCCTCTTGTGGCTCGTCGATGCGATACCCCATTTGAATAGACCCTTTCGGCGTAAATTTCAATGCATTATTCATCAGATTGATGATGACCTGTGACAAACGTCCTGAGTCGGTATCAATGATACATTGTTCCGCTTTCTCCGTAAATATGATTTGGACATCGGTTGAAGGGTTCTTTGTCTGCATCTGCTTGTAGATGCGCTCCATCAATCCATTTATATCGGTCGGTACAAATTTGAAGTCCATTGTGCCGGCTTCAATCTTGGAAAGGTCGAGAATGTCGTTTATCAATTGCAATAACAGTTCATTGTTACTGGAGATGATTTTGGTAAACTCCTGTTTGTCATCCTCAGAGTCGGTCTGGCATATCATTTCAGAGAATCCTACGATAGCGTTGAGAGGAGTGCGTATTTCATGACTCATGTTGGCGAGGAATGCCGATTTTAACCGGTTGGATTCTTCGGCCTGTTCTTTTGCTTCGTGCAGCATCCGGTCCATCTTCAGCTTTTCGGTGATGTCTTCAAAGCGGAGCAACCCTCCTATGATTTCCGCTTTGTTCTCATCACTGAAAACCGGAGTTGCCGTTACTTCAAAATCCACATCATCTATTCTGATTTGATGACGTATGATTTTACCCTGTTCAATGGCTTTTCTGAAAGCGCATTGTTCGCAGGGTTTATCGCGCAGTGCGCTTGTCTTATAGCAAATCTTTCCCGGTATATATTGCCGCCCTTTTACCAGACCGGTGATTCGTGTGGTTTCCTCCCATTGTACCTTATAGTTTTTGTCAATATAGATAAGTCCGAAATCAATACTTTTCAAGGCCAGCTTTTGCTTCCGCATTGTTTGTTCCAACAACTCTTTTGCAGCAACTAACTCTCTTTCGTAGTTTTTCAGTTGGGTAATTTCCCAACGTATTGCCAGTAACCACTTCTTTTTTCCGTTTCGTGTGATGATTGTTTTTACAACAATGGTGTCATGGGACAGACCGTCAGGAGTTTTGTATATCTCCTCTTTGTGATAGGGCGCTCCTGCCTGTATAAGTTCCAAGTCGACATTACGGTATTTTCTACCTTGTTCTTCGCCGTATATCTCAAAATCGGTACGTCCTAATGCTTCTTCCCTGTTTATATATGATTGGGCGGCAGCTTCCTTGTTCCAGTAATAATACCGGAAATCGTTTTGTATGTCTTTTACTATAATGGGAAACGGAAGATTATCGAGTATATCGAATGAAAATTGATTGGAGTGATTGGTTTTACTAATCTTTCTGCGCAGTCTGTATATCTCAAACATTAAAACACAAATAAACAGCAATAAAACAACTATCAATAAATGGCTGTATTGCCACAGATAATTGCACAGCGAGGGTGTCAACAAAAGAATGCTTGCCATAGTAATATTTGTATGATTGTGTGAGGTTGCGAAGTTATGAATAGTTCTGTATATTTCAAAAATATAGAGAAAATATATTGTTTGCCAATATCGTCGCTGTTTTGTTAATCTGCTCGAACAATTCTCTTTGTCAGCTTGTTATCTTTAAATAAGATAAAAAATGAAAAGAAATATGGGAAGAACATTTGCAGAAGCGTTGGAACACCGACGTACTTATTATTCTATTGGTAGTGACTCTCCGGTTTTGGACGAGGAAGTAGTACATATCATCCGTACAGCTGTAAAGAATGTGCCGTCGGCTTTTAATTCGCAGACAACGAGGCTTGTTCTTTTGTTAGGCGATGAGCATAAGAGGTTATGGGATATTGTGAAAGGGACTTTGAAGAAGCTTATCTCACCCGAGGCTTTTGTTAATACGGAAGCTAAGATTGATGGTTGCTTTGCCTGTGGGCACGGTACAGTTCTTTATTTTGAAGATACTGCCGTTGTAAAGGGTTTGCAGGATACTTTCCCTTCTTATAGTGTGAATTTCCCTACGTGGTCTCAGCACACTTCTGCCATGCATCAACTTGCCATTTGGACAATGCTTGAAGACGTCGGTCTGGGAGCTTCCCTTCAACACTATAATCCGCTGATTGACGAGGAAGTACGTCGTACATGGAACTTACCTGAAAGTTGGATGTTGATAGCTGAAATGCCTTTCGGAACTCCCACTGCCGAACCGGGAGAAAAAGAATTCCAGGATCTGAGTGAACGTATTAAAATATTCCGTTGATTGTAAGAGCCTGTTTAAATTTTGCTCAGCATTTTTTTGAGAGTTATTTTTGAGGATGTTTATCTGTTTTTAAGAGGAGCATAGCGGGCTATGTGACGACTAAAAACGGGGAAACAGACCGAAAATAAACTCAAAAAAAGCTGAATAAAACATTTAGGAGGAAAATTTAAACAGGCTCTAAGATAGTCATAATACGGATTGCTTGCCTTTTTCATGGGATGGAGTGCATCCCAGCTTAATAAATTCCTTATGTTTATAAGAGGAAACGGGGTTTCTCTTGTGAACGTGAGGATTTTTGCATTATCTTTGCCCGCAAACGGTAAGCAATTATGATACGTATCTTTTTGACCGGTTATATGGGAGCCGGTAAAACAACTTTAGGGAAGGCTTTTGCTCGCGAAATGAATATACCTTTCATTGACTTGGACTGGTATATCGAAGAACGTTTTCACAAATCTATCCGTGAATTGTTCATTGAACGGGGTGAAGCCTCTTTTCGTGAATTGGAGCGGAACATGTTGCACGAAGTGGCTGAATTTGAGAATGTGGTTATTTCAACCGGGGGAGGTACTCCTTGTTTCTTCGATAATATGGATTATATGAATGAGCATGGGCAGACTGTTTTCCTCGATGTCCCCCCCGATATATTGTTTGAACGTTTGCGAGTGGCAACCCAGCAACGCCCTATCCTGCAAGGTAAGACGGATGAAGAATTACGTGCTTTTATCGTGGAAGCATTGGAAAAACGTGCTCCTTTTTATTCACAGGCTTCTTACCGTTTTGATGCCGGACTTCTGGAAAGTAGACGGCAGATAGATGAGTCCGTGCAACGTCTACGTAATCTTTTGGAACTTTAATCCCTTGTAAATGTGTGTTTTTCACCCGAAAAAGAAAGAATTCTCAGATTTATATGTATTTTTGTACCCCTTTATAAATAAACTACTAAACAGCAGAGTAACAAAAAATGAGAAAATGGCGTATTGAAGATTCAGAAGAGCTGTACAACATTACAGGTTGGGGCACTTCGTACTTTGGTATCAATGACAAAGGTCATGTTGTGGTGAAACCGCGAAAAGATGGAGTTGCCGTCGATTTGAAAGAGTTGGTGGACGAGTTGCAACTGCGTGATGTCACGGCTCCCATGTTGGTCCGTTTTCCTGATATTCTTGACAACCGGATTGAAAAAATATCCTGTTGTTTCAAGCAGGCGGCCGAGGAATATGAATATAAAGCTGAAAACTTTATTATCTATCCTATTAAAGTGAATCAGATGCGCCCGGTAGTCGAGGAGATTATCAGTCATGGCAAAAAATTCAACCTCGGACTGGAGGCAGGGTCTAAACCTGAACTGCATGCCGTGATTGCCATTAACATGGACTCCGACTCGCTGATTATATGTAACGGATATAAGGATGAAAGTTATATTGAGCTTGCTTTGCTTGCTCAAAAGATGGGTAAACGCATCTTTCTTGTAGTAGAAAAATTGAACGAACTGAAGTTGATAGCCAAGATGGCGAAGCAACTGAACGTAAAACCTAATATTGGCATTCGTATTAAATTGGCTTCTTCAGGAAGTGGTAAATGGGAAGATTCCGGTGGTGATGCCAGCAAATTCGGACTGTCTTCCAGTGAATTGCTCGAAGCGCTCGATTTTATGGCGGATAAAGGCATGCAGGATTGTCTGAAATTGATACATTTCCATATTGGTAGCCAGGTTACGAAGATACGTCGTATTAAAACGGCATTGCGTGAAGCCTCACAGTTCTACGTACAATTGCATGCGATGGGATTCAAAGTCGAATTTGTGGATATCGGAGGCGGTTTGGGTGTTGATTATGATGGTACACGTTCTTCCAATAGTGAAGGAAGCGTGAATTATTCCATTCAGGAATATGTCAACGACTCCATATCTACATTAGTCGATGCCAGCGATAAAAATGGCATTCCCCATCCTAATATTATAACGGAGAGTGGGCGTGCCTTGACAGCCCATCACTCGGTCCTTATCTTCGAGGTGCTGGAGACAACTCATCTGCCTGAGTGGGACGATGATGATGAGGAAGTGACGGAAAATGATCATGAACTGTTGCAGGAGCTCTATGGTATCTGGGATACGTTGAATCAGAATAAGATGCTGGAAGCTTGGCATGACGCACAGCAGATTCGTGAAGAGGCTCTTGATTTGTTCAGTCACGGTATCGTCGATTTGCAAACACGCGCCAAGATTGAGCGTCTTTATTGGTCAATTATGCGTGAGGTAAACCAGATTGCCGGTGGACTCAAGCATGCACCCGATGAATTTCGCGGGCTCCCGAAACTGCTGGCGGATAAATATTTCTGTAATTTTTCGCTTTTCCAGTCATTGCCCGACTCTTGGGCAATCGACCAGATATTCCCCATTATGCCTATCCAGCGTCTGGACGAGAAGCCGGAACGTACGGCTACTTTACAGGATGTGACATGTGATTCGGATGGAAAAATAGCGAATTTCATTTCGACTAAGAATGTGTCGCATTATTTGCCGGTACACTCATTGAAGAGTAAGGAACCTTATTATGTAGGCGTATTCCTGGTAGGTGCTTATCAAGAGATATTGGGCGATATGCACAACCTGTTCGGTGATACAAATGCCGTGCACGTATCTGTAAACGATAAGGGTTACAATATTGAACAGGTGATTGATGGTGAAACGGTTGCCGAAGTACTTGATTATGTTCAATACAGCCCTAAGAAATTGGTACGTACACTGGAAACATGGGTGAGTCAGTCTGTAAAGGAAGGACGTATCTCTTTGGAGGAGGGAAAGGAATTTTTGTCTAACTATCGCTCGGGATTATACGGATATACCTATTTGGAATAACTGAAATAATGAAGAATTAATAATGAAGAATGGAAAATTGTCGTGCGGCATGGAACAGTACAGTAATTTTTCATTCTTCATTTTCATTTTTAATTTAATAAGATGAGAGAAAAGCTAACTGTAATCAAAGTTGGTGGTAAAATTGTAGAGGAAGAAGCCACTCTTTGCAAGTTGTTGGATGACTTTGCCGCTATTGGGGGTTATAAAGTCTTGGTACACGGCGGTGGACGTTCGGCAACAAAACTTGCAGCCCAGTTGGGTATTGAAAGCAAAATGGTAAATGGTCGTCGTATTACGGATGCCGAAACTTTAAAGGTAGTTACAATGGTATACGGCGGATTGGTCAATAAAAATATTGTTGCAGGTTTGCAGGCACGGGGTGTTAATGCACTTGGTCTGACGGGTGCGGATATGGATGTAATCCGTTCGGTGAAACGTCCTGTAAAAGATGTGGACTATGGTTTCGTAGGAGATGTAAAGCAAGTGAACAGTGCTCTACTGGAAGACCTTATTCATAAAGGAGTCGTTCCGGTGATGGCTCCGCTGACGCACGACGGTAACGGGAATATGTTGAACACAAATGCCGATACTATTGCGGGAGAAACAGCGAAAGCATTGTCCGGACAGTTTGATGTCACCCTGGTTTATTGCTTTGAAAAGAAAGGGGTACTGCGCGATGAAAATGATGATGATAGTGTAATATCGCAGATTACTTTCGAGGATTTTCAGCACTATGTTGCCGAAGGAGTGATTCAAGGTGGAATGATTCCTAAGTTGGAGAACTCTTTTGAAGCATTAAATGCTGGAGTATATGAGGTGGTAATTACTTTAGCATCAGCGATTAATGGGGGTGGAGGAACCCGTATTAAAAAATAATTCGAAAAAAAGTAATAGTAAGCTGTAACTTTCGGTTTACTTAACCGTCAATTATATAGAGATGCAAGAAATCAGTTTTCGTAATGACATTCTCCCTCTGAAAGACAAGCTCTTTCGGTTGGCTCTAAGAATAACATTCGACAGGGCGGAAGCGGAAGATGTTGTGCAAGAAACGCTGATTCGGGTGTGGAACAAGCGTGATGAGTGGGCGCAGTTCGGTTCTATTGAGGCTTATTGCCTGACAGTGGCGAGAAATCTGGCAATAGACCGTAGCGAAAAGAAAGATGCTCAGACCGTGGAGTTGACACCTGACTTGGAAGAAACTTCCGATGTATTGGGCCCTTACGAACGGTTGGTGAATAAAGAACGGATGACGTTGATACACCGCCTCATGAACGAACTTCCCGAAAAACAGCGGTTGATTATGCAGTTGAGGGATATCGAAGGTAAGAGTTATAAAGAAATAGCGGTTGTCCTGAGTTTGACAGAGGAACAAGTTAAAGTGAATCTTTTCAGGGCGCGGCAAAAAGTAAAACAACGGTTTATAGATATAGAAGGTTATGGACTTTAAATATATTGAACAGCTCTTGGAACGCTACTGGCAGTGTGAAACTTCCCTTGAGGAAGAAACACAGTTGCGCGCTTTCTTCGCGGGAAATGATGTTCCTGAACATCTGCTTCGCTACAAAGACTTGTTTGTATATCAGCAACTCCAGCAGGAAGAACACTTGGGTGAAGATTTCGATGCACGTGTGCTTGCTAAAATTGAAACTCCGGTGGTTAAGGCAAAACGTTTGACGTTGACTGCACGCTTCATGCCTTTGTTCAAAGCTGCCGCTGTAGTAGCAGTAGTACTTTCCTTAGGCAATGCGATGCAACATTCGTTCTTTGCCGATGTGAAGGAAGTAGCCGCTGCCGATACTATCGGCAAACAAATTTCCGCACCATCGGTCGCTCTTTCGGGAGATATGACCGTGACACACGAACAGCAGATTCTGGACAGTTTGCAACGCGTGGAGAAAAGTAAGGAAATTAAAGAATAGATATTTTCATTTGCTTTTTAAAATAACATTTTCATTTGCTTTAAATATAATATAGTTAGTGTGCTTTATTAAAACAAACTGAGGCTGTGAAGTTTCAATTCTCTCAAAATTTTATAAAAACTAACTAAGATAGACGGGACGCCGCGTGATGCAGCGTCCCTTTTATTTTTTAGGAGGGTATAAAAAGCATGAAAGGCTTCCTCACGGAAACCTTTCATCATTCTTTTTTAAGTCGCTTTTATAAAAAACTTTAGAGAGAATCTTTGTTTAGGTTATCATCAATCTTAAAATTTATACAATCTATGTTAGAGTTTATGCAATCCTTTCTTCGGAAAATCTATTTCCGGATTACCCTTGTAGCCTATGCTTCCACTTCCACTTGTGCGTGCTTTTAGGAAATCAGTGGCATAACACTGTATACTTCCCGAGCCTGATATACTAGCTGAAATACGCTTTGCCTGAAAGTCAGCCGCTGACAAATCACCCGAACCGGAGATGCGGTAGTTGGCTTCTTGTGTTGTTCCGCTTAGTATCACTTTTCCTGAACCTGCTATTGATGCTTCGGCATTATTTGCGGTGATATTCTTTAATTTCATATCTCCTGAACCCGCAATGGAGGCCTTAAGACCATTGCAAGTAAGGTTGTTGCTTTCAATGTCTCCTGAGCCGGCAATAGCTACTTCGAGGTTGTTAGTACAAACAATATTATCTGCATTGATGTCTCCCGACCCGGCAACAGCTATCTTGAGACGGTCTGTTTTTAAACCGTTAACCAGTGCAAAGTCCCCTGAACCTGCAACGCCTATTTGATTCAGTGTCTCGGAAGAAACCCGTACTTCCAGTTTATTGTAGGAAACATTGACGCCTTTCTTGAAACCTATATTCAAAGTTCCGTCCACTACCTTGATGTCCAGTAAGTCTACAATATTGTCGGAAGTATATATTTCTACTTTCGGTTTACCGGCTTTTTGCGTGTAGGTGACATCTGGACTTCCTTTCAGATTTATCTCGGTGAAGTTATCTACTTTGATATCTTTGGTTACATAATTTTTACTGGCTTTTACTGTTTTTCCACCAAAAGAGCCTGTATGTTCTGTGTGACGAAACTGGGAACAAGCTGTAGTGCTAAATGCCAGAAGGATAGCTGAAGCGAATGTTACTAAATTTTTCATATTTGTTAATTTTATAATTTCACTTTTATTATAGACGTTGTTTGTTTTGTAAAGGTTGCATTGAGATATACTTTTTTTTTAAAATTCTATCTATAATTATGAACCAATAATTGTGCCATAATTATAATGTGTTGATTCATAGAACGTAAATCCTTTCTACAGTGTCCGATATCGGACACTATGTTCGTTTTTAATAGGTGGTAGTTTGCTTTTTCGGACGATTCTTTGTTCTTTTGCTATTTATTTATAAAAGAGGTAGGCTGATGATTGGAGATAATATTTTAGAAGATGAAGAGTTGGGGCGTTTGTTGATACGGGTTAATGCACGTGCAAGGCGTTTGACTTTTCGTACGCGGGAAGACTTTATTTACGTTACTGTTCCTCCGAGTACTACAATCACAGAAGTGAAAAATGCAATCGAACAATTGCGTTCCCGTCTAAGAATGGCACGGCAAAAGCTGAATCGCCCGTTGATTGATTTGAATTACCGGATTGACACGGAGTTCTTTAAATTGAGTTTGACCAGTGGACAGCATGAGCGCTTCTTATCCCGTTCGGAGTTGGGAGAAATGCAGATTGTCTGTCCGCCGGATGCCGATTTCTCGGATGGTAATTTGCAGGTTTGGCTACGAAAAGTGATTGAAGAGTCATTACGTCGTAATGCAAAGATTATTCTTCCTCCTCGGCTTTACGAACTTTCAGTGAAACATAACCTTCCATATAAGAGTGTGAAGATAAATTCCAGTAGCGGGTGTTGGGGAAGTTGCTCCGTGCGTGGCAATATCAATCTATCCTATTATCTTGTATTATTGCCTAAGTATTTAATTGATTATGTATTGTTGCACGAGCTTACCCATACCCGTGAGATGAATCATGGCGAACGCTTCTGGGCTTTACTTAATGAGCTGACAGATGGAAAAGCGCAAGCATTGCGTAGAGAGTTGCGAAAATATAAAACTGATTTCTAAACCTGCACAAATTACGACATCTGTCATTCTATTTTTCTTGTGCCAACTGCTTCACTTCTTCCCCTTCTTTTTCAAACCGGTAAGTGCCGCCTTTCTCGCTAAGTTCGAATAAAGAAAGTTTTTCAGTAGCATTGTTTACTATCATTAAGGCGCTTTGCTCGGCAAACCGTTTGACTTCAAGAGAATAAGGTTCTTCAATGATTTTTTTGTTCATCAACAAACTGTCGTTAAGGAAAACAGAGATAGAATCTCCTGTAAATCCTTTAGCTAATGTAATGGTATAAGTTTCGGCAAAATATCTTTCTCCTTCTTTTTCGCGTTGTAACCTCATGCTCATATAAACAAAGATAACGACAATCAAGATAACGGCAAAAGCAAGGATACCATTGCCTATCATAAACTGCTTGTTGGTATTTAAATGGTGTGCCATAATGGGTTTGTTTTAAAGAATCCTTGCAAATGTAACGAATAAATTTGAGCGAACAGATAAACTTTTATACAAATCTCCAACTAAAAAGAGGTTAAATACCTAATGAAAACCGATATATATCAAGATAAGGGTATTTTATTTTCTTAATTTTGTAGTTCTTAGCTTATAGTAAGTGGTACCTTTAAAATTAATATATACCATGAAAAAAATTTCAAGTTTAGTAGTAATCCTGTTGTTATGTACCTTCTCTTATGCACAGCAGGCTCTCTGGGGTGGGAGTTCGGTTATTTCTCCCGAAATTCATGAGAACAATACGGTGACCTTCCGGTTGAAAGCACCTAAAGCGGTAAAGGTACAAGTTACCGGAGATTTTCTACCTATTCAAAAGATCAAGACACAGTCCGGGGAATTTGAGGGGCCAGATGTTGTCGACTTAAAGGAAGGAAAAGACGGCGTGTGGGAATATACTACTCCCAATCCATTGAGTCCTGAACTTTACAGCTATTCGTTTATTGTAGACGGTTTGAAGGTGATGGATCCCGGTAATGTTTATATGATTCGTGATGTAGCTACCGTAACCAATGTCTTTATTATCGGTGGTGAACGTGCTGATTTATATAAGGTAAATAAAGTGCCTCACGGAACCGTTTCGCGTGTATGGTACAATAGTCCCGCATTAGGAATGGAGCGGCGCCTTACTGTTTATACTCCTGCGGGTTATGAAACCAGTGGTAAACGTTATCCGGTATTCTATCTGCTTCACGGCATGGGTGGCGATGAAGAAGCTTGGATAGCTTTGGGCCGTACGTCGCAAATCCTCGATAATCTTATAGCGCAAGGTAAAGCCAAGCCGATGATTGTTGTAATGACTAATGGGAACGCTTCCCAGGAAGCAGCGCCTGGCGAATCTTCTTTGGGTATGGTTACTCCGACAATGCAACTGCCTCAAACCATGGAAGGCTCTTTTGAAACATCCTTCCCGGATGTGGTGAAGTTTATCGACAAAAATTATCACACTGTCAATAACAAGCAGAATCGTGCTATTGCCGGATTGTCTATGGGAGGATTCCACTCTCTACATATTTCAAAGCAATATCCTGATATGTTCAATTATATAGGTCTGTTTTCGGCTGCTATCTTTCCGAATAGAGAAGTGAAGTCTCCTGTCTATGATGACTTGGAAGGAAAGTTGAAAATCCAGTTTTCTAAGAAACCGGCACTCTACTGGATTGCCATAGGCAGTCAGGATTTCCTTTATAAAGCCAACGAAGACTATCGCAAACTGCTGGATGAAAAGGGATATAAATATACTTACTACGAAACCGGTGAAGGGCATATCTGGAAGAACTGGCGCATCTACTTGACGGAGTTTGTACCTTTGTTATTCAAATAGAAAACATTCAAACCCCTAATCAGTATCCTGCGATACCCCTGAGGATAGCAGGAACTCATTACTTTTGCAAACGTAACATTAAAATCAGACCATGAACAAGAAATTGACTTTATCTTTAGCCCTGTCAGGCTTAGTGTTGGCTGCTACGGCACAAACAACGGTGGCTCCCGCCATTCCGAGAGATGAGAATATAGAACGGCAGATTGAAGCTTTGTTGAAGAAGATGACACTTGACGAGAAAGTCGGCCAAATGTGTGAACTGACTATTGACCTTCTGCAAAAGCGCACCAATCCTCCTGCTAAAGAATTCCAGATAGATGAAGCGATGCTCGATTCCGTCATCGGTAAATACAAAGTCGGCTCTATTCTTAATGTTCCCAATGGCATAGCCCAAAGTGTGGAGAAATGGCAGGAGATTATTAAACGCATTCAGGAGAAATCAATGAAAGAAATCGGTATACCCTGTATTTATGGTGTAGACCAGATACATGGCACTACCTATACGCTTGGCGGTACTTTCTTTCCGCAAGGCATCAATATGGCGGCTGCTTTCAATCGTGCCTTAACGCGTGAAGGTGCCCGTATTTCTGCTTACGAAACAAAAGCAGGAAGCATCCCCTGGACCTATGCCCCGGTAACTGACTTGGGACGTGATCCGCGTTGGCCGCGTATGTGGGAGAATTATGGTGAAGATTGTTATGTGAACGCTGAAATGGGGCGGGAAGCTGTACTGGGCTTTCAAGGGGATAACCCTAACCATGTCGGCCCTAACCATGTGGCTGCTTGTATGAAACACTATATGGGATATGGCGTTCCTGTTTCAGGTAAAGACCGTACTCCGTCCTCCATTACCGGGCAGGATATGCGTGAAAAACATTTTGCGCCTTATCTTGAAATGGTAAGAAACGGTGCGCTTTCCGTAATGGTGAATTCAGCCATGAACAATGGCTTGCCTTTCCATGCCAATTATGAATTGCTGACGAAGTGGTTGAAACAAGACCTGAATTGGGACGGTATGATTGTGACTGACTGGGCGGATATCAACAATCTTTATAGCCGCGATCACATTGCTAAAGATAAGAAAGAAGCTATCAAGCTCGCTATCAATGCCGGTATCGATATGTCCATGGACCCGTACGATTGGAAGTTCTGTACGTTATTGAAGGAACTGGTGCGGGAAGGGGAAGTACCGATGAGCCGTATTGACGATGCCGTTCGTCGTGTGTTACGACTGAAATATCGACTCAACTTATTTGAGCAGCCATATAGTAATTTGAAAGACTATCCTTTGTTCGGAAGTAAGGAACATGCTACCACTGCCCTTCGTGCTGCTGAAGAATCTTTGGTACTTCTTAAGAATGTGGATGCCCTTCTGCCATTGGCTAAGGATAAAAAAATCTTATTGACGGGGCCGAACGCTAACTCTATGCGTTGTTTGAACGGAGGCTGGTCTTATACCTGGCAAGGTAGTAATGCGGAAGCATGTGCTGAGGCTTATAACACGATACTGGAGGCCTTTGCCGATAAATTTGGTGCAGGAAATGTCATTTATGAACCTGGCGTAACCTATAATGAAAAAGGTAATTGGCAAGATGAAAATACTCCTGAAATAGAGAAAGCTGTAACCGCTGCTGCCAATGCTGATTACGTTGTAGCCTGCATCGGTGAGAACTCTTATTGCGAAACTCCGGGAAACTTGACAAATCTATTCCTTTCTGAAAACCAACTTAACCTGGTAAAAGCTCTTGCCAAGACCGGTAAGCCCGTTATTTTGATTCTGAATGAAGGTCGTCCCCGCCTGATAGCCGACATCGAGCCATTGGCAAAAGCGGTTGTTAACATCATGCTTCCCGGTAATTACGGTGCCGATGCTTTGGCAAACCTCCTGACCGGTGATGCAAATTTCAGTGGTAAGATGCCTTATACTTATCCGAAAGAAATCAATTCTTTGATTACCTATGATTACAAACCTTGTGAGCACATCGGCAAACAAATGGAAGGTGCTTACAATTACGATGCCCAGGTTTCCGTGCAATGGGCTTTCGGCTACGGCTTAAGCTATACCACCTTCGAATATAGTAACCTCAAGGTTAATAAACCGAACTTCACTGCCGATGATGTATTAACGTTCACTGTCGACGTGAAGAATAACGGCAATCGTATCGGTAAAGAAAGTGTGCTTCTGTTCAGTAGTGATCTTGTTGCCTCTCTGACCCCTGATACCCGTCGTCTTCGTGCTTTTGAGAAAGTAGAACTAAAACCGGGTGAGACCAAGACTGTAACTTTGAAGCTGAAAGGTTCCGACCTTGCTTTCGTAGGCTATGACGGTAAATGGATTTTGGAGAAGGGTGATTTTCGCATTCAGACGGGTAATCAGGTATTGAACATCGTATGTACGGATACCAAGAAGTGGGAAACGCCCAACAAATAATGTAACGTGAGTTCGATATAAGAAATGACTCACGATTTATTAATTACCTTATCAAGTAATTACACTCGAAAGTAATATTATTTGCAGAAAGCAGGTTGCTGATATTCCGTTGTATACTCAATCCTATTCAGTCGTATACTGATATACATTAAGTATACGACTAAATAGGCTCTACTCGTACAAGTTCATAATCAATCGGTTACACAGACCTGTTTGGTTGGTAAGAAATTATCACAATTTAGTAAAATGTCATTTCAGTCATTATTTCCCCGTTATACGCTAATTTTTATATCGAACTCACGTTAAAATTATAAAAAAGTATTTTCCCGAGTTAGTTGCCTGTATAAAACTAATCGTTGCGGATATAGAGAATGGTAAACATGATAATCTGTTTTCCGATATAAACTAAGTGTAGTTTTTGCTGTTCATTACCTGCTTCTTTACTGCCAAATTGAGTAATACTAAGAGTGTGAGCGTTAAATCTATCTTTTTTTCTCTAATATTTTGTAGTCGAACAGATTATTTATATCTTTGCACCCGAAACGGATGAAAGGTGGAGGGGCGATAGAGCTCCTCTTTTTCGTTCTTATAGGATTAATCTATGATAGAAAAGAAAACAGTTTGTCAGATTGTTAACGAGTGGTTGGAAGGAAAAGACTACTTCCTGGTGGAAGTGACTATCAGCCCTGATGACAAGATTTTAGTGGAAATAGACCACAAAGAAGGCGTTTGGATTGAGGACTGTGTAGAGCTGAGCCGCTACATTGAGTCCAGGTTGAATCGTGAGGAGGAGGATTATGAACTGGAAGTTGGATCCGCAGGTATCGGACAACCGTTCAAAGTACTGCAACAGTACATTAACTACATCGGTAGCGAAGTGGAAATACTTACGAAAGACGGTCGCAAGCTTAGCGGAGTGCTGAAGGCGGCCAATGAGCAGCAATTCACCGTTACCATTCAGAAGAAAGTGAAAGAAGAAGGTGCCAAGCGTCCTAAGCTGGTGGACGAGGACCTGACCTTTACATACGGAGAGATAAAATATACTAAATACTTAATCAGTTTTAAATAAGACTATGGCCAAGAAAGAAGAAACTATCAGCTTGATAGACACATTTTCGGAATTTAAGGAACTGAAAAATATCGATAGAACCACGATGGTGAGCGTACTCGAAGAGTCGTTCCGTAGTGTGATTGCGAAGATGTTTGGCACCGATGAGAATTACGACGTAATCGTAAACCCGGACAAGGGTGACTTTGAAATATGGCGTAACCGTGAAGTGGTAGCGGATGAAGACCTGGATAACCCGAACTTGCAAATCCCGCTGAGTGAAGCGCAGAAGATAGATGCTTCCTACGAAGTAGGAGAAGAAGTGACAGATGAAGTGAACTTCGCAAAGTTTGGTCGTCGTGCTATTTTGAACCTGCGCCAGACATTGGCTTCCAAGATATTGGAATTGGAAAAAGACAGTATTTATAATAAATACATTGATAAAGTTGGTACTATCATCAATGCAGAAGTTTACCAGATTTGGAAAAAGGAGATGCTGCTGCTTGACGATGAAGGTAATGAGTTGTTATTGCCTAAGACCGAACAGATACCGAGTGACTTCTACCGTAAGGGTGAAACAGCCCGTGCCGTGGTAGCCCGCGTGGACAACAAGAATAATAATCCTAAGATTATCCTGAGTCGTACGTCTCCTGTGTTCCTGCAACGTCTGTTCGAGATGGAAGTACCCGAAATCAATGACGGACTGATTACCATAAAGAAAATTGCCCGTATTCCCGGTGAGCGTGCCAAGATTGCCGTTGAGTCTTACGATGATCGTATTGACCCGGTTGGTGCTTGTGTGGGTGTGAAAGGTAGCCGTATTCATGGTATTGTCCGCGAGCTTCGCAACGAAAATATCGATGTTATCAATTATACGTCGAATATCCAGTTGTTTATACAGCGTGCACTTAGCCCTGCTAAAATATCTTCTATTCGTCTGAACGAAGAAGATCGCAAGGCAGAGGTTTTCCTGAAACCGGAAGAGGTATCGCTGGCTATCGGTAAAGGCGGTTTGAATATCAAACTGGCCAGTATGTTGACTGAGTATACCATTGATGTATTCCGCGAATTAGATCAGGCAATAGAGGATGAAGACATCTACTTGGATGAATTCCGCGACGAGATTGACGGTTGGGTAATTGATGCTATTAAAGCTATTGGTATCGATACTGCTAAAGCCGTACTGAATGCTCCGCGTGAAATGTTGATTGAGAAGACTGATCTGGAAGAGGAAACGGTGGACGAAGTATTACGTATTTTGAAATCGGAGTTTGAAGAAGAAGGAGAAAATCAGTGATTAATGTTTAGTGATTTATTGTACACACAAGCAAATCACTAACCACTAGCCACTAATCACTAACTACCACTTCTTTCTCCATTATTCATTAAATTAAAGTATGACGATAAGGTTAAATAAAGTAACAAGAGATTTAAATGTAGGAATCACGACGGTAGTTGAATTCTTGCAAAAGAAAGGATTCACTATTGAAGCGAATCCCAACACGAAAATTACCGATGAGCAATATAATTTGCTCGTGAAAGAGTTTAGTACAGATAAGGATCTTAAGCTGAAAACAGAACGTTTCATTCAGGAACGTCAGAGTAAAGACCGTAATAAGGCATCGGTGTCTATTGACGGTTATGACAAGAGTGCAGAGGAAAAACCGAAGACCGAGGAGGTTATGAAGACGGTTGTTCCCGAAGACGTGCGCCCTAAGTTTAAGCCTGTCGGAAAGATAGATTTGGATAAACTGAATCGTAAACCTACTGTGGAAAAAGAGAAAGAAGCAGAACCGGAAAAAGTAGTGATGGAAGAAAAGAAAGTGGAGGAACCTGCTGCAGTTGTAGTAGAGGCTCCAAAACCGGAACCAGTTCCGGAACCGCAACCCGAACCTGCTCCTAAACCGCAGCCTGTGCCCGAACCTGCACCGGTTATAAAGGAAGAACCTGCTCCTGTTGTCGCTGCAACAGCACCCAAGGAAGAACCGGTATCAGCAGTTGTTGAAGAACCTGCGGAAGAAAAAGAAAGTGATGAAATATTCAAAATACATCAGCCGGAATTTGTATCGAAGATTAATGTGATCGGACAAATTGACCTTGCTGCTTTGAACCAGTCTACACGTCCTAAGAAGAAATCGAAAGAAGAAAAACGTAAGGAGCGTGAAGAAAAAGAAAAGCAACGTCAGGATCAGAAGAAGTTGATGAAGGAAGCTATCATTAAGGAAATTCGCCGTGACGACAATAAGCCGAAAGATGCGAAAGATACGAATGATGCTAACGCGAAGAAAAAGCGTGTCCGTATTAATAAAGAAAAAGTTGATATTAATAACGCCTCTAACTTTCAACGTGGCGGAAACGATCGCCCCAGAAACAACAATGGTGGTAATGGTGGAAACCAGCAAGGCGGTAATAATAACAACAATAACAAGAATCGCAACAATAATAAAGATCGCTTCAAGAAACCTGTCATCAAGCAGGAAGTAAGTGAAGAAGATGTAGCAAAGCAGGTAAAAGAGACTTTGGCCCGTCTTACTTCCAAAGGTAAGAATAAAGGTGCGAAGTATCGTAAAGAGAAACGTGACATGGCTTCCAACCGCATGCAGGAGATGGAAGACCAGGAAATGGCGGACAGCAAGGTATTGAAGATTACCGAATTTGTGACGGCCAACGAGTTGGCAAGCATGATGGACGTATCGGTGATGCAGGTTATTTCTACCTGTATGAGTATCGGTATGATGGTATCTATCAATCAGCGTCTGGATGCCGAGACTATCAATCTGGTAGCCGAGGAATTCGGCTTCAAGACCGAATATGTCAGTGCCGAAGTTGCCCAGGCAATCGTTGAAGAAGAAGATGCCGAAGAAGATTTGCAGCATCGTGCTCCGATTGTAACGGTGATGGGTCACGTTGACCACGGTAAGACTTCATTGCTCGATTATATCCGTAAGGCGAACGTAATTGCCGGTGAGGCCGGTGGTATCACGCAGCACATCGGTGCTTACCACGTGAAGATGGAAGACGGTCGTAAGATAACCTTCCTGGATACTCCTGGACACGAAGCGTTTACCGCCATGCGTGCCCGTGGTGCCAAAGCTACGGATATTGCTATCATCATTGTTGCGGCAGATGATGATGTGATGCCTCAAACGAAGGAAGCTATCAACCATGCTATGGCTGCCGGTGTTCCTATTGTATTCGCGATTAATAAGATTGATAAGCCGACTGCCAATGCCGATAAGATTAAAGAGCAATTGGCTGCCATGAATTTCTTGGTGGAAGAGTGGGGCGGTAAGTATCAGTCACAAGATATCTCAGCCAAGAAAGGTCTGGGTGTGGCCGAATTGATGGAAAAAGTATTGTTGGAAGCCGAAATGTTGGATTTGAAAGCAAATCCTGACCGTCGTGCAACCGGTTCTATCATCGAGTCTTCACTGGATAAGGGACGTGGTTATGTAGCTACGGTGTTGGTATCCAACGGTACCCTGAAAATGGGAGATATTGTATTGGCAGGTACCAGTTATGGTAAGGTAAAGGCTATGTTCAATGAACGTAACCAACGTATGACTGAAGCAGGACCTTCTGCACCGGCATTGATTCTGGGATTGAACGGCGCACCTGCTGCGGGTGATACATTCCATGTAATCGAGACGGAACAGGAAGCCCGTGAGATTGCCAACAAGCGCGAACAGTTGCAACGTGAACAAGGCTTGCGTACACAGAAGATGTTGACGCTCGATGAAGTAGGCCGTCGCTTGGCATTGGGTGACTTCCACGAGTTGAATATCATTGTGAAGGGTGACGTGGACGGTTCAGTGGAAGCATTGAGCGACTCCTTGATAAAGTTGTCTACAGAACAGGTTCAGGTGAATGTAATCCACAAGGGTGTGGGTGCTATCTCCGAATCGGATGTATCTTTGGCTGCTGCTTCAAATGCGATTATCGTTGGTTTCCAGGTACGTCCTTCGGGTGCTGCCGCCAAACTGGCTGAGAATGATGGAGTAGATATCCGTAAGTACTCGGTAATCTATGACGCTATTGAAGAGGTGAAGGCTGCTATGGAAGGTATGTTGGCTCCGACCGTGAAGGAACAGGTTACTGCAACTATTGAGGTTCGCGAGGTATTCAACATCACGAAGGTAGGTCTCGTTGCCGGTGCTATGGTGAAGACCGGAAAGGTAAAACGCAGTGACAAGGCTCGTTTGATCCGTGACGGTATTGTAATCTTTACTGGTAATATCAATGCTTTGAAGCGATTCAAGGACGACGTGAAGGAAGTGGGAACAAACTTCGAATGCGGTATCAGTCTGACGAATTGCAACGATATCAAGGTAGGAGATATCATCGAATCTTACGAAGAAGTAGAGGTAAAACAAACCTTATAATAATTGACAATTGACGATTGATAATTGACAGTTATTAAAGCAATGGACAATTGGTGGTTGATGATAAAAGAAATTATCAATTGTCAATTGTCCATTGTTAATTTAAAGAATTATGGCAACCATAGACATCATCATATTAGTTTTTGTCGGCGTAGGTGCCGTACTGGGCTTTATGAAGGGCTTTATCAAGCAGTTGGCTTCATTGTTGGGACTGATTGCCGGATTGCTTGCGGCAAAGGCATTGTATGCTTCGCTGGCTGAGAAATTGTGTCCTACGGTGACGGATTCTATGACGGTTGCCCAAATAATAGCTTTCATTGCCATTTGGATAGCGGTACCGCTGGCTTTTGCGCTTGTGGCTTCTTTGCTGACAAAAGCGATGGAAGCGATTTCATTAGGATGGCTGAACCGTTGGTTAGGCTCCGGTTTGGGAGCTTTGAAGTTCCTCTTGCTGGCAAGTATGTTGATTGGAGTTATTGAATTTATAGACTCCGACAATACGGTGATTAATGAAACAAAAAAGAAGGAATCAGTGTTATATTATCCTATGAAATCGTTTGCAGGGATATTTTTTCCCGCAGTGAAGACGGTTACAGAACATATTGTGAATAAAGATTTTGTTTGATGCCGTAATTGTAATTTATAATTATAGAAGTAATGCAACAAGAAGAACCCAATAAATATGTAAAGGAACTTACTCAGGAGAAGTACAAATACGGTTTTACCACCGATGTACATACGGATATCATTGAGCGCGGTCTTAACGAAGATGTGGTACGGCTTATCTCCAGTAAAAAGAACGAGCCCGAGTGGCTGTTGGAGTTCCGTTTGAAAGCGTATCGACATTGGCTGACGCTGGAGATGCCTACGTGGGCACACCTCCGTATTCCCGAAATAGATTATCAGGCTATTTCTTACTATGCAGACCCTACGAAAAAGAAAGAGGGGCCGAAGAGTATGGACGAGGTTGATCCGGAATTGGTGAAGACCTTTAATAAACTGGGTATTCCTTTGGAAGAACAAATGGCATTGAGCGGTATGGCGGTGGATGCCGTTATGGACTCTGTCTCTGTAAAGACTACTTTCAAAGAAACGTTGATGGAGAAGGGGATTATATTCTGTTCATTCAGCGAAGCCGTACGTGAGCATCCCGATTTAGTGCAGAAGTACTTAGGCTCGGTTGTTCCCTATCGTGATAATTTCTTTGCGGCATTGAACTCTGCGGTCTTTTCCGACGGTTCATTTGTCTACATACCGAAAGGTGTACGCTGCCCTATGGAATTGTCTACCTATTTCCGTATCAATGCCCGTAATACGGGACAGTTTGAGCGGACGTTGATTGTGGCGGATGATGATTCATATGTTTCCTATCTGGAAGGTTGTACGGCACCAATGCGTGATGAGAATCAGTTGCATGCCGCTATCGTGGAAATTGTGGTACACGACCGTGCCGAAGTAAAATACAGCACCGTACAGAACTGGTATCCGGGTGATGCCCAAGGTAAGGGTGGTGTTTATAACTTTGTAACGAAGCGCGGTCATTGTAAAGGTGTCAACAGTAAACTCTCCTGGACTCAGGTGGAAACCGGTTCGGCTATTACCTGGAAATATCCGTCTTGTATCCTCACCGGTGATAATTCAACTGCCGAGTTCTACAGTGTGGCGGTAACGAATAACTATCAGCAGGCAGATACGGGTACGAAGATGATTCATCTTGGAAAGAATACCCGTAGTACGATTGTTAGTAAAGGTATTTCTGCCGGACGGAGTGAAAACTCTTACCGTGGTTTGGTACGTGTGGCACAGAAAGCTGATAATGCCCGTAATTATAGCCAGTGCGACTCTTTGTTGCTGGGTGACAAATGTGGTGCGCATACTTTCCCCTACATGGATATTCATAATGAAACAGCCATTGTAGAACATGAAGCTACCACCAGCAAAATTAGTGAAGACCAGATCTTTTACTGCAATCAACGTGGTATCTCTACAGAAGATGCTGTGGGATTGATTGTAAACGGCTATGCCAAGGAGGTACTTAATAAGTTGCCTATGGAGTTTGCGGTAGAGGCCCAGAAACTGTTGGCTATTTCGTTGGAAGGGAGCGTAGGATAATTATTGGAATTATAAATTATGAATTATGACTTATGAATTGCTATACAGTTAAGAGCGTAGCCGATTCATAACTCATAACTCTAAATTCAAAATTAAATATCATGTTAGAGATAAAAGATCTGCATGCCAGCATCAATGGCAAAGAAATATTGAAAGGTATTGACCTGACCATACGTGACGGTGAAGTACATGCCTTGATGGGACAGAATGGTGCCGGAAAGAGTACATTGAGTAATGTCTTGGTGGGGCATCCTGCTTATGAGGTGACACGTGGTTCGGTTACTTTCAATGGAAAAGATTTGCTTTCCATGAATCCTGAAGACCGTGCCCACGAAGGCATCTTCCTTTCGTTTCAGGCGCCGGTGGAAATACCGGGAGTTTCAATGGTGAACTTCATGCGCGCTGCTGTGAACGAACAGCGTAAGTACCGTCATTTGCCCGCTTTGTCGGCAAGTGAGTTCCTGAAGTTGATGCGTGAGAAACGTGCCATTGTAGAGCTGGACAATAAACTTGCCAACCGTTCCGTGAACGAAGGCTTTAGTGGTGGCGAGAAAAAGCGTAATGAAATCTTCCAGATGGCTATGTTGGAACCGACGTTCGCTATCTTGGATGAAACCGATTCCGGTCTTGATGTAGATGCTTTGCGTATTGTTGCCGATGGTTTCAATAAACTGAAAACACCTCAGACCAGTGCGATGGTAATTACCCATTATCAACGTTTGCTTGACTATCTGAACCCCGATCACGTACACGTATTGATGGGGGGGCGCATTGTAAAAAGCGGTGGCCCTGAACTGGCTCAGGAAATCGAGAAGCAAGGGTTCGATTGGATAAAGAAAGAGACGGGAGAATTTTAAATTATGGGTTATGAATTATGGATTGGCTACGCTCTCATACCGCGTGGTAATTCATAATTCATAATTCAAAATTCATAATTACATATGATGAGTGTAGAACAACAATACATAGACCTTTTCTCCCAGACGGAGGCAATGATATGCCGACATTCTGCAGAAGTGCTGAATGCTCCCCGTGCCGTAGCTTTTGCAGACTTTGAACGGCTTGGCTTCCCGACCCGCAAGCAGGAGAAATACAAATATACCGATATCAGTAAATTCTTTGAACCGGACTATGGTTTAAACCTGAGCCGGTTGGAAATTCCGGTAAATCCATACGAAGTCTTTAAGTGTGATGTGCCCAATATGAGTACGGCATTGTACTTCGTGGTAAACGATTCTTTTTATCGCAGAGGCAAGGAAACAAGCAAACAAGCTGACGAGGGAGATGCCTCTTTGTCGGCTCGTCAACTTGTCAACTCGTCAACTTCCTCTCTTCCCGAAGGCGTTATTTTCGGTAGCCTCAAAGAAGTGGCGGAACAACACCCGGAATTGGTGAAGAAATACTACGGCAAGTTGGCTGATACCTCTAAAGACGGAGTAACGGCATTTAATACGGTCTTTGCTCAAGATGGCGTACTGATGTATGTACCAAAGAATGTAGTAGTGGAAAAGCCTATTCAATTGGTGAATATTCTACGGGGGGATGTGAATTTCATGGTGAACCGTCGCATGTTGATTATATTGGAGGAAGGCGCTCAAGTCCGTCTTTTAGCATGCGATCATGCGATGGATAATGTTAACTTCCTCGCCACTCAGGTAATAGAAGTTTTTGTAGGCGAGAATGCAACGTTCGATTTTTACGAACTGGAAGAGACTCATACCAGTACGGTGCGAATCAGCAGTATGTATGTAAAGCAGGAAGCGAACAGCAACGTATTGCTGAACGGGATGACTTTGCATAACGGTACTACCCGCAATACCACCGAGGTGGTGCTTGCCGGTGAGAATGCAGAACTGAATCTCTGCGGTATGGCAATTGCGGATAAGAACCAGCATGTAGACAATAATACCACTATTGACCATGCCGTGCCCAACTGTACCAGTAACGAACTCTTTAAGTACGTTCTCGATGACCAGTCCACGGGTGCTTTTGCCGGTCTGGTATTGGTACGTCCCGATGCCCAGCATACCAATTCCCAGCAAACTAATCGTAACCTGTGTGCCACTCGTGAAGCGCACATGTACACCCAGCCGCAGCTCGAAATTTATACGGATGATGTGAAGTGCAGTCATGGAGCAACAGTGGGACAACTGGATGAGGCTTCCTTGTTCTACATGCAACAACGAGGTATTCCCACCCGTGAAGCAAAACTTCTGTTGATGTTTGCTTTTGTGAATGAGGTCATCGATACCATTCGCCTGGATGCCTTGAAAGACCGTCTGCATCTGTTGGTAGAGAAGCGTTTTCGTGGAGAACTGAATAAGTGCCAGGGTTGTGCGATATGTAAGTAAATGAAGAATCTATGGATATACAAAAGATACGAACCGATTTCCCGATACTTTCCCGTAAAGTGTACGGCAAGCCATTGGTCTATTTGGATAATGGAGCAACGACACAGAAACCCCGTCTGGTGATTGATGCTATTACCGATGAATATTATTCCGTTAATGCCAATGTACATCGAGGCGTGCATTTTCTTTCGCAACAAGCCACGGAACTGCACGAGGCTTCACGCGAGACGGTACGCAGGTTCATCAATGCCCGTAGCACTAATGAGATAATTTTTACTCGTGGCACTACAGAGAGCATTAATCTGCTTGTATCCAGCTTTGGTGAAGAGTTTATGCAGGAAGGTGATGAGGTGATTCTTTCTGTTATGGAGCATCACAGCAACATCGTCCCATGGCAGTTGCTGGCTGCAAAGAGAGGTATTGCCATCAAAGTCATTCCGATGAATGATAAAGGAGAACTTCTGCTGGATGAATACAAGAAACTGTTTTCCGAGCGTACCAAAATAGTCAGTGTTACTCAGGTATCCAATGTTTTGGGTACGATTAATCCTGTTAAGGAGATGATTGAGACTGCCCATGCCCAAGGTGTACCTGTACTTATAGACGGTGCGCAATCCATTCCCCATATGGCAGTGGACGTGCAAGACCTGGATGCGGATTTCTTTGTGTTCTCCGGGCACAAGGTGTATGGTCCTACCGGTGTTGGTGTGCTATACGGAAAAGAAGAATGGCTGGACAAGCTGCCCCCCTATCAGGGCGGTGGCGAAATGATACAGCACGTCTCTTTTGAGAAGACTACTTTCAATGAGTTGCCATTCAAGTTTGAAGCCGGTACTCCCGATTATATCGGCACTACCGGTCTTGCAAAAGCGCTGGATTATGTTTCCGGTATCGGTATGGATAAGATTGCCGCTCATGAACACATGTTGACACAATATGCCACGCAACGTTTGAAAGAGATTCCCGGTATGCGTATTTTCGGTGAAGCTGCCGAGAAGGGAAGTGTAATATCCTTTCTTGCAGGCGATATTCATCATTTCGATATGGGTACTCTTCTCGACCGTCTGGGCATTGCCGTTCGTACAGGTCATCATTGCGCCCAGCCACTTATGCAACGGCTCGGCATTGAAGGAACGGTACGCGCTTCATTCGGACTTTATAATACAAAAGAAGAAGTGGATGTGCTGGTAGCAGGCATCGAACGCGTCAGCAAGATGTTTTAAGTATCATACTATTACAGTGACAAGTAATTCATATAAAAAGGGTAATCTCAACTAAGAGATTACCCTTTTTATATGAATATAGAAATTTTAGAAACTGTTTTGAATTTTATTCGGAGCTTCTTTCTTCTCTTATTTATACCAGTCTTTATATTCAGTACCATTAGATTGAACCCATTTGGTAAAGTTCGGGAAACTTTCGTCAATAGGTTTCATTTCTGTCGTACTGTACTCCTCAGCATCAATCAAGTGAATAGCAAATGGATAATTTTCTGCCGCTATGTAGTAAATGCCTTGATTGGGGACTGATAAGTCTTTTCCGTAGTGGAACAAGCTTGGATCTGCTTTATCCGTAGGCTTGTGGTTAACTAAGTGTACTTCGGTTCGTGGACTTTCCAGTTTGTCATGAACGATAACAAAAGGATTATAGGGAGCAACACCGAAAGTATTATGGTCTACAGGATTATTGAATGTATTCTTAATCTTGTAGGTTATTGTTTGTCTATTATCGTTAGTCGTATTTCTTGCGTCTAAGAATAAATTGATTGTTGCTAAAGAAAGATCGGCATCCAGTCCTTGTCCTGAAAATGGAGTCGGGTTTTCAATAAATTCTGTCACCACATTACTACGGTTGGTATTCAACTGATATGCAAAGCCATCTTTATATCTGGCACCCGACCATAGCAGCGTGAAATTATCTTCGGTAGAGAGAACTTGATTTTTAGCGTTGTAAGTAAGTACGGAATTATATTTCACAATCACATCGTTCAAGTCATAATCTCCTTGGTGTGGCCAGTTGTCTTCATACGCAACGATACCTTTGTAGGTTACAGTATAGGCGTCATCATCCTCTCCGGGTTTTACCTCCGGAACATCGGGGGCAATAGCTTCGATAGGGTTAGACCATACGTTGAATTGTACGTCATTGTAATCTTGATCAGCCCAATCTTCAAAAGACAGTACTATGAATTCACCAATGCGGAAAGCTGCCGTGTGTGTACGTCCGTCACTATTTAAAGCCGTCGTAGAATAGAATGCTTTACCACTTCCGTTCATAAAAGCGTCATTCAATATAAACCATCCGATTCTCACTCCGTTAGGGAAAGTTGTTCCCTGATCTACTCCGTTCTCATCAATGTAGTGCAACTTTACAGATTCACCGCCTTTAAGAGCGATAGGTTTGTTGTAACCTGGCGTTGTAATAGTATTGGGAAATATGATATATTTCTTGGCTTTTTGAATCTCCGCTTCAGAGGCACCGGACTTGTAGCAGTAGTAACCGAATGTGTTGGCTGCTCCACTGGTTCCACCTATGAATCGGAGGAACACTTCGGCACTGCGTCCTTTCTCATCATTTACTTCGAAGTCTATAGACTGGCGATATTTTTGAGGACAATTACCGCCTTCAGGCAGCGTATTCTTTATTGTTTTCAATAGAGATGCCGAAAGCTCCAATTTTCCTTCCGTATTCAGATAGTTGGGATACCCGATTTTATCCCAAGTACCTAAGGTTTCATATCCTTGAGGGGCATCAGCCAATGTATAGGCGCGTGTTTGAGTGATAGATTTATTGATGTTCTCTATCGTTATATCAGCATCAATTGTACCGTTATTAATGGTCGTCTTAAACAATCCCGGTACACCGATATTAGAAGTATAGATATAGGCCTCATCACCATGATCGGCGGTGATGGTCTCTTTGTCGCTATACATACCGCTACCATCTGTCATACGTTTCAATACCGGTTCAATATCCGTACGCTTCACAAGTTGGCCGTCTTCATCAGTGGTATAAGGGTTTTCAAGGTATACCTCGAATAATATCTGATAGTCTCCCTTAATAGAGGAAATATCATACTTCACATTAAGTTGAATCGTAGAAGTCGTTGCAAAAGTGAACGAATTGGGTTTTGTTCCGTCATCTTGATTGTTAGAATCATAGACTTCTTGCATGCAACTTGCTAACATTACTATAGCTAATGCGCAACATAGAAGACTCAATGCTCCTTGCAAAGGATTAATTTTGATTAGTTTCATATAAGTGTTCGTTTGAGTTCGCTGCAAAGATAAATAAAAACTTGTATATATTAACCATTAAATATAGACTTTTTAAAGAATATACAAATAATTATCGTTATTGAACATTTATGTGTAATAGAGTAATGTAGTATTCGGTAAATAACTATCGTTTTATGGTATTTATAGGCTCTGTGTCTGTCCATGTAACCTCACCAATATGATATGTAACATATCCGCAAGAGTTGGTAACATGGGCTTATGTATTTGAAAGATTATTCTTATTCATATTCCTGATATTCCACTATTTTTGTATCGGTCAGTATTACTGTCTTTAACGAGATAGAAGTTAGTAGATAGTAATTAAATAGTAACTACTTACTACTTACGACTCTTACACAGTATTTATTTAAATCTTATACGAACATGAATAGAAAACTTCGCTTACTTATCGGAATCGGAAGCCTATGCCTTTCCCTTCCTGTCTTTGCCCAGCTTCCCTATCAGAATCCGGACTTGTCTCCAGAAAAACGTGCAGACGATTTGTTGAGCCGTCTTACTTTGGAAGAAAAGGCGGCACTGATGCAGAACACTTCACCTGCCATACCCCGTCTGGGCATTAAAGCCTATGATTGGTGGAACGAGGCATTGCATGGTGTAGGACGTGCCGGATTGGCAACAGTCTTTCCGCAGGCCATCGGTATGGGAGCCTCATTCAACGACGGTTTACTTTATCAGGTCTTTACCGCTGTGTCCGACGAAGCTCGCGCCAAAACTACGGAATTCAGTAAGGCCGGTGGACTACAACGCTATCAGGGACTTACCATGTGGACACCTAACGTTAACATCTTCCGTGACCCGCGCTGGGGGCGCGGACAGGAAACTTACGGTGAAGACCCTTATCTGACCAGCCAGTTGGGAATGGCGGTAGTACGTGGTCTGCAAGGTCCCTCTACCGAGAAGTATGACAAACTACACGCATGTGCCAAACATTTTGCCGTACATTCTGGTCCTGAATGGAATCGTCATAGCTTTGATGCGGAGAATATTGCTCCCCGTGATTTGTGGGAAACTTATTTACCTGCTTTCAAAGACTTGGTGCAGAAAGCCGGTGTAAAAGAGGTGATGTGTGCCTATAACCGTCTTGAAGGAGAACCCTGCTGCGGAAGCAATCGCCTACTCACCCAGATATTGCGCAACGAGTGGGGATACGACGGTATTATCGTGTCAGATTGTTGGGCTATAAATGACTTCTATACTCCCGGTGCCCATCAAACCCATCCTGATAAAGCCCATGCTTCGGCTGCTGCCGTGATGAGTGGCACCGACGTAGAATGCGGTCCCAATTACGCTTCTCTTCCGCAGGCCGTACGCGACGGATTGATAGATGAGAAACGTGTGGGTACTTCACTCCGTCGTCTGCTGAAAGCCCGTTTTGAGTTGGGCGAGATGGATACCGATGTGTCCTGGAATAAAATACCCTATGCGGTAGTCGATAGCAAGGAACATCGTGACCTTGCCTTGCGCATGGCGCATGAAAGCATTGTGCTGTTACAGAACAAGAAGAATCTGCTGCCTCTTTCCAAAAAGTTGAAAGTGGCGGTCGTAGGGCCGAATGCCAACGACTCTGTAATGCAATGGGGTAACTATAATGGTTTCCCTTCGCATACGGTTACTTTGCTTGAGGGAATCAAAGCTTATTTGCCCGAAGCCCGTATTATTTACGAACCGGGATGTGACCTTACCTCTGACGTCAATCTGCAAAGTGTATTTCAACAATGCAGCATGAACGGTCAGAAAGGTTTCAGTGTACAATACTGGAATAACGTGAAGCAGGAAGGTACCCCCGACGTGACGGGACAGATTACCACACCGTTCCATTTCATTACTACCGGGGCTACCACCTTTGCCGCCGGAGTAAACCTGCATGATTTCTCCGCCCGCTATGAGTCTGTGTTCCATCCCGAAAAGAGTGAGGATATTGTCTTTCAGTTTCAGACGCAAGGTGTCACTCGCCTCAGTATAGACGGAAAGGAAGTAGCCGCCGGTATGAACTTCAAGAACAAAGCCAAAGTATATACGCTCAAGGCAGAAGCCGGAAAGAAATATGATATCCGTATCGATTTTGCTTTCCGCAACAGGGATGCTGCTCTTGACTTCGATATGGGACGTGAGGTACCTGTCAATCTGGAAGAATCCGTTCGCAAGGTCAAGTCTGCCGATGTCGTGATTTTTGCCGGTGGCATTTCACCCGCTGTAGAAGGAGAAGAAATGCGTGTAACCATTCCCGGTTTCAAGGGAGGTGACCGTGAAACCATTGAGCTACCATCCATCCAAAGCCGTTTGGTAGCTGCCTTAAAGAAAGCAGGCAAGAAGATTGTATTTGTCAATTTCTCCGGCTCTGCCATTGCCCTGACTCCTGAAGCGGAAAATTGTGATGCTATCCTGCAAGCTTGGTATCCGGGACAAGCGGGAGGTACGGCCATTGCCGATGTGCTGTTTGGCTCATACAATCCTGCCGGCAGACTGCCTGTCACTTTTTATAAGAGTACGGCACAGCTTCCCGATTTTGAAGATTATAACATGAAAGGCCGTACCTATCGTTATATGACGGAGACTCCGTTGTATCCTTTCGGTCATGGATTGAGCTATACTACTTTCCGTTACGGTGAAGCGACACTGAGCGCACCTGCCATCGGTTACGGTGAGAAAGTAACGTTGACCGTTCCCGTGAGCAACACCGGTAAATGCGATGGTGAAGAAGTGGTACAGGTCTATATGCGTCGTCCGGGTGAAGTTGACGGTCCTTCGCATACGCTTCGTGCTTTCAAGCGGATAGCTATTGGCAAGGGACAAACGGGACAGGTTACTTTCGACCTAAGCAAAGACGACTTTGAGTGGTTTGATACCCATACTAATACCATGCGCCCCATTGAAGGCGAATATGAATTATTGGTGGGAGGTTCGTCAGATTTGAACCAGTTAAAGGTTGTTCCGGTTACTGTAAAGTAATGTAAGAATAGATTTTATTTTATCCGTTCTGCAACTTTTCACCTCATTCTTGCGTCTAATAACATGCAAATAACTTTTAAACAAGAGATAGATCATGTTAGTAACAACAACTCCAATGATTGAGGGTGCCCGTATTACCCGCTATTTCGGCATCGTATCCGGTGAAACGATTATCGGTGCCAATGTATTCCGTGATTTCTTTGCCAGTATCCGTGATGTGGTGGGCGGACGTAGCGGCTCCTATGAGGAAGTCCTGCGCGAGGCCAAGGATACGGCATTGCGTGAGATGCAAGAGCAAGCCCGTCTGCTGGGCGCCAATGCGGTAATCGGTGTAGACCTCGATTATGAGACGGTAGGCGGGAGCGGTAGCATGCTCATGGTGACTGCCTGCGGCACAGCCGTAACAGTAGAATAAAAGAACGCGCCATCTGTTGACATGAGACAGATGGCGTGTTTTTTTTAACCTAAAATTCGGTTTGATACCTTGCTGCTAATATATTGACATACGGTGGAACTTTAATTCCACCAATTTCCCTATCAATGGGAACTATGTTCCCAATACTACTGAAGTATCTTCCCTATACTACTGAGCTATGTTCCCAATGGGGAGAAACGAACTGGTACCGGATGGGGGTTATATTTCTTTCCTTTTCATTTGCTTATCTCATTCCAAATCAATACTTTTAGGCTTTCGTTCAACCTTTTAATAAGACATGCTATGGACCAAATGCTTTTTTGGCTGGTTCCAGCCGCTTCTATTCTGGCACTCTGTTTTGCCTGGTATTTCCACCGTGAGATGATGAAAGAAAGTGAGGGAACTCCTCAGATGATTAAAATTGCCGCTGCCGTGCGTAAGGGCGCCATGTCCTACCTCAAGCAGCAGTATAAGATTGTGGGCTGGGTATTTCTGGGTTTGGTGATTCTATTCTCTATTATGGCTTATGGTTTCCAGGTACAGAACTCTTGGGTACCGATAGCTTTCCTGACCGGTGGTTTCTTCTCCGGCCTTTCCGGCTTCCTCGGAATGAAGACCGCCACATACGCCTCGGCGCGTACGGCGAATGCAGCCCGTAACTCGCTGAATGCCGGATTGCGTGTGGCTTTCCGTAGCGGGGCGGTGATGGGACTTGTGGTTGTGGGGCTTGGTTTACTTGACATTTCTTTCTGGTATTTGCTGTTGAATGCCGTTATTCCGGTTGACTTGATGACACCTACCCATAAGCTGTGTATCATCACCACTACGATGTTGACCTTTGGTATGGGAGCTTCTACCCAGGCATTGTTTGCCCGTGTGGGGGGCGGTATCTATACCAAAGCCGCCGATGTGGGTGCCGACCTTGTAGGTAAAGTGGAGGCGGGTATTCCTGAAGACGATCCGCGTAACCCTGCCACGATTGCCGATAACGTGGGTGATAATGTGGGTGATGTTGCCGGTATGGGAGCCGACCTGTACGAAAGCTACTGCGGTTCTATCCTGGCTACAGCCGCCTTGGGTGCTGCTGCCTTTATACATACGGGGGATACGTTGATGCAGTTCAAAGCGGTTATCGCACCGATGCTGATTGCCGCGGTGGGCATACTGCTTTCCATCATAGGAATCTTCTCGGTCCGTACCGGTGAAAACGCGAAGATGAAAGATTTGTTGCGCTCACTGGCTTTCGGTACAAACCTGAGTTCCGTTTTGATTGTCATTGCCACTTTCTTTATCCTTTGGCTGTTGAAGCTGGATAATTGGATGTGGATTTCATGCGCGGTGGTTGTAGGCCTGGTTGTAGGTATAATTATCGGTCGTTCTACCGAATATTACACTTCCCAATCCTATCGCCCTACCCAGAAACTGAGTGAAAGCGGCACAACCGGTCCGGCTACCGTTATTATTTCCGGTATCGGTCTGGGCATGCTTTCCACGGCTATTCCCGTGGTGGCTGTGGTGATAGGTATCATCGCATCCTATCTTTTCGCTTCCGGCTTCGACTTCTCCAATGTGGGAATGGGACTCTACGGTATCGGTATTGCCGCGGTGGGAATGCTTTCCACCTTGGGAATCACGCTTGCTACAGATGCTTACGGTCCGATAGCCGACAATGCCGGCGGTAATGCCGAAATGTCCGGTTTGGGCGAGGAAGTACGTAAACGTACCGATGCGCTTGACTCCTTGGGAAATACGACCGCCGCTACGGGCAAAGGTTTTGCTATCGGTTCGGCAGCATTGACCGGCCTTGCTTTGTTAGCCTCGTATATAGAAGAAATCCGTATCGGTCTTACCCGTATCGGCACCACCGACCTCTTTGTGGGCGGCGGCGAAACGGTTTCGGTGCAAGATGCTACTTTCTTCGACTTTATGCGCCATTATGATGTCACGTTGATGAACCCCAAAGTCCTTTCCGGTATGTTCCTTGGCAGTATGATGGCTTTCCTTTTCTGCGGGCTGACCATGAACGCCGTGGGTCGTGCCGCTGCGCACATGGTTGACGAGGTACGGCGCCAGTTCCGTGAAATCAAAGGTATCCTTACGGGTGAAGCAGAACCCGATTATGAACGTTGTGTGGCTATTTCTACCAAGGGAGCCCAACGTGAAATGGTAGTTCCGTCGCTCATTGCCATTATCGCCCCGATTGCTACGGGACTTATCTTCGGTGTTCCCGGTGTATTGGGACTACTTGTCGGCGGACTCAGCAGTGGTTTTGTACTCGCTATCTTCATGGCGAATGCCGGTGGAGCCTGGGATAATGCCAAGAAGTATGTGGAGGAGGGGAACTTCGGCGGCAAGGGCAGCGAGGTGCATAAAGCTACGGTGGTAGGTGATACCGTGGGTGACCCGTTTAAAGATACCTCCGGTCCCAGTTTGAACATCCTTATCAAATTGATGAGCATGGTGGCTATCGTGATGGCGGGACTGACTGTTGCGTGGAGTCTGTTCTGATACTCAAAAGAAGCGCCCGTTTACATAGTAGGAAACGGGCGCTTTTATTTTATTATGAAACTGTGGAATTACTTCCCATAGTCATCATACATCATCAGCAAGTGTGATGAACTCCAACTGAAGTGCGGGGCTTTCAGGCGCTCTCCGGTATGCGTACCATAGTTTTCATGAATAGGTGCTCCTTCTTTCAGTCCGTTCAGGCGGTCGAATACTTGTAGGGTGTATTCATCGGCCAGTTTGTTGTAACCGTAGTTACGCAGACCGCGAATAGCAAAATAAGTCTGGTCCAACCAGATAGGGCCACGCCAGTATCCGCGGGGATTATACTTCGGGTTGTCTGCGGCAATGGTGGGGAACGGGATATAGGTGGAGAATTTTGCGGTATCTTGCAACATCGGCAGCATGCTGTCTACCTGTGCTTGTGTGGCGATTTGTGTCCACAACGGGGTATAGGCTTCGCATCCGGGTTCTTCGATGAAGGAGCCGTCTTTCAAACGGCGGTCACCAAAGAAGTTGATGTTCTTGTCGAAGAAGTAGTCGGCAACTTTGTCGCTGTAATCAGGGCCGTCGAAAGTGGTTTTCAACAATCCGGCAAACTTTTTCAATAACTTACATTCCATTGCCAGGTATGCGTTCAGGTCTACACTTTCCTGATCCATGCTCCAGGCATCGTCAGAGCCTTCGTTCTTCAGCATCACGGCATTGTCGAAGCGGATGGCGTTATCCATGCCGCTTTCCCATGCGGCGGCTTCCAATGTTCCGTCGGTAGAACCGTATTCGCACATGCCGTTTTGATTATGGTCTCGTTTCTTGTACCACCATTTATAGTAAGAAAGCAGTTGCGGATACATCTCTGCTACGAAAGTGGTATCACCTGTGTGCGTGAAGATTTCGTCTACTGCCCAGCATACCAAAGGAGGTTTGCTGTCGCGTGCATTGTTTTCGGACGGCTCGGTATAGATACAGTCGATTATCATTCCATCCGGTTGCTGGTAGTCGAACATGGCACGGATGTTATTCTTTGCCAGTTCAGGATCGAACTTGGCGGTTCCTGCACTGAAACGCCAGGTATCCCATGCCCAGAAGCCGACGAAGTAACCTACTGCATGGCTAGGGATGATACCTTCGTGTAACAGCCCGCCACGGTGGGTACGCCAGTTGGATATGAGTGTTGTCACGGCTTTTACGGCAATGCGGTCATATTCCGGTTTCATATCAGTACGCAGAATCTTATTCAGATAACCTTCCCAACGGTCGGAGTTGGTGCGTAGGGCTTCATCGGGATTATTGAGCAATGCGGCAAGGTTCTGTGTGCCGGCTATCCTTTCTTTCTCGGAAGTGAAGAAAGAGATGGCAACGTTTGTTGATTCTTTCGGGCTGTGGATAGTAGCGGTGTAGTTATTATCTGTCTTTGCCAATGTTACATCGGGGGTGAAGGTGATAACCACGCTTTCACCACCGGAATGACGGGCTACAACGGAATTTTGTTCTACATCGACGGTTATGTCCTTTCCCCATTGGCTGCCGGTGAGCGCCAGTTCTTCGGCTTTGTTCGTTTCGATACGCAGCAAGGCTGTGGAAGCATCGATAAAGTTGAGGCGCTGAATGACACTGCCTTGTGCGCAGTGGGCGGACATGTACAGCTCGCCTGGGAAATAGCAGGTGGAATCGGGAGTGAAAGTCTCGTCTTTGCCGAGGTTCACCGTAACAGCAGCTTGTGCCATCCATTGCCGACGGAACATATCGAGGCTGAACGGACCGCAGAAGCCGTTTATCCATTTGTCTTTTTCGGGAAGGGTGAAACCCATCCACGAACCGGCATCGGTGAACCAGCCGGTACATCGGTGCAAAGTGTCGGGAGTATAGGCTATATCCAATATGTTGTTGAATGTATACCTTCTCTCCGTGTTGCTCTTACTACCGGAATCGCAGGCGGTGATGCCTGCTACCAGCAACGTAAAGCAGATGATATTTATAATTTTGCGTCGCATATTGCTGTTAGTTTTTGAGTATATGAAATGTATGAATGAGAATTCAGTGAAGCAGAGTTTCGCAGTTATAAGTGATTTGTTTGTAATAAGGCTGCGCTTTCACTCCGGAAGGCAAAAACATAAGCGAATCACTAATCACTCATAACTTATAACTATTTAGCGGCAAAGCCGCTAAATTATCATTTACCGCTTTCGAGAGGTGAGAGGGTAAAGCTGTACTTCCACTCCTGCGGGGTAATGGTGTATTCGGGGTGTACTTGCGCTCCCCAAGTATTGTCACCACCTACACCCATCTGCTTGTGATCGATGTTCAGCCATACCATGTCTTTCTTCAGGATACTGCCGCCGTGACGACGTTCTACTTGTGAAGGGCGGTATTCGATGTCTTCCATCGGGAAGTTCCAGGCGCTGACGCTCAATGTCTCTTCTCCGGTAACCAGCAGGCCTTCTCCTGCGGCATTACGCAGGGATACCCAGCGTACATCGCAATGGTTGGCTGTTTCCTGGGCACGTACATACGGATGGAATTGTTCCCATACGGTAGCTTGATACAAGCCTACGAGCGCTCCCGTCTTGCGGTCGGCGTAATTCTCTTGCGGGCCACGTCCCAGCCAGGACATCATTTCATATTCGGCTGGAAGAATCATACGCATGCCCAGACGCGGCATTTCATTCAATGCCAGTTTGCCGGGGATGAAGTGCATAGTCACTTGTACGGCACCATTCGGATGAACCTTATAGATGGTTTGCAGTTTGGAATCCTGCGCTTCCATTTTATAGGTGGCTGTGACGGTAGGTACTTGTCCTTCCGTTATTTCCAGATTTTCCAGTTTCGCGTCGCGGCCGGCATTTCTCCAGGTAGCACAACGGTCAAGGTGTCCGTTCGGAATATCATTGTCCGTCAACGGACGCCAGAAGTTGGGTTGCAATCCTTCTTTTATCAGATTCTTTCCGTGATAATTCAATTCGGTCATTTCACCGTTTTGTGTGGAGAAGGCAACTTGGAAGTTGTTTCCTTTCAAGGTAACAGCGTCATTGCTGCGGTTAACGGTTACCGTACCGTTACCGTGGCGGTTGACCGGAGTCTTGACGACGTTTGCCGTGGCGGTGGGTAATGTCCATTGTTCAATAGCTACTTCATGTCCCGCAGGTATTAACGGTGCTTCATTTTTGGTGAATGCACGTAAAGTAAGGAAATACTCTTTACCATCGGCAGGCAATGCTTGTATCGGCAGTTCGATGTTGGCAGAGCCTCTTGGGGCAATGACCGGGAAATCCATTTCACCGCTTTGAACGGCTTTGCCGTCACACTCTACTGCCCAACGGAGGGTATAGCCTTCCAGCCCGATGAAATCGTGCCAATTGGTTACTTTTATCTTGTTTTGAGTGAAGGCGACCGGTGCAAAATGAATGTATTGCAACACCTTCTTTACTTCATAGATATGCGGGTGAGGAGTGCGGTCGGCAGCTACAAGCCCGTTTGCACAGAAGTTTGAGTCGTTGACAATGCCTACAAAGCCCATGTCGCCGCCAAATGCCCAGATGTCGCGATTGTTCTTGTCCTTAATGGCGAAAGTTTGGTCTACCCAGTCCCAAATGAAACCGCCTTGCAGTTGGTCGTATTTATAAATCAAATCCCAGTAATCCTGGAAGTTACCTACACTGTTTCCCATTGCATGGGCATATTCGCAAAGAATCATCGGGCGCTTGTCACGCTGGTTGGCATGGCGGTGCAATGCCCAGATGCGGGCGTACATCGGACAGTAGATGTCGCTCTTGGCATCGTATCCACCGCCTTCATATTGTACGGGGCGTGTAGGGTCAATCTTCTTTGTATAGTCATAGATTGTCTCGAAGTGCTTGCCATAACCCGATTCATTTCCCAAAGACCAGGTGACGATAGCCGAACAGTTGCGGTCACGGGCAATCATGCGGCTCATGCGCTGCATGAAGGGGAGTTCCCAGTCGGGATAGTTGGCGAGCGTGCCGTCCTTGTGATCTATCATACCGTGGCTTTCGATGTTGGCTTCATCTACCATATATAAACCAAACTCGGTACACAGTTCGTACCATTCGTAGTGATTAGGGTAGTGGCAGTTGCGTACCCCGTTCAGGTTGAATTGTTTCATTAACTGAATGTCATGTATCATGGAGGCTACACTGATAGTGCGTCCTTTGTGCGGATCGTGCTCGTGGCGGTTTACACCCTTGAATAATACTGCCTGACCGTTTACCAGTTGCATACCGTTACGCATCTCCACGGTACGGAAACCGAAGAGGTGGGTGAAAGACTCCAATGGTTTTCCCTGTCCGTCGAAAG
The DNA here is from genome assembly GCA_905215345.1 of uncultured bacterium. Classification (GTDB taxonomy): domain Bacteria; phylum Bacteroidota; class Bacteroidia; order Bacteroidales; family Bacteroidaceae; genus Bacteroides. The sequence goes on from CAJMPR010000005.1 coordinate 134,447, forward strand.
TATTAACCACTAACGTATAAGTTTCCGGAGTCTCGGCATTCCAAGCGCGTACACCCGGGAATATCTTCTCCTGCGTGAACAAGGTGTCGGTAGAAGAGGAAACGGATTTCTTCTGTTCATAGATTACTTTGCCGGCATCTATCAGCTTCACTTCCACTGTTTGTCCGGCTTTCGGCTGATTCAGAATGACATCCAGTTTCAGGTTGCCGTCCTTATAGTTGTTCACCAGTTCGGCGGTCATGCGGAAATCTTTTACGCGGCTTTGTGGGCGGGCATACAAATAGACGCTGCGCTCTATGCCGCTGTATTTCCAGTAATCTTGTCCTTCCAGATAAGAGCCGTCACTGTAACGGAAAACCTTAACGGCAAGTTTGTTCGTGCCTTTTTTCAAAAGCTTTGTAACGTTGAAGTGCGATGGTAGGCGGCTGTCTTCGGCATAACCGGCAAGTTCTCCATTCACCCATACATAATAGGCGGATTCCACTCCCTCGAAATCAAGGAAGATATCCATACCATTCCAATCGGCAGGCACTGTAAACTCACGGATGTAGGCGCCTACCGGGTTGTAGTCGACGGGTACATAAGGCGGATTGGCAGGGAACGGATAGCGCGTATCGGTATAGATGGGAGCATCGAACCCTTGCAGCTCCCAACTTCCGGGAACCTCGATCTTACTCCATTTACGGGTGTTGTATCCCGGTTTATAGAAATCTTTGGGGCAAGCTTCGTTATTTTTTGAGAAAAGGAATTTCCAGATGCCGTCCAAAGAGACGCGTCGTTCGGCTGCCGGGTTGACATTGAAACGTACATCGGCAGACAGGGCACGTTGTTTCAAGGCATTGGCCTCGTTCTTATAAGGAGTGAAGTGTGCATGCATCGGCTCCCGGTTCATCTCATTTACCTGCGGGTTTTGCCACGGCTCGTTATCTGCGAAGGCGCTTGCGCATAGTAATGAAGAGAGTAAAAAGGTATAAAGTTTGGTTTTCATTGGCTGTGATTTAATAATTAGATGTTATGAAATGATAATTCGACGGTTAGGCGTTTTATATAGGGCTACGACCTTCTAAAAAATCCATTTATATCGAACAAAATAAGGTTACCAGAAACGGTACACTGAAGTCAACCACGAATCCGTGGAAGATAGAAACTACAACAAATTGCTGTCCGGCAGTACGGGTAATAATGGGCAACGTGGTATCCATTGTTGTGGCTCCTCCTGCCGAAATCGGTGCGAGGTTGCCGAACCAGCGTACCAGTAAAGGTGCAGCCAGCAGCGTCAGGATTTCACGGCTGATATTGGCAAGCAGGGCAATAGTTCCTAATTCGGCTCCTTTGTATTCGGTAATGAAAATACTGGAAAGCGAATAGTAACCGAAACCTGAACCGATAGCCAGACAATCTGTTACGGAGCGATGTGTTAAAATCAGGCTGACTACGGCTACCCCTGCCAATGTGCCTACTATTGTCATAACGGGCAGGAATATAAGTCGCGGATTGAGTGCCCGGAAGTTCTTCAATGTCTGCGGGTCATTACCTACGCTGATACCTACACTGAACATCAGTGCGCAAAGTGCGTAGTAGCTGATATTGGTTTCCGCAATATCGAAAGGTAACAAGTGGAAAACACCGCAAAGTGTTCCCAGTACGAAGAAACCGACTATGATAAGGCTGCCTTTCATGACTGTCCTCCTTTCACTCTGTATAAGACTTTCCATAATGCCCAGGCAGCAATGACGCTTCCCAGAGTACCCCCCAATGTAAGTATTACAGCTTCCAGCCCGATGGTGTGAAGTCCTTTGATGATTTGTTCGTTACTTCCCACCTCGATGCCGAGGATAAAGAGTAGCAACCAGATTAGTACTGTGATTACCTGATGAATTTTTCGTAAGTTTTGTTTCCGTAAGAGGTAGCCCACCAACATTCCTGTGAGCATAAGTCCGATAATTGTAAACATATCTATGTCGTTTTATTTGTTGGCAAAGATAGTGCAAACTGCCTTTGTTTATGCAAAGATAAGGGGTAAAGTAAACAAGGCGGCATAGTGCGGGACATATGCCGCCTTGCTTATAAGTTTTCCGTACGGTTATTGAACCTGAGGATTAGCGTTGATTTCCCACAACGGGATGGGGAAGAATTCGTGTGTTCCTTCTACGAAGCCGCGACTGCCCAACTGTTGTTTCAGTTTGCCCCAACGACGCAGGTCATACCAACGGTAGCTTTCCAACGGGAATTCAATGATACGCTCGTGTTCAATCTGAGTCTGAACCTCGGCTTGGGTAGTTCCGGTCATGGCAGGCATATCACCATGCTTTGCTCTGAGTTCGTTGATGATAGGAATAGCCAGTTCGGGATGTCCCTGCTTGTTCAAGATTTCAGCCTTCATTAACAATACATTGGCATAACGCATCAATGGGATATTGAAACCACATCTTGTCTTCAACTCTTTCTTTGTTGACGGAGTGAAACGACGGAAAGCAGGACGGTTAACCAATTCAGCATTGGCTGCGGGAATCTTTATAGCATCACCGTCTTCGTCTTTTATGACATTCCCGTCTTCATCTTTCTTAGTATCATATTTCGAGTAAAACCAGTTGCTATATGGCATTCCCATCACAAGTTCTGTTCCCCCAGTGAAATATTCATCTTCGAAGTACACGGTGTTGTATAAACGTTGGTCATAAAGTCCGGCACTACCTCCGGCTCTTACCCTGCCTTCTTTCTTAAACTCGTTCATCAGGAACTCGTTGGGCAGGATTTCATCCCAACCACCTAATTGTGACGTCGCTATCCATTGGTGAACGTATGAATAATATCGGGCACCATTGTCGGTACTTGAACTATATTGCAACTCAAAAACAGATTCTTTACTGTTCTTGTTTCTGCCATTGAACATATTGATCAAGTCATTTCCGCTCATCAGTTCATAACCTTTGAGTTCATTCAATGCATCCAAGGCGTTTTTCAAGTAAGTCGCTTCCTGAGCGGGTTCTTCATAAGCGCGGGTCAGGTAGGCAAAGCCTAAATAAGCATTGGCAGCTCCGGAAGTGGCACGACCTGCTTCAGTGCTGGGACGTTCGGACGGGAGTGTAGTACCTAATTTTAATTCATCGATAACGAAGTTCCAACAAGCTGTACGGTCGGATACAGGAATATTTAGTGCGTTTTGGTCAGTAACATACTTGTCGCGGATGATAATCTTTTCCCAGTTCAATATCAGCATCATGTGAAGGTATCCTCTCATAAAATGGGCTTCAGCTATCAACTCATTACGTTTACTTGTCGTAATATTAGTTTCGGGAATTTGAGGTACAAACTCCAATACCTGGTTGGCAAAGTTGATACCACGGTAAAGGTCCTGATAGTAGTAAGAGAACTGTGTATTACCGTTAGTATAAGTGAATTTGTAGATGTCAGTCCAGGTCTGGTAGTTGATGGCATCGTTACCCATTGAATATAAATCGGTACGGAAAGCCTCTACCGGCCATCTTACTTCGCTGGTAGCATACGCATCACCATGATAAAGCTGTGCATAGACTGAAGCCATGGTAGCTTCGGCATCTTCTAAGTTTCTCCAGAAGTTGTCGGTTGTCAACTTGTCGGGAGAGGAAACAGTCAGAAAGTCATCGCAAGAAGCGAAAGACATTGTGAGGCATAAACTTGCCAAATATATAAGTTTCTTCATATCTTTTTGTATATATCTGTTTGTAAAAAGTTAGAATGTAAGCTGTGCACCAACTGTATATGAACGGGTAAACGGATAGATGTGTCTATCGATACCGGAGTTCACGGGACTGCTGGTAGAGAACTCAGGATCAACACCGTCATATCCGGTGATGGTGAACAGGTTATCACCGCTGATATAGAAGCGCAGCTTCTCAATGAATGCCTTTTTAAGTAAGGAAGCAGGCAAGGTGTAACCTATTTGTGCTTGACGCAGGCGAACGAAGTTACCGTTTTCCAAGAAGCGTTCAGACTCGCGGGAGTTACCGTTAGGATCGTTATAAACCGCGCGTGGAATGTCCGTATTGGTATTATTCGGAGTCCAGGCTTTAGCTACGCTGCTCAACATATTGGTAGGAGCACTCATTGATTCATAGAAATACTTGTTACCGTTGTAAATCTTATGTCCCCATGCGCTACCCAAGCTGAATGAGAGGTCGAACCCTTTATAAGAAGCCGAGAAGTTAAGGTTGGCTTCTACTTTAGGAATACCTGTGCCACAATATTCTTTGTCGTCTTCGTCGATAGTGCCGTCACCATTTGAATCTCTAAAGCGGATGTCACCGGCTTTGGCATTTGGCAAAAGGCGCTTGCCGTCCTTGTTCACATAAGCTGCAGCTTCTTCATCGCTCTGGAAGATACCGTCTGTGCGATACAGATAGAAACCGCTGATGGGTTTACCTTCTTTAGCATAAGCAGGAACGTGGTCTGTGTCGTACAGCAAACCAGTGGCGGGTAATGCCTGGCCTTTATCAGCCAGTTCTACGACTTCGTTTTTGGTAGTGGCAAAGTTGAATCCGATATTGTATTCAAAGTCTTTCACTCTATCACCCCAGTTCAGTTCCAATTCAACACCCGTATTACGGATTTTACCTACGTTCAGAATCGGATTTTCATAACCGGCAGAAGGAGACAGACGTTTAGTAATCAAAAGGTCTTCTGTTTGGTTGATGTAGTAGTTAATGCTACCTGTCAGTTTGTTATTAAACATTCCGAGGTCGAAACCGATGTTTTTCGTATCAGTAGTTTCCCATTTCAAATCATTTCTTTCAATGTTCCAGGATGCAGAACCCGGCCATGCGTTACCGCCTTGTACATAACCACCTTCATGGCGATTATAAGATGTGATCAACGCCTGGAAGTCATAATAACCCAATGCGTTTTCGTTACCTAAACGTCCCCAGCTTGCACGGAATTTCAAGTTGTTGATAACGATGTCTTTCGGGAAGAATACTTCTTCACTGATTCTCCAGCCGACTGCTACTGAGGGGAAACAACCCCAACGATTGTTGGCACCGAATTTGGAAGAACCGTCGTAACGCATAGTAGCCTGGAGGAGGTAACGGTCGTTATAGTTATAGTTTACACGACCGAAGAAAGAAGCACGGTTATATTTATAGTTGTAACCGTCACCTGCAAAAGTTCCACCGAGTCCTGCGTCGATAGTGTTGAAACTTGGATCAAGGAATCCGGCAGCTTCTTCTCTACTAGCCAGGTTACCATTGGCATCTACATAATATTTAGTAGTCTTACCTGTGACGTTTATGCCATTTTCTGTGTATTTGGTAGAAGTGATAGAAGAACCTGCCATTACATTCAGGCTATGTTTACCGAACTCTTTGTTGAAAGTCAACACGTTGTCGATTACTTGTTCTTCCCAATAGTAGGTATCTTCTTGTTGATAAGGATAGCTGTATGGATTTTGACCGTTGGAAATATAGTCTGGATAGTGCAGATTATAACGATAGTGTACACCGCGATAGGCATAGCTAGTCTTGAAGTTAAGCCAGGGAGCCAGTTTTATACCTAATGATACGTTGGCTGTAGTATAGAATTTCTTCGTAGCAGCATCACGGAAAGTATGGTCTGCCATAACGTTGTTGTTGGCAGGTAATTGGTGGGTTGACGCCAAGCCAAAGCCATATTTCTCTGTTTCGTCATAAACGGGAAGTAACGGAGAAGAAGCATACATTTCCTTCAAGTTATATTGAGTCTGTTTGCTCTTGGTGTAGCGGAAACCGAGGTTGGCATCAAGGTCGAAGATATATTTGGTCATGTGCATTTTCATGCGGGCGTTATCTTGACGGAAATCATTTCCCATGAAAATACCTTTATCGTCTGCATGGTTGTAGGATACAGAATACTGTGCTGTTTCTCCACCGCCACGTGCACTGAACATATAGTTCTGAGAAAGACCGTTGCGAAGCATCAAGTCTTGCCAGTTGGTATCTACACCGGTATTAGAAGTGACATATGCAGGGATATCCTCTGCATCATCGGGATATTGTGCATTGTAGTTCTCGAACATTGACTTAATAGTGCTCTTGTATTGCTCGGCATTGGTCATTTCCAACTTTCTGGCAACCTGTGTCATACTCAGGTAGGTACTGAAGTCGATGTGTGTTTCACCCTTCTTACCATTCTTGGTAGTGATGATGATAACACCGTTGGCTGCTACCGAACCGTAGATAGCGGCGGCGGCACCATCCTTCAAAACTTCCATAGACTGGATGTCTGCAGGGTTCACATTGTTAATGTCACCGGGAAATCCGTCAATGATATAAAGAGGTTCGTTACTACCGAAGGATTTCACGCCACGAATCTTTACGGAGATATCTGCGCCTGCATTACCACCTGCTTTCATAATGTTTACACCGGCAATCTTACCTTGCAAGGCTTCGGCAGGATTGGTGGTGGCACGTTTTGTCAATTCTTCCGTATCCACCGAAGAAATGGCGCCTGTCATGTCACTTTTCTTCATGGTACCGTAACCGATAACTACGACTTCATCCAATATCTCAGAATCGTCTTTCAAGGCTACTTTAATGTTTCTTTGTCCATTAAGTACCATTTCTTGTGTTACGTAGCCTACATAAGAAATAACTATGGTCGATTTCGGGGAAACGGCTAATGTGAAGTTACCGTCGATGTCCGTGATACAGCCATTGGTTGTACCTTTTTCCAAAATACTGGCACCGATAAGGGTTTCTCCTTTGGTATCAGTAACCGTACCTGTTAATTGAATAGTTTGTGCAAGTGCACTTAGCGGAATCAAAACAAAGAGTAGGGAAAGTAAATACACTCTTTGCATGATAGCATACTTTGTAATCTTACTCATGTGTGATAGTTTTTAAGGTTAATAAAATTTTGTTTCTCACACAGCAAAGGAAAATAGATATTTATATATTTGTTAAGAAAAAAGTTCTATAAAGTATCTACAAGAGCATGATTTTATGCTTATTTTAATCTACAATTTTGGATGTAAAATGGTGATATATAGATTATATTCTATACTCTCAATATCTACAAAAGATATAGCATTTTTATTTTCGCAGTATTTTACTCACAACGTGAAACGAAGTGACAATTCATCTATATTTAACGACTGATTCAGGTTCAGGTAATCTTAGAAGTTCTGTAAATATGTGGCTAAATCTACTTCGGTTGATAGATTTAAAGATTTACGTAGCCGGTATCTGCTCATATTGATTGTTTTGGGACTATTGCCGCTAATCATTGAAATCTCTTTGGTAGAGAGATTGACACGTAGCAGAGTAGCCAGATATTTCTCACCTTGTGTCAGATTGGGATGTTGCTTGGTTAACCTTTCAACAAACTCTTTATTTTTTTCTTCAATATTCAGCAGAAGCATATTATTGGTTTTATCACCGCTTTGGTATTGGCTGATAAAAGCGTTCACTTTTTTAAGATGCGGGACAAGGGCTTGATTATCCATCTTGTAACCTTCCTTAATCATTTCACGAATCTTATCCAGTAATTCATTCCGGCTCCTTAGGAATACGGCAAAACTGGTTACTTCCTGTCGACTGTCATCCAAGGCACTCTGTACATTTTCCAGTTCTTGCCTCTGTTGGTGTAGTTTCAATTCTGAAACCTCACGCTCCGATAACTCTAACTGGTAACGGGTTTCCATTAGTTGAAGGTCTTTCCGGCGTTTATACCATTTATAAATGAAGATACTGAAAGCGATTCCGAGAATAAGGATACTTCCTAAAAGCCATAAATTGCGTTTTAATAATTCTATCTTATAATTTTGTTCCTGCATCTCAGTGGCATATTTCTGTTCCTGATATCTTCTGTAAGAGATTTCCTGTTCTACATTACGAAGTTTGTTACTGCTTTGCAGTTCTTTGCTCAAGGCAGACATCTGGTTTAGATATTTATAAGCCTGTGCATAGTTACCTATGGCAGCATATACTAAGGAGGAATATTCATAATTGTCACAAATCAATTCACGTGCACCGATCTTACTGGCGTATTCATAGGCTCTTTGTAAAGCTTCCAATGCTTTGGGATATTCTTTGTTATAATAATATTGTTTACCCATATTGTTATAGTTCTCTCCTAACGACCATTGGGCATCCAGATTCTTGTTGATTACAATTGCTTCCCGGATAAAGTCCAGTTTTTCAGCCGTGTTACCTTGGTAAAGACAAAGGTTGTTCAAATTGGCTGCAATCCCCTTCAGGTTCTTTTGGTCACGGTTGATGATTAATGCTCGTTGAAGGAAAGATTCTGCCACTTGAAACTCATTCAGGAAATGATGCATTATTCCGCGTTCATTGTAACATCCGGCTATGGCAACCGAATCACCTAAAGCCTTAAAAAGAGAAGTTGCCTTATCGTTTAGTTCGATAGCTTTATTGTAATCTCCCAGTTTGCTGTAAACACGTCCCATGAGGGAGTAGAGCTGGGCCATTTGTTCTTTATTCGTAGGGAGAATATACTTTTGTGTGTCATATAAACTTTTGATACTCAAGTCGAAATAACCCAATAATTGTTCTGCTTCACAGTAAAGAAGCATTGCTTGGGCACAAATCTCGTTAGGCTCATTTTCCGGAAATAGCAAGGTAGCCTGCATGGCATAATACGAGGCTTGTTTGGGACTGTTGAGTAAGGACTTTTTGGCTTGTTCGATGAACGTTTTAGCTTGTTGTATATTATCGGCTTGTAGAGTTGTGGTAAACAGCAACAAATATATAAGAAGTAGATAGTGTGTTATTTTCATACTATTATATTAGTTTCTGCAAAAATAATTATTTCTCGTTAAAGTTCCTGTTTCATTGTAAAAAGATTTATCTTTGTATACTTTAATTTAAAGATGCATGCTATTACCTTATTTTAATGAAGACTTGATAGAAGCCGGTTGTGATGAAGCCGGACGTGGCTGCCTTGCGGGAGCAGTTTATGCTGCTGCCGTTATTTTACCTAAAGACTTCAAGAATGAGTTGTTGAACGACTCTAAACAACTCACAGAAAAGCAGCGGTATGCCTTGCGTGAAGTAATTGAAAAGGAAGCCTTAGCATGGGCAGTAGGTATCGTTTCTCCAAAAGAAATAGACAATATAAATATTTTGAATGCTTCTTTTTTGGCTATGCATCGCGCAATCGACCAGTTAAAGTTACGTCCGCAGCATCTACTTATAGATGGCAACCGTTTTAGGAAATATGAAGATATTTCGCATACTACCGTTGTGAAAGGTGATGGCAAATACCTTTCTATTGCTGCCGCTTCCATTCTGGCAAAGACTTATCGGGATGATTATATGAATTCTCTGCACAAAGAGTTTCCCTTTTATGATTGGAATAATAATAAGGGCTATCCCACAAAAAAGCACCGGGCGGCAATAGCTTTACGGGGAACAACACCTTATCATCGTATGACATTCAATCTGTTGGGGGACGGACAATTAGAATTGTCTTTTTCATAAAGTTTTTTATCTGATATGCCGTTCTAACATGTCTATCCGTTTACATAACAGTTCAATTATCTGACTATTAGCTTTTATAAGTTCGCGTAGGTTGTCATAGGGTTCAATACCGTTATTGTTTTCTTTGGAAATATCGATTGAATTATTACCTTTCGGATTATCATTGTTTGTGCTTTTATCAATTCTGTTGAATAGCTCCAAGGTTGATATATCCAATACCTCGGCAATTTTGTTCAAGCGGGTTAGTGTCAGGTCAGTTTCTCCATATTCAATTTTGCAATAGGCGCTTGTAGACAGATGTAACTTTTCGCTCATCTGTTCTTGGGTTAAGTTCTTTTCCAAACGTAGCATTTGCAATTGTTGTCCTGCTTTTTTCTTAAGATTTGTTTCCATATTATAGTAATGATTCGGGTAGTATTTTCTGTTTATCGGGTAAATATAATAAAATTAGTGGATATAACTAATGTTAATGCATACTTATCTTTGTGAACAAAGAGAAAACACTCATACTATACCAGTTGATGTGATACAATATTGCAGTTGAGGAAACTGATTGATACTTGTGAAAATGCTTTTAAATTTTTAGTATTCTCCAATTATGAAGGAATGCTTCTTAAGTTGAGAGAGATTTACATTTGATTATAAACCCTGGAACAGAGGCTTATCTTCTGCTTCACATTAACAATTACAGGTTATGAAAAAGTATTTATTTATTTTGTTAGGTGCTTTTATTTTTGGTACTACTACTGTTTATGCACAAGAACTAACTGCAAAAGAAAAGGCAAGACAAGAAAAAGAGGCTGCCAAGCAAGAAAAAGAAAACGCTAAGAAAGAGGAGAAAATGAAAAAGGCGGCCAAAAAGGATGTAAAGGATGCTGAACGCCGTGCCGAATATGAGAAGTTCTTACAAGAATGGACTCCTATTGAAGCTAATATAGGTATTGTAGAGGTAGATACTTTCTTCACACACTCTAATGATTTGTTTGGCTTATTGGTTAAAATAGAGCAAAATATCGGTTTCATTGAAATGGTGCCCGAACCTTATTTTGATGAAGAAATGGGAGTGAATGATACAATTTGGAATGCTAAGAATAAGCTGACGAATGAACCTATCGCTAAAAATGATGCATTGAAAGTATATGGTTTGGCTTTGTTGGACGCAACATCGGCCTCTCTGGGAGTCGTTTCTTTAACTGCAGAAAGTGTTTCTGCAGCTGCCTCTTTGGTAGGTGACCCCCTGAAAGCCTTGACCATAGGTAAGCAAGTAAAGAAAGTTGGCAAATACGTTAAAATAACGGGAGATATACTTCCATTAACCATCCGGAATATAAAAGAAAATACCGAGAAACTTAAATATAAGAAAGCTAACGAAGGTCAGGAAGTGGCTGAAGAAAAGTAGTTAATCGTGTAGATTTTTAGTTATGAAAAGAATATATTTATTGTTTGTGATTGTTAGCCTTGCCTTGAGTGGATTTGCTCAGAGCAAGGGTAAGAATGCAATGACATTACGTTTGGTCGATATCAAGGTTACTGATGGGACTTTGGTAAATATAGCTAAGGAACAAGCTGCTCAAGGTAATACCAAACCGATGGACTTAATTCATATCTACGAAGGGAATGTACGTGCTAAGCTGGATGAAGTGGCGAAGGCAAGTGGGCGTTTTGAGATCTCTGATACGACTACATTGAAGGCTCTAACGCACGATGCGGAAGCCAATATATTTATGAAGATGTCCAAAGCGGAAAGAATGGAATATGTATCTGCCAAACAGAATGATTATGCACTTTCTTGTGATATCAATAATTGTCAGTTTACCCGTAAGGCAGGTGGTGCAGGGTATTCTTGTGTATTCCGCCTGAAAGTCAGTATCAGTGATGCACGTGATACCACCGGAGCAGCATTGATTTCCCGTGAATTTGTCAGTGACATCAAGAATACGGCTATACGTCCCAATAGGGATGCAGCTTGTCAGGAAGCTTTGTCAACTTTAACCGAACCTTTGACGGATTTCTTTTTGAATAATATTCCTATCTATGGACTTTTGGGTTTCGAAGGAGACGAATATGTTGTCAACTGCGGTGAGAACCTGAATATCCGGAAAGGAGACCAGTTCCAGGTTTCTCTGGTAAAATATGATGGCCGTGAGCGTCAGAGTGAAGTTGTAGGCGCAGTGAAAGTACAAGATTTACGTGCTATGACTTCTGCTGTGTCTTTTTCCGAAGGTAAAGACCGTATAATAGAATTGATTCCTACATTGGATGCTAACAGTTTCCTGCAATGTAGATTATTGCTTTTAAAATCACGTTAATTTATGAAAAAGGTATTAATTTTTTCTTTGTTCTGTTCTTTGTTCTTCACGGTATCTTTTGCCCAAAAAGTAAAACCTGTGAATTATGGAGGATCGGTGAATTTGATGGAAGTTAGAGGACATGGTGGCGATGCAGTATTGGTGCTTCGTACTTTGGGTTATGGTAAGAATGATGCTTTGGCACAAGAAGATGCGGAAGTGCGGGTGATACGTGCATTGATGTATTTGGGTTTCTCCAAGGACTATCCGGCAGTAGTTTCAATGACAGAATCAGAAGCCGAGTCAAAGAGCCAGGGTAAGGTACTCGCCTTCTTTGAGAATAAGGAGTATAAAGACTGTATCAGTTCAGTGAAGCCGATGGGAAAACTGGATAAGGTAAAAGGTGAAAAAGTAAAGAAAAAACCTTTTGATATTACAGTGAACTACTATGTTTTGAAAAATAAGATAGCGAATATGAACTTTGATTCATTTGGATTTTGATTCAATAATTATAGATGATTATGAAGAGATTAATTTTCTTTTTAAGTGTGTTCTTGCCTCTTTATCTTTTTGCGCAAGGCAACCAGGCGAGACAACCGAATGTGATGGTAGTTCCGTTTGTTGAACCGGGTGAAGGCGAGAACGACAAGATAAAAGATGCCGTTTTAAATGATGAGGCCATACCCTTGGCACTGTCAAAGATAAAGGAACAATTTAATTTGCGTAATTTCAAGACGATTGATTTTATGACAGAGTTTCAAAGAGTGCAGAATCGTGCTTATGCGGCATCTGCCATAAATGCCAAGTCTACAGGATTACAGGCTTATGTAGATGGAGCGAGGGCTGATATTTATGTGACAGTAAAAATTACAAAAGAAGATTTTCCCGGTGGAGCTTCCAGTGCTACTGTTTTGATGGAAGCGAAAGAGAGGGAGACTGGCTTCTCTCTGGCAAATGCAAGTATCGTGAGCGATCGTTTCCGTGCATCGAAGAAAGAGTTGACGGAATATGCATTGGAAGGGATTACCGAAAACTTTTTTAATCAGTTGAAGCAAGCTTTCAGGGATATGGTAACTAACGGTCGTGAAGTAAATGTAGTATTAAACGTCGATGAAAATTGCGACTTTGATATGGAAAATGATGCTGTGGGAACAAGAGATATGACATTAAGCGATGAGTTAGATGAATGGGTACTCTCTAATGCCTTTAAAGGTAACGGAGAAGTGCGTTCAGGCGGAAATGGCTTGAATGTTTATATGCGTGTTCCGGTGTACGATCCTGATACGGGAAATCCGCGCTCCATAAAGTCAGAGACCGGAAAACTAAGAAGATTTGTATCCGGTTTGCTGAAAGAAAAAGGTTTTACAGCCAGTGAGAAGGCTGCTTCAGGACAATATATACAGCTCTTGATTCAAAATTCAAAGGAATAACATAAGGTTGAATGTCCGATGTATATTTTCTTATAAATATAGGATCGGACATCTGCTTTTTAATAACAATAAATATGAAGAAATTCCTATTTCTATTGACGACGGCTTTTTGTGCTGTTCAGCTTTGGGGACAGACTATTAATTTTTCTGTTACTCCATTGGCCGAGGGAAGTGAATTGTCTTCTGCGTCACAGGAAATGCTTCAGAATAAGCTGAAGCAGATTATTACCCGTAATAGTGCGGGCGCAGCAAATGATTATAATGTTTTTGTAATTGAACCCGCCATAGCGATTGTCGATAAACAATCTACTTCGGGGCTCATGCGTAACAGTACCCTGGTAAAAGGAGAACTGACTTTGGTCGCTAAGAATAAGATAGATGGAAGCATGTACCATAGTGCGGTTGTATCTATCTCTGGACAAGCGGCGGAGGGGGCTGATCCTTGTAAGGCAATGATTACGAGTATTCGTACGAACGATCCGCTTTATACCCGTTTTATTCGTGTTGCCCGGCAGAAAATACAGGACTATTATGCAACCAATTGTGCTACCATTCTTCAGAAAGCACAAGGTTTGTATAACGTTAAGAAATATCAGGAAGCTTTGAGTTACCTTTCTGCTATCTCGGAAAGCGTACCTTGTTACGAGCAGGCATCGGTGCTTCTGGCTGAGTTAGCACAGTACATTCCCGATGTGCAACCGGATACAGTGATTATTCAGAAAGTGATTGAAAAACCTGTTGAAGTGGAGAAAATAGTCGAAGTGGAAAAAATTGTTGAAAAGCCGGTGATAGTCGAAAAGGTAGTGGAGAAACCGGTGGTAAAGGAAGCACCGAAAGCAGATTGTGAAATTACTTACTCTACCAACAGATTACAGTTCAAAATATTGAAATGTGTCGGTAACGCTGCCCAACAGCGAATAACCATATTGGCAGAAATGACGAATGTAGACACCAACCGGAATACGGAAGAATATCTGAAGATCGTTTCTGCTGTTTCTGATAGTGGCACGGAGTGTAGAAACTTTCAGATTCAGAATGGCTCTTGGATGAAAATGCCTCCTCGTGTCACTCTCCGTCGTGAGTTCTATGTGACGAAAGTCTTTGATAAATTCCCCGGTTTTTCTTATATCGAGCTGTTGATTGCAGATACACGGGTATATATCCGTAATCTGCCTATTCAATGGCAATAAAAAGCAATGCTTATGAAACGATTCATATGGGTGGTTTGCGTCCTGTTATTGGTATTAAGTGCAAGTGCCCAAACCAAAGTAATTGAAAAAAGTGTCAAGAAAGCTCCGGAATGGTTGAATACAGCAGTAGACGACTATTTGATAGTATCTGTTACTGCCAACTCCTTGGCAGAGGGGCAGACGAAAGCTCTGACTGAAATAACGGAGCGTATTATACAGTCTGTTGCCAGCAATGTTACAGTGTCCAAGAAGAATGTCCTTTCAGAGATTAATGTGAATGGAAACGTCGAATCGACAGACGACTTTTCGCAAGTGTCGAAGATGAAATCTGCCAATCTTCCTTTCCTGAAAGGCATTTCGCTTTCCAACGTGGAAGAAATCTATTGGGAGAAAGTACAAGATAAAGCTACAAAGAAAGAACATTATAACTATTCGGTGAAATATCCTTTCTCCCGCCTGGAGCAGCGGAAACTAACAACCGAGTTTGAAGCTTTGGATGCTGAGAAAGTAGCCCAATATAAAACATTGGAACAGAAAATACAGGATATAGAGTCTGTCGATGAAATCAAGCAAGCCATAACAGAGTTGGGCACATTATCCGAATATTTCTTCGATGATGTTCGTTTGAGTCAGGTAAAAGGTTTAATAGCCCGTTATAAGCAGTTATATGATGCTCTTTCCATGACAGGTACTTTCCTTGAAAGTGGAAAATATCAGTGTCAGGTATTACTGGACGGTAGCCCTGTGAGAGTTTCTGTAAGCCCGAAGGTTACCTCTAATTGTGCAAGTCAGATAGGTGCTCGTCCGTCTGAGGGAGTGTTTATCATTTCGTACAATGCAGAAGATTGCTTATCGGAAGAAGAAAATTTCTTGAATATCTCCTTGGTTATTGGCGGAAAGCGTCTGCAACATAAGGCATTCCTGAATGAAGCTGGCGTAGGTACCATGTCTTTCTCTGTTATACCTGAAGGCAAGCTGATTCTGACAGCAGATTCCGTAGCCGATAGAAAGATATTCAATATCAACATCCGTTTGACATTGAATAACCGTGGTGGGACATCTTTTGGTCTGAAAGCGCTTGAACTCCATGTTCCGGAAATTTCCACTCCTATTATTTTCGATGATATCGACGGGGTATATAAGACAAAAGGAATCATACAAATAAAAGCATTAGCTGAGGGTGAATTTACGGCAAAAGAAAAGAAAAACTCTGTCTTCTCTTTTGTAAAAGGTTCCATCACATTTGTGAATCCTTTGACAGGAGCGGTAGAACGCTCTCAGCTTTCTTTGCCGTATGTTACGAATTGGGAATAGAAGTATAATATTAACAGTTAAATTGAAATGATTATGAAAAGAAGTTTTGCATTTTTAGCGCTTATTTGTGCTATATTATTTGGATGTGTAGCGACAGCAGATGCGCAATCCAAGGCACTGAAAAAGGATGTAAAGAAAAGAGTGAAAGAACTGAGTAAAGAAGGATGGAAACCTTTGGCAAGCTCTTCTACATTGGAATATGCCTTTACCAAGTATCGCACTTACTTGGAAGAAGATCCTGAAAACCGCATTGAATTAGTGGGTATTGCCATTGGCAAGAATAACAAGATTGGCAGAGAAAATGCCATTTTGAACGGCATAACCAGTTATGCTTCCAGAGCGAAAGCGCAAGTTGTAGGAAAGATGAAGTCATTGATGTCTTCCGAAGCATCTTCTACTCCGGAAGAAGAAATTGATAAATTCGGTGCAGCTTATGAATCGGGTGTGAATACGAAGATTGCCGGTCTTGTAAAGCAACACCTTGTTTTGGTAAAAGAGAACAAAGACGGTAGCAAGGAATTTAACGTATACATGTCAATTGACGAAGCCAAAGCTAAAAAGGCCAGAGAAGATGCCGCATTGGAAGCAAAGAAACAAGCAGCCTTAGGTGTTTTGTCTCAGCAGGTAGAAGAATTTATTGGTGAACCGGTTGAAGCAACAGAATAATATAAATCAAGTCTCTCCTCCCGACTTCCCGTAGGAAGGAGTTTGGGAGAGAGGTTTTTAAAAGATTGCTACCATGAAGATAATAGGATGTTTTGTTGCAGGGTTTTTCTTATCTCTTACAGGAATGGCTCAGGAAAATAAAGGCGGTATATCCGATTTTATGAAAGAAGAGATGAAAGACTTCGATCAATTTATGGATGAGGCCGATAAAGACTTCGTCAACTTCATGCGTGAGCCCTGGAAGGAATTTGAAGCAAAGAAACCGGTTGTGAAACGGGTGAAACCGGAACCGGTGAAGCCGATTGTTTATGATGAAAAGACTTTCCCTAAGGATGAGAAGCCTGTTTGCTTGACTATTGAAGATATTCTCGATATGACTACTTTGGAGGGGAAGCAGAAACCTTTAATACAACTTAATGATGTAGATGATATTGTTTTTGACAAGCCCGAAGTGATTGTTAAGAAGAAGAACGATCCCAAGGTGATTGTCATAGAAGAAAAGGTGGTAGAGAAACCTGTGGCAAAATCCGAAAAGAAACCGGTGATTGAAGTAGTGGAAGAAAATCCCGTTGCTGAATCGGAACCAGTCAGAGTACCGGTGGCAATACCGAAAGTTCCGATAGTTACTCCGATGAAAAACTCTCCACTGTATACGGGTGAGGCCGGTCGCAGTAAGATTACCTATGGCGGCCAATCCTTTTATATGAGTAATACTTTGGAACGTAAGTGCAGGTTGAGCAGGCTGGACGAGAATGCTATTGCCGATGCTTATGAAACAATGTTTAACGCTGATTATAAACCTTTATTGACAGACTGTGCACAGGTCAGGAGAGATTTACAATTAAATGATTGGGGTGTCTTTATGCTTGTAAGACAAATTGCAGATAGTTATTGTGGTACAGCAAACGAGAGTATCGTGATGCAACAATTCCTGTTGAATGAAATGGGATATAAAGCACGTATGGCAAGAAGAGCCGATGCAAACAAGATGTTACTGTTTGTTGCCACAGATTGCCGTATCTATGGACATTCTTATATCACCTTAAACGGACAGGAATATTATAATCTGAGTGGGAACAATGAACAATGCCAGTTTTATATGTGCCAGAAAGATTCTCCGAAGGCAAAGAATAATGTAGGTATGCTTCTGAAAGATACTCCTAATTTCCCGAGTAATACAACCGCTTCCACTCACCAGGCTAAAGGGAGTACGGCAAAAGTAACGGTAGATGTTTCAAAAGATTTGATGGATTTTTATAAAAGCTATCCCCAATGTGATTACAGCATTTATTTTAAAGCTCCGGTCAACGGAGAAATAGAGAATAAAATCCTTTCCTCGCTGGCTCCTTTAGTGCAGGGGAAGAGCGAAGTGGACGCAGCCAATATCCTCATAAACTTTGTGCAGACAGCCTTTCAATATCAAACGGATGATCAGCAATTCGGCTATGAAAAGCCTTTCTTTGTTGAAGAGCTTTTCTATTATCCGTATTCTGATTGTGAAGACCGCGCAATATTATTTTCTTATTTAGTGAAGAAACTGTTGGGGCTGGATATAGTACTTCTGGATTATCCTGAGCATATCGCTACTGCAGTTCGTTTTAGTGGAAATGTCGGCGGAGATTACCTCATGGTAGGCGGACAAAAGTATACGGTTTGCGATCCTACCTATATTGGAGCTTCCATCGGCATGACGATGCCAAGATTTAAAACGGTGGCGGCTAAGGTGTTGAAATACTGAAAGAGTTATAAGTGATGAGTGATTTGCTTATGTCTTGGATCCACTATCATGCTGTAAGAAAAACACAAGCAAATCACTCATCACTCTATCAAAACCATCTGATTTTTCTGAACCATATAAACATTATTGCCGACAGTGCGGCAGAAAGTAGGATGATAAATGAGAAAGCATGGGGAAAACTTTCCAGATGTATATCCACGTTCATGCCGTAGAAACTGGCTATCAATGTAGGTATCATCAGAGTTATGGATAGACTCGTCATTCGTTTCATGATCGCATTTACATTGTTGGAGATGATGGAAGCGAAGGCATCCATTGTCCCGGTAAGAATATCACTGTAGATATTCACTGTGTTGTATGCCTGTTTCAATTCAATAATTACATCTTCCAGTAATTCCATATCAAGATAATTCGTATCCTGAAATATATTTCTCAAACGACCTATCATAACCTCATTTCCACGAATAGAAGTGTTGAAGTATACCAGCGTCTTTTGTAATTTCATCAATTGGAGGAGGTCTTCATTACGGATACTCTTTTCCAATTCCTTCTCAGCGGTAGCTACATCATTATTAATCTGTTTCAGATACTTCAGGAACCAGACTGCTGAAGAATAGATAAGTCGTAAAATCAAGTCCAGTTTGTTATTGACTACGATACCTTTCCGGCGGGTATGTTGGATAAAGTCCGGTATCAGTTCGGTATGATGATAACATACGGATACAATAATACCGTCATTGGTTATAATTCCGATAGGAACAGTGATAAACGGAACTCCATGCTGATTACTCTGCATAGGAATACGCAGAATCGTAAGTAACCAATTGCCTTCTTTCTCCGTACGCGGCCGTTCGTCCATATCGGCAATATCTTCAAGGAATGATTCGGGAACTTTCAGTTCTTGGGTGAGGAATTGGAAATCCTTTTCATCCGGGCATTCTACATTTACCCAGCAGTTAGACTTCCATTCAGCTTTTTCTACAAAGCCGTTTTCGCTGTAGAGATACTTTCTCATCGTTTTGCCTCCTTTCTTTAGGTGCGAGTAGAGGCATTGCGACCAACGTCTCCGTTCGCTTTAATTGTAAACACTATTGCACGTTCGTGGGTTTGAATCGTCCATAAAATTATTTGATTTTATTAAAAAGCAGTGCAAAAGTATGAAAATCAAAGCTGATTTCGTGTCTTTGCATTACTTTTTTAGGAATTCTTTTATTCTTCTCTGCTTGGAGAAAGGAATTGGGTAGGAAAGAAAGGGAGTTCCATTGTGTAAATGTTATTTTTACTTTTTGAAATAACATTGTTTGGCGGCTATTTTGTACCTTTGCAACCGGAAAACGGATTGTCAATCAATTACGTTTCCTGTCAGGTAAAGATTGTACAATTAAAATCAATTAATATTATGAGTAAGAAAGCCCTTTTAATGATTCTTGATGGCTGGGGTCTCGGCGATCAAGGCAAAGATGATGTGATTTTCAATACACCTACTCCTTATTGGGATTCTCTGTTAGCTAATTATCCGCACTCGCAACTGTTGGCAAGTGGCGAAGACGTTGGCTTGCCCGACGGACAAATGGGTAATTCCGAAGTAGGTCACCTCAATATCGGTGCCGGACGTATCGTTTATCAGGACTTGGTAAAGATTAACCGTGCTTGTGCCGATAACAGCATTATGAAGAACCCGGAAATCGTTTCGGCTTTCTCTTATGCTAAAGAAAACGGAAAGAGTATCCACTTCATGGGATTGACTTCCAACGGTGGTGTGCACAGTTCTTTCGACCATCTGTTCAAACTTTGTGATATTTCCAAGGAATATGGCATTGAAAATACATTCATCCACTGTTTCATGGACGGTCGCGATACTGACCCGAAGAGCGGTAAGGGTTTCATCGAACAACTGACTGCGCATTGCGAAAAGTCTGCCGGTAAGATTGCCTCTATCGTAGGTCGTTTCTACGCAATGGATCGTGACAAGCGTTGGGAACGCGTGAAAGTTGCATACGACTTGTTGGTAAATGGTGAGGGTAAGGTTGCTTCTGATATGGTTGAGGCTATGCAGGAGTCTTACAATGAAGGTGTTACCGATGAATTTATCAAGCCGATTGTTAACGCTAACTGTGATGGTAAGATTAAAGAAGGTGATGTGGTTATCTTCTTCAACTACCGTAACGACCGTGCTAAGGAACTGACCGTTGTACTGACTCAGCAGGATATGCCGGAACAAGGCATGCACACTATCCCGGGCTTGCAGTATTACTGTATGACTCCGTATGACGCATCGTTCAAGGGTGTTCATATCCTGTTCGACAAGGAGAATGTACAGAATACTTTAGGCGAGTATCTGGCTGCTCAAGGCAAGAGCCAGTTGCATATTGCCGAAACAGAGAAATATGCTCACGTGACATTCTTTTTCAACGGTGGTCGTGAAACTCCGTATGAAGCGGAAGAACGTATTCTCGTTCCTTCTCCGAAGGTTGCTACTTACGACTTGAAGCCGGAAATGAGCGCTTACGAAGTGAAAGACAAATTGGTTGAAGCTATCAATACCAAGAAGTTCGATTTCATCGTTGTAAACTATGCCAACGGTGACATGGTAGGTCATACCGGTATTTACGAAGCTATCGAGAAAGCTGTAAGAGCTATTGACGAATGCGTAAAAGATACCGTAGAAGCTGCTAAAGCCAATGATTACGAAGTTATCATCATTGCTGACCACGGTAACGCCGACCATGCGTTGAACGAAGACGGTACTCCGAATACTGCTCACTCTTTGAATCCGGTTCCGTTTGTATATGTAACTGCTAACAAGGATGCCAAAGTAGAAAACGGTGTATTGGCAGATGTTGCTCCTTCTATCCTTCACATTCTGGGTATGAAGCAACCTGCTGATATGACAGGAAATGATTTGATAAAATAAGTCTTATTATTACATATTGAAAGGCATGGATTCTATCAATCCATGCCTTTTTTGTATTTTTGCAGGCTCAAAAGAAGAATATTTATGATACAGATAGGTGATACAGTAGTCAGCCTCGATGTGCTGCGTGAGAAGTTCCTTTGCAATTTGGAAGCCTGTAAAGGTGCGTGTTGCATAGAGGGAGATGCCGGTGCACCGGTTGAGTTGGATGAAATAGCTAAGTTGGAAGAGGTGCTTCCTATAATTTGGGAAGAACTTGCTCCCGAAGCACGCGTTATAATAGAGAAGCAGGGGGTAGTCTATACTGATAGGGAAGGGGATTTGGTTACTTCCATAGTCAATAACAAAGACTGTGTCTTTACTTGCTATGATGAGAAAGGTTGCTGTTATTGTGCCATAGAGAAGGCTTATCGAGCGGGAAAAGTAGACTTCTATAAGCCTGTGTCCTGCCACCTTTATCCGATTAGAGTGGGAGACTACGGTGTCTATAAAGCTGTTAATTATAATCGTTGGGATGTTTGCAAAGCTGCCGTCATGCTTGGACAGAAAGAAAATCTGCCCGTTTATAAGTTCTTGAAAGCACCGTTGATACGTAAGTTTGGCGAAGATTGGTATGCTGAACTGGTACTGGTCGCAGAAGAGATGCAGCGGCAAAAGATGCTATAGGCTGGTGGTGTTCGACTGAATATCGACCCTGAATCGTTGTAAGAAAGTGGAGAATTGTATTGACGTACCGCTCTCCGTCTCCGATATAAGAAAAGCTCCGGTCAGCAGGATTATCCTGCCCATCCGGAGCTTTTTCGTTGTAAGATGTGAGGTTGGTAAATAAAAACGTGTTTCAGGACGTTACCCGGAGGCAAATTCCTGCTGTTTTATGCATCGATATTTGCATACGTTGCGTTTTTTTCGATGAAATCGCGGCGTGGTCCTACATCTTCACCCATCAACATGGAGAAGATAAAGTCGGCTTCGGCAGCATTTTCAAGATGTACTTGTTTCAACATGCGATTCTCCGGATTCATGGTAGTTTCCCACAATTGTTCCGGATTCATTTCACCCAAACCTTTGTAGCGCTGCGTATGGATAGCATTTTCCGAACCACCACCATAAGCATCAATAAACTTCTGGCGTTGTTGGTCTGTCCAGCAATACTCTTTTACTTTACCCTTTGTACAGAGGTAGAGTGGGGGAGTAGCGATATATAAATATCCTTGCTGGATAACTTGCGGGAAATAACGGAAGAAGAGCGTCATAATTAATGTGTCGATGTGAGAGCCATCGACGTCGGCATCGGTCATGATGATAACTTTCTTGTAGCGCAATTTATCGATGTTGGCTTCCTTGCTATCTTCACCGTCTACACCGAAACGGATACCTAAAGCCTGAATGATGTTGTTTACTTCGTCACTCTCGAATGCTTTGTGCCACATGGCTTTCTCTACATTCAGGATTTTACCGCGGAGCGGCAGGATAGCTTGGAAAGAACGGTTACGTCCTTGTTTTGCAGAACCACCTGCCGAATCTCCCTCGACGAGGAATAATTCGCATTCTTCCGGATCCTTGCTGGAACAGTCAGCCAGTTTGCCGGGCATACCGCCACCTGACATCGGTGATTTGCGTTGTACGGATTCACGGGCTTTACGAGCCGCGATACGAGCCTGTGCAGCCAGTATCACTTTATCAACAATCAGTTTGGCTTCCTTTGGATGTTCTTCCAGGTAATATGTAAGCGCTTCACCTACAGCTTGGTCAACAGCACCCATTACTTCATTGTTTCCAAGTTTCGTTTTGGTCTGTCCTTCAAATTGCGGCTCTGCCACTTTGATAGAAATAACGGCGGTCAAACCTTCGCGGAAGTCATCACCGGCGATTTCAACTTTAGCTTTTTCCAGCATCTTGTTGTCCTCGGCATATTTCTTCAGCGTACGGGTCAGCGCGCGACGGAAGCCGGCGAGGTGTGTACCGCCTTCGATGGTATTAATATTGTTTACGTAAGAGTGGACGTTTTCATTGTAGGAAGTATTGTACATGATGGCTACTTCCACCGGTGTACCTTGTTTTTCCGTATTGATGTATATCACGTCGTTCATAAAGTGCTCGCGTGATGAATCCACGTAACGGACAAACTCTTTCAAGCCTTCTTCTGAATAGAACATCTCTTGCTTATAGTTTCCTTCTTCATCTTTTTCACGGCGGTCAGTCAAGGAAATTTTGATGCCGGCATTCAGGTAAGCCAACTCGCGCATGCGGGTAGCGAGGATGTCGTAGTGATAAACGGTTTCTGTAAAGATGGTATCATCCGGCCAGAATTGCTGGCGTGTACCGGTGATATCAGTGGTTCCGACTTCTTTTACGGAATACAACGGATGGCCGCAAGAATATTCCTGCTGATAGATTTTACCGCCGCGGAAGACCTGTGTAGTCATGTGTACGGACAAAGCGTTTACACAGGATACACCGACACCGTGCAAACCACCGGATACTTTGTAAGAACCCTTATCGAACTTACCGCCGGCATGGAGTACGGTCATAACAACTTCCAAAGCGGATTTCTTTTCTTTTTCGTGATAATCTACCGGAATACCACGTCCGTTATCTTGTACAGTGATGGAGTTGTCTTCATTGATAGTTACTTCGATATGGTCACAATAGCCGGCGAGTGCTTCGTCGATAGAGTTGTCCACAACCTCGTATACCAGATGGTGAAGTCCTTTGACACTAATGTCGCCAATATACATTGCAGGGCGCTTTCTAACTGCTTCCAATCCTTCCAGAACCTGGATGTTCTCGGCAGAATAGCTCCCGTTATTGGAGTTAATTTGTTCTTCGGTCATAATCTAATTTTCCTTATTGTAATAACAGAGCAAATATAGTGAAATTTCTTGAGACGTGGTGCTAAACAAACGGAGAATTTTGCCCCGTTTACAGCTTTTTAGTACCCTCTTAAGTCTGTGTAAGATAACTGTGTATGGGATATGGTAACGCAGAAAAGGCCGGACTAAAAAGTCCGGCCTCTCTTATCTTTGTGTATAACTTATCAGCTTAACCGAGTTTGTTGATATAAAGCGCCAACTTTGATTTCAAGTTGCTTGCTTTGTTTTTGTGGATTACATTAGTCTTAGCTAATTTATCCAACATTTTTGTGATGCCAGGATACATTGCAGCTGCTTCAGCTTTATCTGTAGTGGCGCGAAGCTTACGAACAGCGTTTCTCATGGTCTTACCATAGTATCTGTTGTGAAGTCTTCTTGTCTCTTCTTGTCTGATTCTTTTCAGTGATGATTTGTGATTTGCCATCTCGACTAATCTTTTTTAATTCGTTTATTTTTTTAATTGTAGCCCGTGGGGGAATCGAACCCCCCTTTCAAGAATGAAAATCTTGCGTCCTAACCGATAGACGAACGGGCCATCCTTTGGTGAGCATTTCTGCTCTTGCGGTAGAGATTATTTCTCTTTTGCGGTTGCAAAGGTAGAAACTATTTTTAAACTACCAAAACATTCTAAAGAAAATTTTCATACCGATAGTGTGATTTGTAATTGTATGAGATTCTTATTGCTTGATAATCAGCTAAAAGTGCTCTTTCTCTTTTTTGGGGTATGGCTTTCTTTTTCTGATTCTTTTTCTTGAATAGTGCGCCTTTTGTAGTTTTTTTTGTAGCTTTGTTTTCGGATTTGAAACAAAAAAGATTAGGGAATGTTACAAAAGACACTGGGCATTGTATTGCATGCTTTGAAGTACAATGATGCTTCTCTTATTGCAGATATTTATACGGAAGTTGCTGGAAGAGCTTCATTTCTGGTATCCGTGCCCCGCTCGCGTAAGGCAGCGGTAAAGTCTGTATTGTTTCAACCTCTCTCGCTGGTAGAGTTGGAGGTGGACTTTCGTCCGAATACTTCCATATATAAGGTGAAAGAAGCGAAATCCTTTTATCCGTTTTCTACACTTCCCTATGACCCTTATAAATCGGCTATTGCTCTTTTCCTTTCCGAATTTCTGTATCGTGCGGTTCGTGAAGAGGTCGAAAATCGTCCGTTGTTCGCTTATCTGCAACATTCCATGATTTGGCTGGACGAGTGCCGCGATGGATTTGCAAACTTTCATTTGGTGTTCTTGATGCGTTTGTCCCGCTTTTTGGGACTTTATCCTAACTTGGAAGATTATCAGAGTGGCGATTATTTTGATTTGCAGAATGCTTGCTTTACTTCTTTGCGTCCGCAATTACACTCTCATTATATAGGTCCGGAGGAGGCGTCACGATTGACAATGTTGATGCGTATGAATTATGAAACGATGCATCTCTTTGCTATGAATCGTGTGGAGCGGGCGCGCTGCCTGACGATTATGAATGAGTATTATCGTCTTCACCTGCCTGATTTTCCTGTCTTGAAATCACTTGAAATCCTGAAAGAATTGTTTGATTAGACGTTGTCTTATAGGCTATTCTTACGGGACTCTTAATACCAATTGAATACCACCCTTTGGTACTAAGAATACCAATGGTTGGTACACGAAATACCACGCTTTGGTACGAAAGATACCAATGCTTGGTATTTTTAATATGAACAGGGGATAATAGCTTTATAACCATACTAAAAGCCGCATATCAAGTGCTTTTCCCTTTTTGATGAAGGAGGAAAGCATCTGAAATGCGGCTTCGCTTGAAGGGGAATCTTTGTCTTATCCCAATAGTTCTTTTACTTTAGCAGAAATGGCACGTCCTTCGGCAAGTCCGGCAAGTTTCTTACTGGCTACGCCCATAACTTTACCCATATCTTTGGCACCTTCAGCGCCTGTTTCGGCAATGATTACTTTCAATGCGGCTTCCAGTTCTTCGGGAGTCATCTGCTTGGGCAGATAGGCTTCCATTACTTTCACTTGTGCCAGCTCTGGTTCTGCCAGGTCAGGACGATTCTGTTGCAGATAAATTTCAGCAGCATCCTTGCCTTGCTTGGTCAGTTTCTGGATAATCTTTAAAGCATCTGCATCGCTTAGTGTATCGTTAGCGCCTGGGGCAGTCTTAGCTTCCAAGAATACTTTCTTTATATTTCTCAATGTATCGAGAGCCACTTTGTCTTTGGCTTTCATTGCGGTTTTAATGTCTTCGCTGACTCTTTCGAATAAATCCATGATGTGTTATTTAAAACGTTATTACTCCACCCTCACCGTTTTCTGCTTCTTGCGCTTCTTCGGTAGCAAATATTCCGGCTTCTTCGGCTTTGTTCTTGATGCCGGCCAGAGTGCTCTTGTCACGTGAGTAAGTAGGAGAGTTTTCTACCATACTGATGATATCGGCATTATCCATATCTTCGGGATTGAAGATGTAAATATGTCGGCGTCTTGTACGCTGGTATTTGGTATTGGCATCTTTCCCGTAATATGTTTCACGACGGCTGCGCTTCTGTTCTTCTTCTTCTTCCAGTTCGGCAAGTCGTTTCTGTTCTTCGGCGGTGCGTTGCGTCAGGCGGTCGTCCATTTCTTTCATATGAATATCTTGGATTCCAAAACCGGTGGCAAGCAAGGTTATCTTTACCTGTTGTTCAAGCTTGTCATCGATAGCCATACCGAATTTCGTTTCGAAGTCACGGCTGAAGCGGTTCATAAACTCTTTTATCTCATCCATTTCACTCATCATCAATTTGTGTTGTGAACTGTAGGAGATGTTGAGTAATACTTTCTTGGAGTTGAAGATATCGTTGTTGTTCAATAGCGGAGAGTGTTGGGCATTCTGGATAGCCATGCTGACGCGATTGTCGCCTTCGCCATAACCGGTACTCATAATAGCAACGCCGCCATCCTTTAATACAGTCTTCACATCGTTAAAGTCGAGGTTGACCTTACCGTGCAGGGTGATGATTTCGGCAATACTCTTGGCGGCTACCGAAAGGGTGTCATCGGCTTTGTCAAAAGCATCGTCTACGGAAAGCTCACTGTATATTTCACTTAGTTTTTCGTTATTGATAACCAAAAGTGCATCTACATGCTTGCTGATTTCTTCTACACCGTCTAATGCCTGGTCTATCTTCTTGTCGCCTTCCCAACGGAACGGGATGGTGACAATACCGATTGTCAGGATATCCATCTCTTTAGCGGTCTGTGCAATGATAGGTGCGGCACCGGTACCCGTACCACCGCCCATTCCGGCAGTGATGAATACCATTTTGGTACCATCATTGAGCATATCCTTGATATCTTCGATACTTTCTTCAGCAGCTTTGCGGGCACGGGCGGGACGATTTCCGGCTCCTAAGCCTTCTTTGCCAAGTTGTAACTTGACCGGGACAGGAGAGTCCTTTAACGCCTGGTTGTCTGTGTTACACAGTACGAACGTTACATCATGTATACCTTCCCGGTACATGTGGTTTACGGCATTACCACCACCACCACCAACACCGATAACTTTGATGATTTTCGGTGAATCGGTTGGGAAATCGAATTGTACTATATCGTCCATAATATTTAATTGTCTAATGTGCTGATATGCCAATGTGCTAATGGCAGCACTTGTTCGCTAAATATTTGTAGGGTAATGTGTTTGCATTGGCTCATTATCACATTACCGCATTATCACATTATTTCATATCGTCGTCCGAGAAGATTTCATTAGAAAGTTTATTAAAGGTCTTCTCGAACCAACTGGGACCTTCTTTCTTCTTCTGTTTCCTCTCTTCCTTTTCGCGTAGTTCTTTTTCCTTACGCTCTTTCTCTCTACGCTCTTTCTCTTCTTTCTCACGTTGCACTTTGGCTGCACGGGCAGCAGCTTCCTGCTCTTTCAAAATCTCATCATTACCGAACATGTCAACCGGTTGGGATACAATGTTAACGGTAGGCGACGGAGTTCGTGCTTCTTGCAGGCAGCAGTTCTCGTTTCCTGCGTTGAGAAGGGCGAGCAATGTATTTTGCATTCCGTCTTTCTTCAGTACATCACTAAAACCGTGGATTGTATTATGTACAAATCTCATGGCTTTAATCTTATCTATCTTGCTTTGCTTGTGGAAAGCTTCTTCTATATTCTTTAAGTTTGCACCACCGCCGGTAAAGATTACACCAGAGAATAGTTTGTCTTCATAGCCGGATAGCTGTAACTGATTCCATACATTCGCAAGGATTTCTTCGGTACGAGCCTCGATAATATTACTCAGTGTTGCCAGCTCAATGGTACGTCCGTCATCTAATGTACATACTGCCGGTGCTTCGGCATCTTCCACTTCTTCATAAAGAGCATTTCCGTATTGCAATTTCAGCTTTTCGGCATCTTCCTCTTCCATTTGCAGGGAAGTGATGTCGCGGGTAATATTATTCCCACCTAACGGTAGCACGCTCAGGTAGCGGAGAATATTGTTTTTATAAACCGAAATGGTAGTAGTGTCGGCACCGAAGTCTACCAGTGCACAACCCGAACGCATTTCGTTTTCAGTGAGCACGGCATTTGCCAAGGCTATCGGGGCAATGAGTAAATCTGCTATCTCTACCTTAGCCAGTTCGAAACTGTGTTCCAGGTTCTTTTTCAGGGAAGCACGTGCTATGATATTCAAGAACTGCCCTGTAATGTGTTGTCCTGCAACTCCAACGGGGTCAGCTTGTAAATTATTGTCTATTTTATATTCCTGTGGGGCTACATCCAGCACGCTCATGTCTGCCAGTGGAATTTCAAGGTTTTCATCGCAAATGGAGTCTACCAGTTCCTGAGAGATGATACTCTCTTCTTCCAGTGTACGGCTCACCGCATTTTTCACTGTCCGCAATGATTGTCCGCCGATGCCTACATACACTTTGGCGATAGAGTTGTTCAGTTGTCCTTCCAGTTTGTTGATGATGGTGGTCAACGCCTGTGCCGTCTTGTCGATATTATAGATGATTCCCTTG
This sequence comes from uncultured bacterium, assembly GCA_905215345.1. Taxonomy (GTDB): domain Bacteria; phylum Bacteroidota; class Bacteroidia; order Bacteroidales; family Bacteroidaceae; genus Bacteroides. The sequence goes on from CAJMPR010000005.1 coordinate 163,303, forward strand.
TGAATGAAAGAGGATGCATCTTCGCGTGCATAGGCCAACACCTGGATGCTTCCGTCACTGTTCTTCTTTCCTGCGATACCGGATATCTTGGAAGAACTTAACTCAATAGCGGCGATAAAATCTGTTGTTGCCATAATTTATAATGTACTAATGTGCCAATGTGCCAATATGTTAATTGGCTGGCGCGTTTATTATTTATCTTTTCTTTCTGTCAGTAATTGCAAACATACAACTGCATATAAGCACATTACTGCATTATCCCTCTCTTTTGGTACAGATAATTTGGTTACCGAATTCAACACTGATTCGGGAATATTTGTTCCAGCCTACCTGGTTTAATCCTTTTTCGTAGAATGTCTTTACCCGTTGGAGTTTCTTTTCAAAACCCTCCAGTTTGCCGAGATATATAACATGGTCTCCTACACGGGGTACCAATTCTACATTTCTGTTCGGTAATACATGAATTTGCTCAATCTGTGCATCCCAAAAAGAATTATTCTGCAAAAATACACCAAACTTATATAAATCCCTCATGGCAAACGACTTTTCTACATTTCCGGTTACAATAGCGAGGTGTGCCACGCATTTTGCATCGGGTGGCATCACCGTACCTTTGTTATCCAGATAATAGTTTTCACCGTTGGCGCTCATTATCCTTAAAATGGGAATACGTTGAGTGACTTCGATGCAGAGCTTGCCGCTCGGCGTCTTGTAACATTCCACTTCGTCGATGAGCGGATGCTTGGAAAGTATCTGTTCTAAAGTCTTGGTACGGATACGGTCAATGTTTTTGCCTACGGGACTCACTCCTTTCTTTTCCAGCATGGCGGCTACTTCCTTTTTCGTAATGAAGCCGGCATATACCGTGTCTTTGATGAGCAGTTCCACATCACGGCATACCTGACCGGTCGGCTTTCGGTTGAAAGCAGTGATAGCCACTGCCAGGTAGGCGATGACAAGCAACAGGACGATAGAAAGTAGTATTCGTTTAAGCATTTTCTATTCTCGACTTAAGTATTTCAGTTATTTCGGGTACATAGTTATCCAAGTCACCGGCTCCCAATACAATCAAGACTTCGATAGGTTTCTGTAAGAGGAGGCCCAATACGTTCTCTTTCTTGCAGATACATTTCTCTATCCCCGGGCGCAAATTGTCATATATAAGTTGACTGGTAACACCGGGAATGGGCTGTTCGCGTGCCGGATAAATCTCTGTCAGAATCGCTTCATCCAATAGTGAAAGGCTGTCGGCGAAGTCTTTGTAGAAATCACGGGTACGCGTATATAGATGAGGCTGGAAGATGGCTGTTATCTTCTTGTCCTTGTATAACTCGCGGATAGACTTGACGCTTTGTGCTATTTCGGCAGGATGATGGGCATAGTCACTTAGAAATACGACCTTGTCCGTCTTCAATTTGAAGTCGAAACGGCGGTCTACGCCGCGGAAGCTTGCCATTCCTTGTTTGATTTCTTCATCTGTCACTCCATTGAGGTGGGCAAGCGCCATCGCAGCCACTCCATTTTCGATATTGATGCTTACAGGTACGCCCAATTGAATGTCGTTGATACGCGTATCCGGAGCTACAAAGTCAATGAATATTTCACCATTGCCGATGCGTATATTCTCAGCATGGAAATCTCCTTCTTCACGGGAATAGGTATATACCTTTACGCCCGGTTGCACATCGGGCTGCAATACTAATCCTTGGCGGATTATCAGAGCGCCACCCGGTTGGATAAGGGTGGTATAGTGGCGGAAACTTTCCAGATATGCTTCTTCTGTACCGTAAATATCCAGATGGTCCGGATCGGTTGCTGTGATAACGCTCATATACGGTGAAAGCCAGTGGAAAGAGCGGTCGAACTCATCTGCTTCTATAACTGTGTAAGGGCTGTTTTGTGATAATAGCAGATTTGTTCCGTAATTCTTGGAAATTCCACCGAGGAAGGCTGTGCAGCCAACATGCGATTGGTGGAACAAATGGGCAGCCATCGTGCTGGTAGTCGTTTTACCATGAGTACCGGCCACACAAAGTCCTTTACTGCTGCGAGTAATTGTACCCAATACTTGGGAACGTTTTTGTATGTCGAAATCGTTTTCACGGAAATAAGTCAGTTCTGCATGCTCTTGCGGAATGGCAGGAGTAAATACTACCAATGTTGTTGCTTTGTCTTTGCAATTCTCTGGGATCAGATTTACATCTTCCTCATAATGTATTTGTGCACCTTCCGTAATCAGATGTTCGGTCAGTTCGCTCGGCGTACGGTCATATCCTGCTACGAATTTTCCTTTGGAAAGGAAATAGCGTATCAGGGCACTCATGCCAATGCCACCGGCACCAACGAAATAAACGGATTTAATGGATTCTATATTCATGTTTTCAGTCATTATTTAATGAGTTTCAATACCTCTTTGGCAATAATCGTAGCTGAGTCAGGCAACGCCAGTTTGGCAATGTTATCGCTCAATTTTTTCAGTTTGTTATCGTCTGCTACCGTCTCAAGAGCTATAGGAAGCAGCTTTTTCTGGGCTTCAATGTCTTTTACGTAAATAGCGGCATCTTTATTGACGAGTGCTAATGCGTTTTTTGTTTGGTGGTCTTCTGCCACATTGGGCGAAGGTACCAGTATCACAGGTTTGTGTAGCAGGCAGAATTCGGAAATAGAACCGGCTCCTGCACGCGAAATTACAAGGTCGGCTGCTGCATAAGCGTTAGCCATATCCTTGATGAAGTCCGTTACATACAGGTTAGGAATGGCATTGATGTGCGGATGATGTATGGCTTCACTTGTGATGGTGGTAATGGCGTCTCTTACCTGTTCGATATAGATTTTACCGGTCTGCCAGATAAACTGTATATCTGCATTTTTACGGATCGTTTCCAGTTCAGCGGTAAGTGTTTGATTAATAGTGCGCGCTCCTAGACTTCCTCCTAATATAAGGATGATTTTCTTTGCCGGATTCAAGCCGAAATACTTTGCCGCTTCTTCGTGGGAAATGGAATGTTTAAGCAGATTCTGGCGTACCGGGTTACCGGTCATGATAATCTTTTCTGCCGGAAAGAATTTTTCCATGCCTTCATAGGCGACACATATCTTACAGGCTTTCTTAGCAAGTAGTTTATTGGTTACTCCTGCATAAGAATTTTGTTCCTGTATCAGTGTCGGTACTCCCATCATTCCCGCTGTCTTTAGTGTCGGACCACTGGCATAACCACCTACACCTACAGCTACTTGTGGTTTAAATTGCTTGATGATGCTGCGTGCTTTCCATTGGCTGCGTGCTAGTTTTATCAATACAGCGAAGTTTTTCCACAGATGTTTGCGGTCGAAGCCGGCTATGGGTAAACCGATGATTTTATAACCTGCATCCGGTACACGCTGCATCTCCATACGTCCTTCTGCTCCTACGAACAGAATTTCTGCATCAGGGCGTAACTCTTTGATGGCATTGGCTATGGATACAGCCGGGAAAATGTGTCCGCCCGTACCGCCACCGCTGATAATGATATGTGGTTTGTTATTCATATATTTTCCAATTTTTAATTTTCAGTTTCTATTTATTCAAACTTAGCGTCACTATTCAGCATCTTCGCTGTCGGGTCGGCAGCGGTTTGAACATCACTGTTTCCTGTTTCGTCCGCATTACCGGCTTCTATCTGCATGGTAATTTGAGCGTCATGTTCCTTTTGTTCCTCCAACTTGGCTGTGTATCGGCTGACGCTTAATATCATTCCAATATAGGCGCAATTAATCAATGTGGATGTACCACCTTTGCTAATAAGCGGTAACGGTTGTCCCGTTACGGGTGCCAGTCCTACTGCTACCATCATGTTGAAGATAGCTTGTGATACCAGTAGTAAGGCTATACCTATGATGAGGAAGGCCGGGAACGTACGGTCGCACTTTTTGGCGATTCGCCCCACTCGTATCAGCAGGCAGATATAAAGAAAGACCACTACAGCCCCACCTACTATTCCGAGTTCTTCAATAATGATAGCGAAAATAAAGTCCGAAAAAGCCTGACTTAGGAAGTCGCGTTGTACGGAATTACCGGGCCCTTTACCTACGACATTGCTCGTTGCTACGGCAATGCGGGCATGGGCTATCTGTGCATCTTTATCAATATCAAATTTAGCTGCGGGAACTTCTTCATCACTGGTGAACTTTTCGATACGGGCACGCCAAGTATCAAAACGATGCAGGAAAGGGAGGTCACTGTTCTTCGTCACGACTAAGAAAGTAACGGCAATGATACCAATTCCTGCCAGACTACCAGCCAATAACAGCAGTTTCTTCATAGCCACGCGTCCGATGAACATCATCAAGAACACTACGCCAAAGAGCAGGGCTGCTGTGGAAAGATTTTCCGGAGCAATCAGCAGACAAATAACACCGGTAATTATCATGATCCGTTTAAATGCCCTCGGGCTGGCGCCGTCTTCATCCTGTCCTTTGGAAAGGATAAAAGCCGTAACAATGATAACTGCCATTTTTGCTACCTCCGACGGCTGGAACTGCACTCCCATAAATGTCATCCACCGGGCAGCTCCGTTAATACGTTCCATCATCATGACAAGAGCCAGTAGTACGACGGAAGCCGGCAGGAGAAATACAGGGAATACCTGATACCATTTGTAGGGAATGTTATGCATTAACACTACTACCACGGCGCCTACCATCAAGATGATACTGTGCTGCGTAATCGGTCCCCAGTGATCGCCACTTTTGTAAGTAAGCGTACTGGCAGCGCTGAATACCTCAATGATAGAGATAAGGCAAAGGACAAGGAATATGATCCAGATTACTTTGTCCCCTTTGAATATGCTCTTTAATAAATCCATAGTTTAATGTGGTAATGTGGTAATGTGATAATGTAGTAGTATGGTAATGTGATAAAGTAACATTACCTTATCACTCTGTAACTTTATCACCCTATCACTTTATCCTATAATTCTCTCACGTATTTTTTAAACTGGTCTCCACGATCTTCGTAACTGTTGAAAAGGTCGAATGAAGCACAACAGGGGCTTAGCAATACGGTCTCTCCTTTTTTCGCCAGTTCGAAAGCGGCATCTACCGCATCTTTCATACCGGTTTGTACATCTGCCACGGGTAACCCGAGACGGTCGAAGAAATCATGTAGCTTTTCATTGTGCAGTCCCAGATATACTAAGGCTGAACATTTTTCCCGTACCAAATCTTCGATTTCGGTATAGTCATTGCCCTTATCTTTACCCCCCAGAATGAGTACGGTCTTTGTCGTCATACTTTGCAAAGCATACCAGCAAGAGTTTACATTCGTCGCTTTGGAGTCGTTGATAAATTGGATGCCACGCACGGTTGCTACTTTCTCCAGGCGGTGCTCAACACCTTTAAAGTCGGATAACGCCTTGCGGATATCTTCTTTCTTGATACCTGCCAAGTTAGCAGAGATACCTGCCGCCAAGGAGTTATATAAGTTGTGTGTGCCACGCAATGCCAGTTCCTCCTGCTCCATATTGAAAGCGATCGGCTCATTTATTTCTATTTCTCCATCTTCTGCATAGGCAATCGCTCCGTCCTCTTTTACTGCGGCAAAGGGATAGGGATGAGCCTTTAAACCGTGTTTGGCAAGCTCTTGGCGAATGATGGGGTCGTCGTTCCAATAGATGAAGGCATCTTCCGGAGTTTGATTTTGCGTGATGCGGAATTTTGCATCTACATATTTCTGCATGCAGTGGTCGTAGCGGTCCAGATGATCGGGAGTGATATTCATCAACACGGCGATGTTGGCACGGAATTTATACATATTATCCAACTGGAAAGAACTCAGCTCAATAACATAATAATCATGCTTTTCCGTTGCTACCTGCAGGGCAAGGCTGTTGCCGATATTCCCTGCCAGTCCTACATTCAGCCCTGCGCTTTTAAAGATATGATAAATGAGCGAAGTAGTGGTGGTTTTACCGTTTGAACCAGTGATACAAACCATTTTTGCATCTGTATAGCGTCCGGCAAACTCTATCTCTGAGATGATAGGAGTTCCCTTTTCTTTCAGTTTCAGAATAAGTGGAGCATCGTTGGGAATACCGGGACTTTTTACCACCTCGTCGGCATTGAGGATTAACTCTTCCGTATGGTGACCTTCTTCCCAAGTGATACCGTACTTGTTCAGTAGTTCCTTGTATTTATCTTTAATGGCAGACATGTCGGAAACGAACGTGTCGAAACCTTTCACTTTGGCGAGTACGGCAGCTCCTGCACCGCTTTCACCTGCTCCTAAAACTACAATTCTACTCATATAAATAATGTGTTAATGTGACGATGTGTAATGTGTTAAAGTGACATTGCTCTATCACTCTACAACTTTATCATCCTATCACTTTATCTAATCTTCAATGTTATAATCGTTATCGCCGCCAGTACAATGGTTACAATCCAGAAGCGGACAGTAATCTTCGACTCGTGGAATAATTGTGTCGGCTTGGTAAATACGACTTTACAACCGGGCTCTACCAGATTCATTCCGGTACGGAAATGATCGTGTATGGGCGCCCGTTTGAATAAGCGTTGTTTTACTCCTTTTCGTTTGCCGGCTTTATAATATATACGTTGCATGATGACCGATAAATTCTCTACAAGGAATATACCACAGAGAATGGGTATCAACAGTTCTTTATGGATGATGATGGCATATACGGCAATAATACCACCGATAGTCAAACTACCGGTATCACCCATAAATACCTGTGCCGGATAGGCATTGTACCATAAGAAACCGATAAGTGCACCGATGAAAGCACATATAAAGATTACCAGTTCTTCTGATCCCGGAATATACATGATATTCAAATATCCGGCATATTCAATGTGGCTCGATACGTATGCTAATATGCCGAGAGTCAAGCCTATGATTGCGGAGTTTCCTGCAGCCATTCCGTCCATACCGTCGTTCAGATTGGCACCATTGGAAACAGCAGTTACTACAAAAATCGTAATAATCACGAATAAAATCCAGCCTGCAGTTTGTGCATGTTCGCCCATGAATCCTACAAGGTCCGAATAGTCGAAGTTATTGCTTTTGAAAAAAGGAATTGTAGTTTGTGTTGCTTTAATCTCTTTTGCTGCATGAACTACTTCTATTCCTTGTCCCGGCTTTTCTATCTCGATGTTCTCGCGGATTACGACTTGCGGGCTGAGATAAAGGGTAAGGCCAACGATTAGTCCTAAACCCACCTGACCTATAATTTTGAATTTGCCGTGCAATCCTTCTTTGTCTTTTTTGAATATCTTGATATAATCGTCGGCAAATCCCAATGAACCTAACCACACTGTCGTTATAAGCATCAGAATCATATAAATGTTATTCAATTTACCCAACAACAGGCATGGAATGAGAATTGCAAAGATGATGATAACACCACCCATACTCGGTACACCTACTTTATTTACACCGAACGGGTCGATGCTGGCATCTCGTTGCGTTTCGGTGATTTGCTTTCGTTTAAGCAGATTGATGAATTTGTCACCCCAGATACTCGAAATGAGTAGTGACAAAATAATAGCGATCAATGCTCTGAAAGATGTATAGCCGAACATACCCGCACCGGGGAAATCGTACTTGTCTAACCATTGGAATAAGTAGTAAAGCATAATTTATATATTGTTAGTAGTTAAAATAGTAAGTAGTTAAGTGGGAATGACTTGCTTTCTGTAGCCGGTAGTATTCTACTTAACGATTTACTACTCTGACTACTTATTCATAATTTCTTTAAGTATCTCTTTGTCATCAAAATGATGTTTCACACCTTTTATCTCCTGATAGTTTTCATGCCCTTTACCCGCTACAAGAATAACATCTCCCGGTTGTGCCAACATACAGGCGGTTTTGATAGCTTCTTTACGGTCTGTAATATTTATCGTTTTCTGCATATCGTCTTTATCCAGGCCAGCCAACATATCATTGATAATATCCTGCGGCTCTTCAAAACGCGGATTGTCGGAAGTGATAATAACTCGGTCGCTTAAACGGGCCGATTCCTTTGCCATGATGGGGCGCTTACCTTTGTCCCGGTTACCACCGGCACCTACAATGGTAATTACTTTTCCTTTTCCTTCCAATACTCCATGAATAGCATTCAATACATTAACCAAGGCGTCCGGAGTGTGGGCGTAATCTACAATGGCAGTGAAACCTTTCGGAGAACGAATGGCATCGAATCTTCCGGCTACAGGTTGCAGGGTGCTGAGTGCCACGAGTACATCTTCTTCCTTTTTACCCAATAATACGGCTGCGCCAAATACGGCTAAAAGATTGGAAGCATTGAACTTTCCGATAAAGTGTACGGCCAATTCGTGATTGTTGAAATCGAGCAACATACCTTCGAAATGGGATTCTACTACCTTTCCCTTAAAATCACTAAGGCTACGCAATGAATAGGTATATACCTTTGAACGTGTATTCTGAGTCATTACCAATCCGTTTTTGTCGTCCAAATTGGTCAGACTGAATGCATTTTTAGGCATGTCGTCGAAGAATTTCTTTTTGGCTTTCAGATAGTTCTCAACGGTTTTGTGGTAATCCAGATGATCGCGTGTCAGATTGGTAAAGATACCCCCGGCAAACTTTAACCCGCTGATACGTTTTTGTGCAATGGAGTGCGAACTAACTTCCATGAAAGCATATTTACATCCCGAGTCAGCCATTTCACCCAATAAACGGTTCAATGTAATGGGGTCAGGAGTAGTATGTTCAGTCGGTACAGGCTGGTCGTCTATATAATTACATACTGTGGAGATTAATCCGACTTTATATCCGAAATAACGGAATGTGTTATATAATAAAGTAGCGATGGTGGTTTTTCCGTTTGTTCCGGTAACACCTACTAATTCCATCTTGGAAGTGGGATCACCATAGAAAATGGTTGCTACTTTGCCAACTGCACTTTCACTGTCTTTCACTTGGATATAAGTAATCTCACTGTTGAGCTTTTCCGGCATTTCTTCACAAAGTATCGCGATGGCTCCTTTGTCGAGGGCAGCGGATATATAGGCATGTCCGTCGGTTTGAGTACCTCGCATAGCCATAAACAAATGTCCGGTGGCTACTAAACGAGAGTCGATATTTACTCCGGTTATATCTTTTTCCGTACTACCGATAACTTGTACCGGCTGTATTGGTTTTAATAGTTCGCTTAATTTCATACCTTATTATATATAATGTATATATTCTGTTTTAATATAATGTTAAAGCTATCGTTTGCCCTTTTACCAGTCTGCTTCCACCTGCAATAGATTGGCTCTTTACTTTACCAATCCCGTTGAGTCTTACCTTCAAACCCTTGCTTTCCAATAGGTAAACGGCATCTTTGGCTCCCATTCCTACCACACTGGGTACGATTCCCCCCGAAATATTTTGTTTCTGCAGAACGACAGCTGTCGGAGCAATCTGTGTATGTCCCCATAATTCCTTTCCGCCTTGTCTTTCAAACTGCTTCTGTGTGGGGACATTCAGTGAATTGAGTACGCATAATGCTTCGTTCATTTCTCCGGCTTTCACAACAGGAATCACGTTGGTTGTGCTGTCTATGGCACTACGTAGGTCAAATCTCAGGTTTTTGGCATACACTCTTTCCGCTATTTTCCCGAATACACTACCCGCCATCAAACCACCGGAGGCGGGAAGTCCCGGTTTCTGTATGGAAACGATACAGCTGTATTTAGGTGCTTCTGCGGGGAAGAAACCACAGAAACTTACAAGGTAGTTCACCTGCCCCGTCTTGTATCCGGCTGCACCTTGTGAAATTTGCGCCGTTCCTGTCTTACCTGCTACTGAGAACTGTTTGCTCCCGGCCGGTTTTGCCAGTCCTTCGGCAACGACTTTACGTAAAATCTCACGGATTTGTGCCAGAGTATGATCCGAACATATCTTCGGATTGATAACCTCGGTGGGGAATTCCTTAACAATTTCTCCGTCTTTCACTGCTGCTTTTACCAATTTGGGACGAACCATGGTTCCATTATTGGCGATGGCATTGTAGAATGTCAGGATATTGAGGGGGGGTACCTGTGTCTCATAACCGATACTCATCCAAGGTAAAGTCGTTTTAGCGAAATAACGTTCTTTAGGACCGCGAATATTAGGCTTTCCTTCTCCGGCTATTTGCAATTTGAGCGGTTGATTAATGCTCATACGTTTCAAACCGTCTACAAATTTCTGCGGATTACTACCATAGTGTTTGTCGATGAGGTAGGAAACCCCGACATTGGAAGATACTTCCAGTATACGGGTTACGTCGATCTTTCCATATCCCCCCCGATGCCAGTTGTGGTCTTTCATCGGCCTGCCGTGCATCATCATAATACCGTTGCCGGTGTCTACTTCGGTGTCGGGAGTGATTTTGCCATCTTCCAGAGCCACCATGATAGAAGCGGTCTTGAAAGTAGAACCTGGTTCCAACATGTCACTGATAGCATTATTGCGCATTTCGTAATACTTGCCGTCACCGGCTTTCATCATATTGACAATGGCTTTTACTTCTCCGGTTTGTACCTCCATTAGTGCAGCTACACCTACGGTTGCATTGATTTCCTTTAGTTTGTCTACCAGGGCTTTTTCACAAATATCCTGCATACCTACGTCGATTGTGGAGATAATGTCGCAACCATCTATGGGGGCAATATCAACGATGTTAAGATATTTATTCATAACCTTTTGACGGTGGGTAATACCGTCGCGCCCTTTTAACAGTGTATCAAAAGCCAATTCGATACCGTTCTTAGCGCCTTGTGCGGTATCGGCATAAAGGTCACCCAAAGTACGGGCAGCCAAAGAGCCGAAGGGCTTCTTACGTTGGTTATAAGCTAATTCGTGAAAACCACCTTTGTATTTATTCAGATTGAATACAGGTAACCGCTTGGCTTCTTTGTACTGAATATAGGAGATACGTTTAGGATAAATCAAAAAGTTACGACTTCCTTTTTTCCGTCCTTTCAATAAATGATTTTTAAATTCTGTCGTACTCTTATCGGGGAAGATCCGGTGCAACCCTTCACTGATTTCGGTGAGGTGGTTCATAAGCATGGTGTCTTTCTTTTCACCGCCGGCTTTGAAATCTAAATAGATGCGATATTCAGGCAAAGAACTTGCCATCAGTTTTCCATCGGAAGAAAGGATATTACCCCGGTTTGGCTTCACCGTTACATTCTCTTTTACGAAACGGTCGGCCACATCTTGCCAGTATTGTCGTTCGGCAAACATGATGACGGTGCCTTTCACAATAATGGCTATCCCCGCCAGTCCCATAATGAGGACGACGAAGAAGTAACGGGTCATTATATTTTTCTTATTTACTGCCATTTCCTTTTTTTTAGTTGACAAGGTTTCAGTTGACGAGTTGACGAGGAATTGTGCATCCCTTGTTTCCTTGGTAACTTGTCTCCTTGTCCCTTTCTTCTTATTTTATTAAATACGGCGGATTGGTTGAAGTCTGCAAATCACTTTCTTTTGTAGCGATGTATTCTTCGATACGCGACTGCCGGCTTCGTTCCATCAGTTCGGAGCTGCGTGTCAAGGCGTCGTATTTGATGTCTATCAGTTCTTTTTTGAGTTTGTCTATTTCTATCATCTGCTGCTGGCAGGCATAACGGTTATGAATGTAGAACAGAATCAGCACCATGATGAGAACAAGCAGCTTGGTTTGACGACGGAAGAAATCCGTAGCCAGAATGTCGCCACCGATGATGTTCTTTAGGGAGGTGTGCTTTTTCACCTTTTCCGATTTCACTTCTTCCTGTTTGTTATTTGTCTCACTCATCACTTAACACTTTTATAACCTTTATCACCTTACTATTTTTTCAACCTTTTCCGCTATTCTCAGTTTAGCGCTTCTTGAACGTGGGTTACGTTCTATCTCTGCTTCGTCCGGAACAATCACCTTATTGTTGACCAGGCGGAAAGGAGTCTGTACATTGCCGAAGAAGTCTTTCTCTGCCTTACCCTCTACATTACCGGTCTTCATAATGTTTTTTACCATGCGATCTTCCAGTGAATGATAAGTAATCACGACCAACCGCCCACCGGGTTTCAGGGCTTCTGTGGCAGCATAAAGCATTTCCTTGAGAGCTTCCATCTCCTGATTGACTTCGATACGCAATGCCTGGAATACTTTGGCGAGTTCTTTCTTCTCCCGTTCCCGTCCGAAGAGGGGCTTGATGATTTCCAGAAATTCGCCGATTGTGGTAATCTTCTGTCCGGAGCGTGCCTTTACGATAACGGATGCTAACTTACGGCTGTTTTTCAATTCTCCGTACAGGTAGAATATATCAGCCAAACGCTCTTCATCGTAAGTGTTTACAATATCGGCAGCGGTAAGCCCCGCACGTTTGTTCATGCGCATGTCCAGAGCGCCGTCGAATCGGAAAGAGAACCCTCGTTCGCTATCATCGAAATGGTGTGACGATACCCCGAGGTCGGCAAGTATGGCATCTACTTGCTCTATATCATGATAGCGAAGAAAATTATGCAGATAGCGGAAGTTGCTGCGTACGAATGTGAAATGCGGGTCATTCACGATGTTTTGTTCCGCATCTTCGTCTTGGTCGAATCCCAGCAGCCTGCCACCGTCACCCAGTCGGGACAGTATTTCACGGGAATGCCCTCCACCACCGAACGTTACGTCTACATACGTTCCGTCCGGACGGATATTCATCGCGTCTACACTTGGCATCAATAGTACCGGGATATGATATGTCACTTCTTCCTTCATCCTCTTTTTTTTAATCACCTTATAACTCTACCATTTTATCACTTTCTACCACCGCGTCATCTTCACCCAATATATCTTGCAATGCTTCACTGAATTCTTCAGGATTCATAAACGGTTGTTCGGCCCGCTCTTTTGCCCAGATTTCGATGGTATTATCTACGCCGATAAACCGTACATCACTTTGTATACCTGCCATTTGCAGATAACGTTTAGGCAACAAAATACGACCATTCCCGTCAGGAACCATGATTTCTGCGTCGCTTACAAATTGTCGGAAGATTTGTTGGTGTTTTGCATTCCACTTGTTCAGCCGCTGCCGAAGTTGGTTTTGCGTGGCGAACCAGACACTTTCCGGATAGAGTACCAGACAGTTCTGGAATACGTCTTTACGCAAAACAAGTCTTTCTTCGGAGGCAGCTTGTAACTGCTTCCGGAAGCCGGCCGGGATAAATACGCGTCCCTTTGCATCCGTCTTAGCCTCGATATTGCCTAAAAAACGTACCATTTTCACCTTATTATAATAAGTGACGGTAAAAATACACATTTCCCCACAATTCCCCACAATATTTTAACTAAAATCTTTTAGAGAAGTTTTCAACAGCTTGTTGATTGTTTATTTAGTTGAAAATGAACATAGTGCTGTATTGCTTTATTAGTGGGGAATTGCTGAGGTTATCTATATTCCTGAATATGGTCCTGATGATTTGTCTGATATATTTTGATAATGGTGTTATTATGTATGTGAATATCCTGTTTTTGCTATCTTGCAAATTTGCACAAGCAAGGAAAATAGAAAAAATGTGCATAAACATCCGTTGCCTGTGAAACTATACTGCATAATAATTACCTTTTATTTCGGCTTTTATACAGAAAGTTAATATCCCGTTTATAGGAAGTTAATCAATTTCCGGCAAGAAAGTAAATATTTTCTTGGTAACAAGTTAACTTCGACTACGAGGAATGTTAACTGTTTCTATAAGGAACATTCGCTTTAGCGGTGAATAACTTGATGAGACGTGTTTTTGAAGCTATTCTCAGTTTGTTACAGTTGTTGATATTTATGTATTATTCTATCAATGAGAGATTTGTCGATTTCTGTTTGCGCATTGATAAGTATAAGCCGTTTATACTGCAAATATCGTATTCTCGTTACATTGGAAAATACAAAATGACAAAATGATACTTCCTTAGAGACAACAGATCAGATAGTAGCCTGTACAAATGATTGAAAAATCATAAGTTATGATTGGTTATCCCGGCAATAGAGAGAAAAGATAAATCATGAGTGTTCTTCTTTATATTGTGTGGGCGAACATCCTGTATATTGCTTGAACACTGTGCTGAAATACCTTGATGTAGAAAAACCTATCTGTTCGGAAATTTCGTTAATGCTTAGTTTGCTATGAGTGAGTAACCGAATTGCCCGTTCAATACGCAGTTTAGTGATGTAATCATTCGCTCCCATACCTGTCAAAGCTTTCAGCTTATTGTAAAGGGAAGCGCGGCTGACTCCCAGTTCTAAGCTGAGGAACGGTACTCCCATTTGGTCATTATCCAGATTTTCAGAGATTAGTTGGTTTAATCTATGTAAGAAATCTTCATCGGCAGAACTGAAGGTGCTCTCTTCTGGTTGAGGTAACGAACCTGTTTCGGCGTAACGTGTACGCATCCGTTCGCGATTTTTAAGTTGGCTACGTATGATGCCATAGAGTATACTCACCTCAAAAGGTTTGGTGAGATAGGCGTCTGCTCCGTTTTTGTATCCGAAAAGCTGGCTCTCATCGTCATTGCGTGCTGTAAGCAGTATGACAGGAATGTGGCTGATTTCAAGGTCTTCCTTGATATGTTTACATAGTTCATATCCATTCATGCGTGGCATTTGAATATCACTTACTATAATATCAGGATGGAATTCCCGGCAGATACCCAAAGCCTCCTCTCCATCGAAAGCTATCCATATCCTTTTGAACTTGGTTTTAAGAGTGGTGTGCAGATAATCTGTCAAATCGGCGTTGTCGTCGACGATGAGTAAAGTACGTTCTTGAGTATCTTCCGAATTGGCTACTACGTCAGGAATACTTTCCACTTCTTGGGTGGGAGCCAATAGCTCGTTGAGGTAAGGTTGAGGTTGCAGCGTAATCTTTCCAGGGTGAATATTCCGGGGGATTTCAAACCAGAATGTGGAGCCGGGGAGTTCTTTGTGATCATAGGCTCCTATCGTTCCACCATGCTGCTCGGCAAGGATTTTGGAATACGATAGCCCTATGCCGGTTCCGGGACGACTGTTATTACCTTGATAAAAACGGGTGAACAAGCTATTTATGTCTACTTCCTTTAATCCGGTTCCTTGATCGGAAACAGAAATTCGCACACGGTTTTCGGTGATTGCCAGATTGATGGAAACAGTTATCAGGCTATTATCCGGACTATATTTTATAGCGTTTATTAAAAGATTGGTTAGGATGGTAGTGCACTTCTCCTTGTCAAAACAAAGTTTGGTTACTTCTTTATCGGGTTGGTAACAGATGGAGATGCTTCTTGCATCGGCTTCCGGTTTGAAATCCGTAATGAGTTGTTCTATCCAATCGTTCAATTCCACTTCTTCAACATGCAATGTGCTTTGTCCCACTTCCATTTTGCGTACGTCCAGAACCATGTTTAATAATTTCTTCATTCGTCCCGACTGCTTGCAGATACTTTGTATTGTACTATATTTGTCGTCATTCGGAGTTAATGAATCCAGTAATTGTTTTAAAGGAGCATGTATCAATGTCAATGGAGTTCGAAGTTCGTGATTTATATTTATAAGAAAGCGAACTTTCTCTTCATACACTTGCTGTTCGTGCTCTTTCATTGCCCACTTTAGCTTGTTCTCGTTGTGTCGTAATAACGAATATATGATACCTATTATAATAGCAAGAATCAAAATGATATAACATGCTGTAAACCATCCTGACTTGTACCAAGGCA
This sequence comes from uncultured bacterium, assembly GCA_905215345.1. GTDB lineage: Bacteria > Bacteroidota > Bacteroidia > Bacteroidales > Bacteroidaceae > Bacteroides. The sequence goes on from CAJMPR010000005.1 coordinate 179,022, forward strand.
GTAGTATAGTCAGTTCTAAAATCTGATAGTTACTTGTCCAACTACCGCTACGGGTACTACAAGATGCTAAAATTTGATAAGTCCCTACCGGTAAACTGTTTAATGTTAATTCTGGTTGGTAGGAATAAGATACTTGTCCGTCCAAGCCTTGTACTGTAAAGCGGAACATCGGTTTCCGGAAAATATCTTTGTTGCTGGCGATGATTTTGATAGATATAGGTTTGTTTGACTCTATTACTTCCAGATTCTGACTATTGTTAATACGGCTGTTCATCCGTTCTCCACCTACCCATACATCTGCCAAACTGAGGATGGGAGAAATGTTTGTTGCCTGGGGCAGTTGCTTGTTAATGCAGAGCAGACCATTTACGCCACCCATATAAATATCCCCTTGCGTTGATAATAATCGTGGTCTCTCCAGGTATTCGTTCGATACGATACCATCAGATTCTCCATAAAGGATAAACTCCCCTTCCTTAATAAGATGAGCAAACAGTTTTCCTTCAGTGCCCAGCCATACTTTTCCTCGTTTGTCACAAATCAATGCACTGATTTCATTGATTAATTCGTTAGGAACGCTGATTCGTTTCTTGCTCACGGGAGAGTAATAACTTAAACCATAGTTGCTCCCTATCCAGAAAAGACCGTTTTCATCGAGAGATATGGAATTGAATACAGTATCTCTGAAACAGGTATGAATAGGAATAAGATGATTGAGGCTGTCTAGTTTGTATATATGTTTGAAGTCATACAGAAAACTGCGGGAACTATCGTTACATACTGGTTGTAAAATACCATTTATTGGTGTCTTTTCTTCCGGGATAATCGGGATGAATTGTTTTTTTTCCAAATGATAACAGTATGGAGATTCAGACAGTAATAATATGGTTTCCGGTGTGTTTTGGGAGAGGTTGACAGTCTTTCCTCGTTGGCATAATAGTGTGTTAATACTGTCGTTAACGATAACCAGCGGCTGATATTTTTTCGTTTCTTTATCGAAGAAAAATACACCTTTGCTGAATAATGATACTAATAACCGTCTCTTGTCTACACCGGTGATTGAAGAGACTTTATCTCCCCAAGTCGGAAGTATATGATTAAACTTTCGGGTTTCAGGATTGAAGATGTTGACTCCGCCGCCATCGGTACCTATCCAGATTCTGTTTTCATCGTCTTGATAGATACTTAAGATAACTTTTTCGCTAAGTCCGTATTCTATTCCGGGCAAAGCATCCGAATAGGTCTTCATGCCTACTTCCTTAATGCTTATCAGTCCGCCCCATACACTGCCTGCCCATATATTGTTCTTGAAATCTTTATATAGGCAGAGAATGGAGTTGACCGGCAATGAGTTGCGATTTCCCGGCACATGTTCCAAAGCAACCATTTCTCCATTTGCAGGGTTTAGTATGTAGATTCCGTTGCCATCTGTTCCTATCCAGATATGACCGTCACATTCCGTGATAGAGAGTATGACATTCGTTTTTATTGACGAATTTTGAGTGTGATAGGCGTGTAAAAGCTTTCCGTTACGGTCGTAGCATTTTATACCTTGATGATACGGAGCAGTCCATATATTCCCTTTAGAGTCAATGAAACAATCTATCAATTCTTCGCTTTTGAATGGAGCGGGCTGTGTTTTTCCTGTTCGTATATCAATTAGTAATGCGCTTTTCCAACGGTTGATAGCGAGTAGCATGTGCTCATTCCATTTTAGCAGACCGGTAATATTATATTGACTGTCGGGCTGCAGGGAACAAAGTATCTCGGTTTTGTGGTCGGCATAATTATATTTATAAACTTTTCCGTAACTGCCGAACAGGACTCCGTCTGTCCAGGGACAGATAGATGCGGCAGTAAGTAGATTCCGGTTCTTGTCTTCAGCTTGCAGGAAGTTATCTTCCGAATCATTATAATAATATACACCTTTAGATGTGATAGCCCAGATCTTATTTTCCTTATCTTCGAGTATATGGGTGATATTGTCGTGAAGGTATTTTTTAAATTCATATCCGTCGAAACGTCCGATGCCGGAGCGCGTACCCATCCAGACATATCCTTTTTCATAGCTCACAGTCGAGCATCGCACGGAAGAAGATAAACCATTTTGGGTGTTAATAATCTGTTGAAAGGCGTATTGTTTAGTTTCTGTTGCTTTAAGAAGAAAAAAGAACAACAGGCAAATTATCAAGATGATTGATTTTTTTTTCATGAGGGTAATTCCAAGGTTGGAACAAAAATAGTTCATTGTTTCGGAATCTGCAAAATATTATGTAAAATAACCGGTCAGGTTTTAATTTGATACTATTGGTATAACTTAAAAAAATGGGCTACAGATATCCGTAGGTAGCCATTATTCAAATTTGGAGCTAAAAATAGTGATTATTGAACATTTGTTTTTTTTGTATTGATTTACATTTGCACATGAGTTTACAGGACATGAAGTCTGGTAACTGAATTACCTTATAAATTAAATATTATGAAAAGATGCTTATGAAAAAGATTCGTTTCGTTTTTCTATTGCTCCTTATGTTAATTCCTTTAGGAGCATCTGCACAACAACAAATGATTAAAGGACGCGTTCTCGATGATAAAGGCGAGACTATCATAGGCGCATCCGTTTCCGTTAAAGGTACCACCACCGGTGGTATAACCAATTTGGACGGCGAGTTCTCCGTTGCTGGTAAGGTGGGGGATGTATTGACTATATCTTTTATCGGGTACACTCCGTTGGAAGTGAAGATTACCAAGTTGGTCGGTAATGTCTATACATTGAAAGAAGACTCTGAACTACTGGATGAAGTCGTAGTCGTGGGTATGGATAAGCAGAAGCGTAACACTATTACCGCTGCTGTGGCAACTGTAAAATCGGAGGCTATCACCAGCCGTCCGGTAACAGACTTGACCAGTGCTTTGCAAGGAAATGTTGCCGGTTTGAACTTTGCTTCGGATGCTGCCGCTGATGGAGTCGGTGGCGAAACCGGTGCTGAAATTAAGTTCAATATACGTGGTATAGGTTCTATCAATGGCGGTGAGCCTTATGTACTGGTAGATGGAATCGAGCAAAGTATGCAGAATGTGAACCCGGCTGATATTGAAAGTATCAGTGTGCTGAAAGATGCTTCGGCTGCTGCTGTTTATGGTGCACGCGCCGCCTATGGTGTGGTATTGGTTACTACCAAAAGCGGAAAGCAGGAAAAGGCACGTGTTTCTTACCGTGGTTCTGTGGGTTTCAGTTCTCCTATCAACATGCCGCAGATGATGAGTTCATTGGAATGGGCAAGATACTCCAATCTGAGGGATGAGAGTATGGGACGTACTCATCAAATCTCTGATGAAACGATCCGGAAAATGGAAGGTTTTATGCAGAATCCCTATTCTGCCGAGTTTCCGGGTATAGAACCAAATCAGGCTGGTGACGGATGGGCAGCCGCTGACAATGCGCAGTATGGCAATACCGATTGGTTCGACTATTATTTCAAAGATCGCGCCATTCGCCATTCTCATAATATCAGTATACAGGGTGGGTCGGAAAAGACTTCCTATTATGTAGGTTTGGGCTATATCTATCAGGAAGGTTTGATGGATAAAGTACAGGATGATTTGGAGAAATACAATGTAAACACAAAATTTTCTATACGTGCCAATGACTGGTTGAAGTTTAATTTCAATAATAACGTTTCGCTGAATCTGCTGAAACGTCCTTTGGCAAATCAAACCATTTTTTATGGAACAATAGCTAATATGTCGCCCAGCCGCGTCACGAAACTTCCTGTGGAACAAGCGGAATATTCCATTCCTACCTGGAACGAGCAGCTTTATTTGCAAAAGGCCGGGTACAGCCAGAACCGCGTATCGGATGCCATGTCTCTCTCGATAATTATTAATCCTTTGGAAGGGTTGGAGTTCGTAGGTGAGATGAAAGCCCGTTTAGACGTGGAGAACAACAGTTTAGAGTTACGTAAGGGCAACTATGCACAACCCAATGGTTCAATAATGGAAGTATCCGGTAACAAGCAAGGTTATCACTATCCCGGCATGAAGTGGCAGAATACTCAGTTCGGTTCGCTTACACGTGGTAGCGCATTCAATTACTATCTTTCTCCCAGTGTTACCGGTTCTTATACCCGTCAATGGGGTGAGCATTTCTTCAAGGGAATGGCCGGTTATCAGATGGAATTACAGGAAAACTCCAGCGAATATATGTATAAAGACGGAATGTTGAGTGAAGATATTTACTCTTTTGACAATGCTAATGGAACTCCCTATGCGGCCGAAGCCCGCTCACATTGGGCAACAATGGGTATGTTTGCCCGTCTTAACTGGAATTACCAGAATATCTATTTCTTAGAGTTCAGCGGACGTTACGACGGTTCTTCCCGTTTTGCACCGGATAATCGTTGGGGATTTTTCCCTTCTTTCTCTGCCGGCTATGATATTTCACGCACGCCTTACTTTACCAAACTCAATCTTCCGGTGTCACAACTCAAAGTACGTGTATCTTACGGACGTCTTGGTAACCAGAATGGTGCGGGTCTCTATGACTATCTCGGGGTGATGTCGCTTGACCCGAATAATGTGAATGCTTGGCTATTGCCGGGAACGGGCAACAAACCCGCCAAAGGAACCATTTCGCTTACACCGAAAATGATAAGTCCTTACATCACATGGGAAAAAGTGGATAATGCCAATGTTGGTCTGGATTTGATGTTGTTCGATGACCGTCTTTCCGCTACGTTTGATGTTTACCAGCGTACTACGAAAGATATGATCGGGCCGGCCGAAGCTATTCCCGCTATCAGTGGTATTGTACCGGATGATCGCGCCAAGATTAATAATGCCACTTTGCGCAACCGTGGTTGGGAACTTTCTATCAACTGGCAAGATAAATTGAAATGCGGATTCAGCTATGGCGTAGGTTTTAATCTTTTCGATTATAAGGCTGTTGTCACCAAGTACAATAATCCCGAAGGCATCATTTATAACAATCATACCGGTTTGGCACGTAATAAAGGATATTATGAAGGTATGGATATTGGTGAAATCTGGGGCTATGTGGCAGATGATCTCTTCATGACTAACCGGGAAGTGGACGACTATCTTAAGAGTAAAGACCTTTCCTTTTTCAAAGCTGATAATATGTGGCAGGCGGGAGACTTGAAATACATTGATGTCAACCGTGATGGTAAAGTGGATCCCGGAAAAGGTACGTTAAGCGATCATGGTGACCTGCGCATCATCGGTAACACTACACCCAAATATTCTTTCGGTATCAACTTGAACGCGGGTTACAAAGGTTTCTCGGTATCTACCTTGTTTCAAGGTGTCGGTAAGCGAGATTTCCCATTGGCGGGTAGTACCTACCTGTTTGGCGGAAAGAACTACTTTAAGGATCACTTGGATTATTTTAGCCCGCAGAATCCCGGAGCCTACCTTCCTCGCCTGACAGACGTTAAGACAGAAGATTACAAAGCAAATGCCGGATATAATACGACTCGCTATATGGTGAATGCAGCCTATATGCGTATGAAGAACCTTACGGTGTCCTATACTTTCGACAAGAAGATGCTCAAGGTGTTGCGTCTGGAGAATTTGCGGCTCTATTTTACGTGCGACAACCTGTTTACCATTACATCACTGCCTAAGTCGTTCGACCCGGAAACGTTGAACCAAGTGAACACATGGGCGGGTGGTAGCAACGATACGGCTCCGGGATTGACCTCCGCCGCTAATGAAAATGGTAACGGTAAAGTATATCCGATGAATAGGAACTTTGTGTTTGGTATTGATTTCACGTTTTAATAAGTATTAGTAACAGAATAAAGAGTATGAAAAAAGCTTATTTATATATTGCATTACTAATGGGAGCAAGCACTTTGTTTTCATCGTGCTCCGACTTCCTGGACAGAGAACCGATAACTGCGCCGAATAATGAATCGTTCCTTTCGGGCGAGTCACAGGTACGCGGTTATATTAACGGTCTGTATACAGCATTGCCTTCTTTGACGAAATTTGGTATGGGGGTGCGCGGTGAGGAAAAGAACAGCGATAACATTCTGTCCGAAATCTACGATAAGCGCCTTAACGGTGAAGAAACCGTATTCTCCAGCAGTCAGGCTTGGGAGACGGGTTATAAGAACCTGCGCAATGTCAATTATTTCTTCCATTACTACAAGGTGCCCGAGGCGCTGGAAACGGAAGAGATTAAGTCCCTGATGGGTGAAGCCTACTTTTTACGAGCCTACTGGCACTTCGTACAACTAAAGAAGTTCGGAGACATTCCCGTGATGGATGCCTTCTGGGATGAAAACGCCACTATTGCCGGATTGCAAATTCCGCAGAAAGACCGTAGCGAGGTGGCAAAATTTATTCTTGAAGATTTGGATAAAGCGAAAGATTTGTTGTTCGACCGCAGCAAATATGCCGGATTGCGTATCTCTAAAGAGGCGGCTATGATGCTTGCTATGCAGGTAGCGCTTTATGAGGGTTCTTGGGAGAAATATCACAAGAATGATGCTTTTGCAGCCGATGCGGATTTGTCTGAATACTTTTTTGGCGAAGTGTTGCGTTGGGGTGACCTGCTGATGGATAGCGGACTTAAACTTAATACGAAGGATACCGATAAAGAGGTAGTGAATCCGGGTGATGCTTACGGACACCTTTTCAATCAGAAAGATTATTCCAATATCACTGAAGCCATTTTCTGGAAACAGTATTCTATTACGGACGGTGTATTTCATGCGCTGAGTGGATTGCTGGCAGGTGGTGTGGTAGATCAGGATGGACCTGCCGGAGTATCGGGCGAATTGGTAAATACCTATCTCAATGTCGATGGAACACCCGTTAACCCTAACGATGATAAATTCAAAGACTTTAACGAAACTTTCAAAAATCGCGATCTGCGCCTCACTGAGACTATAATGAGCAGTGGTTATAAATTCAAATCGACTATTCAAGGTTCCAAACCCTTGAAGGTAGAAGATGTCGCCTCCGGCGCCAAAGGTATCAATCCTCCTTTCCTGGCAAGTGAAGGTAATGCCAAGAATGTGACGGGCTATCACATACGCCTGGGTGTGGACACTACTTATGTACAGGGAGACTCTGAAATAGGGCTGGTGATTATGCGTTATGCCGATGCATTGTTGAGCTATGCCGAAGCAGCAGCAGAATTGGGTAAGTGTGACGATGCCGTATTGGAAAAGACACTGAAACCTTTGCGCGAACGTGCCGGGGTGAAGTATGTAAAGCCTGCAACTATTGATCCTAATTTTACAGACTATGGTTATGCGTTGACGCCTGTTCTCCAGGAAATTCGTCGCGAGCGTCGCGTAGAGTTGGCATTACAGGGATATCGGTTGGATGACCTCATGCGTTGGGGAGGTGCCAAAGTCATTATGAATAAGCGTGGACGAGGCGCTTATCTGGGTAAGGATGCAGTACTTTACAAATCGTTTACCGAAGAACAGCAGCCGAAGCTCGCTACTATATTGACGGACGGTAGTCAATGGATGGACCCCTTGCAGGAATTGTTGCCCAATGGTTACCAGTTTGTTGCCGGTCGTGACTATTTACTTCCTATTCCGCCCAACGAACTCAGACTGAACAAACAGATGAAGCAAAATCCGGGTTGGGGAGAAGAGTAAGTAAACTATGCGGTTATTTTTATCAATTTATAAAGAACAGACCATGAAAAAGATGAAGAACATATATTACATACTGCTATTTGCAGTGACGGGCATTGCCGGTTGCTCAGAGGAGAATGTGGCTCCATTGCCCGAACCTGTACCCCTTAAAATGAGTGTCAACAGCACTGACTTGGTGATGGGTGAAACATTGGAGATAACTTTTGACGTTACCGGTACGGACGAAGGAAAGAAAGCGATGAACGAAGACGTAAGTATCAAATTAAGTGCTACTACGGATAAAGGGGCGGTAGATCGCTTACTATTCGACGACTTCCCCACGGAGGTTGTTATGAAACAGGGTGAAACGAGCAAAACTATTTCTGTACCTGTGAAAGAGGGGCTGAACAAAGAATACTCTGTTGAAATATCCGCCTTTGCACGTGGTTACAAAATGGAGAATGCTTTACAGTTACTTACGGTGAGTGATTACCACTATTCGCGTGTAATGATAAAGAATAATGCGGATAACACGGTGAAAGAGGGACAAAACTTCATTCTGACAGCTTCCGTTAATTCTAAGCTGAAAGACGACCTTACCATAGTCATTACACCTGCAGAGGGCGTGGCTCAACGTCTTGAAAACCTTCCTGCACAATTGGTGATTCCGGCAGGAGAAAGCTCGGTGGAAAGTGGCTTCATTAAGATGATAAAAAGCACTGAAACCGTTACCGACGAAGATTTGAAGTTTACGCTTTCTACAATTCCTGTGGCAAGCCGCTATCCGTTGCTGGCAAACGAAATCGTTATCCACAGGATAGACATTCACAAGAACATGGATACGAAGATAAGAGATGAGCGGTGGCTGTATGAAGATGCCGATCAACTCTTTGTGTCACCTCAGAATGAAGAGGCTGTAAAGAAGTGGGGGCAATTGAACTATGTAGTTATGAAAGAGGGTGACCCGCATCCTAACAGTGGTAATGTGTTACCCGAAGGTAAATGGAAGTTCTTCCGTGCTTATGAGTTCCATAAGATTCCCGGATGCCTTGTTAAGAAAGACAGCCCGATGGGTGACTATACCAGTACAGATTATCCGCTTGGCTTTGCCGACCAGAATACTGGTGCGGTAGAAACTCAGGGTGCGGTAGATAACACTAAATACGCTTATGTAATGGATGAAGGTTATTTGCGTATGATGACGTTGAAAGAACGGGCTAAGTCCGGCAACGGTGGTAAAATCTGGGATTTTGGAACTTCCGCCTTTTACTCTTGCAAGTTTATGCGTGGTAATGCTAATAGTACGGAATGGCCTTCTTCTAATATTCGTATTTATCCGGGTATGCGTATTGAAACCCGTGCCCGTATCCGCGGTACGGAGAATAGCGGTATGTTGCCTGGTATCTGGTTACAAGGTAATGAACAGGTGGGTGGAGATGCCAATTGGAATAACTGGCCCGATTTCGGTGAAATAGATATCATGGAAAACAATAGTAGACATGGAACCTTGGCTTATAAACGTGGGGTAGAACAGACATTCCACTTTGGTTCTCCTACTCCGGGGGCTTGTACCGGCGGCGGTGCCTATAATCCTACCAAAGCTGTCACTGAACTGGCTTCCGGTGGTAAGACAGGCGGTACCATTATAGACGAGTTCCAGATTTATTGGGCTGAATGGATAGACGATGAGACTGTTGCTATAGGAACGAACGGAGTGGAGACTCTTCGCGTAACCAAAGCAATGACTGAGCAGAACGGTGGCCGTTGGCCATTTTCCTACGAAATAAACAACGAAGGATTGTATTATATCATCACTATGATGTTCTTGCACAAAGCGGTACCCAATTATGGGGTAACGGATATGGAAATGAGCTATAAAGCTGCACGTAATATCTTGAAAGTGAATCCGGATATAAAGATTCCCCGTATGGAAATAGACTGGGTGCGTTTCTATGTTGACGATACTTATACAGATCATGGTATGCCTTATCGTAAAGATCTTATCTTGTATTAATGCGCAGAACAATGAAAAAAGAAAGAATATTAACCTATAAAGAATAATAATATGAAGATTAAAACTATTTTATGCGCACTGTGCGCAGCAACTGCATTGGGTAGTTGTAGCTACGATGATGGTGGAATATGGGATGCAGTGAACAATCAGGAAGAAAGAATCTCTGCATTGGAGAAATGGCAGAAGTCAGTAGTGGAACAACTCAATTCTTTGCAAGGGATAATTACTGCTTCGGACTATGTGACCAATGTGGAGAAGGTGGAGAAGGACGGTGCAAAAGGCTATAAAATATCTTTCCTACATGCTAGCCCTGTTACTTTGTATTACAATGAAAACAGTGAAGTAAGTGGTAGTAGTTCTATTGGTGTGGGTCAAGACGAAAACGGTTATTATTGGACCATGGACGGTGAGCCACTGCTGGTAGACGGTAAACCGGTGCCCGTAACAGGTGGTGGAAATGCTACATTAACGCCAAATCAGGATAATCCTGAGATATTCGATTTGACAATTGGTGGAGTTACGATAACGGTAGATCAGAATGCAGTAGGTGCTCACCCCATTAAAGAGGTAAAAGAAGAAAATGGTAAGGTAATTGTCACTTTGAATGATAACACAACGAAAGAGTTGGTGAAATGGATTGATTTTGATCAATATTTGCTACCAGAATATACTAGTGACGTTACGGGAGAAAAAGTTCATACTATAGAACTTCCCGAAGGTTTTATAATGAGAATGTTGGATGACGCACCTGCTAATTGGACATTCAAAGTTACTGGTATTGGTGCTGATACCAAAGTCACCGTAACCTATCCAGCAACCGGAGAAGCCAAAGTTGCTTTCATTATTTCTGATGGAAAATCTTTGAGTGTAGTGAAGGAACTTACTTTTAAAGCTGGAGTAAGTGCTGCGGATACATGGGTTCCAATTATTTATAATACAACTAGTGAGATAACAATACCTGAAGGAGCAGTAAGTGTAAAAGTTACAGCTACTGGTTCTACAAAAAATCCAGATTTTTATAACCATGTTTGTAAGCCTTTAAATTTAAGTCCAACTGTAGCACATATTGATTTATCAGAAATATCGCATACTGTGGGTTTTCCAGCCAATGCCTTTTATATTCAAGGAGGAGCACCTAATACAGTTCTGCAAACGATCATTTTGCCTAAAGTATTTGTGAGAATATTTGATAAAGCATTTAAAGATTGCAAATCTTTAGTGAGTGTCACAATTCTTAAAGATGCAGTACCAGAACTCGGTGTAGAATGTTTTGCTGGTTGTGATGCATTAGAGGATATTTTTGTTCTTGAAACTCTTGTTGAGGCTTATAAAGCGAATGCTTCTTGGGCATCTGTAAAGGAAAAGATTAAAGCAATTCCTGTTGCTCAGTGAACTAACAACTAAAGTCATAATCTGAGACTCAAAACACCGGAAGGATGATTTGAACATCCATTTCTTCCGGTGTTTTCATAGAAGGAATAAAAATAAAAACAACTTAATCAGTAATTCAGCCATGAAAAAACTACAAGCCGGATGGTTGTACACTTTGGCGGGAGCGGCTTCGGTGGCATCACTGGCATCCTGCGCTTCTCAAAAGAAAACTGGGGAACAAAAGCCCTATAACATCGTCTACATCATGACCGACGACCATACAGCGCAGATGATGAGCTGCTATGACAATCGCTATGTAGAAACACCCAACTTAGACCGTATTGCCAACGACGGAGTACGCTTTGTCAACAGTTTTGTAGCCAACTCCTTGAGCGGGCCGAGCCGTGCCTGCATGTTTACCGGCAAGCACACATGTGGTAATAAATTCTATGATAATACCACTTGTGTATTTGACGGTTCGCAACAAACCTTTCCCAAGATATTGCGGGAAAATGGCTATCAGACGGCTATCATAGGCAAGTGGCATCTGGAAAGTCTGCCTACCGGTTTCGATTATTGGGAAGTTGTACCCGGACAGGGTGATTATTTCAATCCGGACTTTATCACCATGACGAACGATACTATTGTCCGTAAAGGGTATATCACCAATATCATTACGGATATGAGTATTGATTGGCTGGAAAATCAACGGGACAAGGAAAAACCTTTCTGTCTTTTTATCCATCATAAAGCTATCCATCGTAACTGGTTGCCCGAGATAAAGAATCTTGCGCTCTATGAAGACAAGACATTCCCTTTGCCCGATAATTTCTATGATGATTATGAAGGTCGTCCTGCCGCTGCTTCTCAAGAGATGAGCATCTTTAAAGATATGGACTTGATTTATGACTTGAAGATGCTGAAAGAGGGCAAGGATTCACGACTGAAAGAACGCTACCTGAGCTATATCGACCGGATGGATCCGGAAGACCGCAAGGCCTTTGATACTTTTTATGCACCTGTCATTGAAGATTTCTATAAACGTGGCCTGAAAGGTAAAGAACTTGCCGAATGGAAATACCAACGCTATATGCGCGATTACGCTAAAGTCGTTAAATCACTGGATGATAACGTAGGGCGTGTATTGGATTATCTGAAAGAAAAAGATATGCTGGACAATACTTTGGTAGTTTACACCTCCGACCAGGGCTTCTATATGGGCGAACACGGCTGGTTCGACAAACGCTTCATGTACGAAGAATCCATGCACACTCCGCTTATTATGCACCTGCCCCAAGGACTGGATGCACGGGGTGACATTACGGAACTGGTACAAAATATAGACTATGGGCCCACTATCCTTGACCTTGCGGGCATCAAAGTACCGGAAGATATGCACGGCGTATCCATGCTGCCTCTGCTGAAAGGCGAATATCCCGAGGACTGGCGCAAGGCATTGTATTACCACTTCTATGAATACCCTGCCGAGCATATGGTGAAACGCCACTACGGAGTGCGTACCGACCGCTACAAGCTGATTCATTTCTACAATGATATTGATGTATGGGAGTTGTACGATTTGCAGAATGACCCTACCGAAATGCGCAATATCTATGGCGAGCCGGGTACTGAAGAAGTGACCGCCGAATTGAAAGCGGCCTTACAGAGTTTGCAAGAGCAATATGACGACCCTGTACGTTTCGGGTATGATAAAGATAAAGCTATATAAATGCCGTGTTGTGCCACCTCATTGGCACAATAGTGCCATCCCATTGGCACAAATCAGACATAATATAAACCAAATTAGCGTACTATTTATGAGATTTATTATAATAATATTATTGTGCTGGCTACTTCCCCCCTTGGGTTGCCAGGCTGATAACTTGACTCAACCAGTTTCCTTAGTTCCCTGCCCGGTGAAGATTGTGCCGGGCATGGGTAACTTCTCTTTCACGGGTAAAACCGTTTTTGCCGTTGAGAATGAAGTACAGGCAAATGAAGTACAGCAGTTTACCGCTCTTTTTTCACAGGCTGCCGGATTTACGCCTCGTATGAAGGTAGGTAGTAAGAAAGGTGATGTGTGTTTGCTGACTGACGAAACTCTGAATTCCGAAGCATATCGCCTGGAGATAACTCCTAAAAAAATTAGTATATATGCGGCAGATGCACAGGGATTCTTCTATGCTTTACAAAGTATTCGCCAGTTGTTGCCCGCCGCTATAGAGGGTACGCGGATTGTTGAGGGGGTGGATTGGACGGTACCTGCCATGAGTATTACTGATCAGCCCCGCTTCGGATATCGGGGGTTAATGGTGGATGTTGCCCGTTTCTTTAGCCCTAAAGAAAATCTCTTGCGTATAATTGATTGCATGGGAATGCTGAAACTGAATAAACTGCATTTGCATCTGGTAGATGATAACGGTTGGCGCATTGAAATAAAACGTTATCCGTTGCTGACGGAGATTGGTTCGCGTCGTGTGGATCGTCCCGGTCAGGCATTTTTTCAACGTCATAATGCCCGCCAGGGTGAACCGACTGTAGAGAAGGGCTTTTATACTCAGGATGACATCCGTGAGATTGTGGCTTATGCGGCGGCACGCCACATTGAAGTAATCCCTGAAATAGAGATGCCCGCTCATAGTAATGCTGCATTAGCGGCTTATCCGTTACTGGCCTGCCCGGTAGTAGATAAGTTCATCGGAGTACTTCCCGGATTGGGCGGCAACCATGCCGATGTAATCTTTTGTGCGGGAAACGATAGTGTATTTACCTTTTTGCAGGGAATATTGGATGAAGTAATAGATTTGTTTCCTTCCAGATATATACACTTGGGGGGCGATGAAGCATGGAAGACGCATTGGAAGGAGTGTCCGCTTTGTCAGGCACGTATGAAGTCAGAAGGTTTGGAAAACGAAGAGGCGTTGCAGGGCTATTTCATGGGACGTATGTCACGTTATGTACAAAGTAAAGGTCGTGAAGTGATGGGTTGGGACGAGTTGACCAATACCACCATCCCTGAAGGTGCCATCATCTTTGGTTGGCAAGGATATGGGCAGGCTGCTTTGAAAGGTGCACGGCAAGGCCATCGTTTTGTAATGACTCCCGCACGCATCATGTATCTGATTCGCTATCAGGGCCCTCAGTGGTTTGAGCCGTTGACGTATTTTGGAAATAATACTTTGAAGGATGTATATGATTATGAACCGGTACAGAAGGATTGGACTTCGGACGTCACCAAACTGTTGATGGGCGTTCAGGCTTCCATGTGGACGGAATTCTGCAATAAGCCGGAAGATGTGGAATACCAGGTTTTCCCCCGCCTTTCTGCTTTGGCCGAAGTGGCATGGACACAACCCGGTCGCAAGAAATGGAGTTCCTATCTTCGGGCAATGGATCATTTCAATGAACATATTGCCGCCAAGGGGATAGTCTATGCCCGTTCCATGTATAATATACAGCATACGGTAACCCCGTCGGGAAACCGTCTGCAAGTCAAACTGGAATGTATCCGTCCGGATGTACAGATACGTTATACCACCGACGGTACGGAACCTTGCTTGCAATCGGCGCTTTATACAAAACCTTTGTATCTTACAACCACTCAGACTGTGAAAGCTGCAACGTTCGCTCAGGATGAACAGATGGGAAAAACACTGGTATTGCCTGTGAAATGGAACAAAGCTACAGCTAAACCGATATCAGGAACAAATACCGAAGGCTTAAAGTTGTTGGTGAACGGAGTAAGGGGGAGCCTGAGACAAACGGATTTTGAGTGGTGCTCCTGGCTGGAGAATGATACAATCTCCTTCACCGTCGATTTGCAAAAAAGAGAGGATATTCATTCCGTCACACTTGGTTGCATTACCGTTTACGGAATGGCAGTGCATAAACCTGCGTGCATCCGGATGGAAGTGTCCGATGATAATCGTATCTTTAAGCCGGTTGGCGAGAACCGCTATTCAACAGGGGAAATTTTCCGTGAAGGTACTTACATCGACAATTGTTCTTTCACTTTGGATAGTGTACAGGCACGTTATGTACGTATTACTCTTTGGGGAGCCGGCAAATGTCCGAAAACCCATGTGCGTCCGGGACAGGAAGCAAGGCCTTACCTGGATGAACTTATTATAGAATAGAATGCTAAAAATTAAATTCCATGATTGACCAGATGAAACAACTGACTTTTATATTGCTTGGAGCTATTTTCCTGATGTCACCGCTTGCGGCGCAGGAACAACCGGAATGGCAAAGCCAGTATGCCATAGGACTGAATAAATTGCAACCTCATACATATGTATGGCCGTATGCTGCGGCGGCCGATGTTGCGCAGGGAGATTATGCACAGTCACTTTACTATCTCAGTTTAAACGGTAAATGGAAGTTCCATTGGGTGAAGAATCCCGACAAACGCCCCAAAGATTTTTATAAGCCTTCGTTCTATACCGGGTGTTGGGCAGATATTAATGTGCCCGGCAACTGGGAACGCCAGGGATACGGTACGGCTATATACGTAAACGAGACGTATGAGTTTGATGATAAGATGTTTCGCTTCAAGAAGAACCCGCCGCTGGTTCCTTACGAGGAAAACGAAGTAGGCTCCTATCGTCGTACCTTCAAGGTGCCTGCCGCATGGAAAGACCGTAGAGTGGTGCTTTGCTGCGAGGGAGTGATTTCCTTCTATTATGTGTGGGTCAACGGTAAGCTTGTGGGATACAATCAAGGCTCTAAAACACCTGCCGAATGGGATATTACGGATAAACTGGAAGCGGGAGAAAATACCGTTGCGCTCGAAGTCTATCGTTGGAGCGCCGGTTCTTATCTGGAATGCCAGGACATGTGGCGTTTGAGTGGAATAGAACGGGATGTTTATCTGTACAGCACGCCGCGCCAATTCATCGCCGACTATAAAGTGACTTCTTCTTTGGAGAAGACCGATTACAAAGACGGCGTCTTCGGGTTGGATGTAACGGTTGAAGGACCTTCCGCAACCGCGTCTTCTATCGCTTATACATTGAAAGATGCCGGGGGAAAAGAGGTGCTTTCCGAGGAAATCCCGGTCAAGTCCCGTGGACTGAACAACTTCATCGCTTTCTCCGGCAAACGACTTCCCGGTGTGAAAGTTTGGAGTGCGGAACATCCCAACCTGTATACATTGGTTCTGCAATTGAAAGACGCAAGCGGCAAGGTAACGGAAGTTACCGGTTGCGAAGTGGGTTTCCGCACTTCGGAAATCAAGGACGGACGTTTCTGTATCAATGGTGTACCCGTACTGGTGAAAGGCGCTAATCGCCACGAACATTCACAGTTGGGACGTACCGTCAGTAAGGAACTGATGGAGCAGGATATTCGCCTGATGAAACAACATAATATCAATACGGTGCGTAATTCACATTATCCTACGCATCCTTATTGGTATCAGTTGTGCAACCGTTACGGTCTTTATATGATTGATGAGGCGAACATAGAATCGCACGGTATGGGGTATGGCCCGGCATCGCTGGCAAAAGATTCCACTTGGTTACTGGCACATATGGATCGTACGCAACGCATGTACGAGCGTTCCAAGAATCATCCTGCCATTGTTATCTGGTCTTTGGGAAATGAATCCGGCAACGGTGTAAACTTTGAACGTACATACGACTGGTTGAAGTCGGTGGAAGACAACCGCCCGTTGCAATATGAACGTGCCGAACAGAACTATAACACCGACATTTACTGCCGTATGTACCGTAGTGTGGACGAAATCAAGGCATACCTTGCTACTCCGGGTATCTATCGTCCTTTTATCCTCTGTGAATACCTGCATGCAATGGGTAATAGCTGTGGCGGAATGAAAGAATATTGGGATGTTTTTGAAAATAACCCGATGGCGCAAGGCGGCTGCATTTGGGATTGGGTAGATCAGGCGTTCCGTGAGATTGACGGTAATGGACGTTGGTACTGGAGCTATGGGGGGGATTACGGACCTAAAGATGTTCCAAGCTTCGGTAACTTCTGTTGTAACGGTCTGGTAAGTGCCGACCGCGTACCCCATCCGCATCTGCTGGAAGTGAAGAAGATTTATCAGAATATCAAAGCTACGTTGGTAAATAAGAAGAATTTGACTGTCCGTGTGAAAAATTGGTTCGACTTTTCGGATTTGAACGAGTATCTGCTGCACTGGAACGTAACGGCTGACAATGGCACTGTATTGGCGGAAGGAATCAAGGAAATTCCTTGTGCTCCTCACCAGACCGTTGACTTTTCATTGGGAGCCGTGAAAATCCCCGGAGATATACGTGAAGCCTATCTGAACCTGAGCTGGACGCGTAAGACGGCTACTCCGTTGATAGAGGCTACTTGGGAAGTGGCTTACGACCAGTTCGTATTGCCGGCTGCGAAAAACAGCAAGGCTTATTTGCCGGAGGTATCCGGTGAGGTGACTTTCAAGGTAGATGAGAAGACGGGAGCATTACATTCGTTGCAACTCGATGGAAAAGAGCTGTTGGCAAGTCCTGTCACCTTAAGCCTGTTCCGTCCGGCTACGGATAATGACAACCGGGATAAGAAAGCGGCACAAGTGTGGCGCAAGGCAGGTCTGGACAAACCGGTACAGAAGGTACTCTCATTGAAAAAAGGTAAATCATTGGTTACGGCAGTGGTGGAAGTACAGAATGTTGCCGGGCAAAAATTGGGTGATGCTACTTTTGTTTATTCAAAGGTGCGCAACGGTGGCGTAAAAGTGCAGACGAACTTTACTCCTGACACTGTGACGGTGAAGTCGTTGGCGCGTCTCGGACTGGTATTCGGGATGAACGATAGGTATGCTAATGTAACTTATTTGGGGCGTGGCGAACACGAAACCTATACCGACCGTAAACAATCAGGAAAAATAGGGCTGTATTGTACTACCGTCGAGCGTATGTTTCACTATTACGTGCAGCCGCAGGCAACGGGTAACCGTACCGATGTACGCTGGTTAAAACTGACTGATGATAATAAAGGAGGATTGTTTGTTGATTCAAGCCGCCTGTTCCAGTTCAGCGTTTCCCCCTTTGCAGATGAGAATGTGGAACAGGCTGCTCACATCAACGAGTTGGAACGCGACGGCAAGTTGACGGTACATCTGGATATGGAACAGTCAGGAGTGGGAACTGCTACTTGTGGCCCGCCTACGTTACCACAGTATCAGGTGCGGTTGCAAACACAGAGTTTTGAGTTTACTATTTATCCTGCTAAGTAGTGGCTTGAAATAAGTCCTGTAAATGCCATCTTGTTGCGCATAACAATCGTGAAGCTTATAAAACTAATTTTGAAATCCTACTTATGATGAAGAAACAATTCTTTTTACCTCTTTTTCTGTTCCTTGTCGCTTTTGCCAGTGTGCAGGCACAGGAAACTTATTATGAGAAACATGTAGTCTTCCCCGGCGGCAGTACTGCTGAACAGAAACTGGATATGGCTTCCCGCTTAGTTCCTACCCCACAACAGTTGGAGTGGCAACAAATGGAGTTGACTGCCTTTTTACATTTTGGAGTGAATACCTTTACAGGGCGTGAATGGGGAGACGGTACTGAAGACCCTGCTATCTTCAATCCTACTGAACTGGATTGTGAGCAATGGGTACGTGCCCTTAAAGACGGAGGTTTCAAAATGGCTATTATAACGGCAAAGCATCACGACGGTTTTTGCCTTTGGCCTACGAAGACCACCCGGCATTCTGTTGCATCCAGTCCCTGGCGTGGTGGAAAAGGTGACCTCGTAAGGGAGTTGCGTGATGCTTGTGATAAATACGGCATGAAGTTTGGCGTCTACCTTTCTCCGTGGGATCGCAATGCAGCTTGCTACGGTGATTCTCCTGCGTACAACCAATTCTTCATTGAGCAACTTACCGAGTTATTGACTAATTACGGTGAAGTGCATGAAGTGTGGTTTGACGGCGCTAACGGTGAAGGGCCTAACGGTAAGAAGCAGGAATATGACTGGGATGCTATCTTGAAAACGATTCGTCGCCTGCAACCCAAAGCGGTTACTGCGGTGATGGGTGATGATGTCCGCTGGGTTGGTAATGAAAAAGGGATTGGCCGTGAAACAGAGTGGAGTGCTACGGCGCTGGCTCCGGGGATTTATCCCCGTTCCGGCGCTTTGAGACAGGAACTGGGCATTCACGGTAAGGCGAAAGATTTGGGTGGACGTGAAATTGTAGCACGTGCCAAAGAACTGTTCTGGTACCCGTCTGAAGTGGATGTTTCCATTCGTCCGGGCTGGTTCTATCATGCGGCACAGGATAAGCAGGTGAAGTCATTGGCACACCTGACGGATATTTATTTTAAGTCGGTAGGCTATAACTCGGTGTTACTTTTGAATATTCCACCCGATAAACGCGGCTTGATTCATGAGAACGATGTGCAACGCCTTAAAGAGCTTTCCGCTTATCTGGAGAAAACTTTTGGCAAGAACTATTTGCTGAAAGGGGATACTTACTGGCAGGCGGCTATGGGAGATGTACGTGAATATAAGGTACAGAAAGGCGCAGTGGCGAATACTTTCCTTATTCAGGAAGATATCAGGAAAGGACAGCGGGTGGAGAGCTTTCTCGTAGAAGCTTATTCCAACGGTTCTTGGCGGCATGTTGCTGAAGGAACTACGGTGGGACATAAACGTATCATCCGTTTTTCAGATACCGAAGCAGAAAAGATACGCGTGACAGTTCGTTCTGTGCGTGGAAAAGCGAATATCTTGAAAGTGGGACTTTTCTACGCTGAACCTTTGGCGGACAAGACTGTGGAAGTACAGTTGAGCGACGTTCCGGTCGATGAATGGCGCGTAATAGGTGGTGATACCAACTCCTGCCAGGCTATTGACGGGGATAGAAATACGGCTTGGCGTATTAATTCACTGAAACCTCTGATGGTGGATATGGGACATGAGGTAGAAGTGGACGGTTTCAGCTATGCTCCTGCTGTCGGTGAAGATTTGTCGGGTACGATTTATAAATATGCTTTCTATGTAAGTGCTGACGGACAGTCGTGGATACAATGTGATGCTGCCGGTGAATTCAGTAATATTATGCATAATCCTGTGCCTTACTTTGTACGCTTTGGTAAGAGTTACCGTGCGCGTTACTTTAAATTGGAACCGCTTGCCGAGATTAATGGTAAGGCTTGTACGGTAATCGGTGAAGTGGGAATTCTTGCTGAAAAGGGACTTCCAAAAGATGATGAGACATTGGTCTACAATCGCCCCGGAGCACCTTTGAAACTAAGAGGCGGTGAGAATCATCCGAAGGTGAAAGGGTGGCGCTTCTTTACTGCCCATGAGTTTCTGGATCGTGATACGGAAAACGGATTGCCTAAAGGTTTTATTGAACATCGGGGGGCGCATATGAGCCGTGCCGCACGGGTGGATAATGCCCGCTGCTCGGAAGTGAAGGAGGGTGTACTATGTATCCGTACTATTGAAGAAGCGGATTCGATAGATAATCGTTTCGGAAGTAAAGTTAAGTTCTCTCATGGTTGTTATCGTTCGTCCCTGCCCGGTAGTAAAGATTTTTGGTGTAATTTTACAGAGAATATGCGTATAGAGATTCGTTTCAAACGGAATGCTTATCAGGGTTTCAATGATGCTCTTTGGTTTATGGGTAACAATAATCGCCCTTGGCCCAAGAATGGAGAAATAGACTTATTGGAGAACCCCAAGAAGACAATCAATAACCGTGCGCATTTTACGCTCCACTCGGAGAATCACTATGCAGGAGTTGTCGGTGGATCGGGCAGTGTAACGTCCACCATCGATTTGGCAGATATGTCCTGGTGGAATATCTATTGGTTGGAATGGTATCCTGACCGCATCATTGGAGGCGTCAATGGACAAACCTATTTTGAACATCGTAAAGGGGCCAATGGAAATCAAGATTGGCCTTGGAGTGATCCGGAAGGTTTCTTCCTTATTTTCAGTACCGGTATCTCAACCAATCCCAAAGCGTGGCCCGGAACTGTCATTTCTTCCGAATGGAAAAAAGATGCCATGCCCACTATGTTTATTGACTGGATAAGGGTGTATGTGAATAAGGATTATAAAGGTGAAAAAGCACCTTCTGCAAAATTCTATTAATGCAATGAAATATCCGATTGTTTCATTAACTGCTGTGGCATTACTTTCGGGTAATGCCGCAGCCCAACAAAAGCCTAATATCATTCTTTTTTTGGTTGATGATATGGGGTGGCAGGATACCTCTTTGCCGTTTTGGAAAGATACTACGGAATTGAATCGTATTTATGAGACACCCAATATGGAGCGTCTGGCGAAAAAAGGAGTCATGTTTACCCATGCTTATGCATGTCCTATCAGTTCTCCTTCCCGTGTTAGTTTGTTTACAGGAGCAAATGCCGTTAGACATAAAGTAACGAACTGGACGTTAAAGAAAGACACCCCGACTGACCGAAAAGATAATATATTGGAATTTGAAGCATGGAATTATAATGGTCTTTGTCCGGAACCCGGATTAGAGCATTCTTTTTATGCAAAGTGCTTGCCTCAACTGCTTCGTGAGAACGGATATACGACTATAATGGTGGGAAAAGCACATTTTGGTTCAATGAATACACCGGCTGCCAATCCTCTGACAATCGGCTTCGACTATAATATAGCCGGTCATGCTGCCGGGGCTATGGGTAGTTATCTGGGAGAAGAGGGATACGGTGCCAATGGTAATCCGGAATGGGCGGCAATATGGGCGGTACCGGATTTGGAAAAGTATCATGGTACCGGTACCTTTCTTACCGAAGCTTTGACATTGGAGGCACAAAGGTTAGTGGATAAGGCACTTGGGCTGTCTAAACCGTTTTTCCTGTATATGAGTCATTATGCTGTGCATGCTCCTTTCGGAACAGACAAGCGCTTCTACCAGAAATATATTGATAAAGGGCTTACGCATAAAGAGGCACAATATGCCGCACTTTTGGAGGGTATGGACAAGAGTCTGGGAGATTTAATGGATTACGTGGACAAGAAAGGGATAACCGATAATACGGTTATTCTTTTTATGTCGGATAATGGTGGCTACACAATAGGCCGTACGGATAAGAATTTTCCATTGAGTGAAGGTAAAGGTTCTTTGAAAGAAGGGGGAATTCGGGAGCCGATGATTGTCTTTTATCCAAATGTAACAAAGCCTTCTACCGTAAATGATACCCCAATTATCATTGAAGATTTTTTCCCTACCTTATTGGAACTTGCCGGAGCTCACGATTATCAAACGCCGCAACATATTGACGGACGGAGTTTTCTGCCTCAGATAAGAGGTCGCGTCGGAGAAAAAGAGCGTGCTCTGTTCTTTCATTATCCTAACAATTGGGGAGAGAGAAGACAGACGATTGGTGCACCGCAAAGTGCTATCGTGAAAAACGATTGGAAATTAATTCATTATTATGAGGAAGATAAAAGTTGCCTTTACAATTTGAAAGACGATATCTCTGAAAAGAATGATTTGTCTTCCCAGTATCCGGATAAAGTGAAGGAATTGTCTATGGAGTTAAGCTATTATTTAAGGGCACAACATGCTACTATGCCTGTTTTGAAAATAACCGGCAAAGTGGTTCCTTACCCTGATGGTAAATGAATATACTTAAAAGTAAAGAGGATGTTCCATCGCGGGACATCCTCTCTCTTTTTTGACACAACTAAAAATCTGCACTATATATGGAAATTGCTTTTTATTTTTGTTGTTTTAAACAAAGTCTTTCAACTCTTGTTGTAGTTTTTGGCGGGTAAAGAAGATACGACTCTTTACTGTGCCTAACGGTAATCCCAGTTTTTCTGCGATTTCGCGGTATTTGAAACCGGAAACATGCATAGAGAACGGAACTTTGTATTCGCGTGGAAGTGAATTGACGATGCGGTGCATTTCTTTCAAATCATAAGCGTTTTCAGTGCTTTCAGAAGCGCCGTCCCGCGGTAAGTTCAGGTGATAGAGATTATCCGTTTGGTCAACGAATGTCTGGTCACGTACTACCTTGCGATAGTTGTTTATAAAGATGTTACGCATGATGGTATATATCCAGCCTTTGAAATTCGTATCAGGCATATATTTATCTTCATTATCCAAAGCCTTGAGAGATGTTTCCTGAAGTAGGTCATTTGCTTCTTCACGGTCGGAAGTTAATTTGTAGGCGAAACGCAATAGGTCGTCTTGAACTCCGAGCAGATCCTTTTTAAATGTAATACTATTCATAATGTGCTTTGTTTTTGGTTACTTGTTCGTTTAGCTTTTCAGCGATGCAAGTTTACGAAAGTTCATTCTTTTCCACGGGCGTAAATCAAGCAATCTTTAGGGGAAAATCTATCAATTGATAGATTTTGGGTGTCTTTTGATAGAAAATGGGTGTAGTTTTCTGTCGATTATTTGCATTTAATTAAAAAGATGCGTTAATTTTGCGCAATCATTTCATCTTAAGAAGAATGGCTGACGACTCTTTATTTCTGATTGACATTGATAAGATACTTCGGGAGAAAGCCCCTAAGTATGTGAAGTATATTCCTAAATTTGTCGTGTCTTACCTGAAACATATCGTTCATCAGGATGAATTGAATGTTTTCCTGACGGAGTCTAAAGATAAGGTAGGTGTAGATTTTCTGAAAGCTTGTCTGGATTTTCTGGATGCAAAGTTGATAGTGAAAGGTGAGGAAAATCTTCCTAAAGACGGTCTTTACACATTTGTTTCCAATCATCCTTTGGGTGGACAGGATGGAGTAGCTTTAGGTTATGTACTTGGTACCTTCTATGATGGAAAGGTGAAATATATGGTAAATGACCTGCTGATGAACCTTCAGGGACTTGCGCCACTCTGTATTCCTATTAATAAGACAGGTAAACAAGCTAAAGATTTTCCGAGAATGGTAGAGGCCGGATTCGCGTCGGACGACCAGTTGATTATGTTTCCTGCAGGACTTTGTTCCCGTCGTCAACATGGAAAGATTCGTGATTTGGATTGGAAAAAGACTTTTATCGTAAAGAGCGTTGAAGCGCAACGGGACGTAGTTCCCATTCATTTTGAAGGCCGGAACTCTAACTTTTTCTATAATTTGGCCAATCTCTGCAAGGCATTTGGTATCAAATTTAATATAGCAATGCTTTATCTGGCAGATGAGATGTTGAAAAATCGTCATAAAACATTTACTATAACCGTAGGTAAGCCTATACCTTGGCAAACGTTTGATAAATCGAAAACCCCGGCTCAATGGGCTCAATACGTTAAAGATATAGTGTATAAATTATAAATTGGAAACTAAAAATTTTAAAAAAGAGTAGTGAATTGGCAGAGAATTCTATTTCTTGATCCTCATTTCTCAATTTAACGAATATGGAAGATATAATTGCACCAATAAACAAAGAATTGCTGAAAGCGGAATTGACTGAAGACAAACGCTTGCGCATGACTAATAAAAGTAATAATCAGATATACATTATTACTGCTCAGGATTCGCCTAATATCATGAAAGAAATCGGGCGTCTGCGTGAGATCGCATTTCGTGCTGCAGGTGGTGGAACAGGTTTGTCCATGGATATCGATGAATACGATGTGATGGATAATCCTTATAAGCAGTTGATTGTATGGAATCCGGAGGCGGAAGAAATATTGGGCGGTTACCGTTATATTCTGGGCACGGATGTACGCTTTGACGAGCATGGTGCACCGATTTTGGCTACTTCGCATATGTTCAACTTCTCTGAGAAATTCCTGAAGGAATATCTTCCTACGACTATTGAACTGGGACGCTCTTTTGTAACCGTTGAATATCAGTCTTCCCGTGCCGGTAGCAAAGGGTTGTTCGCATTGGATAATTTGTGGGATGGTTTGGGTGCGTTAACGGTGGTTATGCCCAGTGTGAAATACTTTTTTGGGAAGGTAACCATGTATCCCAGTTATATTCGTAAAGGTCGTGATATGATTCTTTATTTCCTCAAGAAGCATTTTGAAGATAAGGAATGCTTGATTACTCCGATGAAACCGTTACAATTGGAAGCTGAGGAGGAAGAACTGAAACGGTTGTTCTGTAAAGATACCTTTAAAGAAGATTATAAGATATTGAATTGCGAAATCCGTAAACTGGGCTATAACATTCCTCCTTTGGTAAATGCATATATGAGCCTCAGTCCTACTATGCGTATGTTCGGCACTGCTATTAATTATGGCTTTGGCGATGTGGAAGAAACCGGTATCCTGATTGCTGTCGATGAAATACTGGCTGACAAGCGTATCCGTCACATCCAGTCATTCATAGAAAATGAACCGGAATCATGTAGTCTGACTTCCGGAGCCAATAAAATTTTCTTTCCCCAGCAAAACGATTAACTGATTTCGGGTAAACTGTTCCCGTTAATTTTCCGGTAGAGATCAAGAGCAAAGACATCCGTCATACCGGATATATAATCCAATACCGCCTGTATTCTTTCGTAGAGTGCAGGCGCTTTCATATTATACTGGCTGGACACGCGATTGATGAGTAACTTGGAATAAGCTTTCTCTGGTGAACGGACGGCATCAATCATCAATTCAAGCAAAGTACTGATAATGCGGAAACCGGCCAGTTCAATATCCAATACATCCCGTGAACGATAGATTTTTCGGAAAGAGACATCAGCGCAATGCTTGTAGGCAGCAGCGGGACGTTCGGAGATATGCTTGATGAGGCTACCTTCAAAAGTTCCTTCCAAAATCTTTTCTTCATTGTCGAGGAAAGCCTGTGTACATTCGCCGATGAGTAGTCCGATGACACACGAACGCAGGTAAGCAACCTGTTCGTTGGCATCGTTTACAATCTCGAATGTTTTCAGTATGTGTTCTTTTCGTTCGTCGGAAAAGTAAGACAATAGCAGGTCGTGAGTTTCTTGTGTAGTAAGAATTTTTAGTTTACAGGCATCTTCGATATCCATCATCTGATAACAGATGTCATCGGCTGCTTCTACCAGATAGACAAGCGGATACCGTGCATATTTTAGAGGCGAATCGTTCAACTTCTTCATCCCCAGTTCTTCGGCAATACATTGGAAACTTTTCTCCTCGGTGGTAAAAAATCCGAATTTAGACTTTTCACCTGCTAAACTCGATGAAAAGGGGTATTTTACGATACTGGCAAGGGTGGAGTAGGTAAGTACGAACCCGCCTTTCCTGCGCCCTTCAAACTGGTGGGTGAGTAAACGGAAAGCGTTCGCATTTCCTTCGAAGTGTGTCAGGTCTTCCCATTGTGCGCAAGTGAGTTGTTCGCCATTGGTCTGTTTCTCTTTTAATGCCAGTCCTTTCCCTTCGGAAAAATAAGTGGAAATAGCGCGTTCACCGGAGTGACCGAACGGCGGATTTCCCAAGTCATGTGCCAGGCAAGCAGCAGAAACAATAGACCCGATTTCAGATAAATAGGAGTTTTGCAAGTCCGGGCGACGGGTAAGAATAGCTTTAGCAACGTCGTTACCGAGGGAACGACCTACACAGGAAACTTCCAAACTATGTGTCAGTCGGTTATGAACAAATATACTCCCGGGAAGGGGAAATACCTGCGTTTTATTCTGTAATCTCCGAAAGGGAGCTGAAAATATGAGGCGGTCATAGTCCCGTTGAAATTCGGAACGATTCTCGTGCCGCTCTTTATGAAACTCTTCCAAACCGAATCGTTTGGCAGATATGAGGGTATTCCAGTCCATAAGTATGTTTTTTCTATTTAGTATAAAGTTGCCGTTTCTTATTATTTAACTGCAAATGTATCATTATTTTGCTTCAAATTCACTACTTTCGCCCTCTATAATGAAAGAAGCCCTGTTGTAGAGTAAACTTAGCAGGCCTTTTTTGTAAGTAGTAATTTATAATTCGTAATTAACTATCATGACCATTCAAATTATCAATAAATCAAAGCACTCGTTGCCGGCATATGCTACGGAGTTGTCTGCCGGAATGGATATTCGTGCTAATCTTACCGAACCGATTTCTTTAGAACCGTTGCAACGCTGTCTGGTACCTACTGGATTGTACATTGCTTTACCGGCGGGTTTTGAAGCGCAGATACGTCCACGTAGCGGACTCGCTATCAAGAAAGGTATTACGGTGTTGAACTCTCCGGGTACGATTGATGCCGATTATCGGGGCGAAATATGTATTATTCTCGTAAACCTTTCTTCCGAGACGTTTGTAATAGAAGACGGAGAGCGTATTGCGCAGATGGTGATTGCCCGTCATGAGCAGGCTGTATGGCAAGAAGTCGAAGTGTTGGATGAAACAGAACGTGGTGCCGGTGGTTTCGGGCATACGGGAGTATAATAAGTGATTTTAGTGATTAGTGACAAGTGGATTAACGAAAGTTACTTTAGTCGTATATAGGCATCGTGCATAGGCAATGAAGATATTCAATTATAAAAAGGCAGGCTTTTTCTTGTTGGTGGCAGGCATTCTGTTTGCTTCCTGCGGGACATCTCGTAAACAAGTCAAGGTATCACCGGCGAAGACTGTGGTAGAACTGACTCCGGAACAACAACGGAGATATGACTATTTTTTCCTGGAAGCAGCTCGTTTAAAGATACAGAAAGATTACGCATCCGCTTTTGATTTGCTCCAACACTGTCTGACAATCAATCCTAATGCTTCGTCTGCTCTGTACGAGTTGGCACAGTATTATATGTATCTTAAGCAGATTCCGCAAGGTCAGGCTGCTTTGGAAAAGGCGGTAGAGAACGATCCTGATAACTATTGGTATAGCCAGGGATTGGCAAATCTTTACCAACAACAGAACGATGCCGAGAAGAGTACCCGGTTGTGGGAAAGTATGTCTGTCCGTTTCCCTGACAAGTTAGATCCCTTGTATGCTTTGCTGGACATGTATAATCGTCAGGAAGCATACGATAAGGTAATCGCTACTCTGAACCGTATAGAAAACAAAATGGGAAAGAGTGAGCAGCTAAGTATGGAGAAATTCCGTATTTATCTGCAAATGAAAGATAACAAGAATGCTTTCCGTGAAATAGAAAGTCTGGTGGCGGAATATCCGATGGATACACGTTATCAGGTGGTCTTAGGTGATGTCTATTTGCAGAACGGTAAGAAAGAAGATGCTTATAATATCTACCGTAAAGTACTGGATGCCGAACCGGACAATGCGCTGGCAATGTACTCTTTGGCCTCTTATTATGAAGAAACGGGGCAGAAAGAGCTGTATCAGCAACAGTTGGACACTCTGCTGCTGAATAAGAAAGTACCTTCGGATACGAAGTTGAATGTAATGCGCCAGTTCATTGTGCAGAATGAGCAGGATGGAAAAGACAGTACAAGAGTCATCAACCTCTTCAATCGTATTTTGGAACAGGAGCAGGATGATGCACAAATACCGATGCTTTATTCCCAGTATCTCATTTCCAAAGGCATGAATCAGGAGTCATTACCCGTTTTGCGCCAGGTATTGGAAATTGACCCTACCAACACGGCGGCACGGATGATGCTGTTGGGTGAAGCGATAGGGAAAGAAGACTATGTTGATGTCATCAACTTGTGTGAGGCGGGAATAGAGACTAATCCGGAGATGCTGGAGTTTTATTTCTATCTGGCTATCGCCTATAATCAGGCGGAACGGACGGATGACGTAATCGCTATCTGTCGAAAGGCATTGGAGCAAGTTACAACCGAGAGTAAGAAGGAGGTAGTTTCCGACTTTTATTCCATATTGGGGGATGCTTATCATACTAAAGATTCTAATGCCGAAGCCTATGCCGCTTATGACTCGGCTCTGGTATATAATCCGTCGAATATCGGTGCGCTGAACAATTATGCCTATTACCTCTCTGTTGAACGCCGTAATTTGGATAAAGCCGAAGAAATGAGCTATAAGACGGTGAAGGCCGAACCCAATAATTCTACCTATCTGGATACTTATGCCTGGATATTGTTTGAAAAAGGGAATTATGCCGAAGCCCGCTTGTATATTGATGATGCCATGAAAAGCGACGGTTCGAAGAGTGATGTTATCGTGGAGCACTGCGGTGATATTTATTATATGACCGGCGATGTGGATGGTGCCTTGAAGTACTGGAAGCAAGCGCTGGAGATGGGTAGTAAGTCGAAGACACTAAAACAGAAAATACAGAAAAAGAAATATATCGGCGATAACTCCCCACTCCCTTAACGGTAAGATGAGTAATCTGTTTTATGTCTGTAATATTTAAAAGTAAAGCTATCCTCCTTCCCGTTTAGGGGGACGAGGAGGTAACAATAATAAAATGATGAAACAAGACGAATTGAATAATAGGCAATTACATGTCATTCAGAGCGAAGTAAAGAATCTCCTTTCCCGCTCTTTCCTTCCGCTTCTTTTTTTCCTGCTAGTAATCAGTCTGGCCGGTTGTAAGACCACTCGTAAGATAGAAACTTCCAGTCAGCCTAAAGATGCCCGCTATCTTTCTTCCAAGGTGCGGCTGACTGTTCCTACCAAAGAAGCCGTTTTTACTGTGAACGGTACGATGAAACTAATAAGTGGCGAACGGGTACAACTTTCTTTCTTGATGCCGATTATACGTACGGAGGTGGCCCGCATGGAAGTTACTCCCGAAGAAATATTGTTGATAGACCGCATGGGCAAGCGCTACGTGCAAACTACCCGTAAGGAACTGAAAGACGTATTGCCCAAGAAAGCCAGTTTCGCCCATTTGGAAAAGATACTTTTCGATGCTTCCAAGCCCGGTGGGAAGAAAGTGTTGGACGGTCAAGAACTGGGTATTCCTTCTCTGGAAAAAGGAAAGATTGAGTTGTCAGACTTCTCGTTTGGTGAATTCTCACTGACTCCAACCCAGGTATCTCCCAAATACACCAAAGTAGAATTACACGAAATCTTAGAAATGCTAATGAGTTTATGAGACGTTTCCTTTGTGTTTTTGTAAGTTGTTTCTTTCTGGTTTTTCCACTCCTTGCTCAGTCCAACAAGCTGATAAAGGAATTGGAGAATAAGCGCGGTGCGCTGCAAAAGCAGATTACCGAATCGGAAACACTTCTGAAAACGACAAAGAAAACCGTAAGCAGCCAGTTGAACGGACTTGCCGCCCTCACCGGACAAATAGAAGAGCGTAAACGCTATATCCTTGCTATCAATAATGATGTGGAATCCATTGACCGTGAGCTGTCTTCATTGGAACGCCAATTGAGAAAGTTGCAACGTGACTTGAAAGATAAAAAGAATAAATATGAATCATCCGTTCATTATCTTTATAAAAACCGCTCTATCGAAGAGAAACTGATGTTTATCTTCTCAGCAGAAAGCTTGGCACAGACCTATCGGCGTTTACGCTATGTACGTGAATATGCCACTTACCAGCGCTTGCAAGGTGAAGAAATCTTGAAAAAACAAGAGCAGGTAAACAATAAGAAGACTGAACTCCGGCAAGTAAAAGCTGCAAAAGAAGGATTGCTGAAAGAGCGTGAAACTGAAAAGTCGAAGCTGGAAATACAAGAGAAAGAGAAACGTTCGCTTGTCTCCGATCTTCAAAAGAAGCAGCGTGGCCTACAAAACGAAATAGCCAAGAAACGTCGTGAAGCTAACCAACTCAATGCCCGTATTGACCGCCTGATAGCCGAAGAAATAGAGAAAGCCCGTAAGCGTGCCGAAGAAGAGGCACGTCGTGAAGCAGCGGCACGTAAGAAAGAAGGTGCTAAAACCAGTGAACCGGCTAATGCCTCCTCCGGTACTTCGAAATCTAAAGCGGCTCCTTTGGATGCCTACACCATGAGTAAAGCCGACCGTGAACTATCCGGTGACTTTGTTAATAATCGTGGTAAACTGCCGATGCCTGTCAGCGGAGCGTATATTATTACCAGTCATTACGGGCAATATGCGGTGGAAGGGTTGCGTAATGTGAAGTTAGATAATAAAGGTATTGACATTCAAGGTAAACCGGGAGCACAGGCACGTGCCATTTTCAATGGCAAGGTAGCTGCTGTATTCCAGTTAAACGGCCTGTTCAATATACTTATCCGTCATGGGGCCTATATCTCCGTTTACTGTAACCTGTCCTCAGCTTCGGTAAAGCAAGGTGATACGGTTACTACCAAACAGAACATCGGACAAATCTTCTCGGACGGTGCTGATGGCGGACGTACCGTACTCCATTTCCAATTGCGCCGGGAGAAGGAAAAGCTCAATCCCGAACCGTGGCTGAACCGCTAAACTTAATGCAATAGCGGGGCGTTTCGGCTCTGTATTATCTTCGGACGAAATATATGTAAATTGTTAGTTCATAGCAGTGAACACATTGTTACAAGCCGGTAGAACAAACTGTTTCACCCTGATGAAACAGTTTGTTCTTATACTATAAAACGGAATGTTTCAATGGGGTGAAACGAAAAGTTCACTGCGTTGGAACAAAGTGTTCTGTGCGTTGAAACAGTTTGTTTCGCTCGATGAAACAAACTGTTTATCTTAAGGAAACAAATATTAAATGTATACGTGGAAATAATTCTGAGCTTATTAGAAAGTAGCTCCATCCAGTAATTCCAGATAAAGTCCTATCGCTTCTTCAATCTCTTTTATGAATATAAATTCATCGGCAGTATGTGAACGACTGCTCTTGCCGGGTCCCATCTTCATGGAAGGGAACGACATCAATGCCTGGTCGGATAGGGTGGGCGAGCCGAAAGGCGCTCGTCCCAATGCAACAGCCTTTTGTACCAACGGGTGACCGGGTGAAACGTGTGAAGAACCCAGACGGAAAGAACGTGCTTTCGCTTCGCAGGAGATATGTTTCTGTATTTCGTCGAAGAGCTCCTGATTGGTATAACATTCGTTGCTGCGAATATCTACGACAAACGTGCAACGGTCGGGGATAACATTATGCTGAGTCCCGGCGTTTACCATTGTTACGCTCATCTTTACCGGTCCTAAAAAGGAAGATTCTTTCGGGAAACGATAGTCACGGAACCAGGCTATATCATCTAATACCTTATATATGGCATTGTCTCCTTCATTACGGGCGGCATGCCCTGAACGCCCGTAGGCAGTAACATCCAATACCATTAAACCCTTTTCGGCAATGGCGGGTTGCATTTCGGTAGGTTCGCCCACGATAGCGAATTGTATGGGGGGAAGTTGCGGTAATACGGATTCGATTCCGTCCTTGCCCGATACTTCCTCTTCACAAGAAGCCAGGTAAATCAGGTTATAAGTTTGGTTAGTACGACAAAGTTGCAGGAACACCTGTAATAGAGATACAACACTTGCCCCGGCATCGTTGCTTCCCAAACCGTATAGCTTTCCATTGTCTTCCGTAGGAGTGAAAGGTCCTTTCCGCCAGCCGTTTACCGGTTTTACCGTATCAATGTGCGAGTTTAACAGCAGTGTCGGCTTGTTCAAGTCGAACATAGGACTGAGGCACCAGATATTATTGCCTTTCCTGCCTGTCGACATTCCCTGCATTTCGATGTAATTTTGCAGAAAGTCTGCTGCTTTCTCTTCTTCCCGGCTTAATGAAGGAATGGCTATCAATGATTTAAGCAGCCCTGTCGCTTCGGATACCAAGGTCTGTATATCGTTTGTCATTTCTGAATATTTATGGGTTATTACCTTGCAAACTTACGGATAAATCTTGAAAAAGGGAGATAGTTTCAAATAAAACTAATACCTTTGCGACATATTTACCAATTTATTAAGAATATGACTTATCATCATTTGTCTGTAATGGTACATCGCCAGGCAGAGAAGTATGGGGACAAAGTAGCCCTTAAATATAGGGACTATGAAACAGCGCAATGGATGCCGATTACTTGGAATGAGTTTTCACGGAAGGTACGGCAGACGGCTAATGCTTTAGTTGAACTGGGCGTAGAGGAACAACGGAATATCGGTATCTTTTCACAAAATAAACCTGAATGTTTGTTTGCTGACTTTGGCTCGTTTGCCAATCGTCTGGTGACTATACCTTTATATGCAACCAGTTCACCGGCTCAGGCGCAATATATCATAAATGACGCGCAGATACGCTTCCTTTTTGTAGGCGAGCAGTTTCAATATGACGCGGCATTCAGTGTGTTCGGCTTCTGCCAGTCTTTGCAGAAACTTATTATCTTCGACCGCAGTGTAGTGCTCGACCCGCGCGATACGACTTCCATCTACTTTGATGACTTCCTGGAATTGGGTAAGGACTTTCCGCATAATGACATTGTGGAAGAACGGATGGCGAATGCCTCGGATGATGATTTGGCTAATATCCTCTACACTTCCGGTACTACCGGTGAGCCCAAAGGGGTAATGCTGCATCATTTCAATTATAGGGAAGCTCTTCGCATTCATGATATCCGTTTGCCTTACATGACCGATAAGGATATTTCTATGAACTTCCTCCCGTTGACGCATGTCTTCGAGAAAGCGTGGTGTTATCTCTGTATTCATAAGGGCGTACAGATATGTATCAATCTTCGTCCGGTCGATATACAGACTACTATTAAGGAAGTTCGTCCTACGCTGATGTGCAGTGTACCCCGTTTCTGGGAAAAAGTATATGCCGGAGTGCAGGAAAAGATTGCTCAGGAAACCGGTATTCGCAAGGCGATGATGCTGGATGCTATCAAGGTGGGCAAGATACATAACATCGATTACCTGCGTGTAGGTAAGACACCGCCTCTGATGCTTCACTTGAAGTATAAGTTCTACGAGAAGACTATTTATGCTTTGCTGAAGAAGACTATCGGTATTGAAAATGGTAATTTCTTCCCTACTGCCGGTGCTGCGGTGTCCGATGAAATCTGTGAATTTGTACATTCCGTAGGCATTAATATGGTAGTGGGCTATGGATTGACCGAGTCTACCGCAACTGTTTCCTGCTTCCTGAATGAAGGTTTTGAAATTGGTTCGGTAGGAACCGTGATGCCTGATGTGGAAGTGAAGATTGGTGAGAACGATGAGATCCTGCTTCGTGGCAAGACCATTACTACCGGTTATTATAAGAAACCGGAGGCTACTGCTGCTGCTATTGATAAAGACGGTTGGTTCCATACGGGTGATGCCGGTTATTTGAAAGGTGGACATCTGTATCTGACTGAACGCATCAAGGACTTGTTCAAGACCTCTAATGGTAAGTATATCTCTCCGCAGGCTTTGGAAACGAAGCTCGCAATCGACCGTTATATCGACCAGATTGCTATCATTGCCGACCAACGTAAGTTTGTCTCCGCTTTGATAGTCCCGGTTTATGGCTTGGTGAAAGAGTATGCCAAGGAAAAAGGACTTGAATATAAGGAAATGGCCGACTTGCTGGAGCATCCTAAAGTGCAGGCGCTGTTCCGTGCCCGTATAGAAACCCTGCAACAACAGTTTGCCAATTATGAGCAGGTGAAACGGTTTACACTTTTGCCCGAACCGTTCAGTATGGAGCGTGGCGAACTTACCAATACGCTGAAGCTGAAACGTCCGGTAGTGTCGAAGAACTTCAAGGAGCAAATCGACAAGATGTACGAGGAATAAACATTCGTCGGAATCAATGATAGAGACGGCTGTCTCAAAATAGAGTGATGATACCTATTTTGAGACAGCTTACTTTTTATACACCTCTTTCTAAATAACAACTCAGATTTACAGGCGGGTATCTGCTTACCTTTGCTTTAATCCTCTCTTTGGATTTATTAACGCAATATTTATCGAAAATTCTTAGGGGTAAACGCTTCTGAACTGTCTTATTATAAAGCGGAAATTATAAACTTAACACATACCTTGTTGGCAGAGTTGTCTTACCCTGTGATAAGGTTTACCTTTTAATCTTACTAATATGAAGAACATTACCCCTATTGCTCTTTTGACCGGTCTGTTTTGTTGCTCCACTCTTTCAGTGCATGCACAGGTAGACGCTAAACTTAAAGCGGATATAATCAACACCGGATATGTACATAGTCCGTTGCCGCTCGATGAAACGAAAGCCTATGAAACGTTCGGGCTGAAAAAGAAAGTGCTGGAAAGCGTCATGTTGTGTGATATGGAAGATTTCTCCAAATGGTCGCACAAAGGTATCGGCAAGATAGGTCTGACTTCGGAACGCAGTATATCCGGTGAACATAGTTTACGCCTGGAAGCTCCGACGGCTCCCGCTACCATCTTGGATTGGGGACTGGGACGCGGCACTTGCATGGCCACTTTCAATGTGGGAGGAGTGAACTGGGAAGGATACAATCGCTTGAAGTTTTTTATTTATCCTACTTGTGAGGGTGCTCGCAGCATTTACCTGAATTTGTACGTTGAGAATGACGGTGAGATAAAGATTCCCGATAAATACGGACGTGAAGGTTATCATGAAATCAATCTGAAGAACAATCAGTGGAATGAATGCTTCGTTGAAATGTCCGGTTTGGCGCGTGATAAGATAACAAAAATCTCTTTTGCCATTGAGGTGTTTGGCAAAGAGCGCACCATGGGAGATTCTTTGTGTTTCGATGTGGATGCTGTGGAACTTCAGAAGGTGGATAATCCCGAAACAGTTAAAGGGTGGATGCCGGCGCAAAACCGTATCATCTTTTCTACTACCGGTTACGGCATCGACAGCCCTAAAAGTGCCATTGTCAACGTAGAGAAACATGACGGACAGTTCCGGTTGAAAAATGCCGATACACAATCCGTTGTCTATACGGGTGCTGTACGAAAAGAAAAAACGGGATTGGGAGAGTTCGAAACAGTCGATTTTACCGACTTCCGGACAGAAGGCAAGTATATAATTCAAGTAGGGGATATAACAACCTTTCCTTTCTATATTCATAAAGATGTGTGGGATGATTCGGCATGGCGTATGGTGAACTTCCTGTTCTGTGAACGCTGTGGTTATCCTGTTCCCGGAAAACACGGTGCTTGCCATAGTGATTTGCATGCTACTTATAAGGGGCATGTTATCCCGCTGAATGGTGGGTGGCATGATGCCGCAGATATGTCGCAACAGACGTTGCAGACCGGTGAAATCTCTTATTCTCTGTTCGCTATGGCTCAACGGGCAAAGGAAAAGAATAATATCGACTTGTATAATCGCCTGATGGAAGAAGCCTTGTGGGGAATGGATTTCATCATGAAAACTCGCTTGGGGGATGGTAACCGTGCCCAGACCTGGGCTACTAATTTGTGGATTGACGGCAAGGTGGGAACGATAGATGATGCCGGTAACCGGGAATTGTTGGTACACAACGGTGCATTGGAGAATTTCTTGCTTGCCGGAATCGAAGCCTATGCATCCATGATGATTGAAAATGATGCCGCTCTGAAAGGTAATCTGAGAAAGATAGCGAAAGAAGATTTCAGATATGCTATGGAGCGCTTCAATAAGTTAGGTTTTGCAGAGTTGATGAAAGAAGGGGGTACACATGCGGGAATGGCTTCCGAGAGCCAGTATCATGCTAATATTTCGTGGGCGGCCAGTATGCTTTATAAACTGACGGGTGAGCAGCAGTATGCCGATGAGGCTGTGAAAGCTATCCGTTATACTTTACAATGCCAACGTACCGAACCGTTGAAAGATAAGAATAAAACGTGTGGTTTCTTTTACCGTGATTTGGGCAAGAAGTCAATCGTTCATTATACGCACCAATCACGCGATTATGCCTATATGGAAGCTTTGGCTGCTTTATGTGAGACACAGCCACTGCATGCCGATTACGGTCGATGGATTCATTCAATGAAACTCTATGGAGATTATCTGAAAAATATAATGCAGTATGTATATCCTTATGGTATGTTGCCCAGCGGGGTTTATCATAAAGACGAAGTGAAAGACTCTGTTAACTTTTATTCGGCACAGGTAGGTATCCGTAGCGGTGCGGAGAAAGATTATAAGGAACAGTTGGAGAATGGTATTCGGCTGGATAAGGAACATTATCTGCGCATCTTCCCGGTGTGGTTCTCGTTTAAGGGAAATATCGCCGTGCATTTGTCTACCGGAAAGGCTGCGGCTATCTGTGCCAGAATCTTGGGTGACAAAGAGTTGAAAGATATTGCGGAGCAACAACTGTTCTGGGTGGTGGGCAGAAACCCGTTCGGACAATCCATGATTTATGGTGAAGGGAGTAACTATCCTCAACTTTACACTGCTTTGCCGGGTGAGACGGTGGGAGAGATACCTGTAGGGATGCAGTCTTACTTCAATGAGGATGCACCTTACTGGCCTCAGTTCAATACGGCTACCTATAAAGAAGTTTGGGGTGCTTCGGCTGTCAAATGGCTGATGCTGGTATCTGAATTTTAGAATATAATGCTATGAATAATCAAACATTATATTCGCAACGTAATCCGGGTATTGACATGTTAAGGGCATTGACAATGTTCGTGATGATATTTGTCAATGATTTCTGGAAAGTTCACGATGTCCCTCACTGGCTGGAACATGCTGTTTATGGCGAAGACTTTATGGGATTGGCTGATGTTGTATTTCCCTGTTTCCTGTTTGCCGTGGGTATGTCGATACCTTATGCCATCGAAGGTAGATATGCAAAGGGGTATTCGTCGGTATCTACTTTGGGGCATATACTTTCGCGTACATTTGCTTTGCT
This sequence comes from uncultured bacterium, assembly GCA_905215345.1. Classification (GTDB taxonomy): domain Bacteria; phylum Bacteroidota; class Bacteroidia; order Bacteroidales; family Bacteroidaceae; genus Bacteroides. The sequence continues at coordinate 216,539 of CAJMPR010000005.1, forward strand.
GGTAATGGGCGCTTTCATCGCTAATTCGGAGTTTCGTCTTTCACCGGAAGTTTGCTATCCCATTGGGGTATATTGGTTTCTCATGGCAATAGGGTTTATTGCGGTTTGGAATCAATATCCCAGGGCATCTTCAGAAAAGCAAAGAAACTTGTTCCGGACATTTAAAATTATCGGGATGTTTGTGCTGTTGTACCTGGCGTTTACCTTCCGTAATCCGGAGGGTGGTGTCTTTGGGGCGTATTGGGGGATTCTCGGTGCTATCGGCTGGACGTATCTGGTGTGTGCCGTGATTTATCTGTTTACTCGTGACCGGTTGAAGTATCTCCTGTTTGCTTGGATAGTCTTTGTTCTTATTTGTTTGCTTACTACCCCGTTGCGTGGGGATTGGGGCGGAACAGCTATTTTGGCATTTCCCCAAGGAAACTTTCTGCAAGGGATGTTAGGTGTTTTGCACATTGGAAATGGAGCATTGCCGGCATTTACAATGGGAGGGATTATACTTTCTGTTGCCAGTGCGCGTTATGCCACAAAAAGTACCGGATGGAAGTTGCGGAGTGCATTGATTGTTGCGGTCATATTCCTGCTGGTTGGTTTTCTTGCTCATAACTTCTGGATTATAGCTAAGATAGAAGCTACTCCGCCGTGGGTATTCTACGTAATAGCCATATCCGTATTGGTGTATACTTTTTTGAATTATCTGATTGACCGGCATATTACGGCATGGTTCAATCTGATACGTCCTGCCGGTACGGCTACTTTGACAACTTATATAGTACCGTATGTCTTTTATGGATTTGCCGATGTGACAGGTGTTATCCTTCCGGACTGGTTTACACATGGTTTTATGGGACTCGTTAACTGCATCTGTTTTGCTTTTGTAGTGATTGGGGTTACATGGGTGTTGGAAAAATTGCATATCAAACTTAAAATTTAAATAGAATGAAGAAGAATCTTTTAATATCGCTTGTATTTTTATTGTTGCTAACGGGCATATATTCGTGCCAACGGAAGAGTGAGAAGAACCCGAAAGAGTTCCCGATGTTCTGGACATGGCTGGATTATCGTTCCGGGATGAATTTCGATTCCATTTGTAAAGTGATGAATGATATCGGTATGGATGGAATTATGCTGAATGCACCTACTCCTGACGATTATCGCGTTGCAATTCCTATCGCCCATAAACACGGTATAGAAGTCTATGCATGGTTGTGGACTATGAATCTGGAACATGACCGTGATAAGATATTGGCGGAGCATCCCGAATGGTTTAGTGTAAACCGTAATGGTAAGAGCCTGGCAGATACCACGGCATACGTAGATTATTATAAGTTCCTTTGTCCGGCGCTGCCCGAAGTTCGTGAATTTATCAAGGAAAAGATTAAGTCCTATTGTGAAGTAGAAGGGCTGAATGGGATTGCCATCGACTATAACCGTTTTGTAGACGTGGTACTTCCTACTACTTTATGGGCTCATTACGGCATTGTTCAGGATCGAGAATATGCGGCATGGGATTATGGCTATCATCCTGCCATGCTTAAAAAGTTTAAAGAACAATATGGCTATGATCCTCGTGAGCACGAAGACCCCTCACTGGATGTGAAATGGCGTCAGTTCCGTTGCGACCAGATTACGGAAGTTGCTAATATGATTGCCGAAGTGGTACACTCTTATGATAAGACAATGGCTGCTTCTCCGTTTCCTACTCCGAAGATGGCTTCTCGAATGGTGCGTCAGGATTGGGGTAAGTGGAATCTGGATATAGTATTCCCGATGGTTTATCACAACTTCTATACGGAAGATGTCAGCTTTATCTCCGATTGTACGGTTGAAAATGCCCGTGATAAGAATGAGATGACCACGCTGTACTGCGGGATGATGGCAACCGACGGGCCGGAAATGTTTGAATGTATGGATGCTGCACTGAATAATGGTGCGCAAGGCATTGCAGTGTTCACTATTACCAGTCTGCGTTCTCCTGAAGTAAGAACACAGTTCAAAGCCTATACCGATAGTGTCAAAGCTGTTCGTGCTGCAAATGGCGGTGTGATTAAGGCGAATCATCCGGAAGTAGCAAATGTTGATCCGTTTGCACATGAAGGTATTATGAAGTTAATAGAGAAACGTATGCAACAGATTATAGCCCAAACTACCGGAAAAGAAGAACTCTCTCCGTTGGCATTGGGTGAATATCAACAAGTTGATTCTTATGATGCTACACGTTGCTATCAAGTAATGGACGAAAATAGCAAGACTACTTTCAAAGTTACTTTCTATTTATATGGTGATGTGGTCTCGGGATGGGATGTGGTATCGGAATAGTTTCCCGGATACTGTGACTTATTCGGTTGACAGTAGCGGAATTATGTACTTTTTTCTCTATCTTTGCAGCCTGAAAATTTGAAGAAAGTATATGATTACCATTGAGCAACTGAAAGATATCAAAGAGCGTACTGAAGCGTTGAACCGCTATCTGGACATTGAAGGAAAGAAGATTCAAGTAGAAGAAGAACAACTGCGTACGCAGGCTCCCGGCTTTTGGGATGACCAGAAGACTGCCGAAGCCCAGATGAAGAAAGTGAAAGACTTACAGCAGTGGATTTCCGGCTATAACGAACTCAAGACGATGGCGGATGAACTGCAACTTGCATTTGACTTCTACAAAGATGAACTGGTGACAGAAGAAGAAGTAGATGAGGCTTATGCCAAAGCTGCTACTACTGTTGAAGCGCTTGAACTTAAGAATATGCTTCGTGAGGAGGCCGACCAGATGGACTGTGTACTGAAAATCAATTCCGGTGCCGGTGGTACGGAGAGCCAGGACTGGGCAAGTATGCTGATGCGCATGTATTTGCGTTATGCTGAAACTCATGGCTATAAGGCGACTATCTCCAACTTGCAGGAAGGTGATGAGGCAGGTATCAAGGCTTGTACCATCGAGATTGCCGGTAGCTATGCTTACGGTTATCTGAAGGGTGAGAACGGAGTGCATCGTTTGGTGCGTGTCTCTCCCTACAATGCTCAGGGCAAGCGTATGACTTCCTTTGCTTCCGTATTCGTTACCCCGTTGGTAGACGATACGATTGAAGTGGATATTAAGGTTGCCAATATATCCTGGGATACTTTCCGTTCCAGTGGAGCCGGTGGACAGAACGTTAATAAAGTAGAGTCCGGTGTTCGTTTGCGCTATCAGTTCAAAGACCCTTACACCGGTGAAGAAGAGGAAATTCTGATTGAAAATACCGAGACGCGCGACCAACCGAAGAACCGTGAAAATGCAATGCGCCAGTTGCGTTCTATTTTGTACGATAAGGAACTTCAGCATCGCATGGCAGAGCAGGCAAAGGTGGAAGCCGGTAAGAAGAAAATCGAGTGGGGCTCACAAATCCGCAGCTATGTTTTCGATGACCGTCGTGTGAAAGACCACCGTACTAATTTCCAGACTTCGGATGTAAACGGAGTGATGGACGGCAAGATAGACGGTTTCGTAAAAGCTTACCTGATGGAGTTTGCGGGTGGAGAAAATAATTAGTCCATTTGTTTAGTTAACTTCATTACTCATATGGAGTTAACTGAGTAGGGTGTAATAAGTTAATATCATAGATGCAGGAAGTTAACATCTGATAAGTAAGGATGTTAACTTTCTGCATTTTTTTTCTTTCGTAAATGCTTGGAAACTTCCTGAATTTCCATTTACTTTGTTTATCGTTGAACTTTAAACTATTAGAAACACCATGGGAAAGAGTAAAAAGAAAGTAATGCATACCCAAAAGGAGGAAAAACAGGCAAAGAGAGTACTGTTGATTATCGGAGTTGCTGCTCTGATATTGGTATTTGCCATGTTGATAGGATATTCCTTCCTGGGCAAATAAAGATATAATATGCCGCAGGAGATAGAACGCAAATTCCTTGTAACAGGAGAATATAAGTCGCAAGCATATGCGCAAAGTCGTATTGTTCAAGGATATATCAGTAGTGCGCGGGGACGTACGGTTAGGGTGCGTATCCGTAGCGGAAAAGGCTATCTCACAATTAAAGGCGCATCCAATGCCTCAGGTACCAGCCGTTACGAATGGGAGAAAGAAATACCATTGAATGAGGCTGAAGATTTATTGAAGATTTGCGAGCCGGGTGTGATTGACAAAACTCGTTATTTGGTACGGAGCGGCACGCATGTCTTTGAAATCGATGAGTTTTACAGAGAAAATGAAGGGCTGATTGTGGCCGAAGTCGAGTTGAATTCGGAAGATGAGCCTTTTGTGAAACCCGACTTTATTGGGCAGGAAGTGACGGGAGATGTACGTTATTATAATTCCCAACTGATGAAACATCCGTTTAATGCATGGAAATAAACTAATCTTGGCTTGAATTTGTTAATTCGTAAATGGAAAAGATATACGAATACCTGCCGGAGGAACTCGTCACTTTTGTACTCGTGACGGTGTTTTCTTTACTCATTGGTCTTTCGCAACGAAGGATCAGTTTGAAGCGTGAAGGGGAAACTACTCTTTTCGGTACGGATCGTACATTTACCTTCATCGGTATTCTGGGGTATCTTCTCTATATACTCGATCCCGTAGACTATCGTCTTTTTATGGGTGGTGGTGCGATACTTGGATTGTTGCTTGCATTGAATTACTACGTCAAGCAATCCCAGTTCCATGTTTTCGGAGTTACCACTATTGTCATTGCGCTTATTACTTATTGCATCGCACCGATTGTAGCCACACAGCCCTCTTGGTTTTACGTCATGGTTATCGTCACAGTGTTGCTCTTTACGGAGTTAAAGCACACCTTTACAGAACTGGCGCAGCGTATGAAGAATGACGAGATGATAACGCTTGCCAAGTTCCTTGCCATTAGTGGTATTATCCTCCCGATGTTGCCCAATGCGGATTTAATACCGGGCATTCCGCTGACACCTTACAGAATATGGTTGGCTACAGTTGTAGTATCAGGTATTTCCTATCTTTCTTATTTATTGAAGAGATATGTATTCCATGAATCAGGTGTCCTTGTTTCGGGTATTATAGGCGGGTTGTATAGCAGTACTGCCACCATATCGGTGCTGGCGCGTAAAAGTCGTAAGGCGTCTCCCCAAGAGGCTCCCGAATATGTGGCTGCCATGTTACTGGCGGTCAGTATGATGTTTTTGCGATTTCTGATTCTTATCGGAATTTTCAGTGCGGAAATCCTATCTGCCATCTATCCTTATCTGCTGGTTATGTCCGTGGTATCTGCAGGGGTATCCTTGTTTTTGCACTCCAAGTGGAAACGTCCTGCGGTAGCGGGAGAGGTTGATGAAGACGATGATAGTAGTAACCCGTTGGAATTCAAGGTGGCACTAATCTTTGCCGTACTTTTTGTTGCATTTACGATTTTGACACATTATACACTGATATACGCCGGTAAGGGTGGATTGACCTTGTTATCTTTCATTTCCGGCTTCAGTGATATTACCCCTTTCATCCTGAATCTTCTGCAAAATACGGGAAGTGTAACGGCAGCGTTGATAACAGCTTGCAGTATGCAAGCAATAGTTAGTAATATCATAGTGAATATGTGCTATGCGCTTTTCTTCGCCGGTAGCAAGAGTTCGCTCCGTCCGTGGATATTAGGAGGCTTTGGTTGTGTTATTGCAATCAATGTGCTTTTGTTGCTTTTCTTTTACTTCCTGTAAATCAATATTCTTTTCGCTTTTTTAACTCCGAAATTCTCGTAATTGTCAGATAATGGTATATTTTTGTCAAATTCATATGACAAAATATATACACGGTATGTCTAATACAAAAACAATAAACAAAAATAGTTATTAAAACAGGGAAATGCGATGAGAATTAAATGGATTATGTTGTTGACGGTATTGTTAATATCCGCCCTGGCAACTGCGCAAAACACGGCAAGCTCCTCTTTTCAAATCAAAGGAATCTTACTGGACTCGCTTACTCAGGAAGGAGAACCTTATGCCACCATCAAGATAGTGAAGAAAGAAGCGCCGGCACATGCCATTAAGATGTTGGTTACTGACATGAAAGGAAAGTTTCAGGAGAAAGTATCCGGTACGGGTAATTTCATTATGACGATTTCTTCCGTGGGGAGGAGTAACATCGTGAAAGATTTTGTTGTAAAGGCCGGAGAAAAACTGATTGATTTCGGAACACTTTATATTACGGATGCATCCAATGAATTGGGGCAGGTAGAAGTGGTGGCACAGAAACCATTGGTGAAAGCCGATATTGATAAGATAGAATATAATGTGCAGGATGACCCCGATTCAAAATCGAATACCGTACTTGAGATGTTGCGTAAAGTACCTCTTGTTACAGTAGATGGGGAAGACAATATCAAAGTCAATGGTAGCAGTAGTTTCAAGGTTCATGTGAATGGTAAGCCCAACAATATGATGAGTAATAACCCGACGGAAGTTCTGAAAAGCATGCCTGCCAATTCCATTAAGAATATTGAAGTAATTACGAATCCGGGTGCAAAGTATGATGCCGAAGGAGTAGGAGGTATCTTGAATATCATAACTGTGGGTAGCGGTTTTGAGGGCTACACCGCAACATTCAGTGCAAATGCAAGTAATACCGGAGCGGGAGGTAGTGCTTATGCCACGGTGAAGAAAGGTAAACTGACGGTGACCGGTAATTATAGTATAAATTACGATAACCGTCCCATTAATTATTTAGAAAATACGCGTTATAATCTGAATGATGCCGGTAATGCTACCTCTCGTACCATAAATAATAGCGAGAACGATAACAGTGGTACTTTCCAGCATGGTAATCTGGAGGCGAGTTATGAGATAGACACATTGCGTTTATTGACAATGTCGGTCGGTATGTATGGTGGAATTAATAAAAGTGAAGGTTTCGGCGATGCCTATATGGAGAGTCTTGGAGAGCTTACTAATACGGCTCCTTTTTATCGTTATAACTCCCGCTCGAAGAATGATAATTCATGGTATTCCGTACGTGGAAGTGTTGACTATCAGCGCACTTCGGCAAAGGTAAAAGAGAGGATGTTTACATTTTCATATAAAGTGAACACGCAACCGAGAACTTCGGACGGATATACGCACTATTTATACGAAGCGGATCAAATGTCAGAGGAGTGGCTCTCATTCCTGAGGTTGCGGAACTTACGGACGGATGGAAAGCAGAATAGTTCCGAACATACTTTTCAGGCGGATTATACTACTCCAATTGCCAAAATACATACACTCGAAACGGGAGTGAAGTATATCATTCGAAATAATAGTAGTCAGGATTGGCGTTATCAGGTAAAAGAAAATGGGGGGAATGACTATGAACTGGATAGGGAACGTAGTAGCGATTACAAACATCTGAATGATATCCTTGCAGTTTACGTAGGGTATTCTTTGAATATAAAGAAGATTTCGGCTAAGGCAGGTTTGCGTTATGAACGAACCATGCAGAATGTGAAGTATATTGTCGGAAAGGGGGATAACTTTAAAGTGAACTTCAATGATTGGGTACCTTCCGCAACTGTGGGATACAAGTTGACAGAGATGTCCAACATACGGTTGGGTTATAATATGCGTATTTGGCGACCCAGTATCTGGTATTTAAACCCGTATGTGGATGATGTGGATCCTACTTATATATCTAAAGGTAATCCGGATTTGGAGAGTGAAAAGAGCCATGCGCTGAATTTGAGCTACAGTAACTTTACGCAGAAGTTCAACATCAACTTGGCAGCCCGCTACTCGTTCAATAATAATAGCATAGAGAGGGTGACGCAACGGATAGAGCCGGGACAGATAATCCCGGGGTTAGGTACAAAAGCCGAAAAGGATGTGCTTTTTTCTACTTATGAGAATATCGGACGTAGTAAATATGCGGGGCTGAGTGCCTATATCAATTGGAATGCTACCTCTAAAACGCGTATTTATATGAATCTTAGTGCGGATTATTCTTACCTGAACAGTCCGGCACAAGAGATAACGAACAGTGGTTGGAGTTGTTTTGCATATGGAGGGGTACAACATACTTTTCCTTTGGATATCCGTGGAAGCTTGAATCTGATGGGTTCGACTCCTTATGTGATGTTACAGGGGAAAGGTGACAGTTTCTACGATTTTAATATCAGTATCAACCGTTCTTTCCTGAAAGAAAAGCGATTAACATTATCTGCTTTTGCGGGTAACTTTTTCCAGAAGTATATGGACAGTAAAAACACATTGGAAGGTGTCGGTTTCAGGCAGGAAAGTAATTACCGCTATTCCCGTATGCGTTATGGTATGAGTGTAAGCTACCGTATCGGTGAATTGAAGGCCAGTGTGAAGAAAGCCGCGCGTTCTATTAGTAATGATGATGTGAAAGGTGGTGGCGGAGAAGGTGGCGGCAGTAGCGAGTAATCTGCCCTATTTAAAAAGTTCTCCTCCTGTTACAATGATTGGTGACAGGAGGAGAACTTATTAAGGGGTTATAAAATCTCTCTTAGTATTGCAGGCAAGTAATCGTCCCGTCCATAGTCATAACGATCAGCCGTTTCTCCCCTGCATTCTTTAAAGATGTTACAGCCGAGTGGGATGTTTTCCAATGCCAGGCAATTCCACTCCCGTCTGTCCGTACGGCATGTACTACTCCAAATTCTGTGGGGATGAATACATAGTCTTCCGTTGTTTCCATGCGGGTAGGGATGAAATTGCTTTCATATGGCATCAACGTACTCCAAAGTGGTTTATAACAGCCTTCCGATATATTTACCGCAGTGATATTATTTTTGATTCCTTTGACGTACAGGGTCTTTCCGCCTGCCGAGAAACCAAGTGATTCACGTCCTTTCGCTTCATCCGACGCCCAAAGTATCTTTCCGTTTTCCGGTTGGAAAGCACGTACGAAATAGTCCGAACTAAGGATAATTACCTGTTCCTTTTGTTTTTTATCATTCGACATATAAGGGAGGACTACCGGCCAGCATGCTCCCGGTGAAAAATATCTTCCCCGTTGGGTATCAAACTCCCAGACTTTTTTTCCCGTTTTCCGGTCGATGGCGTAAAACATTGCTCCCCAGGTTCCGATATATATACGCTCACGGTCTGTAGCAGGTCGTGATTCGACATATCCTTTCAAACCTTCGCATATCCAGTTGGGAGTGCCATCTGCCAAACGGATAGAGTAGAATTTACCATTACTGCTGCCGATATAGACATTTCCGTCCGCTACTGTGGGGCAAGCTACAATCGGATAACCTGTGTCGTACTTCCACTCCATTTTGCCGTCTTTTTTATTCAGAGCATAAATACAACCGTCGCACGAAGAAATTACTACTACTTGGGAAGTGATAAAGGGTGACGAGAATATTTTATTCCCAGTCTGATATTTCCATAGTGTTTCTCCGTTATCTGCGTTCAAAGCATGGACTACTCCGGCGGTATTAGTGTAAACATACAGGTTACCGTCTATGCTTCCTTGTGAGGCTACATCCGTAATATCTTGCAACTTCCATACTTCCTGAATGGCCGGATGAAATAAGATGGTTTGCCATGCAGGCCGGGTTTCTGTCTTGATGATACGTTCGCGGAATTGCAATGTGTCATTTTGCAGGCTGACTAAATTATATCCTCCTATCGGGTCATTTCTTCGTAACGAAGAGCGTCCTATCACTCCCGGAATACCATCGGCGTCATAAGCACGGTTAACGTGTAGATGCCCGGCAAGTGCTACTTGGGTATTACGTTTCTTTAGTATCTGTAAAATCTCCCGACAGTTACTCAAATCAGCGTTCAATGGAAAATGATTAACGAAAATAACTGGCTGCGTCACGGGGGTGGCACTGATGACGGAATCAAGCCAAAGAACCTCTTCACGCGGAATGTGAGGCGGTCCCATGCGTAGGGCCGGTCCGGCTCCGCAACCGATGAAACGTACTCCCTGCCAGTCGTAACAGAAGTGAGACGCACGGAATATCTTGTTGAACATGGTGCATCCGTTTTCACTCCAGTTTACATCGTGGTTGCCGGGCAGCAAGAGATAGGGCTTTTTGAAGCTCTTTAAAATTTCGTCCAGCAGATAAAACTCTTTTGTGTCTCCAAACTCTGTGACGTCTCCGCTTAGGATGGTGAAATCCACCGCAGGATTGGCGTTGATGTCTTCGATGGCTTGCCGTAAGTCATCCTCGGCATAGGCGAACGAGTTGAGGTGAACGTCGCTGAGCCAGGCAAAGGTAAAGCCGCGCTGATTGTCAGGTTGGGGGGAAGAATAGTTCTTCTGTCCGTAGACGAAGAATGGTAGTGCCGTCATGCAGACAGCCAATAAAAACTTTTTCATGATGATGATTGATTGGTGTTTGCCCAAAGATACTCTGTTTTGTCGGAAAAGTGTTGTTTTAACCTCGAAAAAAGGTATATTTTATTATAAGATAAAAGTAATAAGAAGATAGTAGTTATTGGTTTTTGTAATGATGGTTAGTATCTTTACTTGCATGAATTAATTCGTCCGCTTATAGTGAACCTTTCGTCCGCCTATAGTGGGACGAAAGGTTCACTATAAGCGGACGAATTAATATTAGTGTATTTTCAGCTAAGTCATCGTAAAAAAGAGAATTAATGTTCCTTATCAGCAGTAATAAACTCACATAAAAAGCCGGAAACTGTTTTATAATCAGCATCCGGCTTTATAAAAAATGAAAAAGATTGAAATTATTCTTGAGGTTTTTGTTGCCCGGCGGTAAAGCCTAATTTTTGTAATCCCTTCTGCACATCCGGATGACTCATGAAGAGCTTCCATAACAATCCGGTACGGTAATTTTCGATCATTACAACTATTGGTCCCTGGTCAATGGCAAGATAACGTTGCGGATACCAGTTGTCCGTTTCGCTGAAAGCATCGTAAAAACCGTAAGGACCGAATACCTTATCGCCCATTTCGTAAAGATGGCGCATCACTTGCAATGAAGATTCCGGTGTATAGACGATGGATGACAGAGCTGCGGTAGGCGATATTACTCCGAGGTCTTCACGCTCGTTGGGGGCATGGGCGGCATAACCGTTGACAGAGTAACTGGCTGTCAATCCCCAACAATCAGGACCGAAACCTTTGTAATGTTTCGGATTGCGGATACAATAAGCTCGGTTCACAAGGGTCAGGTTACGCATCTCGTTGAAGTAGCTGGGACAGTATTCGTCTTTCAGTCCGTTAGGATTAAGACCGAGGAAAGAGTATTGTGCCCAGAACAGCGGTCCGGCTTCTCCGCCTTGATAACGTAGATGCAGTTTGATTCCTTCTACCTGATGCGGATCGACAATAGCACCATTTTGCGCCCAACCGTCGTGATAAACAGCGGCCGGTACACCGTGGGTAGGAGAGGCGGCAGCAAGTATGTACATAATGAGACATTCGTTGTAGCCATGAACCGGGAAGTTCATTTCCCAACCGTATTCGGGGCTCCAATGCCAATAAAGCACATTTTGGTCTCCCTGTCGGTAGAAATTCCAGTCCACCTCACGCCATAACTTGTCGATGCGTCCGGCAAGAGTTTTTTCCTGTTCATCACCATTTATGTAGTATTGATGTACGGCAAGGAGCGCCTGCATGATGAAGGCTGTCTCTACCAGGTCGCCACCATTGTCTTTTTGTCCGAAAGGCTTTACCTTTCCGGTGTCGCCATACCACCAATGGGGATATGCGCCATGAAAACGGTCGGCTGTTTCGAGGAAGGAAACGATGCGGTCCATACGTTTCAGTCCTTCTTCACGAGTAACGTAACCACGGTCTATACCTGTCAGAATAGCCATAATGCCGAAACCGCTGCCACCGGATGTTACGACATTCTGGTCGTTCTCAGGATAGTCTCCGTCCATGTGGATACGTTCACGAGCCAATCCGCTGTTGGGTTCGGCACCTTCCCAAAAGTAATTGAAGGTGGAACGTTGTACGGTGTCCATCAAAGCTTCGTCACTCAAAACTTCTTTGGTTGTATCGGCTTTCTTTTGTCCGCAAGCTCCGGTGAGAAACAGCAGGCAAAAGAATAAACTATAGGTTATAAGATGTTTCATATATATGGTTGTTTTGATATCTCCGTAATTTACTTCAGTGTAATACGGGCTGCCTTTGTAGCTTGGCTGCTGCCACCGATGAATAGGTCAAAGTCTCCCGGTTCAGCCACATGATTCAGATTATAGTCATAGAATCGCAGCAAATCCGGTGTGATTTTGAATGATACCGTTTTGCTTTCTCCGGCACGAAGGAATACCTTTTCAAAACCTTTCAGTTCGCGTACCGGACGGGTAATGCTTCCTACAAGGTCACGGATATAAAGTTGCACCACTTCCGCGCCATCACGCTTTCCGGTATTCGTTACCGTAACTACGGCGGTAATGGAACCATTTTGTGGCATTGTCGGTGTGCTGAGGGCGATGTCACTGTATTGGAAAGTAGTATATGAAAGTCCGTAACCGAAAGGATACAACGGGTCATTATCTACATCGAGATAGTTGGTGCGGAACTTTTCGAACCATCCTCCTTCTTTTAACGGCCGGCCGGTATTCTTATGATTATAAAACAAAGGTATCTGCCCTACATTCTTCGGGAATGTCATGGTGAGTTTACCACTGGGATTAACATCGCCAAACAGTACATCACCGATGGCGTAAGCTGCCTCACTACCGCCAAACCATACGTTCAGTATGGCGGGTACGTTTTCCTGTTCCCAGGTCAGTGTCAAGGGACGACCGGTGAAGAGAGTCAACACCACGGGCTTGCCTGTTTTCAGCAAGGCTTCCAGCAAGGTACGTTGTACGTCCGGAATGTCGAGATTGGTGCGGCTGGAACTTTCACCGCTCATTTCGGAAGATTCTCCCAATGCGGCAACAATGACATCAGCACCGGCGGCAACTTTCAGAGCTTCGTCCAATAATTCTTTATCTGTACGGTTGTCACGGTTCAACGAGCGACCAAACATGGTAGCACGTTCTTCATAAGCGGCATCACTTGCCAGATTACTACCTTTCGCATAGGTGATATTTACCTTTCCGGTCATCATTTCTTTTAATCCTTCATATAGGGAAGGGTAATCGTTCAGACGGGCGGCCACACTCCAGGTACCGGGCATATTACTACGGGTGTTACCTAACGGACCGATAACGGCGACAGTTCCTTGTTTTTTTAACGGAAGTAAAGGCTCTGGCAAAGAACCCGGATGCATTTTTACTTCACCGTTTTTCAACAGAACAAAACTTTCTGAAGCTATCTTGCGAGCGGCAGCACGATGTTCTTTGGTGAAGATGTCACGTGGAGGACGATTCAGGTCGCAGTATTTGTAAGGGTTGTCGAATAATCCCAGCTTATATTTGGCTTCGAGAATACGGCGGCAAGCTGCATCCAGTGTCTTCATGCTTACCTTACCTTCTACGATGGACTTTCTTAAAGTGCCTACAAATCCCTCGCTCACCATATCCATGTCTATACCGGCATTGATGGCACGTGCCGAAACTGTCTGCAAGTCACCTATTCCGTGTTCAATCATTTCAGAGATACCTGTAAAGTCCGTTACCACGAAACCTTTAAAACCCCATTGCTTCCGGAGTACGTCAGTCATCAACCATTTGTTGGCGGTTGCGGGTACTCCGTCTATTTCATTGAAGGAAGCCATTACGCTACCTACACCCGCTTCTACTGCGGCTTCATAAGGATACATGTATTCGTTGAACATGCGGTTACGGCTCATATCTACCGTATTATAATCACGGCCTGCTTCACCGGCACCGTAAAGGGCAAAGTGCTTAACGCACGCCATGATTTCGTCATTACGTTTCAATTGGTCGGACAGGTTTGTTCCCTGATAGCCATATACCATTGCCTTTGCGATTGCTCCACCAAGGAACGGGTCTTCACCGTTACCTTCGCTTACACGTCCCCAGCGGGGATCACGACTGATATCTACCATCGGGCTGAAAGTCCAGGAAATACCATCGGCGCTGGCTTCAACGGCAGCGATACGCGCAGACTCCTGAATGGCTGCCGTATCCCAGGTACAGGATAGTCCCAATGGAATAGGGAAGATGGTTTCATAACCATGTATCACGTCCATACCAAACAATAAGGGGATGCCCAGACGAGAGTTCTCTACTGCAAGTTTCTGCACATCACGTATCTTGGCTACTCCTTTCAGGTTAAAAAGTCCGCCTACAAGACCTTGTTCTATCTTTTTGGCAACGTCACTGCTTTTTGCCTGTCCGGTAGTGATTTCACCGGTTACGGGCAAGTTGAGCTGACCTATCTTTTCCTCTACGGTCATCTTCTTCATCAACGCATCAATGAAGCGGTCCATGTCCTGAGGGGATTTTTGTGCCTGCAAGGCGGTGGCGCTTATAAAGGCGGCTGCCAGTAACAGGCTTGTTTTTTTGAAAATTCTATTCATATTGTTATATTTTGAAGTCTTACCCCCGCCCCCTCTCCCAAGCAGAGGAGAGGTGGGGAGTGGGGCTGATTAAAGTTAGCAAGATATTCCGTTATCCATTCAAAATCCTATTTCTTTATTCCCCCACTAACTATCTCTCCTCTGCTTGGGAGAGGGGGCGGGGGTGAGACTTTTTTAATAATTCGGGTTTTGTACCAATACCCCGTTTGACTTGTCAATCTCATCCTGCGGCAAAGGTAACAAGGCATTCTTGTCCTGGTAATTCTTTCCGGCGGCTTGAAGCACTTGCTTGGCTGTACCCCAGCGTACCAAATCATAGAACCGGTCGGGTTCCAAAGCTAATTCTACACGACGTTCGTGGTGAATGGCTTCGCGCAAAGTGCTTTGATCGGTAGAGGTAACCTTGGGTAATATACTGCTGTCAGCACCGCGTGAATGAGCACGTACTTGTTCCAGATAGTCGATAGCCTCGGTGGGCAACCCTTTCTCGTTGGCAGATTCAGCTCCCATCAACAATACATCAGGATAACGGATGATACGAATATTCACCCAAAAACCTTCCTTGGTATATTTTTCACGAAGTTCCGGCTCGGTGTAGGCTTTCTTGTTGAAGTAAGCACCCATAGCAGTGGATACAGGAGATTCGCCATAAGGCTTGTTCGTATTTTCCGGGGTGATAGGATCACTGACATCCCGACGAAAATAGAGCAGGCTGGCATCCTTACGAGGGTCACCCGGCTCGAAAGCTTGTCCTACAAGCGTAGTACCCATGTGCCATCCCCAACCTAAGTTCCATTGTCCGGCTCCACGTACACCTTGTACTTGGCAGAACTGGCTACCGATTACATCGCTGCCTTTCAAGGCATCGGTGGCTTCACATTGAAGTTCAAAGACACTCTCACCACAGTTTTCGCCTGCCACTGTAAACACTTGGTCTACCGGAGTATTTAGGTTATAGAGACCGGATTTGATGACATCGGTAGAAGCATCGTACATATTGTCCCAGTCGTTACGCATCATATAGGTACGTGCATGCAAAGCGCGTGCGGCACCCCAGGTGATGCGCCCGGTGTACTCTGAAGTCCAGGTAAGAGGCAGGCTCTTTTCTGCTTCGGTTAAATCCTTGTCTATTTGTTCATAGATTTTGTCAGCGGTTGTTTTAGGGATGTTAGCTTCTGATGCTTCTGTTACCTTGAAAGTGACCAGAGGAACTTCTCCCCAAGCACGTACGAGGTTGAAGTAGCAGTAAGCACGGAAGAAGAGGGCTTCTCCTTTGGTACGTACATTCTCCAAGTCATCCTTGTTCTCACTTTTCGCCAAATCATCCAGAATTTCATTACACTGGTAGATAATTTTATAGTTCTGTCCCCAGTAAGCACTTAGCGTACCGTTGGAAGCTGTATATTGAAAATCATCCCACATAGCGGCTTGGTCGGCTCCGTCACCGACGTCACTACCTTTTTCAGAGTCTTCACTACGTACCATGTGTACCATGAAAGCGGGAATACCTGCGGTAATGTTGTAACTACGCATCAGGTAATAAACATTGTACATTTTTCCACCCACAAGAGCGTTGGGGGCATCATCTTCAGTGAACTGTCCCAATGGGTTACGGTCCAGGAAGTCGTTACAAGATGTCAGGGCAAGGCTGGTAACACCTATTGCCATGAGGGATAATATATATTTCTTTAGTCTCATATTTCTTTTGTTGTTATAGGGTTTGGATAAATTCAGACACTATTACTTTCACTATTCTATCACTGTTAGAAGGTTAGATTGAAACCGAATGTATAGATAGCGGGCATCGGATAACTTCCGTCGTCTACACCGAAAGCAATGGCACTGCCACCTAATTCAGGAGTATAACCGGTATTGTGTTTCCAGGTCTTTAGATTCTGGATGTTGACATAGAGCTTCAATGCCTGCATGCCAATCCGGGAAATTAAAGCCTTGTCAAAGTTATAGGCCAACTGTACGTTACGGATACGGAAGAAACTACCGTCTTCAATATAATATTCTGAATTCAGGTTATTGATGGTATGTTTGGTATTCAGTAAGGGCTGGGTATTACTTGTACCCGGTCCGTGCCAGCGATCCAGACGTTGTTCCATGAAGTTGAACTGGCTCCAGTTGTAGTTATCCCATGTACGGAATATCTGGTTTCCACCTTGCCCCATCATGTCGATGCCGAGTTCCCAATTCTTATAATTTACACCGAGCGTAATACCGTAAGTAACATCCGGAGTTGGGTCACCGATTAAGGTACGGTCGGCCGTCGTAATCTCACCGTTTCCGTCTACATCTTTGAATTTCAAGTCACCCGGTGTAACGGTTGCCAACGTGTTTTTAGGAGAGTTGGCAATTTCTTCTTCAGTTTGATAGACTCCCTCTACCTTGTATCCATAGAAGAAACCGATAGGGTAGCCTGCCATTGTGTAACTTTGGCTCTTGTCACCGGCAATAATGGAGTATCCCTCCTGTACAAGGTTCAATACCTTATTCTTAATAGTTGTCAGGTTGGCACCTACGTTGTACCCCCAATCTCCGATTTGGTCGCGCCAACTGAGGGCGAGTTCCACACCTTTATTTTCAATGGAACCGAGGTTACCGATACCCGGAACTGTACCCGAGATACCCGGAACTTCTGCCAGCAAGTCTTTGGTGGTCTTCTTGTAATATACACCTTCAAAATGCAAACGGTTACGGAAGAAGTTGGCTTCTGCTCCGGCTTCCCATGCTTCTACTTTTTCCCATCTCAGATTCGGGTTGGGTAAGTAAGAAAGTTGGTAACCCGGATAGATGGCGGACGGCTTGCCGAAGACAGCGGAATAAGCATTTGTCAGCAATGGTTCTGCGGGATAGGCTTTATCCAGATTCTGGTTACCCAATGTACCCCATGAACCTTTCAGCTTCAACATATCCAGCCAGGTAATGTCTTTCATAAACTTTTCTTCTGTCATTAACCATCCGGCACCGATAGAGTAGAAATTCTGCCATTCATTTCCCGTATAAGAGAAAGCGGAAGAACCGTCCCGACGGAAAGAAGCGTTGAGTAGGTATCTGCCTTTATAATTGTAGAGGACACGTCCTAATATGGAAACGGTACTGCGCTCCCATTGGGTACTTTCGTTGGTAGCAGTGGCGGCATCACCGATACTTACATACCACTTATCGGGATTGTTGGGAATAACCAGTCCGACACCTTGTGTACGTTCTGCTCCCAGCATTTCAAGCTTATTATAATAGGTAGTGAAACCTGCTGTGGCAGTCAGGCTATGCTCTCCCCAAGTGTTGGTATAAGTCAACAGATAATCGCTCTGTACTTTCGTTTCAGTTTGTTTGGACTGCTTGACACCGGTCTTACCATTGCCAAGAGTAACTACGTTGCCTTCGGCACTACTGTCGAATACTTGGATAATAGGAGTATAAGTACGGCTACTGTTGGAACCATAATCCATAGAGTACATCACCTTGGCCTGGAAATGTTTCAGGAAGTCCCATTGACCGTATACATTACCTGATGCACGATAATTTTCGGCACGGGTAGTATTGGCTTTCAGATTTACGTCCACTAACGGGTTGTTCATCTGCGCTTTCTGGAAATTCGGCAGGGTAGTGTATAACCCGTATTCTTCATTAAAGACCGGAACCACCGGAGCAGCGCGCAGGGCGGTTGCTACACTTTTTGTATCAGCAGGCAACATGCGTGCACCATTGAACTGGAAACCGACTTTGAAGTTGTCCGTTACCTTATAGTCATTGCTGACGTTCAATGTAATTTTGCTGTACTTCTCATGTTTGATGCTACCTTGTTCGTAGGCATAACCTGCACCGAGGTAGAAACTATGTTTGGCAGAAGCACCGGTAATACTGATATTATTATTGGTGATAAAACCTGTATGGAAGATTTCGTCCTGCCAGTTGGTATTGCCCGTCCACGGGGTAAAATCAAATTCAGGATTGCCCTCATTTCTCAACTGTTCGTTGTAGAGTTCTTTGAACCCTGCAGCATCTACCATTGCGATTTTGTTGGTTACTGTTTTAAATCCGAACGAACCGTTGATGTTGACACGGGTTTGTCCTTCTTTAGCTTTCTTGGTAGTGATAATGATTACACCGTTGGCTCCACGTACACCAAAGATGGCAAGGGATGACGGGTCTTTCAGGATTTCCATAGACTCGATGTCTTGCGGATTCAGGAAGTTGATGTTGTCGTTGAACAATCCATCTACTACATACAAAGGTTTATATCCGTTGATGGAGTTTGTACCACGTACGCGGATTTCAGGGTCTGCACCTGCTTTACCTGAATTGATAACTTGTACACCGGCAATCTTTCCTTGTAATGCCGAAACAGGGTTAACTACCGGTTTATTGGCAATTTCATCTCCTTTTATATTGGTGATGGAGCCGGTAAGGTCACGTTTTTTTGCACTACCGTAACCGATGACTACGGTTTCAGCAAGCATTTGAGAGTCGTCTTGCATCTGTACGTCTATGACGCTTCGATTGCCAACCTTTATAGACTGTTTTACCATTCCTACATAAGAAAATTCGAGGGTAGCTTCGGGGGATACCTGAATGGAATATTTACCGTCAATATCGGTAATAACACCATTGGAAGTTCCTTGTTGCAGAACGGATGCTCCGATCAGCGGTTCGCCTGTCGCATCGGTCACCGTACCGGTCACTGTTTTTGTTTGGGAAAAACCGGGGATTGCCGTGAGGAGCAAACATGCTATCAGAAATAGATTTTTTAGCCAAGAGGCTCTCTTCATAGGAAGTTTAGGTTCTTTCTTCATTGCATAAATTTTTAGTGGATAACTAATTTGATTGTTCTCTCAGAAACAATTAAAATGCAAAAAAGATTTCGGGCTGTTATAGTTCTCCCGTTTTTAACACAATCCATAAAAAAAGCTTCAGAACTTATGAGTTTCCGAAGCTTTTCCAGTTGTTTGTCTTTTTATAATCTGAAATTAATCAGTTGTGCGGCTGATAGGACTCGAACCTACACGTCTCACGACACCAGATCCTAAGTCTGGCGCGGCTACCAATTACGCCACAGCCGCAGCAATAATTTCGTTTAGCGGTGCAAAGATAAGAAGTTTTCCCGGTTTGGCAAGCAAAAGGATGAATAAAGTTATTGATTTGCTTCGGGTGTCCATTTCCCATTAAGAAAAGCACGGGCTTTTTCAATGATAGTATCTATATTATTAGCTTCGTCTGCCGGCAGCATATCTACCTTGATGTCCGGGTCGATGCCCCACTCTATTTGCTCCATATCGACGCTGAGATGTGGGCTGGCAGAGAAACGTACTGTCCATCCGTTTGGTAATTCGGAGGTAAACGGCATACCCGAACCACCGCCGGTTTTGTCGCCCATAGTGGTGACATTGGGCAAGTAACGCATTTGATTGACGAAATCATTCGTGGCACTGTATGAACGACGGTTGGTAAGAACTACGGCTTTTTTCTGCCAACGTACCCCGTCATTAGGCTCCAAATAAATGGGATAAGGGTCAGAGAAGTCATTATGTCCTTTACCGGTCTTATGCCGGATGTAGCCGGTTAATACTTTTTCATTGGTAAAGCGGGCGGCAATACGTGTGGAATTGGTAACATTACCACCACCATTGCTGCGTACGTCAATGATAACCCCATTGCATACAGCGAGATAGGAGAGTATCTCGTCCAGATTGCCGTTGCCGATGCCTGAAGAAAAACTTTCGTAACGTATATAACCGATGTTGTCTTCTAAGATTTTATACTTAATACCTGCGGCTGTGCGGTAGTCACTGCTGGCTTTCCCGAGATAATAATCTTCTACAATGTCTTCACGAAAGTTACGCGGATAATCCTGATACCATGCATCATAATAAGACACATTATGAGAAGAAGCCAGGTTGACATGTCCGTCTTGCAACTCATTCAGCATATTGCCTAAGACTTCAAACAGACCTTCACTGGTCATATTGTTAGTGACAAGTTTACTATATTTGTTATATATCGCATTCCAGTCTATTTGTTTGTATTCCAGAAAGCAATACTGTTCGTCAATGATTTTCCACAGGGTTTCGAAATTTCCCTGCGGAGTATTGACAACCTCTTCCTCGCGGATACAACCACTCAATAAAGGAAGCAAAGCGAACAGAAATCCTATTTTTCTTAGAAATTCCATCATCTTATCATTTATCATCTTACCTCCTGTCATTTCTTAGTTTTATTTCGGAGTAGATATAACTCCTTCACAAATCCCACCATGAACACATGCGAATAAGTATGTGTTTTTATGTCGTTTACATGGGATTGTTGTGCATCCCAGATATATCCTAAACGCATTTTACCTCGTCCTACGCGGAAATCTACCGTTAACATCTGCCGTAGTGAAAGCTGGTTGTGTAAGGAAGTAAACTTGACAACCCCGCTACTGTTTCCCAACGAGAATATCTCATAATAGGACTGTCCGTAATGCGGTGAAAACATGACGCCCATTAACGGCAAGTTTATCTGATAGCGCAAAGTCAGCGGATAGTTCTTTATTCGCAAATCCCAGATAGCCATACCCGAGGCATCCAAATTGATATACGCACGTGCCGATGCCGGATTATTCGTGTTGCGGAGATTGTAAACGAAACCACCGTTCAAATCGGCAAGTCCACCGGCAAGCAATTTAAAATTACTTGTGATAGGAAAATTGTAATGCAAACCATAATTCCAGTTTGCCAACGCAGAGAATGTATTGTTGTTATCCGCTTTATTGTGAGTATAACCCAAATCGGCCTGAAAGAAACTTTGGAGAGACAGTTTGCCGTCCGCCCATTTGGTCATTCGCATACTTTCACGGGAGATACGGAAGTCTATACCGGTATATTCCTGTGGAGACAGATAGGTATCGAATACGTTTGTAACCCCTATACCGTACATTGTAGCACGGGTGACAAGACGACTCCGTTCCAAACCTTCTGCTTCTGCGGGAAGCTGTGCTTGTACTGTTCCGCTTCCTAAGAATAGAAACAGGCACCCTGTCAATATACCGGTTTTACGTAGTCTCATCTTCGCTATTGCCATTAGAGAATAACTTCATTTGTCCTGTCAGTTCATCCAATATGTCTCCTTCGCTTTTACCATGGTCAGGGTCAAGAATTTCCGGTTCTTCCTCCTCTTCATCCTCGGAAGTGTTCTGCAAATCCTCAGGCTGGCGTGTCGGTTCCAACTCGTTAATGGTGTCAAGGGTAAAGGTGGTTAATCGTTTTCCTTTTGCTTTGAAACCTTTCACGGCGATAAACTCATCCGCTTCTATAATCATCGGTTCACGGAAACTGTCAAGACCACCGAATACCACTTCCAGGCGAGGATAATATTCATCCGTCAACAGAATGAGGCGATTGTCCTTGTTTTCGCCCAGATAGTTTTGTTTACGACCGGTTGCTTCGAAACAGAAACGTTTGATGTATGGGAAATTCTGTTGGTCGGCATCATTAAGTACTGCCGTCCAGACTTTGTGCGGGTCATATTTTTCTAATACACGGATACTGTCTTCGTAGTGATTATTGAGGTCGAAATTCGTTGTGTAGAACTCACCGTCATTTAGTACTACGAGGATGCTGTCATCACTTTGGAATTCACCAAGGTATTCACCGCGCCCGTCATAGTTGAGGCGTAATATATCACGGTCGAACCATACTTTTCTTCCGCCCAGTGTGGAGCCGCCTCGCTGTTTCAACGCTATCTTGTGAACGGGGAGTTTTGTCAGGATGTTACCCATTGCCTGCCGTCCCTTAATATTGATATTGCTGAAGTCTTCTTCAAAAATAATACGGCGTACACGTGGGTTCGGTTTCAGTGTAACCTTAATAACTTCTGCTTCTCCGTTAGGGTTAACGGTGAAATATACGATACGTGAGTCGGGTTTTCCCTGCGTTACGTCGTATTCACGGTCGCGTACCACAGAAGTTACGGCAAAACGCTTGATATAGTGTGTACCTTCTTTGCCGTCGCGATAAACTACGTTGTAGATTGTCCGCTTGTCATTCTTCTTGAATACATTGGCGTAGAGTATATTTTTACCGACGAACTTCTTGTCCGCTACCGGTGTGATGATATAACGTCCGTCACGGAAGAAAATAATGACATCATCCAAATCGGAACAGTTAGCTATGAATTCGTCTTTCTTTAGCCCTGTACCGATAAATCCTTCATCCCGGTTGATATATAATTTTTCATTGGCTTCTACCACTTTCGATGAATCGATGGTGTCAAAGTTGCGCAGTTCTGTACGGCGCGGGAAGTTCTTTCCATATTTATCCTTCAACATACGGAACCAGTCAACGGTGTATTCCACGATATTAGCCAGATGACGGTCTATCTCTTCGATATCCGCTTTCATTCGGGCAATCAGTTCTTCGGCCTTATCGGAGTTAAACCGGAGGATACGGGCCATCTTGATTTCCATCAGTTTGAGGATATCGTCCTTCGTCACTTCACGGATAAACTTCGGATAATAAGGAGTCAGACGGCTGTCAATATGTTCACAAGCAGCATCCATGCTCTTGGCTTGTTCAAATTCTTTGTCTTTATAGATACGTTCTTCAATGAAGATTTTTTCCAATGATGCAAAGTGCAGACTTTCTTGAATTTCCTCTTTCCGTATCTCCAGTTCCAACCGCAGCAATGCCAGAGTATTGTCTACTGACTTTCTAAGTACGTCACTTACGTTGAGGAAGTGAGGCTTTTGGGCATCTATGACACAACAGTTGGGCGAGATACTTACTTCACAATCAGTAAAAGCGTATAGCGCATCGATTGTCTTATCCGAAGATACTCCAGGAGCAAGGTGCACTAATATTTCCACGCTGCCCGAAGTCAGGTCTTCTACTTTTTTGATTTTGATTTTTCCTTTCTCGCTTGCCTTAACAATGGAGTCGCAGAGATTGGCTACCGTCTTCCCATAAGGAATTTCCTTGATGGCGAGTGTCTTGTTATCCACCTTTTCTATCTTGGCACGTACACGGACAGCACCTCCGCGTTCACCGTCGTTATATTTCGAAACGTCGATGTTACCACCTGTCTGGAAGTCCGGATAAAGTCTGAAATTCTCTCCGTGGAGATACTTTACAGCAGCATCACACAGTTCGTTGAAGTTGTGTGGTAATATTTTGGAGGATAGCCCCACAGCGATACCTTCTACACCCTGTGCCAGCAATAGCGGGAATTTTACAGGCAAAGTTACCGGTTCCCGATTCCTTCCGTCATAGGAGAGTTGCCATTCGGTTGTTTTGGGATTGAATACTACATCAAGCGCAAACTTGGTCAGACGTGCCTCAATGTATCGGGCGGCAGCAGCGGCATCACCCGTCAGAATGTTTCCCCAGTTTCCCTGGCAGTCAATAAGCATGTCTTTTTGTCCCAATTGCACCAAGGCATCTTTAATGGAAGCATCACCGTGTGGGTGGAACTGCATGGCATGTCCTACGATATTTGCCACTTTATTGTAACGGCCGTCTTCTATACGTCGCATAGTGTGCAGGATACGTCGTTGCACCGGTTTCAAACCGTCCATGATATGGGGTACGGCACGCTCAAGAATTACGTACGAGGCGTAATCCAAAAACCAGTTCTGATACATTCCGCTCAGCTGGTGCTTGATGCTTACATCGCTTGTGTCCGCAGGTTTATAATCCGAATGTCCTTCGCTCCCTTCCGGGAGCTCCTTATCCAAATCGTCTTTGGGTGCTTCAAAATCTTCGCTCATATTTCTTCGGGAATTGTCTATTCATGAATAACTGCTGATTTGACAGTTAGTTGCAGGCAAAAATACAAATTTTATTCCATTAAAGAAACCTATATAGGAGTTTTTTGAGACAACTCTTTGTTCGGTGTTTGATGAGCGATTAGAAAGATTTTTCCAAATTATATAGATTAGGAGGCAATTTACGCTTGATAAAGCAGGAGACTTTTGATATGAAATTGAGAAGGCGCGAATATTGCAAATTTGAGTATGAGGCAGGGTGCTTCTTTCTAAAATTGCATGATTCGCGCCTGGAATTTATTATATGGTTTTTGTGTTTATGTTTTCGGAATGTTAATTCATTCTCTTAATGGTCGCGGAAATTCCATTTGGAATTATCGCTGTTCATATCAAATTTGCCGAGTGAAGGGGTACTATCGCCTACGGATACCAATACCAGTTCTTCATCGATACCGGGTATTTTCTTGGGCATGATGCGGTAGGTTCCGTCGGTGAGTTGCTCTATTCTCCAAAGTTGTTCGGGAGCACCTGTAAATTCGGGTACGGTTACAACTTCAGCATCCGCTGTGGCAGCTAATGCACGCTTGGTGCCCTCAATCACTATTTTGTAATACGGACCTCCCAAATATCCACCGGCATCGGGTACGGCGGTAATTGTCCATCTTTGGTGAGGGCGAAACATATAGTCACCGATTCTTACATTGATATTACCTTGCGGCCATGTATCGATTACATCTTCCAGAGTTTGCGATTTTAAAGGTTGGACAGGTTCCTCGCTTTTTTCCCAGAAACGATGTCTGACACTTGCCATGCGTACAAAGTCAACGGCAAGTTCAAGACCATAACCTCTGCGTTCGGATTCTATTTCATAAGTTCCTTCTTTAAATACTTCACCTGCTACCGGCCATCCGTTTTTCCACAGAAGCGGGCGTATAGCGAGCACACTACGGCCACCACGATCAAAATCAGCTTCAAAATGGCATGACATCTTTTCTACTCCATCAGTCTCGATGAAACGTCCGAAGTGTCCAGCACCGGTTTGACGGTTTCCTGCAGCAAGTACCATTTTTCCACCGCCTTCCAACATGCCTCTGCCCATATTATCGATGTAAGGTCCTGTTACTTTACGTGAACGCCCCACTATAATGTTATAGGTAGAGTTGGGGCCATCACAGCAAGTACCATGGGTACCAAGTAGATAGTACCATCCGTCTCGATACATCAGGTCGGTAGCTTCACAATCAATAGCGATATTGATTGCTTCGTTTCCTTCTATCCGTTTACCGGTGGCGGGATCAAGTTCTACCAATCGGATGAAACCGAAGTAAGTACCGTAGGAGAGCCATAAACGACCGTCTGTGGGGTCAAGTAGCAATCCGGCATCAATGGCATCGCAATCTTCATTATCTTCAGATGAGGCAACTTCTATCGCTTCCGTATATTTGAAGTCAGGCGAATTCGGGTCTAACGTTTTATTCCACATAGTTAGTACCATGCCTCGATGACTGCCGCCAAGTCCTCCTCCGGTGGCACTGTATGCAATCAAATAGCGGTCACCTATTTTCACGGCATCGGGGGCGGCACCTTTGCCGGGTCTCACTCCACCACCGTTCCATGTCCAACCGTCTTCAGAGATTAGTCCGCCTCCACCTGTACCGAAAGTGTAATATTTTCCTTCACATTCCATGATGGTAGAGGGATCATGTATATAAGGTTCACCGATTTGTGCATTTGCTTTTTCGGATATCAGCAGAGATAGCAGGGCTGCTGCGCCCAAGAATATAGCTTTTGTTTTCATGGTCATTTGTAACTGATAGTAATGTTTTTAACAGGAGAACCGTCTTCATTGAGGAAGCGGATGCAGAAATCGCTCATTCCGGGGCCGTTGATGACTGCTCCACGGATGATATTTTTACCTTTTTTCAAAGTCAACCGTTTAGACAGGCAATCGTCTTTTACCATACGACGGTCACCGGACAAAATAATGGCTTCTTCACCATTTATCCACCACATAGAGGCTGAGTTCGAGCCTGCTGACATTCTTACATTAGGGATGTCTTCAGAACATTCAATAACTGTAACTGCCCAAAATAGTACTCCGTATATCTGTTTTTGCAGATTGGAGGCAAAGCGGAACAACTTTATGTTGAATAAATTACTTTCGAGCGCATGCCAAGTCAGTTTTTGTTTTCCCACTTTTACTTTATCACCGTCTTTGGGCAATACGGTGAATTGTTTCGGGAAATACTCGGTAGTGAGTGCCTCACGGATGTAGCTGTCTGTGAAGACCGTATTGCTGCGGTTGGGTTTATCGATGGGTTCGAGCAGTAACCAACGGCGGATGAATCCTTCGTCGTCAGGTGACATAATGTTAGTGGTACCCGGTGAAAAATAGGGTGCCAGGCGATAGTCAGTTTCATTCTTTTGTGCATAACCATGCAGGCTCATCAAGGTGACGATGCAAATCGCCACTAATGACTTATAGTGTGAAATTTCCATTGTTATAGTGCGTTTCTTAATGATACATTAATTAGTCTTGAACAACAGTGGAGCAAATTCCTTCAGGCATCTGCGCCAGGTAAGGAATTCGTGTGCCGTACCCGGAGACTCATAGTAGATGTTGTTAATTCCTGCTGCCTTCAGTCCGTCGCTAAGGCCCTTGGTTCTTTCGGGATGTTCTTCTGATCCGATGCCGAGGAAGAAAGCATGTACTTTGTTGTTGAAAGCCTTGCGATCTTTAAATACACCGCCATATACGGTATCAAGCTGTTTCAAGTCGATGCTGCCCGCTCCGCTGAATCCACCGATATAAGCAAACTTATCCAGATTATTAAGTGTTGTATTGAAAGTAAGTAATCCACCCCATGAGAGACCTGCCATTGCACGGTTTTCCCGGTCGGTCAGAGTGCGGAAATTAGATTCGATATGAGGAATAATTTCTTTCACCAGGATAGAAGGGAACTCGGCACCGAATCTTATTCTTGCATCGGCAGGGCTTTCACCCGGATTGGTTTTGAAAGATTCGATATTCCCATTATCCATGACCACAATCATAGGCTTGGCCTTACCTTCGGCAATCAGGTTATCCATTATGAAGTTCATTTTACCTTGATTGGCCCAACTTGTCTCGTTTTCTCCCATACCGTGTTGCAGGTAAAGTACCGGATATTTCTTGGTAGGGTTCTTGTCATATTCAGCTGGTGTATAAACTATACATCTGCGCCATTCTTTCCGGATATCAGAGTAGTACCAACTTTGACTTGTCAAACCGTGAGGCACATTCTTTATAGAATAGTAATCCACGCCTTCTTCGGGAATCTCAATGCCGCTCACCCATTTGCCCATTCCGAAGAAAGGCTTGCCGTTAGGGTCGGCGGCACTTACACCGTCTACTATAATCTGATAATAGTGGAAACCGACCACTTCGGGCTCTTTCGATACAAGCGACCAATATCCATCCGCTTCTTTCGTCATTTCACCCCGGAAGCTGATTTCTACTTTTTGAGCGTTAGGAGCATGTACCCTGAAGTGTACCCGTCTGTCTTTGCCTATGCGCGGATATTCGGCTCCGTTAATGTTGTGTTCGTTGGGGACAGTTCCCGTAGGAAAATCTGGCTGTTGGGCATACATTGTCAAGGGGAATGCCAACAAAGAAGAAAAGATAAACTTTAATGCGTTTTTCATAATTCAATGTTTTAGAAAGATGTATGGGTTTTAATACTAAGTTTTCTATTATTTGAAGAGGAGCGGAGCGAATTGATACAGACTTTCTCGCCATACCGGCCAAGTGTGTCCACCCGGAGTCTCAAAGTAACTATATTTAATGCCGATGTCGTTGAAACGTTTCATCATTATCTGGCAATTATTATAGGCGATGTCTTCTTTGCCACCCATAGAGAGCCAGAATTGTTTCAACTTTGTATTATACTCATCTTTTTTCTCTTTCAGCATAGAGTAGTATTTTTCAGTGTCATTACTGTTTCCGAAAGGTGTGGAAGTTGCCCACCAACCGGAACTGAATACTCCTAAATAGGCAAAGAGCTCGAGGTGGGGAATTCCTACATTTAAGGTTTGGATACCACCCATAGAGAGTCCCGCTAATGCACGATTGTTTCGGTCGGTTTTTACGCGGAAGTTCTTTTCGACAAATGGGATACAGTCTTTGAGTAGTTCGCTTTCGAAGTCACTTGTATTGCCGTCTGTCATAACGATAATCATCGGCTTCGCTTCTCCTTTAGCTATCAGGTTGTCCATAATGATGTCAGTACGTCCTTGATTGGACCAACCACGTTCGTCTTCACCACCACCATGTTGCAGATAGAGTACCGGATAGGATTGCTTGGACGTGTCATAACCGGGAGGGCAGTATATGAACATGCGTCGCCAGTCATTGGCTGTTGTCGAAAAGTATCGTTTCATGCGAATGTCTCCGTGCGGCACGTTTGCCATATAGAAACGTACATCGCCTTCAGGATAAGGTATCTCGACACCGCTTGCCATCATGCTGCATCCATAGAAAGATTCGCTGGCGGGGTCGGCTACGGAAACTCCGTCGATAATGAGAAAATAGTAGTGGAAACCTTGAGTCAGCGGTTCGGTAACGCCTGTCCATTCACCATCGGCATTGCGGACAAGGTCATATTTGCGTCCTAAATCTATTTGTACTTTTTGTGCATCCGGTGCTTTCACCTTAAATTCCATGCGATTGCCGGGCAGAAGACGTGGATATATGGAACTGCGTACGTTGAGTTCGCCACGCTTCCCGGGTAAGGTAGACTCGTCGATTCTCTGGCGACCGGGCTGTGCCAAAAGAATACCTGAAAATACTACTTGAAGTAGCAAAATAGTAATAATTCTATTCATAAATCAATCTGCATTTTTGGTTGTTAGTTTCACAAAGGTAGCGGCATTTTCAGATTCTTTCGTTGTACATTTAGATACTTTCCTTGCATTTTTAAGTAAAACGGGGTGTAATGCCTGATATACGTGCCTTTTCTTCTATTTGATTATGTGAAACTGTAAGCGTGGTAATATTATTATCTCACATCATTTATCATTACTTTTGTTACATAAGGAAAAATGTTCTCGGCAAAACACCTACGGAAGTTAAAAAGAAAAGGCTGTATCAAAGTAGATTTAACTATTGTGATACAGCCCTTATGTTACAAGTTGAATAGAACTTTTGTCCGTGTTTTATTAGTGCAAATTCCGCTCTTGTAAATAATTGATAAGAAATTCAGGTTCATCGGTTTGAATCATTCGTGCTCCCAATACATCGATAAGATATCCGTATCCTTTCTCGGGGTTTTCTTTTGAAATAATGTCATCGTGTCCTGCATTTCTGCTTTCTAATGAATTATACCAGATTAGAGACTTCCCGTTGATAATCTTTTTGGCTTTTTTAGGTAGAGGGTTGCTGTCCGATTTGTAACCTAACTCGAATGCTACCGGTACCATTCCATCTACGAACTTTGTGATTTCTTTTTCCGCATTTTCATTATCCATGCGAATCATAGGCATGTAGATAACCTCATCAAAGTATTTGCCAAACCGGGATTTTGCTTCTTCAAGCGATTGAAGCCCTTTCATAATGGCGATATCAGTAGTCCCTGTTTCTTGTAACAGTTCCATTACCTGATCAAAGAACCGATCTGATTTATCCAGGTTCAACATAACCCTTCCTTTGGCTAAAAGGAGAGCTTCTTTCAGAGTCGGGATATTATGCCCGGTAGGTTTACCCGTATAATCTTTGAGTCTTAAATTCTGTATATCCTTAAACATCGTTTCAGCAATGACTCCCTTGCCTGTAGTAGTGCGGTCTAAAGTTTCATCATGCATTAAAATCAGTACACCGTCTTTGGTGCGTTGTACATCGATTTCAACAATATCTCCCCCCATTATGATAATACTGTTGATAGCATCTAATGAGTTTTCCGGAAATTTCCTCCAATCTCCTCTGTGTGCAACTACGTGCACATAGTTCTGGTTACGTTCAATTAACTTTTTACGGATGATACCTGTGCTATTGATGAATTTTTTTTTAGATTTTAGGTAGCTGATAAGCTCGCCTGAACGATCGGTTTGGATAAATGATGCTCCCATTTTCAAGACCTCGCCCCATGTTTCTTCCATCTCTCCATCTTCGACAGCGCGGTCGTCGTTCAGTCCTGCACAAAGAGACGGCCACAGGGTATTAATCCAGATTTTGCTGCCGGATGTTTTTATGAGATTAAGAACTTCCGTCACTTGCGCGGTATTTTGTTGGAAGCAAATCTCAAAAGCCTGCGGATGCATGTTTTTGAGATAATCTTCTACCAACTTTTTAGCATTAGGGTCATTGGCATTGACAATAGGCATGAAAAACAGGTTCTGGATGATAGCTTTGTTTTCCTTATAGACTTTATCGT
The DNA here is from genome assembly GCA_905215345.1 of uncultured bacterium. Taxonomy (GTDB): domain Bacteria; phylum Bacteroidota; class Bacteroidia; order Bacteroidales; family Bacteroidaceae; genus Bacteroides. Next base: position 247,076 of record CAJMPR010000005.1, read on the forward strand.
AAGGAAGCCCGGCTTTTATCAGTACTTGTTTGGAAGTACCGGTTTTCTCCAGCACCTTTTCAACCAACTCGAAAAAGTCGTAACCTTTATCTATATTTACCCATATTTTTCCTTTAACGGTTAACATTGCCTCTTCTAAAGTAGGGATGGTATGTGAGGTAGGTATTCCCGCTCCGTTTTTCAGTCTCATTTGCTTCAGTTCGGCTATCGTATATTCCTCAGGGCGTCCTTTCCCGGTAGTCGTCCTGTCTAAAGTCTGGTCATGTAACAATATCAAGACATTGTCTTTCGATTTTTTAATATCGATTTCCACCATATTTACTCCCATATCAATACAATTCTGTATCGCTTTAATGGAATTCTCCGGCGCATTTCTCCAATCGCCACGATGAGCGACAACTACAACCTTACCCTCTTCAAATTGTACTTGTGCATGGGTTGGCAAGCAGTAGATATTGGCAACAAGTGCCAATATCCATATTAAAAGAAAAAGTTTTTTCATGATTCAATTTTGATTAATTATATCCGGTATTTTGTTTTAAACTTGAGTCAGTATCAATTTGTGATAGCGGTATCGGTTGCACGAAATTATTTTCATCCAGCGTAACCCCGTTATATCCGGGAGTATTGCTGAAATGTGCTTTCATCGTCTCAATGGCTTTACCTGTTCTGATCAGGTCGAACCAGCGATGGCCTTCACACACCAGTTCTTTTCTTCTCTCAAGGGCAATCTCATCAAGTAGCAGGTTTTTGTCTGCGAATGCCTTTTCTGTGATACCGGCTCTCTTTTCTATTTCGTTAAGGTATGAGTTGGCGGTAGTCAAATCGTTGGCTTCACTTCCGTGTGCATAACATTCGGCTAACATCAATAGCACGTCGGCATAGCGTAGTACAACAGCATTACTGCCTCCATCGGCAATGACACTGGAAGTTTGTTTCAGTTTATTGGTAGTTACATGTACTTCTGTCTGTCTGAAGTAAGCGCTCTTACGCTTGTCATTGTCAGCAAACAAATTATAAACTTCTTTGGTTGGCAGATTATGCCCTTTGGCTCCGCTTACTGAACCGGATGGACTGAACATCATAAAGGCATTACTACCTTCCGAATTACCATTCAGGTCTGATTGGAATTGTACATCGAATATAATTTCTTCATTCCCTTTGTTGTTGACGTCAAATATATCTGCGGGATTATCCAGCAGTTTGTACTTTTCACCGTCTATTATACCCTGTAAAAGTATTTTTGCACTGCTGTAATCGCCTAATGTCAGATGCACTTTACCTAATATACCTTGTGCGGCTGCTTGAGTGGCGCGTCCTTTTATGTTTGCCAACTCAGGTAATAAGTCGATTGCATTTTCCAGGTCTTCTATGATTTGTTTATAGACTTGGGCTTTGGGGGTTCTGCCTTGTCCGAAATAGTCATTCGTATTAACCGTTTCTTTAGTAGCTAAAGGGACATCACCGAAGATTCTCACCAGATTGAAATACATCAGGGCACGCAGGAATTTCATCTCTCCTTTGACCATGTTGCGGTCATCCTCTTCCATTTCTACCCCGTCTATACGGTTTAGGATAACATTACATTGCTGGATACCGATATAGTTATGTTTCCAGGAATCACTGATAATGGAGTTGGAAGATGTCATATTGAACTCATCCAACTGACCATAGTTACCGCCGTCATTTGCCGGAACTTCATCCCAGGTATTATCCGAAGGTAATTCGCCTAACACGTAATTGGCGATGCCATATTGTCCGCTGTACTGCAAAGTGGCGTATGCGGCATTTACCCCTTGCATGATTTGTTCTTTATTCTTGAAATAGTTATTGATTACATTGCTACTCTCGGGGCTTAAGTTTAGTAAGCTCTCTGAACAACTACAAGTCAGAATACTGAGAGTAAGGCCTAAAAAGATATTTCTATATTTATTCATAGCTGTTGTTTTTAAAAATTGACATTAATTCCTAATGATATAGTTCTGGGCACGGGATAAACATATTTTTCATTTCCCTGCTCCAGGATATTCGATCCTTCCGCATCGATATTGAATCCTTTATACGGAGTTATCATAAACAGGTTGTTACCTAACAGATAGACTTGCGCCTGATTGATACCTACTTTGCTCAACAGGGAGGTGGGTAAGTTATAAGATAACTTGAGATTACGTAGCATGGCGTAAGATGCATTCTTAAAGAATACGCCGGATGATGCTGCGGCTTTTCTGGCATTAGAATAGTTAGCCATGTTCGGGGTGGCGTACTTACCGTTCGGATTGTTTACCGGATGAAAACGATTGTCAAAATAATCTTGCGTTACCATCATGAACCCTTCACCGCATTCGAGTGATTGCAGGGTACCGCTGTTCTTCTTCTTGCCAAGTTCGCTGTAAATGTCAAAGGTCAGTTCAAAGTTCTTATATTTGAATGTGTTGTTGAAACCAATGATTGCTTTTGAAGCAGGTGAACCAAAACTCTTTTTATCTTCTGCGTCAATCACTTTATCATTATTCCGGTCGGCAATGATGTAGTCACCGATTTGGGTTCCGGACATTGCCGGATATTTTTTGAAATCATCTTCGGATTTATAAATACCAAGAATTTCGTAGCCATAAAGTTCTCCGATAGAATGTCCTACTTTGGTGATATTGCTGCCCGAGATAATCTGGGTTTGTCCGGGAGCGAGTGCCAGTACTTTATCCTTGTTGGTGGAGAAACTTAAACTGGAGTTCCAGCGAACGGCTCCGAATTTTATGTCTTGTGCAGTAGAGAGCTTAAGTTCAAAACCGGTATTTCTGACCTCACCGATATTTTGCAGAGAGGTGGTATATCCACTTTGTTGAGGCACTGGAACATCCAAAAGCAGGTCTTGTGTGGTGGCAATGTAAAAGTCTGCGCTAACACCCAGGTACTTGAAAAGCGTGAAGTCAACTCCGATATTCCAGGTCGAAGTCATTTCCCATGATAAATCGGCATTGGGTGACTCCGAAATGATAGTTCCCGAAGCAAGGTTGCCACCAAATACGTAGTCGGCACTTCCCATCAGAGCTTGTGCGCCGAAATTCGGAATTTGATTATTACCCGATTTACCCCAGCTGACACGTAACTTTGCATATTCTACCGCTTTATTGTCACGCATGAAGTTTTCACCGGATAAAAGCCAGGCGGCCGATACGGCGGGGAAGAAGCCCCATTTGCTATTTGAACCGAAACGGGAAGAACCGTCCCAACGGACTGAAGCATTCAGCATGTAGCGATTCATGAAATTGTAATTGAGGCGGGAAAAGTATGAAGACATTGCCCAACTGTATTGATTGGGAGTTACTTTGAAGCTACTTCCGCCGGCAATATTGGTTATGGAATCGTCGGAAAAACCCGATGCGTCAATATTAACTGCATTGTATTCTTCCTTTTGGTAAGACTGGCCTAATAGGAATTGTACATTATGAGCGTTATTATAGAAAGACTTATTGAAGGTCAATGTGTTTTCAATGATATAATTCAATGTTTCATTTGTACCTTTGGATGCCTCGGTCGGTTTAGGAGCAGGTACACGATAGGCGCCTAAGGTGGAAGGATTAAAGTAGTTTGAGTTCATCGATTCATAATCCGAGCCGATATTGATTTTATATTTAAGCATATCCAGAAGCTTTACTTCCGTGTATAGATTACCGAAGATACGTGCACGCTTTTCATTATTGGTAATCATATTCGCCCATGCCAACGGGTTTTCGCACAAGGCTCCGTCCGATTCCTGGTTGGCTTTGATTTGTTCGGATATGGCATAGCTGCCGTCTTCGTTATAGGGTGAGAAGAAAGGATAACTAATGGATGCCAACCCGATGAGTGAACCGCCCCACGTTCCGTTATTGCTGAAAGCATTAGTTCTTGTGTAAGACGGTGACATGGAGATTCCCATTGTTATGTTGTTGTTCGGATTGAATTTCAGATTGATGTTTGCTGAGAACTTATCCATATCCGAACCGATCAGAATGCCTTCCTGTTTCAGATAACCGCCTGAGAAAGCATACGACGCTTTTTCCGAACCACCATTTACTGCAATGTTGTAATCTTGGATGGGGGCTGTTCTGAAAATCTCATCATACCAGTCTGTGTTAGTCAGCCCTGCTTCGCCATTCAGGTATGGAATGATATAATCAGGGAGCAATTCACGTTTGGAAGCCCCTTTGCTTTTGCGAATCTGGTTGCTGTCGCTTTCGCTTCTATTCTTGGGGTCCTTGTTTACATATCCGGTATTTCTTGCTTCTTTCAGGAACTGTGCGTAATCATAGGCATCTACTAACTTTACCCTGTCCGAACGCTGCTGGATACCGTAGCTGGCAGATAGCGTGACGCTTGGTTTGCCGCTCTTGCCCGATTTGGTGGTAATCATGATAATACCGTTGGCACCTCTCGAACCGTAAATAGCTGTGGAAGCCGCATCTTTCAATATCTCGACAGATTCTATTGAATTGGGGTTGATACTGTTAATGTCCGAACCCTCGGATAGTGGAAAACCATCGACAACAATCAGCGGAGAACTACCGGCTGTCAATGTGCCGATACCACGAATCCTTATCTGGGGATTACTGCCCGGAGTACCTGACGGTTGAATAATCTGGATACCGGTCGCTTTTCCTGAAAGAGAATTAGCGAAGTTTGCCGAAGGATAGTTGGCGATATCATCAGCCTTGACCGATGATATAGAACCTGTGTTACTTTTTACGGTCGTTGTACCATACCCGATTACGATAACTTCGTTAAGTTCCTTTGTGTCTTCTTGCAATACGACATTGATTTTTGCCTTGTTTCCTACTCTGACCTCTTGTGTCTTGTATCCGATGTAGCTGATAACGAGTGTCGAATTCTCATCTTTGACGTTGATGGTGTATTTTCCGTCAATGTCGGTGACGACGCCATTTGGCGTACCTTTTTCCATTACTGTAGCTCCAATCACGCTTTCTTTGTAAGAGTCTGTGATGATACCTGTTACCTGCTTGTTTTGCGCACTCATCATTATGAACGAGTATAAGCACATGAACAAAATGAAAAACTTTTTCATACCTGTTGAATTGTGAGTTGTTAATTAAATTTGGTTAGCGTTTTTTTATTTGTTAGTTCGGTGCCGTGTTTTGCACTTTTATCTGTTTTATTTTGCTTCTTAAAATCGTTCGCAAAAGTATTGGGGAAAAATTTCGTTTGTGTCACGTTGGAGTTACATCTGCGTCACGTTAAAGTTACATCATTGTTAATCGTGCAGGACTATAAAATGAGTGTATAATATAATGCAGCGTAGCGAAGAATCTATCCTCCTTTGAATATATGGAGGGAAAAGATTCTTCGCTACGCTATGAATGACAGATAGTTGCAAGGTCATCCTTGCAACTATCCGATCAATTAATTATGTTTATAGTAATAACCTGTAACGGTTATTTAGGGTAAGTCTTACTCACCACTTGGGTTCTGTTTCAAGTTCGGGTTGATTGAAATAGCGTCAAATGGATATGGGAAATATTCGTGCTTGCCTTTTACGAAACCTGTCTTACCCTTGTTGGGGTTTGAATATTCCACATAGATACGATGCTTAGGTTCTTTCTTTGTAAAGAATGCATCAAAAGTACTTGGAATGTCCTTACCATTGTTTACAATGCCATCAGTATCACCCCAGCGCACCATATCCGGGAAGCGAACTCCTTCGAGCCACATTTCGAAGCTCTTTTCATTTTTTACTTCCTCCATTGTGAGTTGAGTGGAGATATGAGCCGAGCCTGCACGATTCTGGATATCCTGAAGACATTTGAGACCGAGACCGTCTGAATCGTCAGTCTTTGCACATGCTTCGGCATACATCAGGAGAACTTCGGCATAACGGAAGATTGTGAGGTTCTTGAATCCCCAATTTCCTTTTACATTATCTTCTTTCCAAGCAATGAATTTATTGGCAAAATAACCTCCAAAACCATAGAGACCTGTTGGGTCTTTAATACCAATCTGATCCGATGTTTCAAGCTCTGCGCGGGTATAGTTTACATAATTACCGTCTTTATCTTTTAATCCATTCCATTTCATTTCATAGAGGAATTCATCAGCGGTGAGGAATGTAGCTTTACGGCGAGGAGAATCACCGTCATTGTCCTGCATGCGTTCGGCAAAGTCTGCACGGATAGAGTGACCTCCCCAGCCATCAACACCGATGAATGAAGGTTGGGAGGCTAACTTGTCTGTACGCCAATTCCAGAACTGAATAAACATCCAACCTGTACGCTGAATATTGTTGCTCCAGTCGCCGATATTTGCATTTTGCACTACGTTGGCTTGGAAAATCATTTCTTCGCAAAGGTCACCCGATGTATGAAAGAGATTTGCCCAACGGTCAGTAGGAACAAGCTCGTACTTCTTTGATTCGATAACTTGTTTGAGGTTAGCCTTTGCACCTGAATAGTCACCCATGAAGAGGCGTGCCTTGCCGGCGAGAGTGAGCGCGAAGCCTTTGGTCACCTTTGAAGCTCCAACTTTGTCTGTTGGACTTGTACGTTCGTCAAGGTCGGCAACAACACTTTCAGCTTCTTTGGCACACCATTCGAGGAGTCCGTTATGTCCGCCTTCATAGTTGCCGGGTTTCGCGTCTGCAGAAAGGATATGATCAACCAATGGAGGACAATCCCAACCGATAGCGAGCATAAGATGTGACCAGGCGCGGAGAACGCGAGCTTCAGCGCATACACGTTTCTTGACATCTGACGTAGGCTCTATATTATCAAGGATAAGATTGCTGTCGTAAATCACGCCATAAAGACCCCAGTAGGCATTCTTTATAACCTGATTTTGCGTGTCTATGCGGAATTCGTTGAGCTCTGCAGCCCAGTCGTTGTCACTATAAAAATTACCTGCTGCCAACATATCGTCACCAGGTTCATTGAAGAGCACCGGAAGAGCGATATAGATACCTTCATTACCTGCAATATTCAAGCAGAATGACTGGTAGAGATTGTTGAGTGCATTCTGTGCATCGTTGTCCGTCTTGTAGAAACTTTCAAACGAGATGACACCCTTCTGCTCTACATTGAGGCGATCCTCACAAGCGCTGAAGAGGAATGCAGCACCTAAAAGTGAATATATAATTTTTTTCATAATGAATATACTTTTTTTGAGATTTTTCAAAAAAACTTGTCTCGATTAGAATGAGAAACTTACACCGAATGAACACTTCTTCATTGTCGGGTAAGAACCGATGTCAAAGCCGGAACCACCATTTTTGCCTGTGGTTGCTGTCTCTGGATCCATACCCGGATATTTGGAGAATGTAAAGAAATCATCCAGAGATACAAAGAAGCGGAGATTCTTGATTGCCACTTTCTGGGTAATTCTCTTAGGCAAGGTGTAACCGAGCTGGAGTTGCTTGATTTTGAAGTAAGAGCCGCTGAACATAGAAGCGCTTGAACTCCAGAATTTAAGGTCGGTAGCCACATTGTCTACTGCTGGCATGGAAGCGTTTTTGTTTTCCGGGCTCCAGGCATTGTCCATATAGTATCTCAATGAGTTACGCATCGGACTATCTGCACGATAGAGGATGTTGAAAATCTTATTGCCTGCTACACCGGTACCGAATGCCGTGAAGTCAATTCCTTTATATTCCAGGTTAATGGTGATACCGTAAGTGAATTTAGGAATGGCGCTACCAATGTCTGTCATATCATCATCAGTCAACTCTGAAGAGTCAACGATTTTACCCTCACGATTGCGGAACTGGGCTGCACCTGTCTCTCTGTCTACGCCGGCATAGTCGAATGCGCGGAAATACCAGATGGAGTGACCCTCTTCAAATGCAGTATGTACCTTGTTGTTTGTACCATCTACACCGCCTTGACTGGCTGTGATGCGTGGAAGGTCATCATAAAGGTAAGTTACTTTGTTCTTTAATGTCGAGAAGTTGGCGTTGACACTGTATGCAAGGTCACCGATGTGGTCTCTCCAGTTGGCTTCGAATTCAAAACCCTTGTTGTTTACTTTACCGGCGTTCACGGTAGTCTGGTTTGTGTAGACCTCAGGAACCGGGTTTATCTTTACGAGAAGGTCTTTCGTATTCTTGTTGTAGTAGTCAAGACTAACCGTCAAACGGTCGTTCAAGAAACGCATATCAAGACCGAGGTCCAACTGTTCGGATGTTTCCCATTTGAGGTTCGGGTTGGCAAGACCGGAAGGATAAGAACCGTAGTTCTGTTCAGGGCTGTCTCCGTACTGATACCAAGCGGCATTGTAGCTGATAGGTGAGGTATACGGGTAATTGTTGAGTACGCTGACATTACCGTTACGGCCCCAAGAAGCACGGAATTTCAGGAATGAGAGAACGTCGCTGCTGATGTTTTCTTTGATGAATTTCTCATTGCTGATGTTCCAACCTACGGCAACTGAAGGGAATCTGCCCCAACGTTTGTCAGCCGGAAGTTTGGAGGTGTCAAATGCATCGGTACGGTAGTTGAACTGGAAACTATAACGGTTGTCGAACGTATAGAGCAAACGACCGAAGTAGGAAAGGCTTTTTGAAACACCTGGAAGATTTCCGATGCTCTTTGTCGTGGTGGAAGCTGAATTTACATAGTCGATATACTTGAAGTTGTCAGCGTCACCGGACAGAATCTTGTTGCCGCCTGTACCGTTGGCTGAAGTTGATACATTGTCCGAACGGTATTCCGTATATGACATACCGACCATGGCACCTACATTGTGTTTGTCAAACAATGTCTTATTGAAGTTCGCAAAGTTTTCCCACTGGTAGTAGTGGTTGTTGTTGGCTTTAGCTGAGATAGAATAGTCGTCAGCTTTGGCCTGGCCGTTCATGTAGTAAGGTTCGGCGTAATCATGATCGTTACTCTGCGCAATGCGGTAAGAGAAACGGGATGTCATTACAAGGCCGTCAATAGGAGTAAGGTCTACGAAAGCTGTTCCGCGAACGGTGAAACCGGAGCTCTTTTGGTTGCGGCGGTCACGCTGGAGGAGCGGATTACCATTGTCATCATTTTGGAACTTTGAAGTGGCGTAGTACTTGCCATTCGGGGCGATAAGGATTTTTTTAGGATTTGTGGCATATACATCCTTCATGCTTGTTGGAAAGTCATCAACGCTGTCCCAATATACAGGAGTCAGAGGGTCGAGCAAAAGGGTAGGTGCGAGCATGGAACCATAAGCACTCTGGTGAGTGATGTTGCGGGTTGCCCACTTTTCAATAGAAGTGTTTGTACCGACCTTAATCCATTTATAGAGTTGGTAGTCTGCGTTGATTTGGGCGGTAAGGCGGGTGTAAGTGTCCTTCTTGCCACGTACGATACCATCATTGTCGAGATAGTTTACAGAAGTGAAAAAGTGACCTTTGTCATTGCCGTCCTGGAAAGTGACGGAGTGCTGAGTGGCCCAGCTGTTACCGAATACTTCCTTCACCCAGTCCGTTTCCTGAGGATTGTTGTAGTCAACACCATTGGCTTCGCACATAGTTTTCATGTCATAACCGGACAATTCTTTGTATTTAATCCAGTCTTTTGCACCGAAAAGTTCCGGTGTCTTGCCCAAACCTTGATTGATGGCTTTGAAAGAGTATGTAATTTTGGGACGGCCATTTGCGCTACTACCGGTCTTTGTTGTAATGAGGACAACACCATTACCGGCTTGAGCACCGTAGATTGCAGCAGAAGCGGCATCTTTGAGGACTTCCATAGACTCAATCATTGAAGGGTCAAGATACTGGATGTTATCAACCTTCAAACCATCGACAATCAATAGCGGGCCGAGCTGGTCTGAGTTTGATGAATAACCGCGGATACGAATCTTCGCTCCTTCACCGGGGGCACCGGATGTGTTCAAAATCTGAACACCGGCAGCTTTACCCTGCAGGGCAGCACCGGCATCAACAGTAGAGAGGTTCTTGATATCATCCGAGTTGACAGAGGCGACAGCACCTGTGAGGTCACTTTTACGTTGAACGCCATAACCGATAACCACTACTTCGTCGAGAACCTTTAAGTCTTCTTCAAGACGGATGTCGATTACGTTACGACCATTGACTTTGATGTTCTGGGTCTTGCAACCGACAAAAGAAACGTTGAGAGTTGCATTGCTATTCTTTACCTGGATGGTGTAATTACCATTGAGGTCGGTAATACAACCGTTAGTAGTTCCGCTTTCGAGAATAGCAACACCAATCATTGGCTCAGAATCATTAGCTGAGACAACAGTACCTTTGACTTGGATTTGCGCCATTGCTGCAGTAGAGCAAAAAGCAACAAACGCCAGCAAAAACAAAATTCTTGTTTTCATAAGCATAGATTGGTAATTTAATAAATAATGTAATTTTAGTATTAGAATTGAAATTGAAAAAAAGGTTTTTACAACGTATACGCTGCTTGACCTTCTGCTAATAGTGTTTTTCTCTTTAAGTTTTTCTCATGTGCAAAATAGTTTTTTATTGTTTAACAAAGGTGAATATTGTGTGTTAACTTTATGACAAAGGTAGATGAATAGTATGCTTACAGGCTTGTATTTTTAGATATTGAGTTTATACTTTTAGATATTATAGCGCTACAAACAGGTAAAATGGGGGGATTTTACGGGCTGAAATTTAATAATAAATTTGATATGCCCTGCACGCTTTTCACAAAGAATACAGGGCTTTGTTATCCTAATACAATCATTCTGTTTATTAATGATTGGTATGAGTGAACAAGTTGGGTAAAAAGCGTTCGTACATCAAATGCCGCCATGTCTGCAAATCATGTGCGCCTGGTCCGCCGATGTAGTATTCATGCTTCACGCCCAATGAGTCCAATTCGTGATGCAGTATCTCATGCCGTGCTTTTGGAAACGTTTCATACGGTCCTGCTCCGACAAAGAAGTATTCCAGTGAATCGTTGACTTTCTTCGGATTCAACAATACCGGAGTATCCGAAAGTGGTAATGCGGCACTCAGCAGTCCGATGCTGCCGAACAAGTCCATGTGCCGCAGGCCTATATACTGCGCATGGCGCCCTCCCATTGACAATCCGGCGATGGCGCGACCTTTGGGAGATTGTATCACCTTGTACCGGCTTTCCACAAAGGGAATGATAGCTTCCGTGAATTCACGTTCCGTCAGCGGGAAACTCAGCTCGGTATGCTTCGGGTTCATACGGTGAACAAGCTGGTTGTTGGGAATGACTACAATCATCGGCTTCATTTTGCCTTCTGCCAGCAGGTTGTCCATGATGAAGTTGATTTGTCCGTGCATTGTCCATGTCTCCGGTAAATCTCCTGAACCACCCATAAGATAAAGTACCGGATAGGTCTTCTTGGAGTCGTACATGGGTGGAGTGTAGACAATCATATACCGTTCACCTTGGGTAACATCGGAGTGATAGAAATGTGTCGTCAGATTACCGTGAGGCACGGGGCGGGCATCATAGAATGCAGGACCGTCACCATGTACCCACACCATACTGAAGGCAGGCATATTGGCATGTCCCGTATAAGTATTGTTGGGATCGGTCGTGTTCACACCGTCTACAAGGAAATAATAAAGGTAAATATTCGGTTCTAACGGGCCGACAGTCAAGGTCCACAGACCGCTTGTGTCTTTAGTGAAAGGGAGTGTCCGCTCGCGTGTGATTCGTCCCAGAATGTTACCCGTCAGACGTACGTCTGTGGCTTGAGGAGCTTTCAGACGGAATGTCACGGTATGGTCATTGTTCACCTCAGGCGAAATAACATTGGCCGATAATGGTACCAGGTTTTCCGTGTTTTTCTGAGGTGCCCAGTCAATGTTGACGTGAGACTGCTGTGCATGCATCGGTAGCAGGTGCAGGGCGGCAAGCAGGCCGATTCCTGCAATTTGATAGATTTTCATGACTTTTACACTGCTAGAATGAGTTATTCAAAACTTATCCAATCAATGGCTACCGGATATTGTCCGGTGGAAGTTACAATCAAATCTTGGATACCAACAGGGGTATTTTGTGACTGTCCCTTGATTTCCGTCCATTGCGCGGTCGGTTTAATGGGCAGTTCGGCAATAGTCACACCTTTCTCTCCGGCTGTCCGTATGGTTATCGTGCCTCCCTTTTCAGCCTTTAGGCGTGCTTTGAGAGTTTTGGCCGGTGTACTGCCAAAGTCTACCTTATTATATTGTACCCATGTCCCTGCTCTATTGAGCAAAGTCAGCCATCCCTCAAATGTGTTGGCAGGGTTCAGGTAATCGATAGATGCTCCGTATGGGCACAATGCAGTGTAGCGGTCGAGCTGGATTTTGCTGCGTGCATCGGTGTTTCCCACACCACGTAAGGTCGGTTTCACTTTGCGGATAGTACCGTCCGCATTGAAGTTTAGTGAGTCAATGCGTGCCGAGCGGTTTTTATCGAAGTGAGGGGAATAGTCGTTGTGATGATAGAATAAGTACCATTGGCCGTTGTATTCCGTGATAGAATGGTGGTTTGTCCAGCAGCCTGTGGAAGATTCATCCATAATCACTCCCTTGAAAGTGAACGGCCCCATGGGGTTGTCGCTCATGGCATACGCCAGAGTTTCCGTTTTTTCCTGTACCCACGGGAAGGTCAGATAATATTTTTCGTTGTGTTTGAAGGCGTAAGGACCTTCTTTGAATCCTTCGGGAAGTCCTTGGACCGCAATTGGTTCGGAAGCCAATTCCAGCATGTTTGGTTTTAGCTTGGCTACAGATATGCCGCGTCCCGACCAATAGATGTAAGACTCTCCATCGGTGTCGACCAATACGCAGGGGTCAATGCCTGAAATACCTTTAATCGGTTCGGCTTCCGGCACGAAAGGTCCTTCGGGTTTGTCGGCGATGGCTACTCCTACGTTGAAGCCTCTTCTGCCTTCACCCTTAGGCGTACTGGGAAAATAGAAATAATACTTTCCGTTTTTGGATACGCAGTCGGGCGCCCACATGGAGTAGGAATCGGGTTGCACCCAGGGTACTTTGTTTTGGGTGAGAATTACTCCATGGTCTGTCCAGTCCGTCAGATTCGAGGAGGAAAATACATGATAGTCCGCCATGCAGAACCACTCTTTCAAACGGTCAATGGGGCTGGGAATGTCGTGTGAAGGGTAGATGTACACTTTTCCATTGAACACTCGTGCCGTAGGATCGGCTGTGAATTGGTCTCTGATGACAGGGTTTTGTGCCTGGAATGTGCCTGTGGAGGCTGCTGCAAAGAGCAAAAGCAAAAGTTTCTTCATAATATTATGTTTGATAGATGTTACAAATTTAGAGGGCGCACCCTCTTTCCTCATTACACTTTTAGGTACAACCTTTATAATTTTAAATAAAAAGGAAGTTTTCTTTCTTTTGCTTGCCATTTACAGTACTTTTGTCTGCATATCCGGATTGTACGACACCCGGGTCTTGAACGTGCTGACACCCGGATGTCGGAAGCACTGACACCCGGGTGTTGGAGGGGCTGACATCCGGGTGTCGTACAATGCTAATAACCTAAGAAAATAAAGAGCAATGTCTATTCCTTATTTAGTAAGAAAGAAAGCGGACTTATCGTCCGGTGAGAGAAAAGAACTTTGGTATGCTGTTCAGAAAAAAGTACAGGAACGCGGTGGAGTGAATATACAGGAATTGGCGGAGCGCTTGTCGAAGCGCAGTCATTTTCCGCAGGGAATGATAATGGGTATCCTTTCTGAACTGGGCGATACGGTGGAAGATATTCTGAGCATGGGGCAATCGGTTACTATTCCGAATTTAGGCACGTTTCAAACGGCTGTAACCAGTCCGGGATTTGAACGCCCGGAGCAGGTTGTGCCCGGGAAAGTAAAATTGTCGCGTGTTTATTTCGTAGCGGACCGCAAACTGACCGCCCGTTTGAAGCAGGTACAACGGTTCAGGCTTCCATTCAGCATGTATTTGCCCGATAGCGAAATTACACCTGCTATGCGTCGGGCCGATAAAAAGCAGAAGGCAGAGGAAGAATAAGATAAATTAATACCCCTGTTGCCCTATTTATAAGATAAATACCTATCTTTGTGGCGCTTTTTAGCTAAACAAAGATTTCAAATTAATTAAGATACAACAGAAATGGCACAAGAAGACGTTTTTAAGAAACTCGTATCACACTGTAAGGAATATGGTTTTGTATTCCCTTCCAGCGATATCTACGATGGACTGGGAGCCGTATATGATTACGGTCAGATGGGTGTGGAATTGAAAAATAACATCAAACAATATTGGTGGCAAAGCATGGTACTGCTGCATGAAAATATTGTCGGCATTGATTCAGCTATTTTTATGCACCCTACTATCTGGAAAGCGAGTGGACATGTGGACGCATTCAATGACCCTTTGATTGACAACCGTGATTCCAAAAAACGTTATCGTGCCGATGTACTGATTGAAGACCAGCTTGCCAAATATGATGACAAAATTGACAAGGAAATAGCGAAAGCTGCCAAACGTTTCGGTGACGCTTTTGATGAAGCCCAGTTCCGTACCACGAATGGACGCGTACTGGAACATCAGGCTAAGCGTGACGCTTTGCACGAACGTTTTGCAAAAGCGTTGAACGATAATAACCTTGACGAGCTTCGCCAGATTATTGTGGATGAAGAAATCGCTTGTCCTATTAGCGGTACCAAGAACTGGACGGAAGTACGTCAGTTCAATCTGATGTTCTCTACTGAAATGGGTTCTACGTCCGACGGTGCCATGAAGATTTATCTTCGTCCCGAAACAGCCCAAGGTATTTTCGTGAACTATCTGAACGTACAGAAGACCGGCCGTATGAAGATTCCTTTCGGTATCGCACAAATCGGTAAGGCTTTCCGTAACGAAATCGTAGCCCGTCAGTTCATCTTCCGCATGCGTGAATTCGAACAGATGGAAATGCAGTTCTTCGTAAAACCGGGTACTGAACTCGATTGGTTCAAGACTTGGAAAGCAACTCGTTTGAAATGGCATAAAGCGCTGGGCTTTGGTGATGCCAATTACCGTTTCCACGACCATGACAAACTGGCTCATTATGCCAATGCCGCTACCGATATTGAATTCCTGATGCCTTTCGGCTTCAAGGAAGTAGAAGGTATTCATAGCCGTACCAACTTCGACTTGTCTCAGCATGAGAAATTCTCCGGTAAGAACATTAAGTACTTCGACCCGGAAACTAACGAAAGCTATGTGCCTTACGTTATTGAAACCTCTATCGGAGTAGACCGTATGTTCCTTAGCATCATGTCTGCTTCTTATTGCGAGGAGCAGTTAGAAAATGGTGAAAGCCGTGTGGTTTTGAAACTGCCTGCTGCTTTGGCTCCGGTGAAATTGGCTGTTATGCCGCTGGTAAAGAAAGACGGTCTGCCTGAGAAAGCTCGTGAAATCATTGACGACTTGAAGTTCCATTTCCATTGTCAGTATGATGAGAAGGATAGTATCGGTAAACGTTACCGTCGTCAGGATGCCATCGGTACTCCGTACTGTGTAACTGTAGACCACCAGACTTTGGAAGATAATTGCGTAACGTTGCGTAATCGTGATACGATGCAGCAGGAACGTGTAGCTATCTCCGAACTGAACAATATCATTGCAGACCGTGTAAACATTACATCGCTGCTGAAGACATTGCAATAAATCAGGGACAAGAGACGAGTTACAAGATACAAGGGCTATGCAGAGTGATAGCGTATTCTCGTAACTCGTAATTTATAACCAGAGTGATAGCGAAGCTCCTTGCAGCTCGTAGCTCGTAACTATTTAAAGATGAAGAGACCATTCCTTTTGTTTTTGCCTTTCTTGCTGTTCGTAGCAGGTGCATTTGTGGCTTGTGAAGAAGTGCAAGAGGAGGGAAAGTATGATAACTGGCAACAGCGTAACGAAGCGTTTATTGACTCGATAAAGACAAAAACAGGCGATCGTAAAGTCTTGACGGCAACAGATGCTGATAATATGGTAGAAGGTGAACTGTACGCCATACAAGTCCCTACAACAAGTAGCAATGTGGTTCCTCAATATGTATATTGCAAGAAACTTGTAAAAAATGAAGTAGGTGCGCGTCCAAACTTTAGTGGGTATAACTCGACTGTCAGTGCTTTCTATTATGGCACTTTCATTACGGGTGATGAATTTGATGGGAATTTTGATGGTTATGGAGCTACAGATGGTAAAATATCTTTGCCATTGTCTGATCCTTCATCGGATGCTTCGAAATGGCCAACAGTTTTTGATTCTCCTTCGGAATTTGCAGTAACTAATGTTATTCCCGGTTGGACATGGACTTTGCAATATATGCGGGTAGGTGAACGTTGGATGTTGTATATCCCTTGGCAAAATGGATATGGGGCAAGTGGTAATTCATCAGGCACAATTCCGGGATATACATCGTTGACATTCGATGTGTATATGGTGGGAATAGTAAAGTGAGTCGATTAGGATACATAAAGAAAGGGTGGTGGAGTTCATATTCTACCACCCTTTTCCTTTTTTTAATATCAACTTTAGTTTGTGCCACACTGTGTTTATCCAAAGGTTATAAGAACTCATATAGATTTTCTTTTGCATTGTTTTATCCGGTGCCCATACATATAGTCTATTGTTTTTCAAATTGAGAAAAAATAAGATATTCTCGTAGCAATAGATATAGATATATTGCTTGGTACGGATAGTACCGAAAAGCTCACTCATGGGTATTGAAAAGTCCTGTCTTGTATTTTCTGGATTATGTAAAGGGCAGGAAAGGAAATGAATACATTCGTTGTTGGCTATATAATAGTGCTTTTTGCTATGTGTTCTGAGTGTTTTCACTTTCTGGGAATTTGTCTGTTTTCTCACACAACAAATAATGTCGAAAATAGCTTCTTCAAGTGGAGTCATGGCTTTCTTAGATTTAAAATTTATAATGCCGCGCGTGTCTCCTCTATAAAAAAGAAGCCAGGCGTAGTAAACATATCTATCCAAGGAAAGGTACTGGTAATGAACCCACATCACTAATAAATACGCTCACACGCCCGACCCTATGTCGTTCGCGTGGAACAATTATAGTGAAGTGATGTTCTCTTGACTTAAATAAAATTACCAGTTTTTTCCTTGTCAAATAATCGCTTCAGCACGCTGAATTTCTCCTCAGCGGATTACAAAGATAGCCTATTCGTCACTAATAACAAAAATATTAGCTAAAACTTTTCATTCCACGAGACGAGGAAAATCATCTCGTGGAATGGATTATTTCGTCTCGTAGGATGATTTTTTTCATCTCACGAGACAATTTTATTTATCTCACAGGATGGATTTACATCATCTGTTTGCCCTTAACGAATGATGCGTTTACCTCAAACAGACCATCTGTTTAGGGGAAACGCATCATGTATTTTAATGAAGTATGTTATTACGGAAAAGGTGGTGAGTGAATACTCTCTACAACTCTTTCTTTATGGCTTTCGCCCAAATCTTATAACCTTCTTCTTTCAGGTGTAACCCGTCATTTGTCAGTTCTGCACGTAATACGTCAGTCCCTTTTTCAGTGAACAAGGGGAAGAGGTTGATGTAGTTAATACTTTTCTCTTTGGCAAGCGCTTCCAGTTGCTTGTTGATTTCGGGTATCATACAGGTCTTTCCTGTTAGCTTTTTATAGCGTCCGAATGACTCATTGAAAGGGAGCAGGCTTTGCAGATAAAGTTTGGTATCGGGAGACTCCTTTTGAATACGTTCCACGGTCATACGAATCATGCTGACAATGCTGTCGGTTGTAAGATCGTGAGAAATGTCATTGACGCCGATAAGCAGAAACAGCTTGGAAGGATGTCCCGGCAATATTTGGTGCAGGCGGTCGTAGATACCCATTACTTCATCACCGATAATACCACGATTGCGTACATTCTTATTTCCAAGACGGGCAGCCCAATCACCACCGTTTTCAGTAAGGCTGTTGCCCAACATCACAATGTCTTTATTACCGATAGCAGGCTCGTCCATGAACTGAAGAAACCGCTTGTAGTAATGGTCTGTATACAGGCGTGGAGTAGGGTATATGGAAGATGCCACAGCGTTGGATACCAGTGAACGCAGACGCACTACACTGTGCCCGTCTTCGGGATGCACGGCATTGATAAGCAGGATTACGGAAGTATCATTATCGGGATCAATCACTATGGAAGTACCGGTATAGCCCGTATGACCGTAAGTATTAGGGCTAAAGAAATCACCGGAGTTGGATGCGTAGGCTGTAAATACATCCCAACCCAATGAACGTCCCAGACCGGCAGTGGCGCGCGGAACGGTACGCATTGCTTTTACGCCTTGCGGGCTGAGTATGCGGTGGCCGTTCCATTCACCGCCGTTTTGTAAGGCGGCACAAAGAATGGCTATATCTTCCGCACAAGAAAATACACCGGCATTACCGCTGATACCTCCGTTGAGGATACGGGCGAGTGGGTCGTGTACCTGACCGCAAAGAATCTGTCCATTAGGTTGCTTTTCAGTAGGAGCGATGTCGGAGAAGTTGACAAGGGAAGGAGTTGACGAGTTGACAAGGGTTGCCCTGCTTTCCTTGTCTCCTTGCCTCCTTGTTTCCTCGTTAACTACTGTAACCCAGTTGCCTTTCTTGTCGCGCTGGCAAGGCAGATAGTCGGTATGATTCATGCCCAATATGTCGAATACATTCTCACGGGCAAAGTCACGCAAGGATTGTCCGCTGACCGTTTCGATGATATGTTGCAGCGTGATGAAGTTGAGGCAACTATACTGGAAGTCGGTTTGCGGTTTGAAATCGCGCTTGCAGCCGGCA
The DNA here is from genome assembly GCA_905215345.1 of uncultured bacterium. Taxonomy (GTDB): domain Bacteria; phylum Bacteroidota; class Bacteroidia; order Bacteroidales; family Bacteroidaceae; genus Bacteroides. The sequence continues at coordinate 265,828 of CAJMPR010000005.1, forward strand.
ATGTATTCCATCAATCCTGCGGGGTTGGGCGAACCATACTTTTTTTCCAGTTCGGCTGCCGGAGCATAGGGAGGCAGACCGGAAGTATGTGTCAGCAAATCGGCTATGCGAATGACTTTCTTATCTTTCCCGTCTTCGCTTTCCCAATCTTTGAAACCGGGGATATACCGGCTGACGGGATCAAGGAAACGTATCTTGCCGCGTTCTGCAAGAATCATAGCACAAACGGCAGTAGACATGGATTTACTGCAAGATGCCATGTCAAAGATGGTATTGGTAGTCATCGGCTCGATGTTCGGAACGATACGTTTGTTACCGTAAGCTTTCAGATAAGCCATTTTGCCATTACGTACCACAGCCAGTACCGCACCGGGGATTTCTTTATTAGCGATTGCCGTTTCAATAGCTTCGTCGGCATACATCAGTTTGCGGGAATCTATTCCCACTTGTTCGGGGGCTACACGTTGCAAGGGTTGTGCAACGAGTGTTTGTAGTCCGAAGAAAAGGATAAGAAAGCTTAGGAGTGTTTTCATATAGTAGAGTTTTAGGAGTAAACTATCATTTTCCTTCCCGATAAGCATCCGCCGCTTTCTTTACGGAGCCATGCATCAGCAGGAGTGCTTTGGCTTTTCCGTAATCCAGTCCCAACTCTTCAACCAGCATGCGTGTACCACGGTCTACCAACTTCTTGTTGCTGAGTTGCATGTTTACCATTTTGTTTCCTTTTACCCGTCCCAGTTGAATCATTACGGAAGTGGTAATCATGTTCAGAATCATTTTCTGTCCTGTACCCGATTTCATGCGGGAACTTCCGGTAACATATTCAGGGCCTACAATCATTTCGATGGCTACATCAGCTTCCGCCGCCATTGGAGAATCCGGGTTACTGGTGATACAACCTGTCAGGATACCATGTTCACGGGCTTCGTGCATGGCACCGATTACATAAGGGGTGGTACCGGATGCTGCAATGCCGATGACCGTATCCTTATCAGTGATGTTACGTTCTACCAACTCTTCCCAACCTCGTTGCGTGTCGTCCTCTGCATTCTCTACCGGATTGCGAAGAGCGGTGTCACCACCGGCTATCAGACCGATAATAAGGGTAGGAGGCATACCGAATGTCGGCGGAATCTCCGATGCATCGAGTACACCCAGACGTCCGCTGGTGCCGGCGCCCATATAGAAAATACGTCCACCCTGCTTCATGCGAGGGACAATTTGAGTTACCAACTTCTCTATTTGAGGAATTGCCTTTTGTACGGCAAGTGCTACTTTCCGGTCTTCCGTATTGATGTCTTCCAGAATTTCACGGACTGACTTCTTTTCCAAGTCGTTGTAGAGCGAAGGTTGCTCTGAAATCTTGATGAATGCCATGTTGTATAATTATGAATTATGAATTATTAAATATGAATTGGCTGCGCATTTACCACCTTATCACTTACCACTCTATCATTTTGGGCTATGGTATTTAATTAATCCTTCCATAGGGCTCTTGATGATTGTACCTAACTGAATACCCATTTCCTTTGCGGTTTCCGCAAGGATTTCCTTGTAGTAGAAAGCCACCGAACCGATGAAATGTACCTTGTTATCTTTATAATTGTCATACTGCATAACATTACGTTTAAGGAATGCCTTGAAGCTGTTATGCACCAATGCACGTACACACGGTTCACCCAGATTCTGTGAAAGGAACGGAGAGAGGCTTGCCAGGAAGCGGTTGGGGAACGGTTTGCGATAAACACGGTCTATGATTTCAGCCGGTGTCAGGTTGAACTGTTTGAGAAACTTCTCTTTCAGTTCGGGAGTCATCTGGTTCTTCAGAATATCCCCTACCAACAGCTTGCCCAACACAGCACCACTGCCTTCATCACCAAGGATAAATCCCAACGGAGATACATTGGTGACAATCTGTTTCCCGTCGTAGTAACAGGAATTGGAACCGGTACCCATGATGCAGGCAATACCGGCTTCGTGACCGCAAAGTCCACGAGCAGCCGCGAGCATGTCGGTATTAACTTCTACCGCTCCTCTCACTTTGAGGTGATTGGTGATGGCGCGGTGTACCATTTCTATCTTGTCGGGAAATCCGCATCCCGCGCCATAGAAATATACAGCATCCAACTCGTTGGTTGCTAACTGGGGTAACAGCGACGTTGCTATCTCGTTACTGATCTCTTCTTCCGACTGAAAGAAAGGATTAGTGCCCTTCGTGAAAATCTGTCGGATAAGTTGTCCATTCTCTACAACACACCAATCGGTCTTCGTAGAACCACTGTCTGCAATTAGAATCATATTTTTGTAGTTATTAGTTATTAGTGATTAGTGATTTGTTATTGGTGGTTAGCGATTGATAGCAAATCACCAATCACTAACCACCAATAACTATAGCTTGATATATATTTTCCGTTTATAAAGTTGGTATCCGATGCACCAGTTCAAAGCGACGAATAGTAGTGCATAGGCCAGTGAGCCACCTGTTTCACCAAATACCGGCATCAATAGTATCTTATAGATGAAACCATGTATACTGATGCTGGCGCCGTCCCACGGAAAGTTGATGCTGCCGAACAGGATGCCGAGCACTCCTCCCAATACATACATAAACAGAGGGTTGACGCCGAATGATTCGAAAAACATGCTCCACTTTCTGTATCCTTTTACATCAATAATCCAGATGAGCAAAGCAAGGAAACTGGAAGCAAGCCCGCAAGTAACCAGTACGAAAGTAGGCGACCATATCTTTTTGTTGATAGGACAACCGTAACTCAGCAGAAATCCGGCAAAGGTGAGGATAGTGCCTACGAGGAAAAGCTTGATAAGATGTGAATTGAGCATGCTCTCACGGTCTTCGTTGGCTTTGCCGCCTTCGAGCATCAGGCGTCCCACGCAAAAGCCCAGCAATACGTGGGCGATAGAAGGAATGGTGCTCAGAAGTCCTTCGGGGTCTATGCCGTTGTCCTTATACATGTGTGCGGGAGTCAGGATGGCACGGTCTACCACTGCAAGGATATTGGTGTTGTTAAAGGCAAATCCATTGCCACATAACAATAGAATGAAGTAACCTATCAGCAGGGTAGCGATGAGATAAGGGATGTTTCTGTGTTTCATCGTCAGCGCAATGATAGCGGTAGCCCCATAACAGAGTGCCAAACGTTGCATTACGCCCAGAATACGGATGTGGTCGAAAGTCCATGTGGCTTCCCACAATTGTGCACCGAAACTGATGCCTTCGGTAGGGGAAGTCCAGTAATAACAGAACTTCGAGAACCATCCGATGGCCATACCGATAAGGAAGATGAGCAGGGTACGCTTCAGTATTTTAATGGCGGCCGTATGACTGAATTCAAAGTTATACTTCTTTAGAGAAATGTACGTGGAAATTCCCATGATAAACATGAAGAAAGGAAAAACCAGGTCGGTAGGCGTGAGGCCGTTCCATTCGGCATGACGCAAAGGGGCATAAATATGCGCCCATGTACCGGGGTTGTTAACCATAATCATACCTGCAATGGTAACACCGCGAAGGATGTCAAGGGCAAGGATACGTTTGCTTGTTTGGGGGCTGTTCATATTGGTTAAGTTATTAGTTCTGAATTATTTGTTGTTTGATGTTTTTGATACTTCCGCATTTATGCTCTGGGTACATTGGTCTACGAGGTAGGCTATGGACACGTAGGGGATACCTGCATTTGTTGTCAGGCCGATTTCGCAAGTACGGCTGTTGGAATAACCGATGCTGATACCGGCGGCCTCGATTTGGGGACGGAGCTTGCGCAGTGCGTAAGCATTCAGTTCGGGATAGGTGAAACCACGGTCACCGGCAAAGCCGCAACATCCTACTTCCTCAGGTATGAAAACCTTGGTGGAGCAGAGTCGTGCCAAAGCTATGATTGTATCTGCCAATCCCATCTTCCTCATGGAGCAAGTGATGTGGACGGCGACAGGGCGGTCGGTTGGCGTAAATACCAACTTGTCCCGCAGGTATGTATAGATAAATTCTGCCGGTTCGTAAAGCTTCATCTTGTGAATGGTTTCACGCATTCGGTGCAAGCAAGGGCTCTGGTCGCATAATACGGGATATTTGCCCTGTTCGCTGGCTTCCCAAAGGGCGGTTTCCAGTTCGGCGGCCTTGCGGTCGGCAATGTCGAGCATTCCTTTACTTTCCCAAATGGTTCCGCAACAAAGTTTTTCCATATTTCGGGGGAAGATAACTTCGTAACCTGCTTTTTGAAGCAGCGAGATCATCTTGTTTACCAGTGGTTGCTCAACGGGAGACTTCTTAGGCAGTCCCATAGTCTGATTGATACAGCTTGGGAAATAAACGACTTTGAGCAATTGGCAATTGACAGTTGACAATTGACAATTGGCTGCGCTGTCTTTGTTTATGCTCTTATTCCGCATGGCATAATTATCAATTGTGAATTGTGAATTGTGAATTGGCAAAGGCATTGCGGGAGTCCACAGCGGGATGCCAAGTATGTTGTGCATACCTATTGTAATGCCGCTCATGGCTTTGGTTCCCAATATGGAATGACTGAGATTGGCCAATCCCAATACAGGGCGCAATGTGCTCTTGATACCAGCAAAGTGGTTGGCGGCAAAGTTACCCACTTTATATCCGAAGCTGTTTGGTGGGTTTTCTGCCTGACGGATGATATGGGTTAAGTCACCTGTGTTAATGTCCATCGGACAAGACATGGAGCAAAGGCCGTCTCCGGCACAAGTCTGATTGCCCGGATAGCGATATTGCTTCTCCAATAGGGCAAGACGGGCCGGATCTTCATTACTCTGGCGCAGACGGGAGATCTCTCTTTGCACTACGATGCGCTGGCGTGAAGAAAGGGTGAAACCGCAGGAAAGACAGTTTACTTCGCAGAAGCCACATTCAATGCAACGATCCACCTTCTTAGATACGAGTTGACGGGTTGACAAGTTGACGAGGGCTGTGCTATCTTCCTTGTCACCTTGTTTCCTTGTTTCCTTGTCGCCTCCTATTAACGGCAATGGTTTAAAGTTCTTGATGTGACATTTCGGGTCCTCATTGAAGATAACGCCCGGATTCAACAATCCCTTTGGGTCGAACAGCTCTTTGATGGCTTTCATTATCTCAAAAGCGTCGTCTCCCCATTCATAACGTACAAAAGGGGCCATATTACGTCCCGTCCCATGTTCGGCTTTCAGAGAACCGTCATATTTATCGACCACCAATGTCTTTACATCGTTCATCAGGTCTTCGTAACGTTTTACTTCGGCATCGCTACTGAAAGACTGGTTGAGGATAAAGTGATAGTTGCCTTCGAGCGCATGCCCATAGATACAAGCATCGTTGTAACCGTGACGGGCAATGAGGCTCTGTAATTCGGCGGTGGCTTCGGGAAGGTCTTCGATGTGGAATGCCACATCTTCGATGAGGCAGGTTGTTCCCGGCTCGCGTGTTCCGCCTACCGAGGGGAATATACCGGAACGGATAGCCCAGTACTTGGAATATTCTTCCGGGCGGGCGGTGAAATGTACGGGGATATAAGTCTGGAAAGCTGTCAGGCATTGCTCAATGGCACTGATGTTCTTTGCCAGTTCTTCCGGAGTACGGGCTTTGGTTTCAGTCAGCACGGCAGTCAGCCCGGTTTCATCGCCCGGCTCTACACCGGGAAGGATGGAAGAGGCAACCTCTCCTTTGTATTTCAGGAATACAGGGTCGTTGACGGAAGAGAGAGACTTGTAGTCGAGTAACTCGGCGCCCTTTACCAATTGACCTTGCAATTGATAATTGACAGTTGACAATTGACAATTGGCTGCGCTGTTTGGGTTTGCGCTGTCACGCTGCATAGAATTGTCAATTGTCAATTGTGAATTGTCAATTGCAAGGTCCATTGACTTCATCGCTACCACCGCACGGCAAGCATCTTTTATAGTCTTGAAGTAAAGCATGGCACTTGCCTTGCAGGGATAGTCATATTCTGTCTTCATGGTTACCTGGGAGAGGAACGCCAATGTTCCTTCCGAACCGACCATGAGGTGTGTAATGATGTCGAACGGATCGTCAAAGCGGACAAACGGTAGAAGATTCAACCCCGTTACGTTCTTTATGGAGTATTTATAGCGGATGCGTTCGGTTAACTTTTCATCGGCACGGACTTTGTCACGGAGTGTGCATATCTGCCGGATAAAGTCAGGATGAGTCACCTCGAAAGCAGCACGACTGACGGGATCGCCTGTGTCCAATAAAGTTCCGTCCGCCAGTACGATACGGGCAGAGAGAAGCACTTTGTCACTGTTGGCATGCGTACCGCAGTTCATGCCCGAAGCGTTATTCATAACGATGCCGCCCACCATGGCACTTTTCACACTGGCGGGGTCCGGAGCGAATTTACGTCCGAAAGGTGCCAGTATTTCGTTTACCCGTTGCCCGATAATACCCGGTTGCAGGGTGATTTCTTCGTGATCGGGCGATATACTGTACTTTTCCCAGTGTTTGCCTGCTACGATAAGGATAGAGTCACTAATGGCCTGTCCTGACAAGCTGGTACCCGCCGCGCGGAATGTAACCGGCAGGCCGTAGCGGTCGGCCAGCTTCAGCAGTCGGGAGATTTCTTCTTCTCCCTCCGAACGAATGACGATTTGCGGAATGAGGCGGTAAAAACCTGCATCTGTTCCCCAAGCCAACCGGCGGAGCTCGTCGGTATAAATTCTATCTTGCGGAATGAATGTTCTCGCTTCCTGCAAGAATGTTGTGTACGAACTTTTTATCATGTCATCTAAACAACTCTATATTTGTTAAACTATTTGTATAAATAGTACTCTTTCGACAACTGCCGGAAGCTGTCCACGTCCTTATACCAATAATCGCGAATATCTTCCCAACGGTTGCGTTTTGAGAAACGTTCGCGTATCTGCTTCGAACCGCTTACTTTGTCGAACATGGAGAAACGTCCTTTGTCGGCATGGTCCAAGACCGCACGGTCGGGATAAAGTGCAGCGACTTCCTGCATCACCAGGAATTGCAGTTCGCTCAACGGTGCCTTGCTAAAGTCCATGATGTGTACTTGTACGCCTTGCAGCAATTCCCCTTTCCCTACAGAGTAGAAAGGTTTCAGATACATGGGACGGAAAACAATGCCCGGTACGTTCAAGTCATTCAGATTCTTGGCAAGCTTTTCTGCTTCTACCCACGGTGCGGCAAACATCTGGAACGGAATGGTATAACCTACACCGATAGACATATAGCCCAATTCGCCCAGGATACCACTGACGGGATAGAAAAATGCGGAATGCGGATGCGGAATGTGCGGTGAAGACGGAACCCATTGCAAGCCGGTCTGAGTATAGTCCATCTTGCGCTTCCATCCTTTCATTTTTACAACCTGCAGTTTGCATTGCTCACCCTCTTTCAACATCTTCTCTCCGTTCAACATTAAAGCTAACTCACCGCAAGTGAGTGCGTAAAGATACGGAATTTTAAACTGGCTCACAAAAGAAATGCAATCATCTTCCGTCAGGTTTCCTTCAATCTTTAACCCGCCTACCGGATTGGGGCGGTCCAGTACGATGAATTCTTTACCATTTTCGGCAGCAGCTTCCATGGCAAGTCCCATCGTGCTGATGTAAGTGAACGAACGGCAACCGATGTCCTGTATGTCATATACCAATACATCGATATCTTTTAACATTTCCGGAGTGGCTTTGCGGGTATTTCCGTAGAGAGAGTAGACGGGCAGTCCGGTAGAGGCATCCTTGATGTCTGTTACGTGGTCGCCGGCATGTACGTCACCCCGTACACCGTGCTCAGGACCATAAAGAGCTACAAGGTTTACGTTCGGTGCTTCGTGCAGGATGTCAATGGTAGACTTCATGTTATTATCTACTCCGGTGGGGTTCGTGATGAGTCCCACACGTTTACCTTCCAAGCATTTGAAGTTCTGTTCTTTCAAGACCTCAATACCGGTTTTAATCTTTATCTTTTGTGCTTTCAGTGCACCGCAGAGGGCGCAGAGGACACAGAGGAGGATATATTTCTTCATAATTTCAACTCTATTACTTTTTACCATATTCGGGATCTATTCTTCTGTCTGCAAAGACAGTGATAACAATTGTGGCGGCACAGCAGGCTATCACTACCCAGAAGAAGTTGATATAACCGACTGCCTCCTGCAGGTATCCTGCAAACATGCCCGGAATCATCATGCTCAGTGCCATAAATGCGGTACAGATGGCATAATGGGATGTCTTGAACTCCCCTTCGGAGAAGTACATCATGTAGAGCATGTAAGCCGTGAAACCGAATCCGTAACCGAATTGCTCGATGGCAATGGCGGTTGATATGGCAAACAGGTTATCGGGTTGCCAAATGGCTAAATAGACAAACGTCAGACAAGGCAAGGTCATGCATGCCGCCATCCACCAGATAGATTTCTTCAACCCTATGCGCGAAGCAAACAGTCCTCCGAGAATACCTCCTAAAGTAAGGAATATGACTCCGATAGTACCATAAACAATACCTACCTCGGCAGTGGAAAGCTCCAGCCCTCCCGCTTCTTTGGAAGCTACAAGGAAAGGCATGCACATCTTGATGAGGAATGCCTCGGGCAAGCGGTAGAGCAGCATGAATGCGATAGCCAGCAATACTCCGGGCTTGGTGAAGTAGGTGGCGAAGGTACGACCGAACTCCACGAAGATAGCCTTTGCGCTGGTGGCGCCCGGTGCGAGGACAGACTTATCGGCAGTCGGTTTAGGTATGATGAAGAGGTGATAGAAAGTCACCGCACTGAACATAACGGCTGTAACCAGCATTGTGATAGTCCATGATAGCGGGATGTTATCATACTTCAGCTCGATAGCGCCGGCAATAGCTACAAGCACTCCTTGCCCGAATATGGATGCAAGACGGTAGAAGGTGCTTCGGATGCCGACAAACTCTGCCTGCTCGCCCGATTTTAGTGCTAACATATAGAAACCGTCGGCCGCAATGTCATGCGTAGCGGAAGCAAATGCTGTGATGATAAACAGAATCAGCGTAATGGTAAACAGGCTGATAGGAGTTTGCCCGGCTGCCATAACTGTCTCGTCAGGGCGTGGAATCGACAGAGTCAGCAGGATGAAAGCTATTGACATCAGTATTTGCATGGCTATAATCCACCATCTTTTTGTCTTGATGATGTCAACGAATGGACTCCAAAAGGGCTTGATAGTCCAGGGGAGATAGAGCAGGCTGGTAAACAATGCCATTTCTCCGTTGGGAACGCCCATCTTGGCAAACATCAGTACCGAGATGTTGTTGACAATGAAGTAGGGGATACCTTGTGCAAAATAGAGGGTAGGCACCCATGCCCAAGGCGATATGTTTTTGAGGTTGTTCATGGTATTGGGGTGTTAATTAGTCATACAGTTTATCAATGCTTGCGTCAATATAATAGTGCAGCAATATCGTATCATATTTATAGCCTTGCTCACCCATCACGGCAGCACCTATCTGGCAAAGTCCGGCACCATGTCCCCAACCGGCTCCGGTTAGGATGAAGCGTCCGGGAATACCTTCCGGTGAAACATCTTCTTTATCCACTACGAAAGCGGAACTGTAAAGATGGGAGGGGGAGAGAGTGCGTCTTATCTCTAATTCTTTTCCGATAGTCAGCGTCTTCTTCGTACCGACAATCTTCAACTTCCACAGACGGGCGGAAGTACCACGGGCTATGGGTATCAGGTCTACGATTTGTCCGTAGTCAATGCCGGAGCGTTTCAGAATAAGGGCTGAAAGTTCGTCTTGGGCATATTCTACTTTCCAACGATAGAAGTCGGTGGTTTCCTGGTCGTAGTTATTGAGTACCTGCGAAAGAATCTTCTTATCTGTGGTATTGCAGAAAGCATCGGGCGAGGTACGAATCCAACGATCGGCCTCGGCTTCTTGAGTTAAGTCGGGACAATTGTCAATTGTCAATTGTGAATTGTCAATTGCAAGGTCTCTCTGCTTGGCAAGATAAGGATGTTTCACGTTTTCCCAGCAGTATTGAAATTCTTCGAAAGCGCCGCCACAGCATTTAGAAAAGCGGGCGTCACAGATTTTGCCGTCGAAAGTCAGCACTTGCCCGCGTGTGGCGGCAATGGCTTGTTTTACGATTTCAGTGGATGCACGGGTTATTCCCTGATAACGTTGGCAGTGGTCGTCGGCACAGACATCGAAACGGGTATGGTCTTCACGGTCGTACCAGCGGATAAGTTCTTCGTCGGTTTGGGTCATAGCTGAATAGTCCGTTTTCGTCTCAGCGATTTCCTGATTCTTTTGTATTTGTGCCAATAGCCAACTGCGTGATATGACAGCGTGAGCCTTCAACAGTTCCAAAGAAGCGGTTGCACTCATTTCACTGGAAATGACACTGGTCAGATAGTCCTCCACATGGATAACGTTAATACCTGTAAGCTTGCCGTTTTCTACAATAATCTTTAAGGCACCTTGAAAACGTTGGTCTTCCTTGCGTTCCCAGTGGAAGTTGATTCCGATGGTGACATCCAGCAGCTCGAATGCGGAGTCGGATTCTTGGTTCGGCTCGAATAGCAGTTCGTCATATTGGCGGCCGTTCCAGAGTATCTTACCTTTGTCGTAGGTGACCACTTGCTTTCCGCTTACCTCTTTACCTGCTATATGGTAAGGAGTTAACAAGATAAACTCTATTTGTGGCTCGAACAGAATGCCAACTTGTACTTTGGGCTCTTTCATATTATTATTGTTTTAGTTGACGAGTTGACGAGTGAACAGAGGGACGAGGAGCCTGCCATTAGGCTGCTTATAACTTGTTCACTTGTCACCTGATGTCTTGTTAACTGATTTGCTCTTTAATACGTTGCCGTACTCTTTGGAAATCCGCTGCCGAAAGACATACTTCACTCAGGATTTGTGCAATGTCTTCCGCCGTTATTTTCTTGAAGTCTTTCTCTACCGGGGTGATGAACACGCCGCCTAAATCTACGGATGCCGGACTACTCAGCAAGTTTGCATCGCCCTCGGCAGTGTAACAGGCAGGGCGGTGTAAAGCCCTCGGAAAGATGAATACAATCCATTTTCCGTCTTCATACATCGCGAGAACGTTCATCATAGGCTCATTCTCTCCCGGCTTTACGTTCAGTGAATGATAGATGATGTCAAACAGTTTGATAGCAGTCTTCCGGTCGGCAGATTCAATGACGAGCGTGGTGCGTGGTGCATCATTCAAGTACCAAAGGGTGGCCTGGCCGTAGTCTACCACTTTCCCCGCAATTTGTCCGCGCCAGTCTTGCTCTATAGGCATAAAACCTTTGTTGCCGGCTTGGAAATGTGCATGGTCGGGAGCGGAAGCACCACATTTGGGGCCGTTATAAAAAATAGTATAATCGGTCAGTTGTTGCGCCAGGTCCAGCATATCCCCAAAACGCGGAGCGATGCGCTGGTCTACATGCGCTGTTTCCGGTACCGTCAAGTGACGGGGAAAAATAGGAAACGGATTGACCAATATGCTATAATGCCCTTCAAACGGAATACCTTTCTGCTCTAATGGCAGATTGGCCGGACAAAGAAAACACTTGCGTTCTTTGATGGATTTGGCGTCTACCTTAGCTCCGGAGGATACGATACGGGCAGGGTTAAACTGCACTTTGTAGGGGATGCCGTTTACATTCAATTCTTTCACCTGCACTCCGGAGAGGGCGGCGTAGTTGTTACGCGCCGTTTCCCAAGAGGCAAGCTGTTCGGTTAGAAGATTGTGTATGGTTTGGTTCATATTTCTTGTTTTAACAGTAAAGGTATGTAATGAATTATGAGTTTTGCTAATTCATTGTCTTATAGGCGGTTGTTTTACAGGCTTGCGGGACGTGTTCCGCACGTATCCCGAACGTGTCCCGCATGCGTCCCGAATACGTTCCGCATGCGTGCGGAACAAATGGGGGAAGCGTACCTTTGACTTTGTCCGCTATTTTCCTTTGTTTAACGCAATGCGTGCCTGCAATTCCCAGGTGCGGATACGGTCTTTGTACAGGTTGTGCCCGTTCATCTTCACAATATCCAGGGAGGCGTCGGAGTTATCGTCCCAACGGCGGCAAAGGTAAACGACATCGTACACACGACCTATCTGATATTGGCGGGAGAAGTTCAATCCCAAAGCGTAATCTTCACCGTAACTGGTATTGGGTACTTTGACTTCGCGCAATACCGGAGTATAGAAAGCACGTGGTGCGCCCAGTCCGTTGATGCGAAGGGCGTTATTGCGACCGTTTTCCGGAGTCCATTCCTTATGGTCGATGATGCCCGGAGCAATCATATTCATGTTGAAGTCCGTCATCATGTACGTACCTACTACCATAGCGCAGTTTTGCTCGTAGAATGCACGTACCATTACAGTCAGTGTGTTTTCGTCTTTATAAACGTCATCGCTGTCCAGTTGCACGGCAAACTTACCACATTTAGGGTGGTGAACGCCCATATTCCAACAACCGCCGATACCGAGGTCGTTACGTTCGGGAATGATGTGGATGAGGCGGTCGTCGCTCTTGAATTCATCAATGGCTTCTGTGGTTCCGTCTGTAGAATGGTTGTCTATGATAATGAGGTTGAACTTGAAGTCAGTCTTCTGGTTCAATACGGATTTGATGGCATCGCGGATAGTACGAATGCGGTTACGTACGGGGATAATTACCGATGCCTCGTATTCGAAGTTACCCGCAGAGAACTCAATCTTCTTGAATTCCGGTTTCAGATAACCGCCGATTTCTTTTAAATGCTCAGTGCAAGCTTGCTCCATTTCAATCTGGCGGTTGCGGTTTTTCGGGTCTACATAGTCGAATATCTTTTCCCCACTTTTACGCGTATCGTTTTCTACTTCACTGTAGAGATATTCATTGATATGTACTAAATCTGCTTTCTGGCTCAGTTTCAGACGCAAGTCATAAAGACCGGCAAAGTCGTAATCCGATGTCATTCGTCCGGCAGCTTCTTTCAACTTCCGGGTATCAAACAGGAGTACCGAACCGAAGTTGAAGTCATCTCTTAATGAACCGAACTGATAGTCAATAACCGGTGCGTTGGTCTGCTTGCCATCGGCTATCTGGTAATGGTCTGCATATACCATACCGGCATTGGAGTCTTCGGCAATATGAATCATGCGCTCTAAGGCAAACATACCCATCAAGAGTGTTGTCTCTTTGGTATAGAAGAGTGTGTAATCTGCTTCCGAAGCGTTTGCCATGACCTGCATAGCGAGACTGCTGAAGGGGAACTCTACCCAAAGGCGTTTGCAACCGGGCAACTCTTGCAGTTCACCGTCTGTTGTTACCAGGTAAATCTCATTAACAAGACCTGTGGCTTGCAGTCCTTGTACTGTCTTTTCTACTTGTTCTTTTCCTGCAAAAGGAATAAAGCAATCGATTTTCTTCATCTCTTTATATTGTTTCAATGTTTATACTTTATATTTTATACTTCTTCTTCACTTTATCACCTTCAGCAGTCCCGTTTCTCCGCTGGTGGCAGTGAACAGCACTTGATAATCGTTTAACGGCGTTACGGTACTGATAAGTGAGTTCCCTATTTTGTGCTTCCACAGCACTTTCCCTGTTTTGGCTTCCAATGCGAAGATAAGTCCTTCCTTGGTACTTCCAAACATTACCCTGTCTTTTTCCACTTGCATGGAAGGTGCATGTTCGTAACCAAAGCCTACATTGGATGCCCATAACTCGCGCGGTTCATTGCCTTTGGTGCTGTAGCAGACGATACTGTCGTTCATCGTTTTGCTGTACACGCGTTCGCCGTCTTCGGACAATCCTATCGTTTCGCGTACCATAGACCGGAAAGTGCGCCATACGGTATTTCCCGTTTCCATATCAATGGCGGTCATGGCACGTTGCGGGTCGGTGATGAATACTTTTCCGTCCGCAGCTACCGGCCATACGGCTGCCGGAGAGAAATGCATGCGGGTGAGTCCGCCTGTCCACTTCCACAGTTCTTTGCCGTCTGCCTTGTTCAAGGCATAGAGGGTATTATCCCATGCTCCGAAGATTACTTTATCCGCAGTTACCAATGGCTTGGTTTCAATGTAGCCCTTTACGCCCGTAAAGGTCCACTTTACGTCTCCAGTGTTGACGTTTATGGCACGGAATGTATGGTCGCTGGCGCCGATATAGGCAATCCCGTTTTCTATGGTTACAGCCCCCAATACGGGTTTGGTAGCTTCTACCGTCCATAGCAGGTTGCCGTTTTGGGTGTTCAGGCCATATATTTTACAGTCGGCGGAACCGAATACCACCACTCCTTCGCTTGCGGCAGGGGTCCCGACAATTCTTTTACCTGACTGGAAACTCCAAAGTTTCTTACCGTTCTTAAGCGAATAAGCAGTGAGATACCCCATGTCGTCGCCTACAAATACCTTATCTTTCTCTACGGCAGGTGAGCAGTAGATTCCGGCTCCTGTTTGTACCACCCATTGCTCTTTTACTTGCGTGTACTCCTTGTTTACAGAAAAATCGGGATATTTTTCCGCTTTCCCGTTATGGTCATAATATTGTTTGCTCAAAGAGAAAGAAGCCCATTGTTCTTTAGGCTCACCGATGCGCTGGGTATAGACAAGGATGGAATCCCGGGTTATTTCATAGATACCGTAACCCGGTTTGTCGTCTTTGTCGCGCAGGTTACTGCGCATTAGAATGCCGGGAATGCCATCATAGCGTAAGTCGCGGTTACGGTGGTAATGTCCGCCAATGAACAGGCGCACATTGTAAGGGCGTACGGCATCCGTCACCTCGTACCAATTGTCTACGTCTCCGTCTATCATCGGGTAGTGGGTGACGAGTATTACTGGCTTGTCTTTACCGGCTTTATCCATTTCTCCGGTCATCCAGCGGATGTCTTGCGGAACAATATGTCCGTATGCCATACGCATCAATGGACCGGAATTAAAGCCGAGAAACAAGTAACCTTTATGCTCGAATTCAAATCGTTCGCCACCGAATATCTCTCCGAAAGCAGTGCAACCGGAATCGCTCCATTTGGTTTCATGGTTTCCTAACGCTACGTAATATTTAACTTTCAGTAAGTCAAGGCACGATTTTACCTTTTCCATGGTTGCCCGGTCACCTTCTTCGGCAATGTCACCTGTTACCAATACAAAGTCAATGCTATCGGTGGCATTAATCTGTGCGATGGAGCGGAGCAGGTCTTCCGTGGGATTCGGGTTATTCGGGCTAAGGTGAATATCCGTCAGTTGTGCAAAACGGAATGTCCCTTGCTGTGCTTGTACCGCGAACGGTAGCAAGCAAGCAAACAGGACAGTTATTAACAGTTTTCTATTCATAGATGATGATTGGTTTTATAGATTAAGTATGTTTTCTTATTTCTTAGTATTATCGTCGAAGAATGTCAGGACGGCGTGCATCAGATTGGCTCTTTCGGTTGCAGTACGCAACGACTCAAAAGGAAACCCTAAAACACAAGTCTTGTAAGCACCTTGATGGGCTACTCCCGCGCTCAGATTATTTTCTGAATATCGCATGATGGTGTATGCCTCTTTGCTAGCCGGTTCGATTGCATCGGGAGATTCCACGACATAAGAGTCAGGGTTTAGCTCGTTATAATAGGTATAGTTTCCCGACAGGGCAGGGAACGGGGAAGCTACGCATTTTACCTTTCCCATTGTAGCTGCCTGACCCGCACGCCATTTGTATTTCAGTACTTCCGTTGCAAACTTCTTGTCTTCGTCTAAAGCTTTTGTGAGACGGTTATCCCAAAGGTCTGTTCCCACATAAGCGCCTGTAATGAAAATATTACCTCCTTGGTTGCAATAGGCTGTAATGGCGTCTTGCATCGGCTTGCTGAATGTCTTGAATTCTAAAGGATGCACACCGCCCCTGCCTATCTTACTCTGGAGCTGCTTTCCCAAAATGAGGTCTACATATTTATACTTATTCATATCTACTGGTGCAGCATTGATAGTTGCAGAGCTATCTTCTCCTTTCTCTTTGGTAGTGAGACTTTCACCACTACAAGAAACAAAAGAATAACCGGCTTTCAATATTGCTGCTCCGTGCATAGCCGGGTAATCAAATGTATTTCCGGCAATGACTTGCGTTTCGTAGTTGGCATAACTGTCACCGAACCCAGAGGAGTCATCGTCCATCCAAGGGATGGAACGGCGGAATTCTTTCATCTTGCCGATATAACTGATATCCTTGATGTAAGGTACACCATGATCTAAGTCATCTTGGAAACCGGCAAACAGGGTGTCGCCCGGAGCCGGTGCTACAAAGTCGGCGGGAGCACTGATACGGTCGAATCCATTCACAACTAATACGGTTCCTTTACTGTTAAAAGCTTGCCCGGCAGATAATATTTGAGAAGGGAAACTTTCACCGCCTTTATTTATGGCTGTTACTTTATAACTGCATACAACACCGGCAGGAATAACGCTCCGGTAACTGTTTTCATTCACTACTACGCCATTGTCGAAGTCCCCGTTACCAATGCGGGTATATACAATGTATTTATCAGGGGTGGCAGTTGGTTCCAATGGATCTGCAACAGGTTGCCAGGTTAGTTTAATTGTGTTTTCACCGGCCATATGTAAAGCCATATGAGCAACGGGAAGCGGCTGTACTACATAATCCATGTGGTATTGTGAGCAAAGGAATTGCAACATACCTTTATAGATAGCGCGTCCCACTGTAAAACGGAAACGAGGGTCTAATCCATAACGCATGTCTGCAAAATTCTGGTGGGAAAGCAATTCGAGTAACATCGTAGGCACACGCGGAACACGGGCCTCGAAGTAAGACTGGTTCCATTTTCCACGGCGTGTCCACCGGGGCTCGTAGAGAGTGCGTATATCCCGCACGATATTAGACTGAATCAGGTCAGTCAAGTCGTGGGACAGATAGCGGGAGGCTCCATTGGCAAATACACCGTCGTATGCATCGGTTTGGTAGATACCGAGTGTGCCGATGATTGAATCATTGAGGGTAGTTCCGGCGTCGGAATGGAAAGCAAATGCCATGTCCACAGGAATATTCAAACCTTTCTCCGTGGGATTGGCGGGAGAGCCACCGGCAAGATAATTCACCCAAATGCCACGGCTTTTATAGTCGTCCGTATAATCGTTTTTACCGTGACTTTCGGAGTAAACGCTATCCGGAATACCCGCCCATTGCATCCAATACCGGGCTGCCTCGCAGAAACGCGGATAACCACTGGTTTCATAGGGAGCAGTGAAAGCACTCTGATGGGTTGCTTGAGTGTCGGTTGCAGTGGCGGATGAGTTTACTGATTTGTCTGAACTTTTGAGATTATCCGTTGCGCCTTCGTCGGAGATACGGCGGGCTATGTTTCCCATGCCACCACCAATCTTGACGGCATCGGCAGTTACAATCTGTCCTGCTTTAGCGGAACGGTTGCTTAAAGTTACTTTGTTCGTATTATTCTTTCCTGTATCAAAGCCGAAAGTGCCCAGATAAATCCAAGTTCCTCCGCCCATTTGCTGATTGACTTTGAACTGAGATACCCCACCTTTATGATACACCGTATAAAGTGCGTCATCTGTACTGTTGGGCAAAGTTTGGTATGATACGTAAACAGCATACTGTCCGCTATGAGGAATTTCTGGAATCCACTCTGCTGTGCTTTCTGTACCTTTCTTGATGGTCTCAATGGTGCGGAAAGTTCCTTCTTTGAACGGATTTTCAAAATTGATATATTGGGAACGCAAGTGGGCGAACCCGTTTCCATTGCCTTGTGCCCATGCTTTGTCAGCGATATTTTCGGTATAAATGGAATGTGTGTCAAGGCAACCGTCATTATCAATAATAATTTCCGTTGTCTGACAGTCGCGCTCACGGGGAATCAGCACATTAGCTCCGGCATTTTCCAACATCGGCAGGAGGTAGGGGAGTACATAGCTTTGCGTATATAAGTCTTCTACGGTTTGGAAGCAACGGGCTCTTTGCCATTCCCAACGGGTAAGCTTGGGCTCATAGTAGTAACCATGGCTTTGCCACAATGCGATATGACGGTTTTGTAATCCGTTGGTAGGGGTGTAAGGTGCGGAAACTTTGGTTATCAAAGGTTTGTTCACATTCTGGCTGAATACCTTGGCTTTCTTGTCTTTTTTCAGGCGCAATGCCTGGGGTATCAGTTCTTCGATACTATGGTTATTGGTACGAAGTTCCAGTTTGTATTTTGCAAATTCGGTTGGTAACAAAGCGCTGATGCCTTGATAGATGTCTTTCACATTGTTTTCCCGGAAAGGAATGTAGGCGCAATTCATGTTTGCGAATAGTTGCAGTGTATTTCCTTCTATGGCAACAGAGTCAATTGTGATACGGCCTACGGAGATTTCTTTCCGTGCAGTGGCGTCCAGAAACTTACCGATCTCTTGCCGGGTCTCTGCAGGAAGCTCTTGCGCACCGCCCATTTGGGGGATGAAAGCGGTGGCGAGCATGCTAAGTAAAATGTGTAGTCTTACACTCATAGATGATGATGTATTAAGTTAAGTGTTCTTTTTATCTTTTCTTATTAATATGCATAGTCCGATGAAAGTAAACATCGCGTTAAATATCAGCAGCTCATAGCTGAACTGATAACCGTTGAACCAGGCTTCCGAGTTTTTCTGTAAAATGAAGCAGAGAATGGGCGAGGCGATGGCTACCAATGGAATATATTTATCGCGTACTTGCTGTTTCATGAAGATACCAAATGCGAACAAACCGAGAATCGGACCGTAAGTATAACTTGCCAGAATATAAACGGCATCGATCACACTGGTATTGTTCAGCAGGTTAAAAACAAAAATGGTGATGCCCATTATAACAGCCATGCCTATGTGTACCCGTTTGCGAATCTTTACCACTTCCTCTTCTGTTTTGCCTTTTGTACCGAGGATATCTACGGTAAAGGAAGTTGTCAGTGCTGTTAACGCAGATCCGGCAGCCGAATAAGCAGAAGAAATTAAGCCGATGATAAACAAGATGCCCACGATTGCCGGGAAATAATTACCGGTAGCAATCAGCGGGAAAAGTTCGTCACTCTTGTTAACATGAATACCCTGGCTGTTAGCAAAGATATAAAGCAGTACACCTAACATTAAAAACAGCAGGATAACGAAGAATTGAGAGATAACACTGGTTATCATGTTCTTCTGCGAGTCCTTGAAGTTCTTACAACTGAGGTTGCGTTGCATCATGTCTTGGTCAAGCCCCGTCATGGCTATCATGGTGAATGCTCCGGCAAAGAACTGCTTGAAGAAATATTGCTTGCTGTTGACATCGTCGAAGAAGAAGATACGTGACATGTCACTGTCTTTAATCGTATGAATCATGCTGGTGAATGATAAATTCAGGTCGGAAGCGATGTAACAGATACAAAGTACGACAGATACCACCAGGCAGAAAGTCTTTAACGAGTCCGTCCATATCAATGATTTTACTCCACCACGGAAGGTATAGAGCCATACCAATGCTACGGTAATCGCAACATTTAAAATGAAAGGTAAGCCGAACGGCTCGAATACCAGTAACTGTAATGTCAGGCAAACGAGGAATAGACGTACGGCTGCCCCCAGCATTTTAGATATAAAGAAGAACCAGGCTCCCGTGCGGTATGATGACATTCCGAAACGATCTTCCAGATATTCGTAAATAGATACCAGATTCATCCGGTAGAACAAGGGTGTCAAAACAAAGGCTATGATTAACTGTCCGGCGACGAATCCTAATACCATTTGCAGATAGCCGAAATTACTTGCCGCTACCATGCCCGGAACGGATACATAAGTCACTCCGGAGATGCTGGAACCAATCATGGCAAATGCGACTACATACCAGGATGACTTGCGGTTACCAACGAAGAATCCGGCATTGTCGGCTTTTCTACCGGCAATATAGGATATGGTGAATAGAATCACGAAGTAGGCGGCAATTGTGATGATAACGGATAGTGGACTCATATATTTATTTATGATTTAACGATTGATATTACTCTTTATTTACGATTGCTTACTCTTCGTAGAGCAAATAGGGCTTGCGTTGTATTTTGAATTTCTCTACGTCACCTTTCCACATCGCTTTTATTTCATCCGCATTCTTCCCTGCTTCTATCATCTTACGTACATAGTCAGTGCCTACCAATAATTCGAAGAATGGACGGAAAAAGTGATCATCCATATTCAGGTTGGTATATGCATCGATTATATAGCTCAAATCGACTCCCCGTTTCCATATTTCTTCATCACTCACATTGCTAAGGTTTACACCGTGGCAAAGTTTGTTCAATTGGGGTGGATTCTTTGCTCCCGGAATACTTCTTGGGGTAAAACTATACTTATAACCAGTCATGTTAGGATGACCGTATACCTGGAACGGAAGTGAGGTTCCTCTGCCTAAACTGACAGGAGTAGCTTCAAAGAAACATGTAGCCGGATATAAATAGATTGATTTCATATTCGGCAGGTTGGGAGACGGAGGAATCGGCAATTTATACTTTGTTTGATGGGTATAATTTTTGCAAGGTATCACAGTCAGATCACATACACGTGAAGCCGGTAACCAACGCTCGCCGTTTATCATTTGTGCCAGCTCGCCTAAAGTCATGCCATGCACGATAGGGATAGGTAGCCAACCTACACCAGATTTGTATTTCATGTCCAATATAGGGCCGTCTACGTAATGACCGTTCGGATTAGGGCGGTCAAGCAGCAATACCTTACGGTTATACTCCGCGCAGGCATCCATTAATCGGCACATGGTAATATAATAGGTGTAGAAGCGTAATCCCACGTCTTGTATGTCGATAATCAATATATCAAATTTCCTCATAGAGGCTTCACTCGGCTTTTTGTCTTTGCCATCATAAAGTGAAAGGATAGGTACGCCTGTTTTTTTGTCAACAGAACTGGATACGTGCTCGCCTGCATCTGCATCACCACGAAAACCATGTTCCGGTGAGAAAATAGCTACTACATTGAATTTATTTTCCAATAAAATATCCAGCAAATGTTTGTTTCCTATCATTCCGGTATGATTGGAAAAGATTGCGATTCGCTTATCTTTTAAAATCGGGAAATAATCAGAAGTTTGTTCGTCACCTAAAATAATGCGCTCTGTTTGCGCCTGACATAACAGGTAACTACATAGTAGGACAGTTAATAGTAGCAGCTTCTTCATATATAGTATTATTAAGGGAATTCGTAGCAACAAAGATAGATTTTATTTTAATATCAAAAACACTTATTTTGGTATTTTTAGTATTATAATTATTAATTTGCAATTAATTAAATACATATCTTACCTAATAATCAAGAAAATACTATCTTTGCCGCCATACGGCTTTAATTTTTATTGTATAACTTAAAAATCATCATCATGAAAACTATTTATTTATTTGTAGCACTTGTCTGCTTTTGTTGTTGCAATGTTTTGTCTCTCTCTGCCAAAAATAAGAAGAAAACATCTGTTCCGGAGCAAAAAATAGCTTTGGGAGTTTGGGATGATGTCGATAAAGCAGCCTCGGTCGATTCAATCATCTGTTGGATGAAACCATTTGATGAAGCAGGAATTAAGAACTATTATATGTGTGGATCGCCTGATGAGGTAGCTCGCTATATTGAGGCTTCCAAGTCTTATCCGGGTGCAAAAATACATGCTTGGATGTTTACGGTGAATGCTCCTAAAGATTCTGCGGCATTGGCGCATCCGGAGTGGTTTGATGTGAACCGGGTGGGGTACAATAGTTACGAATATGATCCGTATGTGAAACATTATAAATGGTTGAGCCCTTCAGTTCCCGAGGCTCGTCAGTATATGAAAGATAAGGCGGTTTCATATGCTGTTTTAGAAGGACTGGCTTCTGTACATTTGGATTTTATCCGTTATAATGATGCTGTTCTGGGAAGGCATCTGCAACAATATAAATTTAAAATCCAGCAAGATACTTATCGGGCTGAGTACGATTTTGGGTATCATCCGGTAGCCATTGAAAAGTTCAAGAAGATATTCGGGTATTCTCCACTGGATTTGCAAGCTCCATGGATGAGTCCGGAGTGGCTGCAATTCCGTTTGAACGAAGTCTCATCTTTGGTAAACGAGATTGCAGATGAAACTCATGCGAGAGGTAAACAGCTTTCAGCAGCAGTATTTCCATATCCGACGCGTGCGCGTATGACGGTTTATCAAGATTGGCCTACCTGGAAACTGGATATTGTCTGTCCGATGAATTATCAGTCATTCTATTCAGAAAACATTGATTGGATACCCTTTAGTGTTGAAAACGGGTTGCGTGAGACTTTCCACAAGAATCAGTATGTTTCAGGTTTGTTTGTTCCGGATATCACGGCTGAAGAATTGTATAAGGCAGCTAAATTATCAATTGAGGCGGGAGCTGACGGAGTGAATTTTTTCAATGCTCGTGCGTTGTTGAAAGATGGAAAACTGGAGACGGTAAGGCGGATTAATCAGGAATATAATTTGTGATAATTTATTGCTCCGTTTAGATTACTTCATAATAAAGCGCCCATCCATTTATATATAAAAATACAAAATGAATGGGCGTTTATTAAAATCTTAAATAATCGGAGATAACTTGTTTATTGCCAAGCTTTTGTTTGAGTTAATTTATAATTATAATCCGAATATTGTTTCATGTCT
This sequence comes from uncultured bacterium, assembly GCA_905215345.1. Classification (GTDB taxonomy): domain Bacteria; phylum Bacteroidota; class Bacteroidia; order Bacteroidales; family Bacteroidaceae; genus Bacteroides. The sequence continues at coordinate 288,469 of CAJMPR010000005.1, forward strand.
TGTACGCCAACGGGCGAAACATATGCTTTTTCTTCGTCATAGGTGTCTCTTGCCGCTACTTTGGATATTTTATAGAAGCCTACCATTTTGTCAGCGTTCGTACCGTCATAAACAATATCTTCTCCTGCAGCATTGCGTACTGTCAGTAAGCCTTCATGCTCTTTATCCAAATAGCTGGGAACATCTTCTGGGAAGTTAACCCATGCTCCATACATTGTATCGGGATATTTCTTGTTGTTCATATAAGATATTTTCTTCCAGCGCTTGATGTCAAGTAGGCGAGTATGCTCGTAAACAAACTCCATACGACGCTCACGGCGAATTTCCCACAAAAGTGGCGAAACGTCTGTATCGCGTTCAGGATCCTCCGGCAAAGAAGCTAACTGCATTGGATCAGTCTTTGTAACTCCATTTGCTGTCGCTTCATTGTCGAGCGGACGATTACGGATCGCATTGATGGATTTATTGATGTCATCTTGTGTCACTGCTGCTCCGCCATAACTTGCCGCTAATTCAGCTTTAGCTTCAATCCAATTCAGCAGAACTTCTGCATAACGGATTATAGGTGCATCGTTTTCGTTTAATGCTCCGCCAAACTGAGCGGGACGGTTGGCTATTTTATCTGGTGCCCAATAGGATGCACCTTCGCGGCTTATGAACTTATCGGCATATACCATTGATAATGACTTAAATCGTGGAAAATTGAAGAATGTAGCTTCAAATCGTGGATCACGGGTTTTTGCCATTACTGCAAGGTTAAAGTCTTTTGCATTAGCAACAGTACTCGTTTGATAAGGTTGTCCGTCTGTACAAATGAAAGATTTCAGCAATTGTAGATTTGTACCATTCTGTCCTTCATCTCCATTGGAGTAAGAGGCAACGCTGTGAACAGCTTTTGCTGTTGCATAATGACGGTAGAAAATGACTTCCGGATGTCCTGCCAAGTCGGCCGAACCGAAGATGGAACGGAAATCTTTTGTACAACTGTATTTCCCGGTATTCATTATTATTTCTGCGGCATCGATGCTGAACTGCAAATATTTCTTTGCGCGTTCATCACTCAGTTTGTGATACTTTTGCCAAGTACCCTCGAAAAGCATAAAGCGCGTGGCTAATGCCGCAATCAAATCCTTGTTAACGAACTGTGTACTGTTATTGTCTTTAACGTATGCATTCTCAATAGCATACTTCAAGTCGTCATAGACTTTATCCATTACGTAACCTCGATCGTCGCGATCCTTATACATCGTTGCCAAATCCGTTTCGTCTACCGGTTTGTCGAAATAAGGAACATCACCAAAAGAAACTACCAGGTTATAGTAAGCATAAGCACGGAAAAAACGGGCTACGGCAGTCCAATGTTTGTAAGCTGCGTCACTTAAATTGCCTTTATACTCTTCAGTACGTTGCAGCATAATGTTAGCTTTACGGACCCAACCGAAATTCCACTTTTCTCCGTTATATTGACGGTACCATTCTTGATCCTCCAATTTGTCCGGAGCTACGGCAACTCCTAATTTGTCTGGTACTGTGGAGATGAAATTTTCCTGTTGACCTTCTCCGGAACACACGTCATCGCTAAAAGAGTATCCTCTTAAGGGTGTATAACTGGTGGAATAGCTTGTATTGTAACCACATAGGAACCAATTGTAAAATTCTACACTAAATGTGCGGAAGTCAGATTCATTCCTCCAAAAGCCGTCGTTATCTTCTACCTTATCCAATTGTGGACGGTCGAGAAAATCTTCGCAACCCGTATTTAATACGAGAATTGCTGCTGAAAAGATAGCTAATATATATTTTTTCATTGTTCTTTAATTTTTTAGAAGTTTAACTGCACACCTACCGACAGACTCTTGAAAGCCGGAGTGCTTATACCGGCACGTCCCAACTGATAGTTATCAGAAGACAATAAACCGGAGCTACCTATACCGGCTACAACTTCCGGATCAAGAGGAGTCCCATCCAAATGGTCAAAAGTGAAGAAGTTCTCTAAAGAGCAGTAGAAACGTGCTTTTTGAATCCAAACTTTCTTTGTCAAATGAGCAGGGAGCGTATAACCAAATGTGATATTCTTGATTCGTAAATAGGACATATCAAGCAGATAGCGGTCTTGACGATACATATTGTTGGCGTTTACGCTGCCGGCCATATTCCAAGCACGTGGATAGAACGCATTCGTGCGATCTTCCCTCCAATAGTCAGTGCTGAAACGTTTGGCGATAGCACCGTCTGCTGTGTTGAATCCAGCCAAAGTGGTGGATGAGCTACCCCACATGTCGCGCTTGCCTACGCCTTGGAAGAATATAGAAAGGTCAAAACCTTTGTAGTCGGCTCCCAAACGGAGACCATATTCATAGCGAGGAGTCGTATTGCCAATTACCTCTAAATCGCCATGGTCATCAACAGAACGGCTTCCGTCTGTAATTTGTCCGTCACCGTCTAAATCTTGAAATTTTACATCTCCCGGTTGATATTTGAAGGAACCGCTTCCTTGCAAATAGCCTTGATAAACAGGATTATTCCCTTTTTGTTTGTAAACAGTCTTTCCTGCATTTTTGTCACCATTAGCTTCCGTCAAAACTATTTCTATCAGCTTTCCGTTGGTATCGTATTCAAAATCTTCCTTTTGATAAAGACGGTCGGTGCGGTATCCCCAAATTTCTCCATAAGTCTTACCGTTGTACCAGCTGTCTACTCCGGTAGTTGAACCGTATTCTGTCACCTTCGTGATAGCATCGGACAATGTAAACATTGCGTTGATGCCAATTCCATTAGAAAAACGGTGATTATAGTCAATGGAAAGTTCCCAACCTTTTGTACGTAAGTTACCGTAATTGCCGCTTGGCGCAACAACACCGTAAGCAAAAGGAATACCCTCAGCAGGTACAATCATGTTCTTTGTGTCACGCTGGTACCAATCAAATGTGAATCCCAACTCGCTATTGAAGAAACGTGCATCTATACCAATGTCCAGAGTTGCAATATCTTGCCAAGTAATGTCGCGTGCGACAGCGGTTGGTGAATATACATAATTTACTTTATTACCGCTTTCATCCAACCAAGAAGATTGGGATATACTTCCTAAATTTGAGGTATAGAGTGAATTGGAAACAGTTTGGTCACCGATGATACCCCACGATGCACGAACTTTCAAAGCGCTCAATGCAGGTTTTGCCCATTCCATAAAAACTTCTTCACTTGCACGCCATCCGGCTGAGAAGGAAGGAAACCAACGCCATTGCATGTCCGTAGGAAATTTGGAGGTTCCATCGTAACGAATATTTGCTTCCAATAAATATTTCTCCATTAGATTGTAGTTGACGCGACCAAAGAAACCGATTTGCGATTCCCATTCTTTACTACCAGCTACGGTTTGTTCACCCGCTGCACTACCGAATTGTACATTGTCATAATCGAGTAGTTCCTTTTTTTGAGCCTGATGATATTCTTTCACATAGCTTACGCGATTCATACCAGCCATGAATTTAAAGTGATTAATGTCTGCTAAATTCAAATTATAAGTGGTATATGCGTTTATTGTATTACGTTGAGTATTGGTAGAACGACGGTTGATGTTATCCGGTGCGCTACCTTTACTTGTATAATTCCAATTTTTAAAATCATAAGCCTGCATAGCTCCATCCACACCTTGCGCTACTACTTGACCATCGCTGTTTACATAAATAGCATTACCATCGGCATCTGTGCGTGCCACTGGTGCAATCCATGTGTCGGCGGCTGTGAAACTTTGCCCCGGACGTAACCAGTTCGTTTCCTCATTAGCGTGTGTATAGTCAAAATCAACAGTCCAATTGTCCGTCAAATCCAAATGGAAACCTAAATTGATGTTAGTGTAGTTCATTTCTAACTTGGAGGTATTGGCTTGATGGTATTCGGCGGCCGGACTGCGGAGCTCGTTCCCATTTTCATCATATCCCATTGGGTAATAGGTACTCCAGCGATAGAGATAATACCATTGGTCGTATGCGCTCTGCGTGACATAAGGATAACTCTTGGTGCGCTTGGAGTAAATAGCGCCTGCATTAAGAGTAATGTATTTGTTGAATTGGGTACTTAGTCTTACGGAAGCATTGTATCGTTCAAAGTTGTCTTTTTTTGCTGTTTTGTTCATACCGCTTTGATCCAAGTATCCTAAGCCGACATTATAAGTCGTTTTTCCACTCTTACCATTCACCGATAAATTGTGGCTTTGTGTAGGTGCCCATTCGCGTACCATGTAATCGTAAGCGTCATAAGATCTCAAACCTACTTTTTGGCCTGCCGCATTCACATACCAGTCACGACCATATACAGTAGGGTCGCCCGCTCCAAGCTTGCCGCCATATTTTTGTTCCCATTCTTTAGCTTTTTGCAGACCTTCTTCTGTTACCTTCATGAATGCACCGACGGATGTTAAACCCGCATTTTTCATCGCATCTACCGTGTACTCCATACCTTCGATGCCACCCATATTATAATCTTTAGCTACATTTTGCCATGAAAAGTTTCCAGAGTAAGTTACATTCACGGTTTCTGTTTTAGCACCTTTTTTGGTTGTTATTAAAACAACACCAAATGCTGCTTTTGCACCATAAATAGAAGATGCTGCGGCATCTTTCAAAACAGAGATGCTCTCGATGTCATCGGGGTTAACCAAGGTAATACTTGGTATTTCAACGTTATCCAACAAGATAAGCGGGGTAGCTGAACCATTGATGGAAGCGTATTGACCACGAATTTTGATAGTGGGATCAGAACCAACTTCTGCATCAGGCAATGTGATGGATAATCCCGGGGTAGTACCTTGTAAGCCGCGACCGACATCTGCGATAGGACGACTATCTAGTGTTTTCCCAATATCTACTGTTGAAACAGCACCTGTCAGATTTTCTTTTTTTTGCGAACCATATCCGACAACTACAACCTCTGATAGCATTTCACTGTCTTCCTTCAATACAACTTTCATTGTTTTAGTGGCTTTCACTTCCTGTGTCTCATAGCCAACATAGGATATTTTCAAAGTAGCTCCCGGCTTTACATTTAATGTAAATCTGCCGTTAAGATCAGTAATACCGCCGTTAGTAGTACCTTTCTCTACTACACTGGCACCGATAACAGGTTCACCGGCCGTGTCTAATATTATACCTGTAACAGTGATAGATTGTAATTGTTCTGTTACCTCCGGAACGCTACCTGAAGTTGTTTGAGTAGCCATCGCATTACCACTGCCTAAAAACAGTGCACTGATTGCTACTGCTGTGAGGAATTTGCTATTCGCTAATCCTCGTTTTTTGCGATCTTCATTCATAAGTGATTGATGATTTTGTTAATTAAAAATAGTTTTCTCAAAAATTAGGTAAGGATAAAAAATAGTGAGAGATAGAATAGACTATTCTCATCTCAGATTCTTTCATTGCTTCATAGGCATTTCTTCAATTTAAAGGTTCATAACTCTTATATTATCTCT
>CAJMPR010000006.1 GCA_905215345.1 uncultured bacterium
GAAAACCTACCGCTGTAAAGCGGAAAGGCGTTGTTTACCGAGCCTACAGATAACCCGTACCAAAATCAATGAAGATATGACAAATTTAGCGAAACAGATTCAAGGAAAGTATGTACTATCCGAAACTGATAGAACAGTACAGATGAAACAGAAGATTTCCTAAAAAGGAAAACAATTAGAATAATTTCCAACTGATTATCAGGAAAGTAAATACTTTTCCGATAATCAGTTATGTAAGCCAATCTTTAGGTATTTCAAGTATATCACCTATATTATCTCCTGTATTGTCAATTATTTTCCCTTCGCTTATATAGTTAAATTTTAATCCTATTTTATCGAAATCCATTTTGTTCTCGGAAAAAGGATGTTCATAGAGCCAATAATTGGCAACAGGAATATTATGAGGGCATACTTTAGAAACGAAAACACCTGTAAGATTTTTAAGTCGCACACCTTTCTTATCACAAAATACGCCATCTAATTGTCGTATCCATTTTTCATCTTTACTTTCTGGATTTGTCGACCATGAAAATGCTACAGTCCCCCAAATAGCATTATCAACATCTATTTTTCCCGATGTTCTAATGTCTAACGAATTTAAGCATACAATAAATGGTTTATCTAATTTTCCGTACCTTTTAGCTTTTTTCTCAATCGATTCTTTGAGAGATTCTTCACCACCTCCCCAAAAGGCTTCTGCTGGATATATACCTATTGGACGTATTTTTCCCTTTCTTGTTAAAGGACTTACTGGAATAGGGCTTACTATGATATGAACATCCCTATTCTTATATTCTATCTTCGGTAGATTTTCAATGCCATTTTTCTCTAATTCTTCTCTCAATGTGTCGGGGTCTATTTTTTTTAATTCTTCCTCTATACATTTTATCATCTCTTTTGTACTTGGTTGTTTCTGGGTTAGAAAACAAACATCTTCAATATTTAAAAAGAAATCTTTTGTGTTTAACTTATTCAGATTATCATAGAGTTCATTTCTTTTTCGTTCAAAAGCCTCCTGTTCCATTGTTTTACCCTTAACAACCTTAGCTTCAATATATAATTCCAAATTATCTTTAGATATTAGAAAATCAGGTTTCTTCGGTGAAGATGGTAAATCGGGATGGATAGTAATATCATACCCTAATTTGCAAAAAAGTTCATGTAAGAACAATTCATAAAATGAAGAGTCGAAATCTTTCTTAAATCGGCTCTTTAGCTCTTTCTTTTCTTCTTCAGGATAATTATAGAACCATCTCTCTAAAGTATCTCTCACTTTTGACATATCAGTTCGTGCGCTATTATTATAATACTCGTAAGTATTATCATTGTGTTTTGCAAATTCGAGACATGTTCTTTCAAATGAATCAAATAAACTATTCATATATTTTTCTTTTTGCAGTAAAGATATATATTTCAATACTTTTTCAAGCAAAGGAAAGCACTTTTTAGTTGGTTTCAAAAGATGGCGTATGATAAATGGAAGTGAGTGTATCTGATGTAAACACTCAACCATACATATATTTTTTCCTTTTTTTTCTCTGATAAATATATTCTATATGGAGAGAATAAATAAGGCAACACTTTTGGGAAATTTACTCTTTTGAGGAACGAAAAAGGAAGAAATTTTCAAAAACCGCTTGCGGCTCGGTGTTGCCGTTTTATTCTTGGAATATACCTTTATGTTCAGAGAAAGAAAGGAATTATTAAACTATTCCATTGAAAAATGAGACATTAGATTATTTGTTGATATGGTGTAGTTCTCTCCATCAATGGAACAAAAGCCTAACTTCTTGGCGAAAGCGGCACTTTTAGTGTTGGTACATTCAATTCCGATGTGTCTGAATCCATACTTTAGGGCTATCTCTGTCAAGAACCGGAGAAAGTGCGTACCGTGTCCTATCCGCTCTTTACTGAATCCCAATCGGGCAATGATAAGACAATCGGATGGAAATAGGCTTTCAACCTTTCTAATACGCAAATACAGGTCTATACGGCTGTTTCTTCGGGTGGTGATAACATTATGTAAAGTCAAATATACAAGCGATTTGCGATATTTAAAACGCTCCATCAGGTAGCGGTCTATATCGGCTCTTAGTTCCTCATATTCAATCATCGTCTAATCCCTTTCTTCTTTTTCTTTTTACGTTTCTGCGCTTGTAATTCCTCTGCCAGTGTTGCATCGTAATTATTGCCATCCCCCAATGAAAAGATAGACAAAAGAGAATCACCGCCACTATTATTTTGCTGATTGTAAGACTGTTTGTTGTCTGCCTTGCTATCAAGATTGCAAGAAATCATGTTTTCTTTTTTACTGGATTGGAATATTCCTTTTTTCTTTTCGCCAGTAAAATTTTGATTCTGTAATTCAAGTTGTTCCGAAATAGAACCGTTTTTCATCGTGTTGTGATAGTCAAACGATTCGGATAATTGGCGGTCGTAGCCAAACAGCTTATCAAAGCCCTGTTCCGCTTGTCGAAAGAGATTCACACGGTCGAAGCCACCTTTTATTACTCCGTTCTTGGTGTTCTTGTGGTTGGTAAGCGGTGATAGTTTCTTTTTGTTAGTTTGGTCTTTTCGGCTCACAATCAAATGACAGTGCATATTCAGTTCATTCTCGGAACGGTTACGGTCAAAATGAATCTTACCGTAAAACTTTATATCTTCTTCGGATAGTCCTTTGTTGAAATTCTTGGCGTATTCAGGAATGAACACTTCCCGAATATACCGTTTCATGGCTTCGGCTTGTTCCTGTTCTGTATTACCCATCGCTTGAAGTTCCTTTTCCGACGGGCTGACATGGATAGCAAAAAACTTAGCATCCGTTTTCAGTAATTGCCCGATATTGCTGTCTATATCCTTAATAACCTTTGATTTGTAGATGTTATCATCCATCAGGTTGAAAAAGCCATCGGTATAGATACCTTTTTCCATTCGTTCCAAATCTTCATGTTCCAAATATGAAGCTAATTGTCGGCTACTTCCTGCATTGTTATATGTTCCACCCGATGGTGGGGCAAAATCTATGTGCATGGCTCTATGTGTTTATCAGATTGATGATTTCCGCTTTTAAGTTCTCTTTTCGTTTGCTATCCATCACACCGCAAGCGGATAACTCCGAATAGAGTTGTATCAATTTAAGGAGCTTCTTATAATCCCGTTGGTGTATCTGATAAAGTGCGGTAAGTTGTTTCCCCTGCTGGTTGATTACATCGGCGTGCTTGCCGAACTGTTCACTTACCTTTTGCAGTACAGCTGTTTGTTTACCTTGACTGGATTCTAATTGGGAAAGAATAAGCTTTTCCAATGTCTTGCCAATACTATCAAACCGAACCGCAATAGAATTAGCCGTTCGTACCATCGGATTTAGTTGTTCTTCCTCGTAGTGTCGGATGAAGCGGATAATATCATCCTGCCGTTTGTTTATCTTTGCCAGTTCCGATTTTACGGATTCCGGTGCTTCCGATGGGTTGATACATGCTTTATCAATATAGACAAATGCCAATCGGACTATTTCCCCCTTTTTCAGTGAATAGCGTTTGCAGAGTTTATCTATTAACTTTCCCGTCTGTCGGTCTATCCCAATGGTGGTAAGCGTGGATATATTACTGGTCTTATCCATGATTATAACTTTTTTATAAAGAAAACGACATTCATTCGGTTGATTATAAGTGAAATACATTTTCGACTTATAATCACTGTTATAAACGGTTACGAATGTAACCCATTAAAGCCGAAGGCTTTGCCCCGCAGGGCAAGAGGGAAGAACAGGACTTGTCCAGTTCCCTCTTGCTTCATTTAGCGAAACGAGCCGAGCCACAGGGCGAGGCGGTTTCTGCTAAATGGGGAGCGATGACACTGCATTAGGCGGTAATATTACCCACCTTGTTTTGCTTCGGTTTGCTTATCGAGTTGATTTTCCTTTTTGAACCGTTCATAGGTCTTACTATCGGCATTTTCTTGAATAAATACCCTGATGTCGGCTGCACGATAATAGGTCTTGTGGCTTATCGTAAAATAAGGAAGTTTGCCACTTGCCCGATACCGTTGCAAGGTTCGGAAAGATACTTTTAGCAGGAAAGCCAAATCTTGATTGTCGAGTATCTTATCGTTTTCGTCCAATACCTTGTCAGTATTGATAAGGGATTTTAGGTCTTGCCCGATTTCGGAGAGCTTTTTTGATAGCCGTTCCATCCACTTGTCGAAGTTTTCGTTGTCTATATACATTTTGCTTCATTATTAAATTCAATATTAAGATTACCAATCGATTGATGAAGCAAAGTTCGGCAGAATAGAGAAATATAAATAGAGGAGTCCGGTGTTGACCCCTCTATATCGCAAACGCAAACAGCTATTTATCAATCTATTACAAAATTATCTTTTTTCATCTTTGTTTTTCAGTGCTTCTGCTTGTCGTTTCTTATATTCTTTAATAAGGACGGCTTTCAAAGCATCCAATGTTTTGGTAAGATTGTATGGTTTGCGTTTGAAAAGTTCGCTCTGACGGTCATAGATACCGTTAAAACTAAATCCAAAAGCCCGTTCTAAGACTTCTGAAATTGCAATGATAGATGGTTTCTTTCCTGCATTATCGACAATACCACCTAATAACATTAGGGCTGAAAGAATTTCGGTCATACCCATAATTCCAAGATATTGGAACTTAGGTATGACCGATAAAGACGATTCAAATGTGGGTAAGGTTTCCAAATCGAACGGCTCAGGATGTTGAATTTTAAGTTTTAATAGCTCCAGTTCTGCATTGATAATTGCCAATGCCTTTTGTGAAAACAGTTTTTTAAGCGCATTTTTCCCCCTGCCCGTAAAGAGGTGTTGCTCTAAGTGAAGCTATCTCGATACGGGTAGCTGTCAATGTGCGGTAGATAACAGAATAGTCTGTACCATTGCTCACATTTTCGATATATTCAAGAAATTCCTCATAAGCATTTTGCATTTCTTCATTAGTTACTTCTTGCGATGTTTCAGACAATAGTCTTAAAAACCTCATACCTAATAATTCATTCATACGCATAAAATTTTAATGTTGATATTAATTATCTGATTAAATAATTTGTTTTATGCAGAATGATTTTGCTATATTGAGCTTATTTTAGAACTCTATTTTTCTAACCATACTGTTGGATAGTTTAAAGCTACTTTGATAGCTTCCATCTCAGCGCTATGCCACATTTCATGCTTAAAACACCATGATAAAGCTTCATACTTATTATTAGCTACTGGATGTTTAAATGGGATAGGCTCTAATTGCTCGAATAATATATCATCATTTAATTGCGTTAAATTATCTATGCATATTTCGTTAATAGCATCGAACTGTTCTTTTAACTTATATGCTGGAATCAAGTCCTTTTCTACTGACCTATGCAAAGTTCCCATACCATTGAATATCTTTACATAATCAACAATAGGTATTAATTCAGTGATTTTAGTATTTCTTCCAGTGATGCATGTAATAGCATGGAAGTTTTGACTAATCATCAAGTGCCCAATTTGCCAAGCAAAGTTAGAATCTGTACTTTGAGGAATTGTGTACCATAAATCTTGCGGAATTTCGGAAATCAAGCGATTTACAAAATTCCGCGCTTCAATAATCTGCTCTTTTAAAAAATCAATCTTTCTCATCTTTATAAATTTATATACTTATTAGTAAGTAAGTTTTTTTAGCTAAAAAAATATTAGATATTCAATAGTCCTTCCTGTATGGACTTATATACGTCATTTTTTAATACTTTATTCATTTGCAAGGAAGATAATAATGCAGAATGAACCATGTATGCCTTTGTTCTTGGCGTTTCCTTAAATGAAAAAACATTACTTTTTAGTCCATTGTCTAATAATGTTGTAAGCCATTTTAGAATTGTAGTTACCAATCCCTTCAATTCTTTCTGCATGTTTTCAGGTAAAGTGTCATAAGATGGAGAAAGTGAGCCGACTATGCAAACCCAATGATTATCAATAAAACTATCGTGCATATGGATGTAATTAGAAAACTGCAATTTGTAATCTAAGCTTTCCCAAGTTTTAGTTAACTCGTTGAAAGCATTAAGATTTCTCCTTATTATCTCCACTCCCAAATCCGACTTTGAAGGGAAATAATAATGGATAGCTGCATTCTTTATATTCAACGTTTTAGATATGTCAGCGTAGCTAAAAGAATTGTAGCCTATAGAGCGAATTAATTCACTTCCTAACCGTATTATTTCACTTCTTGTATCATTCATGATGCAAATATAATCAAATTTACTTAGTAGTAAGTATATTCTATAAAAAAGATGCATTATCTTTGTGCGAAAGTTATTTGAAGCAATGGCAAAGTACAGCAGACTAAAGAAGTTCGCTCGTTTCTACATCGTTACCCATTGTTATACTCTTCTTCTTCAAAAATCTATTGCCCAATAGATTACAATCACATTTCTTGTTTCAGGCAACACAACTTATTGCATTCCACATTCCAACTTTCTATGCACACCTATTAGCAATAAATCACTACCTTTGTGGCAATTATATAATAAACAAGAACAAAGAAACAAAAGTCAACAAAGAAATGAATACACACAGTCTATGTTGCATCGGTTATATTACACGAGATAAGGTAATTACTCCTCAAAATACAGTAAATATGCCGGGGGGTACTTCCTTCTATTTTGCACATGCCATCAAGCATTTGAATCCAAATGATTTTTTATTGGTAACCGCTTTAGCTAATGCTGATATGGAAGTCGTGGAAAACATACGGAAGGAAGGTATTGAAGTAAAAACTTTACCCAGTACACATTCTATCTGTTTTGAGAACATATATGGTGATAACCAAAATGAACGTACCCAGCGCGTTACAACGAAAGCTGATCCATTTACCGTAGAAGGATTACAAGAAATCAATGCCCATATTTTCCATTTAGGTAGTCTGCTGGCTGATGATTTTTCACTGGATGTTATCAAATATTTGTCTGGTAAAGGACGTTTATCAGTCGACGTACAAGGATTCCTACGTAAAGTCGATAATGAAAAGGTATTGCCGGTGGATTGGCCGGAGAAAAAAGAGGCTTTAAAATATATCCATATATTAAAAGCTAATGAAGCAGAAATGGAAGTTCTCACAGGATGTGCAGAGCCTCATGAAGCCGCCTTATTGATTGCCGACTGGGGTGTCAAAGAGGTTCTTCTTACCTTAGGTGATAAAGGTTCATTGATATATACAAAAGGACAATTTTACGAAATTCCAGCTTATCCCGCTATTCAGATAGTAGATGCAACAGGGTGTGGAGACACCTATATGGTAGGTTATCTATATATGCGTAATAAAGGTGCCTCTTATGAGGAAGCCGGTTGTTTCGCTGCCGCCATGTGCACTATTAAGTTACAAACCCACGGGCCGTTCTGTGGGACAGAGGCCACTATAAGAGGAATAATGGGGCGATAAAATCATTATTATATGGCTACAAACAAGTTATTTGTTCCGGATGATGTCAGTGCTCCGTATTCACGGCAGGACAATAATGTGCGCCTGCTTCAGTATACCAACTCATCTACCACTGAAAATTTTGATGCCTTCCTGACTCATCATGCTTTGATTTATATTCTTTCAGGTACCAAACAAATTAAGGTATCCCAAAAAGCTTTTAATATCAATCCAGGTGAACTTATACTTATTCCACGTGGGGAATATATTATGTCGGAATATATAACAGGAGAGCAGAACTTCCAAAGCATTATGCTCTTTTTCAATCAGAAAGTAGCCAAATATGTTGTCGATGAACTCAAAGGACGAATAGAAAGTGATTATAAAGAAGTACTCAAAAAAGAAGCGATTAAAATCATTCCTAAAAGTCAAAATATAAATGAGCTATATCGTTCACTCATCGCATACAGTAAAAATAACTCTCCTTTCATTCCCGAAATCATTAGTCTCAAATTCATGGAACTTATTTATCTGTTATTGGATACTCCTTATCAGAATATAATCATGTCTTTTTTACTGGATGCCACCTGTTATGAAACACCTTCTATTACAACTATCCTTGAACAACACTTATATTCGCCTTTAACAATAGAAAAACTGGCAAAATTATCAGGTAGAAGTCTATCAAATTTTAAACGTGAATTTGCAAAGAAGTATAAAGGGACTCCCAAAAAGTGGATAAGAACCAAAAAGTTGGAGCGGGCCGCCTTTTTACTCAAAACTTCGAATAAAACAATAGAAGAGATTTCGGATGATTGCGGCTTCGTTAACTCTACTCATTTTTCACGTCTGTTCAAGAAACATTATTCTGTTACGCCAACTGAATTTAGAGCCAAACAGACAGATAATTGAACTAAACAGACTACATAAAAGAACATTAATCCTTTAACTTTGCAAACAAAACAAAAACTATTCAGATTATGAAAAAAAGAATCAATACAGTTGCGCTTGTTTTCTCTTTTTTGCTGTTGACTATTGCAACAGCGTGTACAAATATCGAAGACAATAAAATTATCAGTGACGGTATACGTTTCTGCGAGAGTACCTATCCATATGAAAATGGAATTCTGATTGCCAACTTCGGATGCGACCAATTAAATCCGTTAAACAGGGAAGGAAAAGGATATATACTTTATTATAAAAAAGGAAAAACAAATATGTTTATTCCGACCGATGGAAATTTATCTGCTCCAAAAGGGATGTTCGAGAAAGACGGTTACCTTTATATATGCGACGTGAATAAGATAGTAGTGTATAATTTGCAGTCACTGAACGAGTCTCCGCAGATCATCCTTTTTCCAAATGATGACCTTTTCCTCAATGACCTTGCCGCGTCAGGTAACACACTCTACGTATCTATAACCAATAGTGGACGTATTTATCAGCTGGATATAAGTAATCCCACAAATTTAAGAGACACTCAGCTTGTTGAATGGCTCAACATAAAGGGACCTAACGGTATCCTGATAGATGGTAACTCCATGTATATCGCTTCTTATCCGGCAGATGGAGAAACATCGGAACAGAATGTTATCTATAAAGTAGAAGATTTGAATAAACCGGTAGCCAAACCGATTTATAGTATTCCGGGACAATATGACGGCATTGCATTATCTGATGACAAAACAACATTATATGTATCCAACTGGACACCTGCCGAAGTGATAGCAATTAATATAAAAGACGGACAAACAACCAAATTATCTATTTGCAATCAGTTGATAGGCCCTGCTGATATGACATTGAAAAACGGAAATCTTTATATTCCCGATCTGCCCAATAGTAGGGTATTGATTCATAAACTGCCATAAAAACAATTCTATATAAGAAAATACTTAAAAAAAAGATGAGGTGATTTCGTGTTTAACAAGATCACCTCATCTTTCTTTTAGGAAGCCAGTCCGAACTTCTTCAAATCTTCTTCTACACTACCGATACCTGCAATATGAAACATCTCAACCAACACTTTAATTACATTAGGAGAAAGAAAAGCAGGTAATGTGGGTCCTAAATGTATTTCTTTTACCCCCAAACTTAACAGTGCCAATAATACAATCACAGCTTTCTGTTCATACCATGCTATGTTATAAACAATAGGTAAATCATTTATATCATTCAGTTGGAACACTTCTTTCAGCTTCAATGCAATAACCGCTAAAGAGTAGCTGTCGTTACACTGTCCGGCATCCAAAACACGAGGAATACCATTAATCTCGCCTAAACTGAGTTTATTGTACCTGTACTTCGCACAACCGGCAGTCAATATTACAGTATCTTGAGGTAACGAATTGGCAAATTCCGAATAGTAATCACGGCTTTTCATACGCCCGTCACAACCTGCCATAACAATAAAACGACGAATCGCCCCGGTCTTTACAGCATCCACTACTTTATCCGCCAGTTGCAGAACCTGATTATGAGCAAAACCACCGATAATCTCCCCACGTTCAATTTCTGTAGGAGGTTGACATTGTTTAGCAATCTCTATAATCTCTGAGAAATCCTTTTTGCCATCAGCATCTTGCTTGATATATTTACAACCCGGGAAACCGGTAGAATTGGTAGTAAACATACGCTCTTTATAAACAGCATTTGCCAAAGGCGGAACAATACAGTTAGTAGTGAACAAAATAGGCCCATTGAAAGAGGTAAATTCTTCACGCTGTTTCCACCAAGCATTCCCGTAATTACCAACAAAATGAGAATATTTCTTGAATGCAGGGTAATAATGGGCAGGTAACATTTCGCTATGTGTATAAACATCCACACCCGTGCCTTCAGTCTGTTTCAATAATTCCTCCATATCTTTCAAATCATGACCGCTAATCAAGATAGCCGGACGATTCTTAACTCCAATATTCACTTTAGTAATTTCAGGATTACCATAAGTTCCTGTATTAGCCTCATCTAACAGAGCCATAGTCTTCACACCAAAGCCACCTGCTTCAAGTACCAGATTCACCCACTCATCGGTAGAAAGTGAACGAGTGGCAATAATAGCTAAAGCATGCTGCATAAAAGCATGTACAGTATCATCATTAAATCCTAAGCGCATCGCATGTTCCAGATAAGCAGCCATACCTTTCAAGCCATAAGTCAGTAGTTCTTTCAAAGAACGTAAATCTTCATTAGCTTCCCGCAATACACCTACAGTCCGGGCTTTTTCTGCATAATCTTTACGTGTTCCCTGCCAAGTCAGTTCATCTACTTCCGGCAAAAACACTCTCTTGTCCCGGGCTTCCTGAATCAATTCGTTACGTAGGAGAATACCCTTATCCACCCGTGCCAAAATACTCTCATCATCAAAATTAGCATTGGTAATAGTACAAAACAACGCATCCACCACAAATTGATTTGCTTCTTTCAATACCGCATAATCAGCTTTCCGCAGTGCATCAGTCACCACAGAAATACCTCTGACAACAAACAATAATAAATCCATAGCCTGAGCTGTATGACTTTCTTTTCCGCACACTCCCTTCAGCGTACAACCAATTCCTTTGGCAGTTTCCTGGCACTGATAACAAAACATGTTTGCTTCCATTTTCTTATTCATTTAAAAGTTTATATCTATATTCAACTAAGACTTTCATCCCTTTTTATTTCATTTGACTCTCGTTTTACATTATCTTTGCCAAAAGCGAAGATTAGCTGCACCTCGGCATAAAAAATGAACAAGTTCATTTTACTCTACTCCCGACTTGCATTATCTTTGTGCAAAGATGAGGGTTCTCCCGAGCATAAACAGTAACGTATGTTACACCGAATCACAAAAAAGCTAAAAAGAGAATGGAAGTCCACATACTATTGAGAATGCCTCCCTTTCAAGGCATCATGGAAGAAGATTTATTACCTCTCGTTCTGGCTTCGGAACATGTATACAGGCAATATAAACCATCAGACTTCATCGCTATGCAAGGAGAGGTTTATCGTTCCATATTTATATTATGTAGCGGTAAAGTACGCACACAAATGGTCAATACAGAGGGAAAACAGTTGACTATCGAAACTTTGAAAGCTCCTCAGCTATTGGCACCGGCATTCGTCTTTTCATCGGAAAGTCGTTTTCCCGTCAACATAGAGGCAATGGATAAATGCGAAATCCTTGTTATTAATAAAAGCTTCTTCTTGGATTTTCTGCATCAATATCCTGTGGTAATGCACAATTTTTTAAGACTGGTGTCGGATAGAACTTTATTTCTTTCTAAAAAATTAAACGCATTTGCTTTACAAAGTCTCAAATCACGTATACTGAACTATTTACGTATGCATGGTTCAATACTAAACCAACAGGAAGTAGCTCAAATTCTGGGTGTTGCACGTCCATCATTAACACGTGCACTATCCGAACTAACCAACGAAGGTTGTATTCGTATGGAAGAAAAAGAGATTTGGATTGACGAAACAAACTCGCAAAAATATCTCTAAAAGTCTTTATACAATATATTATTTATATCTTTGTACAACAATCATATGCTATGGAAAAGATTCAGTTGGACGAAAAGCATGAACAGAAATTACTACAGATCCCTTTATTCAGGGATTTGCCGTATAATATTAAGCAGTCATTGCTGGATAAACTGGATTATGCCGTTTATGATATTCGAAAGAAAGATATAGTGGCCAATCAAGGAACTCCCTGCAAGAAATTATATGTTCTATTAGAAGGGAAACTACGTGTCGACATCATAGACGGACTGGGTAATCAAGTAATGATTGAATATATCGTAGCTCCAAGAGCATTCGCCACTCCCCACCTTTTTGGTTCCAATACGACTCTGCCGGCCACATTCACCGCCATAGAAGACGGTATACTCTTTACTGCCAGTAAGGAATCGGCTTTCAAACTTATCAGCCAGGATCCGCAAGTGTTACACAATTTCCTTTGTGTAACCGGTAATTGTAATGCTTGTACTGTATCGCGTTTGAAAACACTCTCCCGCAAAACCGTACGGGAGAGGTTTATTATTTACTTGTTTGAAAACAAAAAGCAAGGTTCTAATTCAATCACGATTGCCCACACACAATCTGAACTGGCGGAATATCTCAATGTTACCCGTCCTGCCTTGTCTAAGGAGATCAACAAGATGACCAAAGAAGGAATTATCCAGATGACAGGAAAAAAAATCGAGATATTGAATGAGGTTGCATTAAACGAATACCTTTAATCTACCATCTCACAAACAGAATCTTCGGATTAATATTTAAGGATAGCCATCCCCAATCCTGCCAACGTTTGTGATTACCACCTTTCACAAGATCCATAGAACTGGTACCACGCATAATGGAATAACCGGCAGAGAGTTTAACGTCCTTCATTACATTCCAGTCAATCTGATAGTCTATTTCCGAACCTAATCCTTTCTTTATATTCTCCAGTTTGGCAGCAGTAGCAAAATAATGATAGTTTAGCTGCATACTCACCTTGGCAGATGTTTTGTAAACGAAGCCCAACTGTACGTCCTGTAATCCGGGAGCCGAACCTTTCCAGGCAGTAGCATAGAAATAATCCATCGCTCCATAAAACTTATGATGCGTTCCATACAATGGATCGAAAGCTTTAAACTTATCTCCTTTACCGTTGTTACCGCTCAAATAATCATACCCCAAACTGGCACTCCATTGCTTGTTAAGGGCATAAGCCACTTTTATACTTGCCATATAGGCAGAAACAGTTGCCGCTTTATTATTCTTACCAGTCTGATAGTAGAAAGCCCCCTGCATATCCCAGGACTGAGGTTTAAAAGTGATATAAGTTCCAAAAGTCTGCATATAGCGGGTATCCGATTTTAACGTACTCACGTCTCCGGTTTCCCATCCCAGGTTCATAAAAAGCAAAGAGGCATCCAATGGCAAATCGTTAGCGGCATAATGATACCACAAAGTCTGCATATTTTTATAAGGTTGTCCGCCTTCTTTATAATAAGTACCGCCTATATTCTTTTCGTCATTCTGGTTGAAAGCCAATATAAAATGCAGCTTATGAGCATTCTTCTCATATCCCAATTTCAAAGCGTCATGATACCGCCCGGCAACGTTCCAGTCCAAACCGCCCAGAATACGTTCGTCATCATAAGACAGAGTCTGGCGCCCTAACTGTGCGAAAAAACCTTTTCCAAAATCTAATTTTGCCCATGCCTCGTTCATGATAAAACGCCCGTTCTTATCAATTTGGGCATCCTGTCCCCAAACTCCTACATGTTGGGCGGAAACTTTCATGCTGAGATTAGAGCGCTTATACTCCATAGACAATCGGGCACGATTATTAATAAAAGCGGCGGCCTCATCACCTTCATTACGCGGGAAAAGTGCACCATTGCGATACTCGGCACGAGGTCTGATTTGCATAGACATGGAAAATTCATTTTCTTTTTTAGATTCTTGTCCCCAAGATAAACCGGGCAATAATAATAGCCCTAATACAAAATAAACAGTTCTCATAGTATCTTTATTTTAAATTATACGTATGTATACTCACACCTTGCGCTGCAGGCAGGTAGTTGATGCCATACCAACACATTTGTAACAATAAAAATGAAACAAGCAATCCTACCAACGCTTTACGATACGCCGTAGGACATCCTAAACGAAAATGGATATATGCCAGATATGAAAACCAAGTCGCAGCAGCCCAGGTTTCTTTAGGGTCCCATGCCCAATAATGTCCCCAGGCAGCCTTAGCCCATATTGCACCGGACAACATGCCTAATGTCATAAAAGCGAGTCCCACATAAGTCAGGTTGTCACATAAATCCATTTCACGGGATTCAACACCTTTCTTCTTAAACCACAATAAATAAACAGTCATCACCGTAGCCGCGCCCAGCATTGCATAGGCAAACATATAAACGATAACATGAGGTGTAAACCACGGACTTTGTAAAGCAGGCATCAAGGTTTTATTATGTATCTCCGGCTTAAACAGGTTGATACAGATGAAAACCAATGAAAGTATGAAACTGAAGCTTAATATCCATTTATATTTCCAACGGCTATATGTTATGAGCCCTGCCAAGGGGAGAAAGAATGAATACCACAAACGGGTCTCACCCATAGTACGCATTGGAGGACGTTCCAGAGAAATCCATAATGCAACTATAAAACTAAAGAAAACAAACAGTCCGGTCAAGGTGAACGCATATACCATTACCGGCCGCTTTCCACGCCAAGCCTTAAAAGCGCCAATACCCCAGAAGAGCAAAGCGATAATAGCAAATAGAATAAAATAGTCCCAACTCATACATTATCCTCCTTTCCTTCTTCCGGCTGCTTCTCTTCCAGAGATGCTTTCTTATCCTCCGAGGTTATTTTCTCTTTTTCTAAAGTTTCTTTTTTCCCTTTCGGAGCATTGACAAACAGGCAGACAGCACCTGCCATCATCATAAGTATACCTGCATACACATAGGGAAGCCAAGGATCACGCACTAACTCAAATACGCTGATATCACTCCAACGCCCTTTAGTTTCATCATAACTTAATTGATAAATATTCCATCCGGCTACTTCAAGAGGATGATTTACTTCAATAGTATCTTGCATTACATCACCCTCTTGTGTATATACGGTTACATCAGACGCAAAACGCTGAGGTTCCCGTTCGGGCATCACAATACTGATTTGATCGTTCAACCGCAATGCCTTATAAGGAAACATAAAACTTCCACAACTCACCCATCCTTCTTTCGTTTGTCCGTTCTTACTATTCCTTACTTTCAGATAAGCGGCATATGTAGCACCCATCGAATGGAATTCGGTAAATTTCAAAGTATCTTCCGATGCCACAGAGGCAGCCATCGGCATGGATTGCAAAACAGATATTTCCCAATCCAGCAGTTTACCATTCTCTACTCCATCTTCGAGCAATAAATGTTCAGGCATATCTGCCGGAAGAGTTTTACCCGTCTCATTATTAATCAACATCAGTTTGGGAGGATACTCATCAATGGTGAAGTCCTTCAATTCAATGGCAAGAGGAAGTTCTACCAACTTACCATTTTCATCGGTAGCACGCCACTCTGTTTTCCCCAACTGCGTAATCATCTTCAAACGCTGCAAATCAGCATTACCTAATGTCGCCGTCAACAAGGCCACGAATAATCCGACGTGATTGAGAAGAAAGGGAATCTTCTGCATTCTCAATGGAAATCCGGCTCGCAGAATGGTTAATCCTAAAGAAGTAACCATAGCGATGTACAACAATACAAACGGCCAGAAAGAAAGCATCTTAGTAAGACCAACCCCATCCACCGCCGGTTGATTAGAAGGCACTTGACGTATCAGCCCCATAACCACCGTAATACCTGCTATACACAAAAGAAAAGAAACCGCAGCGGTATAATGGCTGAGCCATCCGAAGCAATAAACCCTTTTGCGAAGCCCATGCATACCTGCCAATAACAGCAAATATGCTATCAACACAATGATATTAACAGGCCAGGAAAATAACTCCCAACGAATAGCACCAATGGTTCCTTGCAGCAACAATCCTGTAGCAAACAGTCCTGCACCGCAAACAAAACCCTCCCTATACCTCCACGGTTTCTTCCACATGTATATTTAGTGATTAGTGATTAGTGGTTAGTGATTAGTGGGCTGCGCGGTGAATGGGCTGGAAACTGTAAAGGTCAACTTTATGCAGCTAAAGGTCAGCTTTAGAGTTCTAAAGGTCAACTTTACACTCCCTAATGCAGACATAGCGCAGCCCACTAATCACTAATCACTAATCACTAAAAAATTACTTCATCGCCAACCGTCCGTTCGCCTTCGCTTTTTCCAACCAAGCCGGTACGGTAGTCTTTAAGAATTTATCTTTAGCGGCTCTTTCCGCATCCATATCCAGACCGATATATTGCTGCGCTTTCTCCTTCGTGGAAATGTCCGGCATAGGAACATCTCCTGTAAATCCATTTTTAGCCAACACTTTGGACAATGCCAAACGGGCCTGCATCGCTCTATCCAAACCATGAGAAAGGATACGTTGTATCTCCTGCGGTGCATGGAACGAACCACCATGAGAAGCAACACCGAAGTCCCAACGCCACTGCGCCTGACGAATCAATGCCAGAACATCTTTCATTTGTCCTTCCGTAGCTCCCTTATCCCAGGCAAACTTAGCTTCGATATGCGCCTTTGCCAATTCTTGCTCCAAGCGGTTACGAATTTCGTTTGCCTTATGCTGACGGTCGTACACATTCTGACGAAGCGTTTCTTCACTTTCACGATGACAAGTCTGACAAGTGCGGTCAATCATCGCCAACGGACTCTGTATATGGTGGTCACTGAACTTCACGCCACCCTCACTCTTATAAGGCATGTGACAATCGGCACACGATACGCCACGTTGTCCGTGAATACCCATCTGGGCTATTTCATAATCAGGATGTTGCGCTTTCAATATCGGAGTACGGCTCAACTGATGAATATAGTCATAGAAACCTGCCTCATCATAATAAGCTTCCATATCTTCCACCGTGAAACCTTTATCCCATGGGAATGTCAGATATTTACCGTCGCCTTTAAAGAAATATTCCACGTGACACTGCGCACATACCAGTGAACGCATTTCTTGCGGAGTAGCTTTGGTTATATCCTTGCCCTGGCGTTGAAAAGCTTCAATCAGTGCCGGACGACTAATGTGCAGATTCATATTCTCCGGTTCATGGCAATCGGCACAACCGATAGGGTTTACGATTTCATCACCGAGAGCTCCCCATTTATTATTATAGAAAGCATCCACACCAACGGCTTCCATCATACGGGGAACATCCGGACTTTTACATGTCCAGCATGTAGAAGGTTGCGGACCGTCAGTAGACGTTACAGGCGCCCTCGTACGAAGGCTTGCCGTAATATCCTCAATAGCATGCATGTGTCCGCGAGGCGTAGAATAATCTTTGGAGAAAGCATAGCCGGCCCACAGCACCACCATTTCAGGACGTTTTTCCAATACGTCTACTGCTATATTTCCATTAAACTCACTTTCAAAATCAGTCTTGGCAGTTTCCGTCCACGTCTGATATTCACGAGGAAAATCATTTTTAAAGACTTCGTTACGAGCCTCAATCCCCTTAATCACAGTTTTGCGGTTATTAAATACGCTCGCTAAC
Organism: uncultured bacterium; assembly: GCA_905215345.1. Lineage (GTDB taxonomy): Bacteria > Bacteroidota > Bacteroidia > Bacteroidales > Bacteroidaceae > Bacteroides. The sequence continues at coordinate 17,584 of CAJMPR010000006.1, forward strand.
TCCGCCCTGCGTTCCATCAAAGCAGAAACACATAAGCCCAAGACAAACACAACGACCATTGAACCACCAAACAATAGCCATCCTTGCCATGATTTTAATTTCTTTTCCATATATATGAAGATTTATTGTTGTTATTTCTTTATCAGTTTATGAAGCCATTCCGGTACGGGAGACTCAGGATAGGGCACAAGAGCGGCAGGCGTAGAAGAAAGGCTGTTTTTTCCTCCATGCGGCACATCACGGTGACAGTCCCAACACGCTTTACCGTCACCCACAAGGGTCATCATATAATCTATCTTTCCTGCATCTACAAATTCATTCGTCAGTTGTGTATGACAACGGATGCAGTTATTCATGATAACCTCGGAACTGGCTTCCTGTGCCTGGATAACTTGGGGTTCGCTCTTTGTAAGGAAAGCGGCTACATGCTTCATACCGTCCATACCCTTGAACGTCCATTTCTTTACCGGATTCTCATGAGGGACATGACAATCATTACAAGTAGCATCCCTACTATGGGAGCTATGGAACCAAGTTGCATAGTAAGGGGCCATAATATGGCAATTGACACATGCCGAAGGGTCGTCACCTAAATAAGTATGCGCACGGAGAAGATACATAAACAGCCCTCCTCCACCCACAAGGACACCGCATACAACAAGTGCCGTCACTTTCCATTTATAGGAAGGAAATAGTTTACTTATGATAGATAGCTTCACCATAGGAATTGATATTTTTCACAAAAATAAAGAGTTGCTATCTAAAAAGGTGTAATATTGATTACACTTTGCTACTTATTTTTAAAGAAATTTATCCTTCCACTCCGGTTAATGTCTTCAACAGATAACCAATAAGGAAACTGATACCGGCAACAGAAAAGCTGAGAACCGCCATCTCCGTAAAACGCCGTTTAAAACTTTCACAACGGGCTACGGAATAATAATAATTGAAGAAAGCGATAATAAGCAATGCCATTATGAGCATGATGCACAAAGCCATGATAGAGTTTGATAACAAGATGAACGGCGCCACCAATGCCACTACCGTAAAAATATAAGCAATACCCGTATAGACCGCCGCCTTTACAGGATGTTTACCGGGAGCTTTATCCGATTTCGTGGACAGGTATTCGGAAGATGCCATTGAAAGAGCAGCGGCAATTCCGGTGATGCTCCCGGTCAGAGCAATAAGTTTAGAATCGCTTAGAGCAAGAGTAAAACCCGCCAAGGCTCCGGTAAACTCAACCAAAGCATCATTCAGCCCGAGCACCACCGACCCCATATACTCCAACCGCTCTTCATTAATCATACCGATAAGTTTCTCCTCGTGCACTTCTTCATCCCGAGCCATTTCTACAAATTGCTCCATACCTGCATATTGTGCATAGACTTGACTAAGGTCTTTCTCTCCCAACTCCATCTGACGAATCACAAAAGTGATACCCAGTAAACGTACCAGGCACATATATATGAAAATCTTCCAACGGTCGGGAGTGACATCTTTCTGCGTAAAATTACGCAGAGAGTTATAATGCCGCATTTCGTCGGCAGAAATACGCATCAGGATACTACGGTTTTCCGGATTCTTCTCTCGCTCGGAAAGTTTTTTATAGATGATACTGGAAGTTATCTCGTCGCGTTGAAGCGGAAGCATATCTTTCATAAGAGCGTTATTCTCCTTCATAGCTTTGCTGATTTTTGATTTTAAATGATTTAGCAAAATTAAGAATAAATGTTCGCACTATCATAACAAATGTGCCGAAAATTAACTTCCGGCACATTCATAAATTTTCGGTTATGAACCTGATATATTAATTTACCTACGAAATACACAATATAGTATTGCTACCGGTAATCGGTTGATAAAGTATCTTATCCCTTGTTCTTATTTAAAAATACCAAGCATTGGTATCTTTTGTACCAAAGGGTGGTACTTCTCGTACCAATGCTTGGTATTTAGTGTACCAACCGTTGGTATTCTTAGTACCAAAGCGTGGTATTTAATTGGTACATGCATTCTATTCATTTAAAGCCATTTACCACGCTTACGCTTCCGGCTCAAACGGCGTAGCCATAAATAATATCCGGTCAATGGAAGTGTTCCTCCCAGCAATGCAGCGATAAAGGTGAGCATCCGGGTACACATGCCGCCCCAACTACCTACATGAACAGAAAATATCCATCCACGGATTTTACTTGCAACATCGGTATCTTTGTACAGTGTTGTCTCCGTAATTTCACCGCTCCGCGGATGAAACGTGTAACGGTCGGATGCACGCTGATTACCGAAACGATTAAAAGTTACATTGGCGGTACCATTGGATACGGTAATCTGCCTATAACCGGAATTTTGTCTTTTCAGTTCATCATATACCTGTTGCCAATGTGCATAGAATGTCGAACGTCTACCTTCTTCGTGAGAATGGTTTCCGTCATATTGTCTTTCCTTGCCTTTTTTCCGGACTTCAGTGACATGCCCGGACTGTGCCGTAGCACCACCATGCCCGCCTCCCTGTTGCACCTCTGCACCAAATACTTTATAGAAACCACTACGATACCAGGAGAAAGACCAGGTCAATCCGGTAAGTGCCATGAGCAAAAGGAAAATTAGGGCATACATACCTCCGGCAACGTGCAAATCATACCAGAAGCGGCACCAGCTCTTATTGGTAATAATCTTCAAGCTATTTTTCAGGGCTTTCCGTGTACGGGGCCACCATATTACAATACCCGATATAAGTACAAATACAAACATCAGGGTACTGACCCCAACAATCATTTTCCCCCAGAAGACTACTCCATCCGGTTTCATACTATCCAGTAGCCAACGATGCAGTTTGAACATGGTAAGGAAAAACGGAGCGCGTCCGTTCTTACCTTTCACTTCTCCCGTATATTGGTCTACATAGACAGATGCGCGACGAGGCTTGGAAAGATTTACCTGATAGGCACGTTTCGGATCGGATGAAATGCTGACGCCTGTAACCGAAACGCTATCGGGTAGCTCTCCGGCAACTTTCTCCACTAACCGGTCTATAGGAAGCGGAGCTGCTTCTACCTTCTCTACATAATATAAGTCGTGACGACACAGCTCCATCACCTCATCTTCGAATACTAGCGCAGCACCCGAAAAACAAATAACGGCAATTATCAATCCAAACGGAACGGATAACCATAGATGGATTTGACGAAATACTTTTTTCATCAGTTATGCGGTTCCAACTTGCCAATACCAGTGATTTGTGTAGCTTCTACCGTAGTACCTTTCACGGCAGTGGCACTCGACGGGTCTATTTTATAGACAGCAGGATGACCGTCAGTGGTTGTAATAGCCATATAAGCATAGCCATTCCCTGTATAAGGCGTATTACCAAAACCGGAAATCAAATCTGTTGAGGGAAGCCCCGTTACATAAGTTAGCTTCTTGCTTCCGGCTTTAAAGATAGCCAGTTCTTTAGCTTCATAACCGGTTTCAGTCAACGGTTTATCATACATCAACATCAAGAAGTAATCATCCGTAATATGCCAACAACGCAAAAATGATTTACCGTTGGTCTGCGCCTCGAGATTGCAGTAATAATCATCAAAACTTTCCTGTCCGTTAGGAATACGTACTACACCTGCGGGCAAGGTAGTTTGTTGACGGGGATCGCTCATGGTCTTGGCATAACTTGGGGAGAACACGTAAACATCACCGTTACCGGCTTCCCAGATTGTCTGGTAATACTGGGATTTGAAACGACCGCAGGCATAACTTATTTTGTCGGTCTTAATTACTTTCTTAGTTTTAAGCGTTGCATCGTCAAAGATTGCCACCCAACACTCGTTGGGGTATTGTGTCCATTGCAATTCACCTTTCTTATAACTGCTGCTATTGGAACCACCATCTTCGGTCTTTACCAAATCTTCATTACCCGGTAATATCCACTTACCGTTACCCTCTTTCGAACCATACTGGCTCAATCCCATAGGAACGGCCGCACTATAAATCTTATTATTATGCTCCAATATACCTGCCAGCGTCACAAACTCGCCATTTCCCAAAAAGTTCTCAGACATATATGCCTTATCTTTGGTATTGTTGGTAGTAAACGTTTCAGCCGCTACATCCAGGTAAGAAAGTAAAAACATCTTGGGTAAATATCCGGTTGCATCAGCGTATTCGGTAGGACCGTCACCGGTGGAAGATGTAATGATGTACTTGTCGTAAATGCCATATGTCGTAAATCTCTTGACAGCAAACTCTCCGGAACGTGCCTGCACTTCGTTACCGGCATTCATGATATAAGAACGGGTAGTACCGGAATTTCCCTGATTATAGGTCAGTGCGTACAGATATTGGTTCTTATAAAACACCCATTGGGTAGCGCCATCATTGACAAGGCCATTATTGACGGTAGAGATAGAACCCTCGTCCAATGTCTTGGAGGTTAACAAAACATTGGTAGTATTTCCCGAAGCAGTCACAGAGGAAGCAATTACAAAATCTCCCTTATCTGCATTATTATTTCCGCTACCCGGCACATCCGTATCCGTACAAGATGTCAATGCAAGTCCTGTTATAGCAGTTGCAAACAGTCCCGCCAAAAAGTAATTCTTCTTCATGTTGTTTTTACCTTTCATATTAATCTAATTGTTATTGATTGATTGTTATCGGTTGTTTTAATTACCAAAATATACACGTACCTTTCCATAGAATGCCCTTCCCGCCTTTTGCAGGCTAAAATTATCATACAGTTTCTCGTCCGTCAGATTCCGACATTCGAATGACAGATTATAACGTCCGTCCCGAAGGCTGTAAGAAAGACTCAAATTATGCGAGAACTGGTTGGGAACGACATAATCCCCCTTATTAGAACCTATTTTAGATGAATAATAGGTAAAGCTATGCAGATATTGATTGTCGTAAGATACTGTTAACGCATTCCCCTTTTTCCAAAGATTCCGCCAGTAGAATGTCACATCGGAATCGGCAAATATATAGGGCAGGTTAGGCATCCGTTCTTTGTATGCTATATTTTCGGCACTACTGGATATGGAAGTTCTCATATAATCGCGCACATCCATTTGTGTAAAGTTCCCCCCGATGCTGAGCCATTTGGCAAAACTATAACGGGCGGAGATATTGTAGCCTTTCGTCAGTACCTTTCCGTAGTTTACATAAGTAGCGGCAGATTTACCTCCACTCAGATCGGTAATGTTACGTTGGATATAATCTTTCGTATTACGGTAGACCAATCCCCCTTCCACATACACGGAATGTTTACCGAATGTCTTGTTATAACTCAGGTTCAGATTTATATTATCACTGTTCTCGGGCTTGATGCCAATATCTCCCATTTCCAAATCTTCATTACCGAACATTTCTTCAATGGTAGGTAAACGGTAAGCCTTTTCATAGGATAACTTCACTTGTAAACCCGGCAAGATAAAGTAAGTACCGGCTGCACCATAACCCATAGAGTTAACACTACGGGTAGTACGTATATAATCGTCCTGATTAGTATTGGTGGCTATCGGTCCGGCCACAAACTGATTGTAATACTTGCCGAATACGGACAAGTTCCAGTTTTCGGACGGCATCAGCCGATAGGACAAACCGGAGATATTCTTGCGCGTTTCCTTGGCAATGGCATCCGACTGTTCTTCCTTGGCAAGCAAAGAGGTATTGGAACGGCTAAAAGCATTCAAGACATGATTGAAAGTCAGCATATGTATTTTACCAAGACGATAATTGGCTGTAAACGTTCCGTTCCAGTTATTATTGTTTGCACGCGAATGTTGATATGATTGTTCACCGGGAGAATTCAACAGCTTCTTGTCACCCTCCCAATTGTATTTATAGGAAGCAGTGTCCACGTTTGTCGTCATGTTCTTATTGTTATTGACGGTCAGCACCACGTCCAGTCCTCTTGTGAACAAATTACGTTTATTGTATTCCAGCGAAGGCATCAATGAATGTCCCTTCCGATGCTTCTGACCGTACACAATATCCTGACGTACCCCCGTCTGTATATCCTGATACATATTAGAGTAAGTAAATCCAAACATCAAACGGTCTGCCCACTTCTTATCGACAACGCCTAGTTTTCCGATTATCGCCTCATTGTGATATGTATCATGGAAACGTTTTACGCGTACTTTCTTATCTCTGTCGATTCTGCCCGTTTCAAAGTCTTCCACCGGAGCATTGATATGATAGTCATTATCCGAATAGTTCTGGAAAGCATTGATTTCATAAGTAAAACCATTCTTGAATGTCTGCCCGAAGTTGACGTTTGACTTATGTGTATTGAATGAACCATAAGAGTAAGACGCATCCAAAAACCAATGACGGCGCTTCTTATTGGTAACGATATTAATGACACCACCGATGGCATCCGTACCGAACCCCACAGGCACTACTCCTTTATACACTTCGATGCGGTCGGCAAAATTCACGGGAATGTTATTCAAGCCAAAAGAATTTCCGACGCCTTCCTGCGGCACACCGTCAATAAAGACTTTCACATGCTTACCACTGAACCCATCCAGCATGAGCTGCATATCCGACCCTACTCCACCCGATTCACGAAGTTTCATACCAGGAGCCTTGGACAATGCGTCACCCAAATTCTTGGTAGTATTCTGTAACTCTTTTGTATCCACCGCTATCGCGTTGAATGCCGACCGCTTTATCCGGCTTACGCCTGTTGAAACAACCGTTACTTCATCCAATTGCTGGGTTTCGGGAGTAATCGTAATGTTCTGTTTGACTCTTTGCCCTTGAATCAGCCTTACTGCTTTCTCTACAGTTTTATAACCAATGGCGGACACCACTAATGTGTAATCGCCCGCAGGGGCATTTAAGTGATAAACTCCCTCATGATTGGTAGTACCTCCGTAACTGGTTCCTTTGAGGTAAACAGTTGCAAAATCCACAATTTCTTTCTCTGTGGATAATATTTTACCGGATATCATTGTCCGTTCAGGTCTCTGTGCATAAGTCGCAACAGTCATAATGAACAGGAGGAATAAAAAAGAAGATTTTAATGTAGATGCCTTCAATTTGCAATAGTTATTATATTGTTACTAATACCACTGCAAAGGTCTTTATAAAAGAGTTACTGTACAATCGCTTGTTTTAGGTAATTATCGATGCATACCTATCGGAGAATTGTATACCCGCAATCGCTATTGATAGGTATATTGATAAAAACACATCATCTGTTTACCTTAAACGCATGGTGCGTTGAGGGTAAACAGATGATGTGTTTCACGCTAACAGATGATGCGTTTTCGGAGAGCAAACTATTCGCGGTTCATCAAGCGATGTTCCGCCATTTTCTCGTACTTCGTTGCCGGACGTCCATAGTTGGAGTAAGGATAGATAGAAATACCTCCACGCGGAGTAAAGATACCTGTTACTTCAATATATTTAGGATTCATCAGGCGAATAAGGTCCTTCATAATAATATTGACACAATCTTCATGAAAAGCGCCATGATTACGGAAACTAAAAAGATAAAGTTTCAAGCTTTTGCTCTCTACCATTTTTACATCAGGGATATAGCAAATACGTATTTCAGCAAAGTCAGGCTGTCCGGTAATAGGACATAAACTGGTGAATTCCGGGCAATTAAAGCGTACCCAATAGTCGTTATCCGGATGCTTATTGTCAAATGCTTCCAAAACTTCGGGAGCATAATCTTGCTTATATTCTGTTGTTCTTCCTAATAAGGAAAGTTGGTCTTTTAATTCGGTCATAAGTTTTTAAGTATAAATTGTGAAGTATGAAGTATAAGGTATGAAGTATAGCCATGCGGCATGATAGCACAGCTTTATACTTCATACTTTATATCTTATATTTAAATATTTCTCCAGCCCTTCCCGTCTTAGCGTGCAGGCGGGACAATGCCCGCAACCATCCCCGGGGATACTGTTATAGCAAGTAAGAGTTTCGTGGCGAATCAGGTCGAGCACTCCCAGTTCATCTGCCAGCGCCCAGGTTTCAGCCTTGTCAATCCACATCAACGGAGTGTGAAGAACAAACTGTTCGTCCATCGCGAGGTTCAGCGTTACGTTTAGTGATTTGATAAAACTATCCCTGCAATCGGGATAACCGCTAAAATCAGTCTGCGAGACACCGGTAACAATGTGATTAATTCCGTGCTCACGGGCATATACGGCGGCAATACTTAAGAAGAAAAGATTTCGTCCGGGTACAAAGGTATTTGGAAAACTATCTGCCGGCTTTTCCTGATCCATTACCATATTCGTATCTGTCAGAGAATTATGCCCCAATTTACCAATGAACGAAACATCCATCATCTCAAATTCCACATTTGCCTTATCAGCGATTTCTCTCGCCAACTCTACCTCCTTTTGATGCTTCTGTCCATAGAGGAAACTCAATGCATATACCTTCTTGAACTCACGCTTTGCCCAAAAGAGACAAGTAGTGGAATCCTGTCCACCGCTAAATACTACCAATGCTGTATCGTTATTCATAATTTAATTAGTAATGAGTGATTGGTGATGAGTGATTAGTAATCACTCATCACCAATCACTATTTTAAATTTCTTTAATCTTCAATATATTATAAGATATATTCTTGTCATATACATCACTTCCGTCTATCCGCTTGATGGCCTTCACCACCCGAATGGTCACAGGAAGTATCAAAACTTCATAGATCGATTTAAGCACAATCTGTATGCACATCATTACCAACAACTCCTTCCATGCGATAATACCACCAAAAGCTACCGGAAAGAATATCAATGAGTCCGCCGTTTCTCCTACTACCGTTGACCAAATAGCACGTGCTGAAAAGTTTTTTCCGCCACTCGCTACTTTCATACGGCTCATTACATAAGCATTTAAAAACGAACCAACCAGAAAAGCCGACAGACTGGCAACCACAATACGTGGCGCCATACCGAAAACAAAATTAAAATGGGGTGCTCCGTCCCAAAAAGGTGCGGCAGGCAAAGCTACGGCAATCAAGCCTAATATTACCACAAAGAAGTTCATTGCAAAGCCACTCCAAATAATCAGGCGTGCCTTACGGAACCCCCATACCTCGGCAATGCAATCATTGATAATATATGAAATAGGGAAAACCAAAAGTCCGGCAGTTACAGTAATACCGAAAACCTGAATAACTTTGGTTTCAAGAAGATTGGCTGCAATCAAACAAACATTAAATAGAATGCCCAGCAGCATAAAAGGTACAGATACTTTTTGCTTCATATTCCTGTTTTTTACGTGGTGTTCTAGAATACACGGCCGCTATTCACGGCATCGTAATTTTAATTGGGTGCAAAGATAACACAACCTTCACAAATATGCAAATATTGCATTTTTAACTAAAAATACAATTACATCTATCTATTCAAATTGACTTATCATTTGCTTTGAAAAAGAAGAATATAGTTAACGAACTTTAAAAGGGACATACATTCAAAGAATAATATCAACATATAAACTATAATATTCAATATATAATAAACTACATATCAATATTTTAATACTTTTTAATTTAAAATCAATTTTATGCAAGGAAGTTGAACCTCAACAAATATTTAATTCACGCAACTTTCTTAAGCATATAAAACTATACACAACATTCATTAACAACAAAGTCCTTTATTTTAAAATAATAAAGAAACTTTTTATATTTGAATTAACAATAACAGCCTAACGCTAATATCCCTGAAAATACATTGTTACCTTATTATATTATAAATCATAAAAACACATCTGCTTATGGAAAAAGAAATGTACCAGGACACTCTATTATCAAATTACATCCTAATTAATCAAGTCCTTTTAGCTTAAAACAAAAATCATCGAAATTATGAATGAAACTCGTAAACGAGGAATGTTTTATAACAAAGTCCTCACTACAGTTGCCTTTGCTTCTCTATTGATAGGAAGCAACACAGCATTGGCAATCGAAACAAATGCAGAAGGGTCATTTGAGATTGCAGAACATTTACAAATCCAAACTATCCGTGGTTCAATTGTCGATCAAACAGGAGAACCAATTATTGGCGCCAGTGTACTGGAGAAAGGTACGAACAATGGAGTCATCAGTGATTTATATGGTAAATTCTCTTTGAATGCCCAAAAAGGCGCTACTTTAATTATCTCATATATCGGATATAAAACACAAGAAGTAAAGGCAGCCGACAACTTAAAGATTACTTTAGTGGAAGATACTGAGATGTTGGACGAAGTGGTAGTTGTAGGCTATGGTGTACAAAAAAAGAAATTAATCACCGGAGCTACCGTACAAGTAAAAGGTGATGATATTGCCAAACTGAATACAGTCGATGCAATCGGAGCCCTACAAAGCCAGTCTCCTGGTGTAAACATTACTCAAAACAATGGTTTTCTAGGACAAGGATACAAAGTTACTATCCGCGGTTTAGGAACAAACGGAAACGCTTCTCCTCTTTATGTAGTAGATGGTGTAGCCAACGGCAGTATCGATGGACTAAACCCGAATGACATCGAATCCATTGACGTATTAAAAGACGCTGCATCTGCCGCTATCTATGGTGCACGCGCAGCGAACGGCGTTATCTTAGTAACAACCAAAAGAGGAACAGTAGGTAAAGCCGAAATTACATATGACGGGTATGTAGGCTTTCAGAATCTATATAAAATACCCGCTTTACTAAATGCACAGGAATATATGGATATCCAGGATGAAGGCAGAGTTATGGATGGCAAAGAGCCTTATACTTGGGAAACTTATATTCCAGCTAATGATTTGAAAGATATCCGAGAAGGAAACTGGAAAGGTACCAACTGGCTTAAAGAGATCCAGAACAAAGATGCATTAGTACAAAATCATGCAATCAATGTTATCGGTGGCAGTGAACGTTCTACTTATTCTTTAGGGTTCTCTTATACAAATCAAGAAGCCACTATGGGCACTCCCGGAGCCATGCCTGAAATGAGCCGATATAATTTTCGTATAAACACCGATCATGTAATCTTTAAGAAGAAAGATTTTGATTTCTTAAAAGTAGGTGAAACACTGAATTACAAATATCAGGAAATGGACGGCTCTTTTGGTACAGGCGGTATCTATTGGAATGGTGTACACAATATGCTTATCATGAGTCCGTTGATGTATCCATATAACTCTAAAGGTGAATATTACCTATATCAGGACCAGCTTGATAACGGATACAAATGGGATACTTCCAGTGGTGCTAATAAAAACCCGATTGCGTACCTTGATTATAATATGAACCAAAGTAGAAGTAAATCCCATTATATGCAAAGTAGCTTCTATGCGGAGTTACAGCCCATCAAGAATCTCCGTATCAAGAGTCAATTCGGATATATCATGTCGGCTTCAAGCTATCGCGCATACCTGCCAAGATATGAAAAATTATCCTCTTCATTAGACAATGCAGAAGATAAAGTAACACAATCCATGTCGCTCAGCAATCGTTGGTCATGGGATAACACAGCCAGTTACAGTTTCAAAGTCAAAGATCATTCCATAGATGTTTTAATAGGACAAAGTTTGGAAAAATGGGGCATGGGGGAAAGTATGAGCGCATCGGCCATTGCATCTAATTTCTACGATTTCGAACACGCATATCTTTCCAATGTCTCTTTGAAAGCTAATAGTACATCTTCATTAAAAGGTGATCCTGCCAGCGCCGGTTCTATTTCATCTTTCTTCGGACGCGCTAACTATAATTACAAAGAGAAATACATGGCAACCGTAATTATGCGTGCCGACGGTTCTTCCACATTTGCCAGAGGACACCGCTGGGGATATTTCCCTTCCGTATCAGCCGGTTGGGTAATTACGAATGAATCATTTATGAATAATGCCAAATGGTTGGAATTCTTAAAATTACGTGCATCTTGGGGACAGAACGGTAACTGCGATGTATCAAAATTCCAATATCTATCATTAATTGCTTCCAACAATAACTATGGAGGTTATCCTTTCGGTGATACGATGGATTTACTTAGTACAGGTTCTTATGCCTATCGTCTGACTAATCCAGACCTTAAATGGGAAACGCAAGAACAGCTGAATATAGGTCTTGACGCCCGTTTCTTGAATGGACGTTTAGGAGTAGAACTCGACTGGTATAACAGAATCACAAGAGACTGGTTGGTACTTCCTCCTGTATTGGCTTCCGCAGGAGCAGACCCTGTATATTCCAATGGAGGCAATGTGCGGAATACAGGTTTCGAAGTTGCTATGCATTGGAATGATAATGTAGGAAAGAATTTTCAATACGGTGCTAATCTTACCCTTGCTTACAACAAAAATAAAATCACCAAGATTGCCAACTCAGACGGTATTTTGCATGGTGCAAAAAGCGTTTTGTGGGAAGGAGCAGAAGAATGTTACCGAGCAGAAGTTGGTAAACCCATGGGATATTTCTATGGTTACAAGAGTCTTGGAATTTTCCAGAATCAAGAGCAGATAGACAACTATAAAGGCGCCAAATTAAATGGTGATAAGACTCAGCCCGGTGATGTGATTTGGGCGGATGTTTACGAAGATGGAGTTATTGATTCCAAAGACCGTACGATGATTGGTAATCCACATCCGGATGTTACTATGGGACTCTCACTCAATGCCAGTTGGAAATATATCGACTTGTCAGTTACTACTTATGGAGCTTTCGGTCAACAAATCATGAAATGTTATCGTGACTTCGTTTCTTCTCCACTAAATAATTACACAACCGATATTTATGAACGTTGGCACGGTGAAGGTACTTCTAATAAGTTACCTCGTTTATCAAGCGCATCCAGCTCAAACTGGAACAGAATATCCGACATCTATATAGAAGATGGAGATTACTTAAAAATCAAAAATGTAACTATCGGATTCGATTTTAAGAAAGCATTCAAAAAAATCCCGATGCAACAACTCCGTCTCTATTTCACAGCACAAAACCTGTTCACATTTACCGGTTATTCCGGTATGGATCCGGAAATCGGATTTGGAAGTGAAGATGGAGAAGGTTGGGCATCTGGCGTGGATTTAGGATACTACCCCAGTGCACGCTCCTATATGATAGGATTAAATATAAAATTCTAACAACTGATAATTATGAAAAAGATACTATTCATAGCTGCAACAGCACTTATTTTGTGTTCAGGATGCGAAGACTTTCTGGATACAGATCTACTAACCAGCAAGACGGATGCCAATTTCCCTGCAACAGAGAAAGAAGCACAAGAAATGATAACGGCTATCTATGCTAATTTATTGTTCGAAGACCCGGAGCAGTCTTCCTCTTACTATATTGCCCAATTGGCAAGTGACGATTGCTTAGGAGGCAATCTTTCATACTCTAATAACTGTGCCACAAACTTTTTGATGTACACCGGAACATTAAATTCCACAGCCGGATTATGGGCTCGTTGTTATAGACTGATAAACCGTGCCAATAATGCAATCAATACGATGGATAATGTAAAGGAATGGTCCACTCTTAGTGAGAAAAAGCGTCTGCTGGGCGAAGCTCACTTCCTACGTGCCATGGCATATTATGAATTAGCCCAAGTATATGGCGGAGTACCTCTACGTACAACTCTCGAAAATACGAATCTCCCCCGTGCAACCATAGACGAAGTATACGAATTAATTGCTTCCGACCTGAGAAATGGCATTGAGATGATGCCTGAAAAGATTTATCTGAAAGGTTCTTCTATGGCAGGGCATGCTACCAAGTACGCAGCAGAGGCCATGATGGCACGCGTATTCCTATTCTATACCGGACGATATGCAAAAGAAGAATTACCAGGGGGGATTACGAAAGACCAAGTAATCGGCTGGATCAACGATTGTATAACGAAGTCCAAACATGGTTTAGTAAATGATCAACGAAATCTTTGGGCATATACCAATGAAGCTACCGAAGACAATACAGAGGGGTTCCGCTATAAATATGTTACAGACAATAATCTGAAATGGGTAGGAAACAGTTCTGAAGAAACACTTTTTGCCAATAAACATAATTTAAAATCAGACTGGACATTTACATGGTATACCAATACAGTATCTCAATTTTATTCCCCTTCTGCTGATAACTATTCCAATGAAGCCAGTTATCCCTTCGGAACAGGATGGGGAGCAGGCCCTGTTGCACCTTCCATGGTTAATGAGTGGAAAGAATGGAGTAGCAAGCAAAATTATTTAGACGGATACACAGAAGATCCACGTTTGACAGGCTCTATCTGGTCTTATAAAGCATTAGACCCGAACTCAAGCGGTAATGTATTGATGGATTGTAGCATGGACCAAGGGGAGCCTGAATATACAGTTTCTTACCGCTATTATGAACAAACCGGATACTTCCAAAAGAAGTATATCAATATCAATTCTTACAATCAAGCAAAAAAAATAGAACCTTTTGCCAAACAATTGTATCCCGACATCACCAGTCAAACCTCCCAATCGTTATTACAGATTGCCGATTTAATTCACATCCGCTTTGCCGATGTTCTTTTAATGCAATCCGAGTTAACAGAAACGGCTGATGGATTAAACGAAGTTCGCAAACGCTCCCACTTAGCTCCTATCGCCTACTCCCTGGATGCTATCAAACAAGAACGCCGTTGGGAATTAGCTTTCGAGTCGATTCGTTGGTGGGATATTCTTCGTTGGTCGGGTCCTTCACTTGAAGAAGCTGGCAACTTACTTAACAAACAAGTTGGATTCAACGTAATCAATGCAGCAGAAGTTGTACCAATGGTAAGATTCGATTACAAGAAACGCTTACAAGAAACTCAGGGATACTGGGCAATACCACAGAACGAAGTAGACCTTTCCAATGGGGTGCTTGAACAGAATCCGGGATGGGATACTGCCGATGCCCTATTCTCTGACTGGAATAACTTATAAGCATTGTTAATCTTAAAAATGAGAAGATATGAAAACAATAAAAATATTCATGGCATTATTGGCAGGTACAATCATTGTTACTGCCTGTGACCCGATTGAAAATCAGGAACTGCGTGATAAGTATGTAAAAGAAGCTGGTAGCCCCATCACAAAAGAGACTTTACAAGCAGCCATTTCTGTAACACAGCCTATCCCGAATGAGGAAGGAAAAGTTGAAGGTGATCAATATGTAGTCCTAAAAAACTCACGTCCTGATATCGGAGGGACATGGCATATAGAATGGATTTCCAACGGAAACGTGCAATCAAAAATATACGGAACCGATAATGATACCATCATAATGGAATCAAATAACGAATTTTCTATTTATTACACCGGTATCTCTGCTAACCAAATTGTAAAAACCAATCCTGTCAAAATAACAGTTACCAATGTATTTGATGAATGGGATGAATTCCTCACAGGGGCTAAAGACAAGTCGGATAAAGCAGCAACAAAAACTTGGAAGTTCCGAGAAGACAAATGGGGCTTAGTTTGTTTCATGGGAGCTTATGGATATTGGAAGTATTATGAACCAGAAATTTCACACGGTAATGCTTGGTGGGGACAAACTACTCTCGCTCAAGCAGGCGATCAGAAAATGATATTTGAATATGATGAAAACAAGATGACAACTTATAGCGCAAGCGGAACGGTCAAGAATGCCGGTGGATTCTCCTATTCACATAATATTCCGGATGAGAAAGTTCTTGGCGAACTCACCACTACTGTTCCCCTCATCGGTAGTGAATTCGATGATAACGGACAAAATAAAACCAGTAATAAATTCTGGGTATTGACTCTAACAGATGAATACATGACTCTCTTCCATCCTGGAAAATACACTGGAGGAGCAGACTGGGATGATGACGGCTATTGTGTTATGTTCAAAAGCATAGGAGAATAAGTTATGAATACAAAAAAAATATTTTTCGCAGTATCTTTTGTGACATTAACTCTCAGTTCATGTCATGATGACGATTACGTCACAGGTTTATGGGCTCCCGATCCTTCTGCAGGCATAGAGATGGCAGAAGAAGTCGATGGACGTATCGCTTTAAGTTATGTTACCTATTACGGAACGGCTATTCCCGATCCTACATATCTGACACATATCAATTATGCATTTGCTGAAATATATGTAAAGAATGGAACTTACGAAAAATTCGGCTTACAAGGTGACAAAGCCCGCTTTGACAAGATAAAAAGTTTGAAAGACAAAAACCCAAATTTGAAGATATTACTGTCTTTCACTAATTCAGTATCCAACCCTGACAACAGCGTGGATGGTGGCTTCTCCGCAATGGCAAAAAGTTCGGAAATGCGTGCTAAATTTGCAATGGATTGTAAAAGTTTCGTTCAGAGCGAAGGAATTGACGGCATTGATATTGACTGGGAGTTTCCGGGCATGACATTTGGAAGTAACGCCTTTGATGTTTCTGTCGATGTAGATAACTTCACCTTATTGATGAAAGACTTACGCAAAGAACTTGGTACAGGTACTCTTCTTACTTATGCGGGATATTGTATGGATAAAAAACCGGCAAATCCTGGATTCAAGTATATTGATGTGAAAGCAGTAGATCCATACGTAGATTTTGTCAACATAATGACATATGACCTCATGGGAGCTCCACAGCACCAGTCTGCCCTAAATAAGCCCGGCAATTATTGGGATTGTAAACGTTCTGTGGATGAATATACCAACGCAGGTGTTCCTGCCAGTAAATTAGTCCTCGGAATCCCTTTCTATGGCAGGACTAATTTCGAATCCGGAGGTTCTATTAATTACAAAGACATTCTGACTTTGAGCAAGAATAACGGTTATGTAATTGATAATTGGGATTCAGAAGGAAGTGTACCGTACGTCACTAAAAATGGGGAGTTTTATTGTGGCTATGATAATCCCCGAAGCATTGCTCTCAAAGGAGAATGGTTATTAGGTCTCGGCATGAAAGGTATGATGTGTTGGGATTATGATGGTGACGATAATCTTGGCACCCTCCGTAAATCAGTATGGAATGCAGTTATGAAGAAATAGAATTGGTTTAACTTAACACGAATACAGGAGGTTGTTCCGGTAACTGAATGATTTTGCGATCGTCATGGATAAGTGATAAATATATACGGGACAACCTCCTTTTTTAAAGACACCTAAAACAATCCGATATGAATCAATCTTTCTTTTACCTCACTATACTACTATTTGGCGTGTGTGGCTGTCAAACGGCAGATAAGAAAACAATGCTTATTAAAGGTGAGATTTCTTCAGACTATAATGGACAAATCGTATACCTGGTTCCTCGACCTCACCCTACCCCTGAGAGCGTGGACTCTATTTCCATCGAAAATGGTACATTTACATTTACTGTCCCTGCGGACTCTGCCATTTACGATATCACAATCAGCAGAAAGGCCAAAGCAAATGTACAACGTTTACTTATTATTGCAGAAAAAGGTATATTAGAAGTAAAAATTGCCATAAGTAGTTCATCCTGTGGCACTCCATTAAATGACCAGTTGCAGCATTGGAAAGAACAAATGGAAGTTTCCGGGCAAAAAGCAATCTTACTTTCACAAAAAATCAGTGAGATCAAAGATAACAGACAATTAATTGAAGCATTAAAAGAGGAACGAGAAAAGATATATGAGAACTTCAGTGATTCCACTTTCAATTTCATAAAACGGAATCAAAACCCATTGGGAGGTTATTTATTTATGACCATGGAAAATATGTTCAATGAACAGCAATGTAACGAACTGAAAAAACTTGGAATAGACAAATGGAAAACCAAAACATAAAAAGATATATTGAAATAGCGATTGTCTCTTTATTCTTTGTAGCCGGCTGGATATTTTTCTTTTATTTTTATCCATATCACCTATACTATAAAGAACAAATCACCTTGTGCGTCCTCCAACCGGATTATATGGAACTATACCTGCAAAAGCCGGCATTTCTTGCCGGGATTTGTGGGGATTATCTGACTCAATTCTTCCTATGGACCGGAGGTGGAAGTATCATATTAATCAGCTTGTCCATACTGACTTGGTATGGAATCCGAATAGCATTATCCCAAATAAATATTAACCGGTATACATCACTTTGGGCATTACTGCCTCTTGTAGCCGAATGGACTTTGTCTTGCCACCTGGAATACCCTCTTTCCATGAATATCGGCTTGATGCTCAGCGTATGGGCATTTATCTTGATAATAATAAATAAACAAGCCCAAACAAGGATAGTCTGTCACTGCTGTATGCTCATCTTACTGTATATTACCGTAGGAGCACATTTTTTCGCATATACCCTATTGGCTATTTTTTATGAATATAAACACTCGAAATCATATTCATATCCAACCTTCCTATTACTGTTTTCCATACTCATCCCTATAAGTGGCAGTTACTTTTATTTCCTGACCGTAGACCAATCCTACTATTATCCGCTAATAAGCAGATACATGTTACAACAACCTTTCGTATATCTCTTTACTGAAACTCTATTGGCACTATCTATTCTATCTGCTTTTATTCCCAAGATCAATAAACGACCAATAGTATTATGCATCCTAACCATCCTATGTATAGTTTCCTTATACAAAACGTATAACCCAGCGGAAGAGAAGACTCTTTCTTTTTCCTGTGAAGCCTATTTCGGTCATTGGGACAAGGTTATCCGATTGAACCAACAGAACAAATATCCCAATTATCTCAGTGCATATTACACTAACCTTGCCTATGCAAGGCAAGGAAAACTTTGCGACCAACTTCTGCAACATTATCAGCCCGGACCTCATGGGCTGCTATTACAGATAAAAGAATCAACAGGATATATATATGCAATGGCAAGTACCGATGCCCTCATTGAATGCGGTGATATGGCCCAGGCACAACATTCGGCCATGCTTGCTATGACATTTACTCCCCATCAACGTTCCTCACGCATGATGCGGAAACTCGCTGAAATAGCAATTATTAATGAAGATTATGGAGTTGCACAAAAGTATCTGAAGATGCTTTCGCATACTACTCTTCACCACAAATGGGCCAATGAACGTCTGAAAATAATTGCATCCGATGAAAGAAAGTATATCATCCCATGGGTAGACAAGCGACAAATGATTCCTCAAACCGATACACTTTTTTTTGCAAACCAATGGCGCACTTCATTAATTAATCTGCTCGAAAGCAATCCTCTAAACAAGACTGCATCCGACTATCTATTGTGTTTCCATTTGTTGAATAAAGACTTAAAGCTTTTCAAAACAGACTATAACCGATATTACCATCCAGTATTCGGTTCAAATCCTCCACGCCTCTATCAAGAGGCATTAATAGCATGTATGAATGAAGATGAAAGACCGGAAGAACAACTCAGTCGGTACCATATATCCCAAAGTGTGTATGAAGATTGTTTGCAATATCTGTCTTTTCACCAAAAATTAAAAGATAATGGTCGCACTTTGAAAGAAAAGTTCAGTAAAACATATTGGTTCTATTACTATTATGCGCAATTAGTATCATGAGAAATATTATAATCATACTTATTTCTGCTTTTACACTTATTTCTTGTGGAAAGCGTTCGGTTACGGATTATGCCTCCTCTCCGGAACCTCCTGTTTTATTCCCAGACTATACTAATATCACAATTCCCTGTAATATTGCTCCGCTTAATTTCGAAATCGGGCATGCTTCTACTATATCCGTTATCCTGCATGGAAAGAAAGAGTATCAATTTGACAGTCGTTCCAATCTGCTCCAATTTCCCCTTAAACAATGGAAAGAAATCTTGGCTAATGAAAAAGGAGATAGTTTGCTTATATCCATATATGCCAAAACTCCATCAGGAAAAATAAAATATAGAGATTTTTATTGGTATATCTCTCCGGATAGCATTGACCGATATATCAGTTACCGTCTGATAGAACCGGCATACGAGATATGGAATATGCTACAAATCAGTGAACGGAATATTGAGAATTTCGACACCCGGCTGTTAGGCGACAACAACATTACCGACCATAGCTGCATGAATTGTCACACCTCTAATCGTGCTGCTATACCTACAACTTTTATGCACGTACGTGGTCCCCAAGGAGGAACAATTTATAACAAACAAGGCAAACTACGTAAAATAGATACGAAAACAGAAAACACCGGAGGAGCTGTTTATGGTGAAATATCGCAAAACGGACGCTTCGGCATCTTTACAACAGCAGATATCATTCCCATATTACATAGTTATCGTTCTGAACGTTTAGAAGTTTTTGATAAAAATAGCGACCTCATTCTTATTGATTTTGAAAAAAATGAGGTCACAGACAAACCTTGTATTACAGGAAAAGCATTTCAAGAAACTTTTCCATGTTTCTCCGCAGATAACCGAAAAGTATATTTCTGTCGTGCTAATTCCCTGCCTCAACCAGACAGCACCCGATATATGCGTTATGATTTATACTCCATAGCATTCAATCCAGAAACAGGAGAATTAGGAGATAGTATCCGATTGGTATACAAAGCATCCGATTCAAGTAAATCCATCAGTTACCCAAAATGTTCACCGGATGGAAAGTATATACTATTCTCTGTTTCCGATTACGGAACATTCCCAATCTGGCATCCCGAAACCGATTTATGGATGCTGGAACTTTCAACTGGAAAGATAAATAAGATGAGCCAAACCAACGGACAATACTCTGACTCATATCACTCCTGGAGTAGTAATTCCAAATGGATTGCTTTTGCATCCAAAAGGGATGATAGGGTTTACGGCCGCCCTTACTTCGCACACATTTCTTCTGACGGTAAAGTGAGTAAAGCTTTTCTTCTCCCTCAGAAGAACCCTAATTCATACTTGAACACTTTAAAATCATACAATATCCCCGAATTATACAATACCCCCGAGACATACGATGTTCACGACATACAACAGCTCTATTTCAGAGGGGAAAAAGAAAAATTCCACTACCAAAAACATTAAATTCACAGGAGGAGTCCAACCTTTTTTCATTTAAGTTGTTGAAAGCACATTCACCAAAACCTAACTTAAATGAAAACAATCTTAAAAGTAATGTTTCTATTGTGTGGTGTCGGGTTGTCAACATCCGTAGCCCATGCACAAAAAAATGTAATTATTGAAGATGAATCTTCAAAAGGTATCGTCATGGTTACCATTGACAAGGCAGGCGACGAAATTATTCGTATTATGAATGAATCGCAGCTACAGTACATTCATGATCCACAAGCTCCGCGCTTCTTGTTAATGGATAAACAAGGTAAATTCGCCTTGGGTATAGGTGGTTACGTACGAGCTACCGGCGAATATGACTTTGGCGGAATCGTAGATAACATTGACTTTATACCTGCCTACATTCCCAACGGAAGTAAAATCAAGAACCAGTTCCAAATGGACGCAAGTACTTCCACTATTTTCTTAAAATTAGTAGGACACACTAAATTATTGGGTGATTTTGTTGTCTACACCGCCGGCAATTTCCGTGACGGTAGCAGCAAAGGATTCCAGCTACGCAATGCATATGTATCTTTCCTCAACTTGACAGTAGGTTATACCTATGGAGGATTTATGGATTTAGGAGCACTTCCCTCTACCATCGACTTTCAAGGTCCTAACGGAGCAACCTTCTATCGCGCCACACAACTGGCATACACCTATAAAGGCCTGAAGAATTTCCGCTTCAACGCCTCAATTGAAGTACCTTCCGTTGATGGAACTACCAATGACGATTTGAACATTGCCCAACAACGAATGCCCGATTTCACAGCATATGCACAATACGGATGGAATAGCAAAAGCCACTTCCGTGTTGGCGGGTTAATCCGTAGTATGACGTATACAAGTACATTAAGCGAGAAGGCACATGCCGTTACCGGATATGGTTTACAAGCCTCCACCACGTTTAATATTGGTAAACAATGGCAGTTTTTTGGACAGGCTACCTATGGAAAAGGTATCGGACAATACCTGAATGATATCAGTAATCTGAACGTCGATATAGTTCCTGACCCCGATAAAGAAGGTAAAATGCAGGCTTTACCGATGTTAGGATGGTATGCAGGTCTACAATACAATATCAACCCGAAAGTATTCGTATCAAGTACTTACAGTATGTCCCGTCTATATTCAGAAAACGGCTATCCATCAGACCAACCAAGTACATACCGTTACGGACAATATTTTGTAGCCAACCTATTTTGGAATGTTACTCCCAATATGCAGGTAGGAGCTGAATATTTACGCGGCTGGCGTACAAACTTCGATAATTCCACGCATCATGCAAACCGAATGAATTTATTGGTACAATATTCATTCTAACCCCAATATAAAAATGAAAAGGCCGCCTCAAGCATAGCTGTGAGACGGCTTTCTCTATAATAAAGGTGGGATTGTGAAATCAGAATTTGTAGTCAAGGCTTAGCCCGAACACCTTATTGGTACGGCTATAAACATTCGTGCCGGGTAGTCCGGTACCATTATAATTTTGAGAAATTTTGGTATAATCTTCATAGTTAGTCCACATATAGCCCACGTTCAGATTAGCTTTTTCACTGAGTTTCACCTTGGCTCCAAAGCCCAAAGTATAAGAGTCGCAAGAAAAACTGGTATCCCCCTGATATTCGTCAGACAATCCGTAGTCCGTAAACTGAACACCACCACTCAATGTCAGTCGCTTGATTACATCCCATTCGATACCCGCCAGATACTCGTTTGTACCTTTCGTCAGGAATTTCTGCTTGCCACCTGCCATGCCGGCTTTCTTATCGTCATAGAAATGATACTCTACAGATGCACGCAATACAGGAAGAAACTCGTAAGCAACGGCAACAGAAAGCATGGAAGGAATATCGTTAGGAGTATTCACACCGTCTTTATAGCCACCTACTAAACTTTCTGCAGCTTCCGGATAATCCAATTTATTCGTTTTGTTTTCAATATTCATGTTGGTCTTGAACTCATACTTGGCTCCAAAGTTCAGCTTGTTCCACTTCACGTCCACACCTATCACCGGAGTCAGTCCCCATCCGGTCTGATCGCAGTCCAAAGCCAGATGCATCAAGTCCTTGCCGCCCAGTTCTGATTTCAACTTGGCGTCCAAGAAACCCTCATAACCTCCCGTAAAATAGTTCATACGACCACCGGCAAAAGCCGAGAGCCAGTCGGTAATTTTATAAGTAAGCCCCAACTGTACGGAATAGATATATTGCTTACCATCCATAGCGCTATTGATGTTATACATACCGGGAGTAACAAGAGGACTCTGTCCGCCAGTTTCTTTATACTTGTTAACGCTTTCCAGAAAGATACTTGCCATAGCAGCCGATGTAAACATAGGCAGACCATCGTCAAATGAAGCTTTTCCTCCTCCACCGGTGATACCAAAGAAACCGGAAATAACCCAATCGCCTTTCTTATAAGCGGCAAACACACTGGGAATAACCGGTGCGGCGGCTTTTCCTTCGTAATATTTCGTAAACGGTTTGTCAGAAACGGTAGGTGCAGGTTGCCCGTTAACTATACCAAGTCCACTATATGTATAAAAGCTGGCATCAATATTTCTCGTCTGAAAAGCACTCTGGATACTCACTGACACATGAAAGCCATCGTTCGGCAAAAAAGCCAAACCTGCCGGATTAGACAAAGCACCATCTATTTCAGTAGTAGCACCACGAGACAGCATACGAAGAAATGCAGCATGTTGATTTGTATTTGTCAGGAGACCTCCCGCAAAAGTTGGAATTGAAACGATTAGCATCACAATGCCAATCAACGAAATTTTTCTCATCTAAATCTTTTTTAATTGTTTTCGGCTGCAAATGTACAACAATATTGCACATGCAAAACTTTTTTGTGCACAAAAGTTGTAACTAATAAGAAAATTAATTGAAAAAATAAATAGTTTCTTCTGAAACAAACCCAGCATAATCCAAAGAAATAAAAAATAGCTCACAGAAAACAAAAACAATAACCTATCAACCTACACTCCTCATAGGGAATGATAACATAGAAAATATAAAACGACAAAAGATATATCCCGAACTTTATTATCTTTGTACGTGTTATCTCAGTAAGTATCAGTAAGAATATTCTAAAACTTAAAATCCCATGGCATATACTATTGCTTTTTTCGGTAGCAAGCCCTATGACGAGGCTTCATTCAATGAAAAAAATAAAGACTACGGTTTTGAACTCCGCTATTACAAAGGACACCTCAACAAACATAATGTCATACTCACACAGGGTGTGGATGTTGTTTGCATTTTTGTAAACGATACCGCCGATGCAGAAGTTATAAGAATGATGGCTGAAAACGGTGTAAAATTGTTGGCGTTACGTTGTGCCGGATATAATAACGTAGACTTGAAAGCTGCTTCTGATAATGGTATTACAGTTGTGCGCGTCCCCGCCTATTCTCCTTATGCGGTAGCAGAGTATACAGTTGCTCTCATGCTCTCACTCAACCGTAAGATTCCTCGTGCCACATGGCGTACACGTGATGGGAACTTTTCTTTGCATGGACTTTTGGGATTTGATATGTATGGTAAAACGGCCGGTATCATCGGAACTGGAAAAATCGCTAAAAAATTGATCAATATTCTGCGTGGCTTCGGCATGAACATTCTTGCCTATGACTTATACCCTGATCACAACTTTGCCCGTGAACATCAGGTTGTATACACTACTTTGGACGAACTTTACCATAATTCGGATATCATCTCTCTGCACTGCCCGTTAACCGAGCAAACTAAGTACCTCATCAACGACTACTCCATCAGCAAGATGAAAGAAGGCGTGATGATTATCAATACCGGACGAGGTCAGTTAATTCA
Organism: uncultured bacterium; assembly: GCA_905215345.1. Classification (GTDB taxonomy): domain Bacteria; phylum Bacteroidota; class Bacteroidia; order Bacteroidales; family Bacteroidaceae; genus Bacteroides. Next base: position 42,359 of record CAJMPR010000006.1, read on the forward strand.
CACCAATGCCCTGATAGAAGGATTGAAAAATAAAAAAATCGGTTCTGCCGGACTGGATGTATATGAAGAAGAAAGTGAATATTTCTACGAGGACCAATCAGATAAAATTATCGATGACGATACATTGGCACGTCTTTTATCTTTCAATAATGTCATTGTAACCTCTCATCAAGCATTTTTTACTCGGGAAGCTTTGGGAAACATCGCCTCTACGACATTGCAAAACATCAAAGACTATATAAATCATAAGACTTTGGAAAATGAGGTAAAATTATAAACTTTCCAGTTTATGTACTTGTTACATAACGATAAATCAAAAAAGATAGATTATGAAAAAAGTAATAGACAAAGCCGATAGTCGTGGACATTCATTACACGACTGGCTCGATAGTTACCACACATTCAGTTTTGATGAATATTATAACCCACGCCGCATGAACTTCGGTGCGCTACGCGTTTTGAACGACGACCGTGTAGCTCCCGGAAAAGGTTTCGGTACACATCCTCACAAGAATATGGAAATAATCTCCATTCCATTGAAAGGGAAACTCAAACATGGTGATAGTAATAAGAATAGCCGTACCATTACTGTAGGTGATATTCAAACGATGAGTGCCGGCTCTGGTATCTATCATAGTGAAATGAATGGAAGCGATACCGAGCCTGTTGAATTTCTTCAAATCTGGGTAATGCCGGAAAAGTTGAATACTCCACCTGTTTATCAGGATTATGATATTCGTCCGTTCTTACATAAAAACGAACTTGCCCTTATCGTATCTCCTGATGGGAACGCACCCGCCAAGATGTTACAGCAAACCTGGTTTTCCATCGGAGAAGTAGAAGCCGGCAAGAAGCTGGGGTATCATTTTCATCAGTCACACGCAGGAGTTTATATCTTCGTGATCGAAGGAGAAATAAAAGTGGACGATACTGTATTATCCCGTCGCGACGGAATGGGCATATACGAAACAAGCAGTTTTGAATTAGAGACATTGAAAGATTCACATATTCTACTGATTGAAGTTCCTATGTAAAACTTTTGCATAAAATAACAGCTTTAACTGGAAGTTTGTGTAGCGTTTTTTGTAATATTGCGCTATAATTCAATCCGTACATGAAACTTGATTATATCTACCATAGCGGCTTCGCGATTGAAGCGGACGGAGTAACAGTCATTATCGATTACTTCAAAGACTCCTCGGAAGAGATGCCGGAAAGAGGAATTGTGCATGACTATCTGCTAAGAAAACCGGGAATACTTTATGTACTCTCTTCGCATTTCCATCCCGACCACTTTAACCGCGAAGTTCTTTCATGGAAAACGGAACGTCCCGATATCCGGTATATCTTCTCTAAAGATATTTTAAAGCACCGACGTGCATCGGCAGAAGATGCCACTTATATCAACAAAGGCGACGTTTACGAAGATGATTGTATCCGTATCGAGGCGTTTGGCTCTACAGATGTCGGAATCTCTTTCCTGATAGATTTGCAGGGTGTTCGTCTGTTCCATGCAGGCGACCTGAATAATTGGCATTGGAGCGAAGAATCTACTCCACAGGAAATCCGTAAGGCAGAAGGAGATTTCCTTGCAGAAGTTAAACTACTCCAAGAAACAGCTCCCCAGGTAGATGTAACCATGTTCCCGGTAGATAGCCGTATCGGAAAAGATTATATGCGTGGTGCAGAACAATTCGTGGAACGGATAAAAACCACTATCTTTGCACCTATGCACTTCAGTGATGATTATCAAGGCGGTAACGCATTCCGTACTTTTGCGGAAAATAAAGGTTGCCGTTTCCTTACTATCTCCCACAGGGGTGAAAGCTTTGATATTACTAAATAAAACATAGCATTATGAAAAAATTGACACAACTTCTTTTCGTGTTTTTCTGTTTCTGTCTACCTACAATGTTGCATGCCCAAAGAGATGACAGCAAATATTTGGTTGGCGCCATACCCGAAGTAGACGGGAAAGTGGTATTTAACAAAGAGTTCAGTATTCCCGGTATGTCTCAAACCGAAATCTACAACCGTCTATTGAAATGGATGAAAGCACGGTTAGCAGAAAATGAAAATACAAGTCGCGTGGTTTACACCAACGAAGAAGACGGACAAATAGTCGGTACCGGAGATGAGTGGATTGTATTCAGTTCCAGCGCTCTGTCTTTGGATAGAACTAAAATCCTTTATCAGATCACTGCGACTTGTCAACCGGAGAAATGCACTTTGGAAGTAGAAAAAATCCGTTTCAATTATCGGGAAGGAAAAGAAAAATATACTGCCGAAGAATGGATTACCGACAAATATGCTTTGAATAAAGATAAAACTAAACTTGTACGCGGACTTGCCAAATGGCGTAGAAAAACCGTTGATTTTGTTGATGACCTTTGTTTGGGCGCAACGGAAGCATTAAGCGCTACTACTGCTAAAGCTCCTTTAGAAAAGAAAATAGTAGAAAAGAAAGAAGAGAAAGCGCTTGTGAACTCAGGTACCACAGTAATCACTCCTAAAACGCAAGTTACTGTTGAAACACCGGAAAACACGGTTATATCAACTCCTAAAGCAAATATCCAAGTCACCTCATCTTCCTATAAAGAAGTCGCTCCGGATGCAATACCCGCCGATGCTATCCAAACAGGGGCAGGCAAATTGGTTATTGTTATCGGACAAGAACCTTTCAATATGACTATGATGACCGCCAACGCCGGAGGTTCATTAGGTAAGATTAGTGGAAAGTCTGTTATATTCAGTATTTTGTCACCTGAGCAACCTTATGAGCAAATGGATAAGGCCGAAAATTATACCGTTCGCTTCTATCCCAACGGTCAAACAGAACCTTCCGTCATATTGGAATGTAAGAAGTATCCGTCACAGGCTCCGATAGAAGGCATGCCACGTACATATATAGGAGAAATTTTAAAGGCAAAAATCAAATAGGCCAGGAAATTGTTATCTTAAAGTATAGCTTTTAATATTTATATAAAACCTAATATTTACCATAGTGGAAATAAAGAGTAAATTTGACCATTTCAATATAAACATCACCAATCTGGAACGTAGTATTTCTTTCTACGAGAAAGCATTGGGGCTAAAAGAACACCATCGGAAAGAGTCGTCAGACGGCTCTTTCACATTGGTCTATCTAACCGACGACAGCACAGGTTTCCTGTTGGAACTTACCTGCCTGAAAGGTCATCCGCAACCCTATGAACTGGGTGAGAATGAAAGCCATCTCTGTTTCCGTGTAGCCGGAGATTATGAAGAAATCCGTCAATACCATAAAGAAAATGGTTGGGTATGTTATGAGAATACAGCTATGGGGCTCTATTTTATAAATGATCCCGATGACTACTGGATAGAGATTCTTCCAGTAAAATAAGCTATAAAAGATTATTAATTATTTCCCTTTACAGTGACAATTAGTATTTAACACCTAATATAATATAAAAAATCGTGAGTATAGAAGATGCAATGATGGGAGGAATTGTTTTCAAAGGTAAGAAGGACCAGCCAAAAGAAGAAAACAAGATTAAGACCAAAGCTAAGAAGAAAACTTATATAACCGGGCTACATGGTTCCGGTGCGGCCAAGATGAAAGCTGATATCCGTAAGAAGCGCGCCAATAGACATAAGAAATAAAAATGATAATTACCAATCTATTGTCCGTTGACAAAGACCCGATGGGAGCTGCCATCTCCGATTACTTCAATCATCGAAAAGCCGATCATTTGCGAGTTTTCTCTTCCCAATTCGATGAAGATGAAATCCCCGTAAAGGAGCTTTTCCGCACTGAGGAGCAAATGCCTTTATTGGAACGTACAGCTCTCAGCATGGCTACAGGCAAGATACTGGATGTGGGTGCCGGAAGCGGTTGCCATACTATCACTCTTCAGGAAGCCGGTAAGGATGTACATGCCATTGACATTTCTCCTGCATCCATCGAAGTAATGAAGCAACGCGGAGCGCGCAACGTTTCACAAACCAATCTGTTTGACGAACAGTTTTGCGAATCGTACGATACCATTTTAATGTTGATGAATGGCTCCGGAATTATCGGCAAACTTGAAAACCTGCCTGTTTTCTTCAAGAAGATGAAACAACTACTCCGCTCCGGCGGCTGTGTCCTTATGGATTCCAGTGATCTTTGTTATTTATTCGAAGAAAAAGATGGTAGCATCATTATCGACCTTGCAGGTGATTATTATGGAGAAGTAGATTTCCAAATGCAATACAAGGATGTCAAAGGAGACTCGTTTGACTGGCTGTATATTGATTTTCAGACACTCAGTCTCTATGCTACTGAAAATGGTTTTAAGGCAGAATTAGTCAAGGAGGGAAAACATTACGACTATCTTGCTAAATTATCCCTTCTCTAAAATAATTCTATAATAAAAGAAAGTGCTTTAATAGCCCCTTTTAAAACAGTTCACCCCTCTTACAACTATCTGTAGAAGGGGTGAGTTCCTTTTAAAAGGCTTTTAATATATTTTTCTTATTTCAAATTCACTTCGCAAGCATTCCGTCGATTTTAGCGACCAAAGAAGTAAACTCTTCCGGATTATAAAGACGAGTCAACAATACGATGCGTCCTTCTTTATCAATCAAAACATTACGCGTAATACCTGCTTTACGGAGAGCATACTTGGCAAAAATGTCTGCACCAGGATCCAATCCTAAAAGATAAGTTACACCGGTAGATTTTCCGAATGCAATTACTTTGTCCAACGGTTCGTCACGGTCAATCCCTATCAGCATAAAATCAGGATTAGATTTATGCTTCAGCCAAATGTCTTTCTCGATAAATGGCATCTCCTTTCTACATACGCCGCACCAGCTTGCTGTAAATTGCAACATCACTACTTTGCCACGAAGCTCAGAAAGAGTGACACTTTTACCATCCGTCAACTTAATGGTAAAATCAGGAGCCATATCTCCTACTTTAACAATGTAACCGGTATCATCGACAGCAACATCTTGCGCCCTACCTGTCATGCCACAAAGAACGAACAGGCTAAATAACAAAAATCTCATTCGTTTCATCTCACTCAATTTATTTAATCTTTTTCAGTTTTATCATACATTTTCCTATTGCATCCATCAGAATATCTGCATGAATAGGTTTTTCTATAAAATCAGAACATCCTGCCTTTTTTGCCTGCTCACGGTTATCATCATATGCATAAGCTGACTGTATAATTACAGGGAGGTTTTTATGGGTTCTTCTTATTTTTTTCAATGCAGTAATCCCATCCATTTCCTGCATTCTTATATCCATCAGCACCAAATCCATCTTTTGTTTATTCACTACGTCCAAGGCATCTTGACCGTTCAGATCCCATATAATATTAAAATTTTACATCTGTGATATTAGGAAGCAAATATACAGGATATTTTCTATTTTAGGCTAAATATTGATGATTTAGAAATATACGACTGGCTCCGCCAAAACAAAAGGAGCTTTCATTCTAGTGGCATTAAGCCACAGGAACGGTAGGAGAAAAAAGGATTAAAGATATAGCTCTATTTTAGGGGTTATTTTAAAAAGGAAATCGTGATTAATTCACTGTATATAAAGCACTTAACATAAACAACGAAGCCCTTCAAATGTGTTGGATAATATATTCCCCTAAATTAAGTTGATAAAGTCAACTATATTATTTATTTTTGCGGTATGAAAAAGGAATATATAAATCGTATAAGAGCCTTCAATAGGTACTATACAAAGTTATTAGGTGTACTGAATAAGTATTATTTAGAAAGTGAGTTTGGACTTCCTGAAGTTCGTATTCTTCAGGATGTATATTTGCATCCCGATAGAAGTTCTAAAGATATATCCGGTGAGTTAAACATGGATAAAGGTTTACTCTCCCGTTTATTAAAACAACTAGAACAGAAAGGATATATATATCGAAAAGGAACAGAAAGAGATAACCGAATGGGGTTGATAAATCTAACAGAAAAAGGATGTGAAGTTTATCGCTACTTAGATGCTGCTGCTTATCAATCTGTGGAAGAAACCTTTGCGCACCTAAATGATAACCAGCTACAGGAGCTAATAAATAATATGGATTCTATCTATAATACAATAAATAACATGGAAACAAATTTTGCAGTTAAAAATATTGAGACGATTGTTATACGTGCCATAGAGGAAGAAGACAATGCTTCAATTGCCTGTGTACTTCGTGCATCGGTAGAAGAACATGATGCTCCTAAGGTGGGTACATTTTATGACGACCCGCATACGGATATGATGTTTCAGACTTTCAATATAAAAGATGCTGCATATTGGGTGGTGGAATGCAATGGTGAAATATTTGGAGGGGGCGGTTATTATCCAACTAAAGGTTTACCAAAAGGTTATGTTGAATTATCAAAGTTCCATTTTAGACCGGAGCTTCGAGGGAAAGGAGTTGGAAAGCGTCTGCTCGAGCTAATAGAACAGCGAGCTATAAAAGCCGGATATACGCATATGTATCTTGTTTCTTATCATCAGTTTGGGAACGCTATTTCTATGTATGAAAAATATGGATATGAGCATATAAGCAGTGCCTTAGATCAATCGGGGTTGTATCAAGATGCACCCTTTCATATGGTAAAGGAGTTGTATAGAAAGGCGCAAGTGTAATTTTTCTGAAAATATGGTAGATATTATAGGGTATTCCGCCTTGATACTTAACTTGTTTTCGATGACAATGAAGAACGTTCTCCATTTGCGGATGCTTGCTATCGGGGCAAATTCTATATACATAATTTATGGGGTATTCTTAAAAGCAACACCTTTTATCGTCGGTTGTACAATAGCTGTTGTTATTCATGCTTATAATGTATACAATTTGTATGTTGGCAAACGACAGTCTAATTCAAAAAGCGGGCAACTACTTATACAATAAGCACATAATTAATTGCAATCACTTAAATAAAAACAAGAAAACATGGATATTTTTAATCGAACAGGTGAAATACAAAAAGAGAGCAAGGATATTGAAATAACACTTTACGAACCTTGTTATCAAGAAGTTTTCAAATCGCTCAATGAAGAGTGGATAAACCAATATTTCAAAATGGAAGAAACGGATTATGTGACACTCAATAATCCCAAAGAACTTATTTTAGATAAAGGAGGAGAAATTTTTGTTGCACTTTACAAAAATGAGCCTGTTGGTGTTTGTGCTTTGATTAAAATGAATGATGAACATTATGATTATGAATTGTCTAAACTTGCTGTTAGTCCTAAAGTACAAGGAAAAGGTATCGGGCTTCTTTTAGGGCAGGCTGTCATAAACAAAGCGAAAGAATTAGGAGGGGAAAATCTGTACTTAGAGAGCAACACCGTTCTAAAGCCGGCAATTCATTTATATGAGAAGTTAGGCTTTAAGAAAATTTCTGGACATAACATATCTTATCAGAGGTGCAATATTCAAATGGAATTGGCAATAAAATAAGCAAAATGTTATGGTTAGTAAATTGTTTGTCTTAAATATTGCACAACTATGCAAAAAAACATCAAACAGAGGACAGGTGTTCATTTAATGTGAAATATAAGAAAATAAAGATTACAAGAATTTGGGAATAAAAAGAAAATACTTTCAAAAAGTATTTATAGATGTTTCGATGGATTCTTTTACGGTTGGTGAGAGATCTATGGTAATATCCTATCCACTTTTGCAAGCACTTTTAGTTCTCTTATTTTTAGCATATTAATCCTTAAAATACGGAAAGTGTGGAAAATGCACCGTTTACACAATCCACTTATCACGTACTTCCTTCACAATATCTTCACCATGCAGGTGGGTAAAAATATCCTTGATATCATTATCTTCTGCATACCCCATAATTCGCTCGGCTATCCCGTCACGAATACTCTTTTTCGTTGCTATCGTTCGGAGGAAATGGCGCGCTCGATGGAAGGTCATTGCCTTATCAATCTTCAAATCTGCTGTAATATCTTTCAAATAACGATTGGTGGGCTGATTGGAGATAGGCAGGAAATCTTTTGGCACAGTTCACCATTCCCAAGCAGAGCCACTACAACAGGAGGTAAGTACTTTAAAAAAACAGAAAGATTAGAAATTTTCCTTCTAATCCTTCTGTTTTTGGAGGTTCCTGGCGGATTCGAACCGCCGTACACGGTTTTGCAGACCGCTGACTAAGCCACTCATCCAAGGAACCATTTTTCTCGTTTGCGGATGCAAAGGTAGTACATTTTTTGGAATCACCAACTATCCGCAACATTTTTTCTGCGTTTCTTTTCGTACCCCACTACATCCGGCACGCTTTTTATCATATAATTGTTTTAATTCACAGCCAGTTGTACAATTTTCACAAGGATTACGTTTTTCTTTTATCCTACAGAAAAAGATATAAATTCTTTGACCGATACGAATCACGCACAGCAATAGTACAAGTGCAACTACCCAATTCTGCCAATTATTCATACAATCATTCCTCCTATTTGATATATCGTAAAGGTTACTACCCATGCAAGCAAAGTTGTATACATTGCCGTAAACAACGCCCACTTCCAACTACCCGATTCCCCTTTGATAGCAGCCAACGTAGCAATACACGGAAAATAGATTAAGACAAACACCATATAACAGAAAGCAACCAAAGGAGTAATCGGAATCCGTTCACCCAAACTCACTGCATCAACATTTGCATCATCTGTATAAAGCACCCCAAGCGTACTCACTACCAATTCTTTAGCCCCCACACCTGACAAAATGCCGATGCCCAACTTCCAATCAAAACCTAATGGCTCAATAACCGGTTCTATTGCCTTACCAATCTTACCGATATATGAATTTTCCTGTTGCTCAGCCACGTCTGCATACGCATTATGGTCAGGATAATATCCTAAAGCCCATATCACAATCGAAGCGAGCATGATGACACCTCCCATTTTACGCAAGTACTGCGCTCCTTTCTCCCAGGTATGACGAAATATGGATTTGGTAGTCGGTATACGATAAGGAGGCAACTCCATAACAAACGGAGTATCATCCCCTTTCACCAGGAAACGACAGAAAAGCCGTGCCATAACCACCGCCAGCAAAATACCGATAGCATAAATCACCAACAGCACCAGACTGGCATTATTAGGAAAGAAAGCTCCGACTAACAGCAAATAAATAGGAAGACGTGCGCTACATGACATCAACGGATTAATAAGCATGGTTACCAACCGACTCTTGCGATTTTCAATGGTTCGGGAAGCCATTATAGCCGGAACGTTACAACCAAACCCCATAATCAGAGGAATAAAAGACTTTCCATGCAATCCCATCTTATGCATAATTTTATCCATGATAAAGGCAGCGCGTGCCATATATCCCGAATCTTCCATCAAAGAGATAAAGAAATAAAGAATAAGAATATTCGGCAGGAATACAATAACTCCACCGACACCTCCTATTATACCGTCGACAAGCAAATCTTTAAACGGGCCTTCGGACATATTGTTCCGTATCAATTCACCAAGACCGCCTACCAGCCATTCAATGGCCTGCATTGGATAATCCCCCAATACAAATGTCCCTTCAAACATCAGATACAGGAAAAGGAAAAAGATGGGATATCCCCAAACACGGTGCGTCACAATAGAATCTATCACACGTGTAGTACGTGCCGTATCTTCATGATTGTCGACATACGTTTCACGCAGCGCTCCTGAAATAAAACCATACTTGGCATCAGTAATAGCTTGTTCACTATCTTCATTGATTGAACTACGAAGGCGTTGTTCTTCACGGTCGCGTACTTCAAGAATTTCCTTTCCGTTAGAAAACTCCTGTACAATCTTCTCCAACTCCGTATCGTTTTCCAAAAGTTTGATAGCCAGAAAACGCGTAGAATACTTATAACGTATATTTTCATTGAAACTGATTATCCGCTTCACTTCCTCGATACTACGCTCCAGTTCAGGTCCGTGATTGATGTGTATATGGCGGAAGAACCCATGAGGATGATCGGCTTCTTCTTTATGAGTTCCAAAATCGTGGTCGGGCACATGCTCTTTATGCCAGTTGCGCAGATCATTTAAAATATCAGCACGTATCTTTCCTTTTTTATCAAGGAAATCGCCACCTTCGTATATACTGATTATGACATGAAACAGTTGTTCAATTCCCTTACCCGTACGGCTTATGGTAGGTAACATGGGCACTCCGAAAAGATAACCAAGCTTGACGTAATCCAGCGTATTTCCACTGGCCTCCAGTTCATCGTACATATTAAGCGCAATAACCATGCGCACATTCATATCAATCAATTGAGTGGTGAGATATAGATTACGTTCAAGATTGGAAGAATCCACCACATTGATAATAATATCCGGAGTCTCATTAATAATATGACGGCGGACATATATTTCCTCAGGAGAATAGGCAGAAAGAGAATAAGTACCCGGCAAATCGACAATCCGGAAATGATAACCCTGAAAATCGAAATAACCTTCTTTGGCATCTACGGTAACTCCGCTATAATTCCCTACATGTTCGTGAGAGCCCGAAGCAATATTAAAAAGGGAAGTTTTACCACAGTTAGGATTTCCTACCAAGGCAACATTTATAGTACGGCGTTTACCCAAAGCAATACGTTTCAGTTCCTCTTCTCCCAACTGCATATCTTCACTCAGGCCTTTATGATAGTCAAGTTGTACGACTTCCTTACGCATTTCTTCTTCACTGACAATTTCTATCATTTCAGCTTCCTGACGTCGTAAGGAGATTTCATACCCCATTACTTTATACTTGATTGGGTCTTTCAAAGGAGCATTCAACAATACCTCCACGGTTTTTCCTTTAATAAAACCCATTTCCACAATTCGTTTGCGGAAACCACCGTGTCCCAGTACCTTAACGATTACCCCTTTTTCACCGGTTTTCAATTCGGACAAACGCATAGTTTTTGCCTTTCTTTATTTTTGCTGCAAAGATAAAGGATAAGTCCATACAGTACAAATAATTTAGAATGTTTTTAAATAAGGAAATACTAAGCCTACTATTTCCGTTAGTATTCATTATCCCTCCAAAATATTAAAAATTATTCGTTAGACAATTGTTATCCTTTCGTTAGATATATGTTTAACGAATATTCAACAACTATCTAACGAAAGGATAACAATTGTCTAACGAATTATAATCAACAGCTCAAGTCTTTATTATTACTTAATGGGGTAATTAAAATTAGCGGAAGAAAAACTTATTGTATCTTTGCGACATGAACAGGCAGATGATAACAGAATATATTTACCGAAACCAACTCTTCTATCCCGGAGACAAGATTCTGGTGGCGCTTAGCGGCGGAGCTGACTCCGTGGCATTATTGCGCCTGCTGATTTCATTAGGATATACGTGTGAAGCAGCCCATTGCAATTTTCATCTTCGTGGCAAAGAATCCGACAGGGACGAAGCGTTCGTCCGCCAGTTATGTACAGAACAACAAGTACCTTTGCATTCTGTCCATTTTGAAACCAAACGTATAGCCGAAGAACGGCGCATTTCCATTGAAATGGCGGCACGCGACTTACGTTACGAATGGTTTGAGAAAGTACGCATTGCATGTGGAGCTGCCGTTATAGCTGTTGCCCACCATCAGGATGATAGTGTAGAAACTCTTTTACTGAACTTAATTCGCGGGACAGGCATCAACGGTTTGCGAGGAATACGCCCCAAGAACGGATATATTGTGCGCCCTCTGCTCTGTCTTAGTCGGAAAGATATCATCGATTACCTAAACAGCATCGGACAGGACTATGTAACCGACAGTACCAATCTGCAAGACGAATATATCCGCAATAAAATACGCCTCAATCTGATTCCGATGATGCAGGAAATCAATCCATCGGTCAAGGAAAGCATTTTTAATACAGCAGAGCATTTAAGTGATGCCGCCGTTCTATATAAGAGATGTATAAAAGAAAGCAAACTTCGGGTACAAACAGAAAAAGGAATATGCATTGATGCCCTTATGCAAGAGCCTGCCCCGAAAACATTACTATTCGAAATATTGCATCCTCTCGGCTTCAATGCCACCCAGATAAACGACCTGTACCATGCGCTGAACGGACAACCCGGTAAAGTATTTATGGCTGACGGTTGGCGCGTTCTGAAAGACCGGAAACAGCTACTTATCGAACCGTTAAAAGAAGCAACGCCTCCTGTATTAGAGATAAAAGAATATATCTATACGCCAGATTTCGTAATTCCCCGCGACAAAGAAACAGCATGCTTTGACGCAGACAAGTTATTACACCCTCTATCATTGCGGCTCTGGCAACAAGGAGACTCATTCGTACCTTTCGGCATGAAAGGACGAAAAAAAGTAAGTGATTATCTGACGAATCTGAAACTCCCACTTTCGCATAAAGAGCAAAAATGGGTACTATGTTGCGGTGAAGACATCGTATGGCTGGTAGAAGAACGGACAGACAATAGATTTAGAGTAGATGAAAACACGAAACGAGTCCTAATAATAAAGATAAATAAAAACACAGATTAATGGAGATTCATTTTTGCGGAAGTCCGCATTAATCTGTGTTCCCCAAATATCTTCTTCGAATAATGACGCTTCTATATTTATAGGCTGAGTTCAATATAAAAATTAACGTGTAACCGATAAATAATTGAGTTAAATGAGATTTTGATTTGAACACAGAGACACGGAGGCACAGAGAGAAAAATAAAAAAGGAGAAAGGACGACTACGTCGCTAAGAGCACACAGAGTTGCTTGCGTAGGCTTTGCGACGTAGTCGTCATCTCTATCGTCTTTTCGGATTCTATCCTCTCAAAAGAAAAAAACTCTGTGCCTCTGTGTTCAATTTAGAAAACTCATTTCATCCATAACCGTACAAAAACGAACTAAATCTTTTAATACCGAACCGGAGGTTATAGTAAAATTCGATTCTCTTTCTGCCTTTTGAAACAATCGGCCAGCAATATAGCAAAAGGAGTATCGAAAGTACGGGCATTTTTCGGACACCCTTTCACACAGGCACAACAGCGAATACATTTTGTCGCATCCGTATTACATTCATCCCCTTTCACAATAGCCCCCGCAGGACAATGCACCACACAATATCCACAATGGGTACAGAGCTCGGCATCAACTGCCGGAATACGAGGCATGGGCACCCCACTTTTTCGCAATTTCACTACCTTCCTTAAAAAGCGGAACAAGGGAAAAAATGGTTGGCGAGGTCGTTGAATACGATTCACATCCACCGCATACAGCTTTTCCATATCAACTGCAGCCTCAATTTTAGAACGCACTTTTCCACCAAAAGCCTCCGCAAACTGTAAATCATCTGCATCCGGACGCCCCACGGCAATGGGATTCTTTTCAGTACTATACGAATGTTCACCTACAAAAGTGGCTCCCGCTATCACCTTAAAACCTCTATCTGATACAAAAGCATCCAACTCAGCCAAAGCTTTTTCATAAGCACGATTACCATAAACTACTGCCAGCACTACCGGTGCACCGGATGTATGTATTCCCTTTAGACGTTCCAATGCCAATGGAGCAACTTTTCCTCCATATACAGGTACGCTTATCACGACTAATTGGTCTTCGGGTATCTCCAGTGTATCCATAGACTGCAAAGTCAAATCCGTTTCTGAAACCTCAGGAAAACCCGTACCGCGAACAATTGCCTCCCCCACTTGTTTAGATGTATGGGTAGGCGAAAAAACAATCAGATGAACTGCATATATATTCATAAATCGATTCTTGATGATAATGAAGCAAAGATAAACTTTTAAAATTAAAAAAAGACAATTTATTTATGAAACCAAAAATTATTATTACCTTTGCACCGTTGAAACACTCTGTAACATCTTGCTGAGGTGAGGTTTGTTAACCAGATTTCCGGTTCAATAATAAATATCCCTATTAAATCATAATTTACAAGGTAAACTTACCTAATAAGTAAAAACCATTCACACATATACTGTATGTATAATATCATTCAATTAAACGACAAGAATTTGTCGGAATTGCAAACTATTGCCCAAGAGTTGGGTATCAAAAAAACCGATTCACTCAAAAAAGAAGAACTCGTTTACAAGATACTCGACGAGCAGGCTATTGCCGGAGCAACCAAGAAAGTGGCAGCCGATAAATTAAAAGAAGAACGCAAAGGGGACAAGCAGAAACGTTCTCGTGTAACAGTTAAAAAGGAAGGAGCAGACAAAGTATTCACAGCCAATAAAAACGGTGATCTTACCAAAGCTAAAACAGAAGAGACACCGGTAGTTGCACAAGCTCCCGTCCAAGTTACAGAAGCGCCTAAAGCGCCTGCCGCCACAACCGCACCCGCCAAACCGGTAATAACAGCAGAAACCGCAGAAGGAGAGAATGATGCTCCCAAACGTAAACCGGGGCGCCCTCGTAAAGCAAAGCAAGAAACAGCCCAACCCAAGGAAGCTCCTAAAGTAATTAAAGCAACCGAAGCAGCACCTAAAGTGGAAGTGGCAGAAACAAAACCTGCAGAAGCAAAAGTAACTCCCAAACCCACACCGGAAGAAAGTCCCATCTTAACAGAACCTGAAGATGACTTTATTCCTATCGAAGACCTTCCTACTGAAAAGGTTGAATTACCTACAGAACTGATAGGAAAATTCGAAGCTACCAAATCCGAGACTCCGGCACCAGTTGAACCACAGATACAACGTCCGCGTCTCCGTCCCCGCGACAACAACGCTCCTTACAATAATAACAACAACAATAATAACCGTAACAATAATAATAACCAGCGTCCTGTACAGCAACAACGCCCTGTGCAGCAGAACAACAATGGTGAAAATTACACCGCTCCCGAACGTAAGCCTGTAATTGAACGTGAAAAAGTATACGAATTCGACGATATACTTACCGGAACAGGCGTTTTGGAAATAATGCAGGACGGTTATGGCTTCTTACGGTCTTCCGATTACAACTATTTGTCTTCTCCTGACGATATTTACGTTTCTCAGTCACAAATCAAACTCTTCGGTTTGAAGACAGGTGATGTGGTTGAAGGTGTTATCCGTCCCCCCAAAGAAGGTGAAAAATATTTCCCGTTAGTAAAAGTATCCAAAATCAATGGACGTGATCCGGCTTTTGTACGTGACCGCGTTCCTTTTGAACACCTGACTCCACTTTTCCCGGATGAGAAGTTCAGACTATGCAAAGGCGGATATTCCGATTCTTTGTCTGCCCGGGTAGTAGACCTTTTCGCCCCTATCGGTAAAGGACAGCGTGCTTTAATCGTGGCACAACCCAAAACCGGTAAGACAATTTTAATGAAAGATATTGCGAATGCCATCGCTGCCAACCACCCGGAAGTATATATGATTATGTTGTTGATTGACGAACGTCCGGAGGAAGTTACCGATATGGCACGTACCGTAAATGCAGAAGTAATTGCTTCTACTTTCGATGAGCCCGCTGAACGTCACGTAAAAATAGCAGGCATCGTTCTGGAAAAAGCAAAAAGAATGGTGGAATGCGGACATGATGTTGTTATCTTCCTGGATTCTATTACCAGACTGGCACGTGCTTATAACACAGTATCACCGGCCTCCGGTAAAGTACTTTCCGGCGGTGTGGACGCTAACGCATTACATAAACCCAAACGTTTCTTCGGTGCAGCACGTAATATTGAAGGCGGTGGTTCACTGACTATTCTCGCTACCGCACTGATAGATACCGGCTCCAAGATGGATGAAGTTATCTTCGAAGAATTCAAAGGTACAGGTAATATGGAATTACAACTCGACCGCAATTTGTCCAACAAACGCGTCTTTCCTGCTGTCAATATCGTTGCTTCCAGTACGCGTCGTGATGACTTGCTGCAAGATAAGCAAACGCTTGACCGGATGTGGATTCTCCGCAAATATCTCGCTGATATGAACCCGATAGAAGCTATGGACTTCGTGAAAGACCGCTTGGAAAAGACTAAAGACAATGACGAATTTCTAATGAGTATGAACGGCTAAAAAATGTCCGTGAAATACAATAAGTAAGAATAATAGCCTTAAAAAGAGCAGAATAAATTAGATTATTCTGCTCTTTTTTTATTACTTTTGCAATACATATATTATATACTTTATGTAACAGAAAGGGAAAGAAGGTGAAAATTAATAAGACAAGCATTATTTTAATTTTCCTAATATCCGGAATATACCCGTGGGCTTTTTCTCAAGAGAAAGAGACGGATAACGAACGCCTTCGCCTGGTAATAGAGTTGATGGATAATAATCTCAGTTACTCCCAAAAGGTGACGACCGACAATATCATCCAATGGGAAGATGAATTAGTTACTACTTTCCGGCAAAGAAAAGATTACAGACACATGTTCTTAATGAAACAAATGGCTGTATATGCTTATGCTTTCCAGACTCACGTCACTGAAGCATTGAAAAAAGCCAATGCCATGATGTCTGAAGCCCAAGCCATGGGATACGGCATTGGAGTTTCTCTTTCTTATTATGCTTTGGGAGATACCTATCTTAATGCCAGCATGCAGACTGAGGCAGTAGAAGAATATGAAAAAGCACTTAAAACATTACAGGGGATTCCCAATACTGAAAATTTACAAGAAAGAATATTCATCCAATTAGTACCGACGCTCATCAGATTGAAAAGGATAAATGAAGCGGAAGTCTATTTGGGAAGGATGGACCAACTTTATAAGAATAGCAAACTAACTCCTTTTCTACTATATGCCTACCAAGCATATTATTGTATACATATTGGAGATTTAAGCAAAGCCCGCAAATATATTTGCGACGCTGAAAAAGCCAATCAAAATACATCTGTTTATTTCCACACCGCTATTCTGAAATATATACAGGCTGAATATGCCGGGGCAACAGGAGATTACGAAAAAGCCCTCCAATTATATACGGAAATTGCGCGGAAGACTAACAATATCGATGTATATAATAACTATCTGAAATTGCATAAAACGATTGCTCAATTATATAAAAAGTTAGGACGCTATAAAGAAGCCTGTGAAACCTATCATATCATTAAAAATACTCGTGACTCTATTAATGCGCATAATTACTCTTCGCAAATCAATCTTTTACGGACAATATACCAAGTTGACCGCCTTGGGGTAAACAATCAGGAACAAAAGAACCGTATATTGTTTTATTCAATCGTAGGAGGTGTATTCATCTTGACTATTTTTATTTCCTTTGTTCTCCATATCAGACAGGAAAATAAGCAACTGGCTATATCCAGACAAAAGTTGAATGAAGCCAAAAAAAATGTGGAAAATTCGATTCGTACCAAAAGCCTTTTCTTATCAAACATGAGTCACGAAATACGTACTCCTTTAAATGCTTTATCCGGTTTCTCCGCCATATTAACGGATAGTAATATAGACAGTGAAATGCGTAAGCAATGCAATGACATTATCCAGCAGAACTCCGATTTATTATTAAAGCTTATAGACGATGTTGTAGATTTATCGAGTTTGGAAAGAGGAAAAATGCAATTCCACCCCGGAGTTCATGATGCCGTATTCATCTGCCGGAATGTTATCGACACTGTGGATAAAATTAAGCAAACAGTCGCTACCGTCGTTTTTCAAACTTCTCTGGAAAAACTTGAACTTTATACTGACGAAGCCCGGTTACAACAATTACTGATTAACCTACTCATTAATGCCACCAAGTTTACCACTGAAGGCAGTATTACGCTGTCACTGGAAGAACAGGACGGAATAGCCGTATTCTCCGTTACGGATACAGGATGTGGCATCGCACCTGAAAAGCAGAACAAGATATTCAACCGTTTCGAGAAATTAGATGAAAATACACAAGGCAGTGGATTAGGACTTTCCATCTGCCAACTTATTGTTGAGCATTTTGGTGGTGATATATGGATTGATCCGGAATATAAAAATGGTTCACGTTTTGTGTTTACTCATCCTATCCATACCGGTAAAAAAGAGGAGGAAGCATTATGAAAAGATTAATATTTATAATGCTTTTAAGCCTGCAAACATTGTCGGGATGGACGAATAGGCAGACTTTATCCATCACAGACAGTCTGCTGTCAGTGCTTCCGACTTTATCGCACAATACCGTCCGCCTACAAGTGTTGGAGCAGTTGGTAATAACCACCCAAGGTTCCCCCCGTTCTTTTGAGTATGCACGGCAACTATTCAATGAAGCCCAGCTACAAGACAACAAGCATTACTTATGTAATAGTGCCTATTTCCATATTCTATATTTTTATAATAATGATGGAGCACAAGACAGTATTGTAAAATGGGTGGAATGGATGAAACCAATAGCTCAAAGTACCCGATACTGGAGAGTTTATTTCAATTCACTAAAGTTACTGATCAATACATATATTTACAGCCGCCAGTACGAATACGCTTTTACCGAAGCCTCCAGAATGCTTGAAAAAGCTAAAGAGACAAAAAGTGTAAATGGTGAATTGGCAGCCTATCAATGCCTGGCAAATATCTACCACGAAACAAATCGTTGGAAGGATGAAGAAAAAATGCTCAAAAAGGCTTATGAACTACTTCCACAAATTACGCACACAGGGGCACAAGTTAATATTCTGAGCCAACTGGTAACTTTCAGCAAACAAGTAAATAACAGTACGGACTTAGAAAAATATCTGGGCAAAACAAAAGAAGTATTAGATGAAATCGTACATATAAGCCCGGAAAGGGAAAAAGGTTTGTACGATCAATATTTATATTTGGAAATATATTACACATATCTATATATACGGCTTAATAATAAAGAATTGGCTAAAAAACATTATGAAAAATGCCAGACGTATATCACTTCCGATACATTTCTCCCCTATTTGGCGACTTACCAAAACATGTCTATGGAATATCACCTGTATATCCATGATTATAACACAGCGCTCGCCATTGCTGACAGCGCCATACACTTTGTGAGAAAATATGAATTCGCAGAATCGGATTATGCCAAAGAAATGGGCTACAAGGCTGATATCCTAAAAGAAATGAAACAATACACCGATGCATTGCCGCTTTATGAAAGAGTAACCCAAATAGAAGATTCCATTAGTACCGCCGTATCCAATCAGCAACTGGAAGAAATAAAAGACTCATACCATTTGAACCAACTGGTTTTGGAGCAGGGAAAGCTACAGGGATATATACAAACTATCATTTTGGTGATTGTCGGCATTGTGTTGATTTTATGCATTACTTATATGATACGTATCAACCGGATACGAAAGGAGTTGAGACTTTCAGAAAAAGAAACTAAAGAAGCTACTCTCAAAATGGAAGAGGCTAATGAAGTAAAAAGCCGCTTTCTCTCCAATATGAGTCACGCCATCCGCGTACCACTTAACAGTGTAGTAGGTTTTTCACAACTGATGGCTGCCGACATAGAAATCAGCGATAAGAACCGTAAAGAATACCCCGATATTATCCAACAGAATACGGAGAAACTCATGCTATTGGTTAATAATGTTCTGGATCTTTCCCGTCTGGAAGCGGACATGATGAAATATCAACTAACGGATTACGACATCGTTCAGATATGTAATGACGCAGTGGGCGGGGCACAAATGCAAAAACCATATCTGAACATTCATTTCCAAAGTTCAGTGGAACAGTTTATCATAAATACAGATTGTAACCGGTTGATACAAACAATCATCAGTATTCTTACAGGTCCCTCTACACTCCCCCAGGAAGAACGCGACATCAATTTCAGCCTGGACCGGAACGGAGAAATATTATCTTTCAAGATTACCAATACACCTTTGGCCGACAAGAAATATGCCGATCAGGAAACATCCATACGCCATAATATCAACCGATTACTACTGAAGCATTTCGGTGGAACTTACCAAGTGATTGCCGATGCTCAGGCAGGACCAAGCATTCTTTTTACATATCCCGCTATAAAGGTTCAATAATATTCTCACTCTAAAAGAAGGCAGTTACAGGGATTTTTCGTACTTTTGCGCCTCAATAAGAGTAATTTGTAATTTAGTAATTGTAATTAGATACTATGTTCGATAATTTAAGCGAAAGACTTGACAGGTCGTTTAAAATTCTGAAAGGTGAAGGTAAAATCACCGAAATCAATGTAGCAGAAACGCTAAAAGACGTTCGTAAAGCACTTCTGGATGCTGACGTTAACTATAAAGTAGCCAAAACTTTCACTGACACCGTTAAGGAAAAAGCTTTGGGACAAAACGTACTCACGGCTGTAAAACCCAGTCAGTTAATGGTTAAAATCGTACATGACGAGTTGACTCAACTTATGGGGGGTGAAACAGCGGAAATCAATATCGATAGCAAACCTGCCGTTATTTTAATGTCCGGTCTGCAAGGTTCCGGTAAGACAACTTTCACCGGAAAGTTGGCACGTATGCTGAAAACCAAAAAGAACCGGAAACCGTTGTTGGTAGCTTGTGACGTTTATCGTCCCGCAGCTATTGAACAGTTGCGTGTCTTGGCTGAACAGATTGAAGTACCGATGTATTCCGAACCTGACAGTAAAGATCCGGTGTCTATTGCACAACATGCCATACTGGAAGCCAAAGCAAAAGGATATGATCTCGTAATCGTCGATACTGCGGGACGTTTGGCTGTGGACGAAGAAATGATGAATGAGATCGCCGCCATCAAAGCTGCTATCAATCCAAACGAAATTTTGTTCGTTGTAGACTCCATGACCGGTCAGGATGCAGTAAATACCGCCAAAGAATTCAACGAACGTTTAGATTTTAACGGTGTAGTATTGACAAAGTTGGATGGTGACACTCGTGGTGGTGCAGCTCTTTCTATCCGTTCCGTTGTAAACAAGCCGATCAAGTTTGTAGGTACAGGTGAAAAGCTGGATGCCATTGATCAGTTCCACCCCGCCCGTATGGCCGACCGTATCCTCGGCATGGGTGATATCGTATCATTGGTAGAGCGTGCGCAAGAACAATATGATGAAGAAGAAGCCAAACGCCTGCAAAAAAAAATTGCCAAGAATCAGTTTGACTTCAATGACTTCCTGAGCCAGATTGCACAAATCAAGAAGATGGGTAACCTGAAAGACCTTGCATCTATGATACCGGGGGTAGGTAAAGCGATTAAAGACATTGATATTGATGATAATGCTTTCAAAAGTATCGAAGCTATCATCTACTCCATGACTCCTGCCGAACGCTCTAACCCCGAACTGTTGAACGGTTCACGCCGTCAACGCATTGCAAAAGGTAGTGGTACCAACATCCAGGAAGTCAATCGTTTGTTAAAACAGTTCGACCAAACCCGTAAGATGATGAAAATGGTAACCGGTAGCAAAATGGGTAAAATGATGCCTAAACTGAAAAAGTAACCAAAAGTTTGAAAACATATAAATCCCGCTAATTTCAGATATTAAATGAAATCGGCGGGATTTTTGCTTTATTCGGTTATTTGCTCTACTTTTGCGAATATTGCATACTTAGTAACTAAGTATTTAATCATAACATAGACTAATTTAAATCATTTACTTAAAATAAAATATTGAATATGACTCTGATCGATGGAAAAGCTATTTCCGAACAGGTAAAACAGGAAATTGCTGCCGAAGTAGCCGAGATCGTAGCTCGTGGCGAAAAACGTCCGCATCTGGCAGCTATTCTCGTAGGACACGATGGTGGTAGCGAAACATACGTCGCCGCCAAAGTAAAAGCTTGTGAAGTTTGCGGATTCAAATCTTCCCTTATTCATTACGAAGCCGATGTAACAGAAGAAGAACTGCTGGCTAAAGTTCGCGAACTGAACGAAGATACCGACGTTGACGGTTTTATTGTCCAACTCCCTTTGCCGAAACACATTTCAGAGCAAAAAGTAATTGAGACAATTGACTATCGCAAAGATGTAGACGGTTTCCATCCTATCAATGTAGGACGTATGTCTATCGGGTTACCATGTTATGTATCTGCTACGCCTAATGGAATCCTCGAACTCCTGAAAAGATACCAGATAAAAACTTCCGGCAAAAAATGTGTAGTTCTGGGCCGTAGTAACATTGTTGGTAAACCTATGGCCGCCCTTATGATGCAAAAGGCCTACCCGGGAGATGCAACCGTAACAGTTTGTCATAGCCGTAGCAAAGACCTGATAAAAGAATGTCAGGAAGCAGACATTATTATTGCCGCTTTAGGACAGCCCAACTTCGTAAAAGAAGAAATGGTGAAAGAAGGTGCCGTTGTCATCGACGTAGGTACTACCCGTGTACCAGATGCAAGCAAGAAGTCCGGTTTTAAGTTGACAGGCGATGTCAAATTTGATGAAGTTGCTCCGAAATGTTCGTTCATCACTCCCGTACCGGGTGGTGTAGGCCCAATGACAATTGTCTCGTTAATGAAGAATACATTATTGGCAGGTAAAAAAGCGATTTACCAATAAACAAGGTAATGAAGACGCTTGTTGCCTTTGTCATACTGTTATATAGCGTAACCCTTTCCGCGCAGGAAAGGATTACGCTATTATTTGTAGGAGACTTGATGCAGCATCAAGCACAAATAGACGCAGCCCGTACTCTCGATGGAAAATATGACTATTCTTCTTATTTCTCCCTGGTAAAGGAGCAGATATCTCATGCCGACCTTGCCATTGGCAACCTCGAGGTTACTTTAGGCGGAAAGCCTTATCGGGGTTACCCGACTTTCAGCGCTCCTGACGAATATCTGCAATCAATCAAGGATGCTGGTTTTGATATTCTTCTTACGGCAAACAACCATTGTCTGGATCGTGGTAAGAAAGGACTGGAACGAACAATCTACATACTCGACTCTCTCCATATACCTCATGTGGGTACTTATCTGAATACGGCTGAACGCAAGCGCCACTACCCTCTTTTTATCAAAAAAAACAATTTTCATATCGCTTTGCTTAACTATACTTATGGAACAA
Source organism: uncultured bacterium (assembly GCA_905215345.1). Classification (GTDB taxonomy): domain Bacteria; phylum Bacteroidota; class Bacteroidia; order Bacteroidales; family Bacteroidaceae; genus Bacteroides. Next base: position 65,269 of record CAJMPR010000006.1, read on the forward strand.
ACGGAATCAACGTCACCGTTCCCAACGTCGTTAATTACATTGACAAAGAAACCATCTTACAAGATATTCGTAGCGCACAGGCTGTACACCCAGATGCCATTATTGCCTGTATGCACTGGGGTGAAGAATACCATTCACTTCCCAATAAGGAACAACGTGAACTTGCAAATTGGCTACTGGAGCAAGGGGTTACTCACATCATTGGCTCGCATCCACATGTTATCCAGCCAATGGAATTACGGTCGGACGGAAACCAACAACACGTTATTGTTTACTCTTTAGGAAATTTCATATCGAATATGAGTGCCGAAAATACGGACGGTGGTCTCATCTTCACTTTACAACTCGAAAAATATCCTCTTCCCCAACCCATACATCCGCTGCAAAATAACCGGAGTTATTCTCCATCCCTTGTACCATTTTCCCCTTCCTTTCCATTTTCTCGTGTAGCGCATTGTGGATATACTTTAGTATGGACCGCTCGTCCTGCTCTGACGGGAGAAAAAAATTACATTCTATATCCTTCTTATTTTCCAGCCGACAATCTTTCTAACACAGCCCGTAATCGCCTGAATATCTTTATCAAAAATACCCGGAAGATTTTATTGCAACACAATATAGGAATTTCAGAGAATAACAAATAGAAGATTTTCCAGCAAAATATTCAGCAAAATATTTGCTATATAAAAGATAATTCCTATCTTTGCACCGCATTTAAGAAATGCGCTAACATGGTGACTGTAGTTCAGTTGGTTAGAGCGTCAGATTGTGGTTCTGAATGTCGTGGGTTCGAGTCCCATCAGTCACCCAAAGAGATCCTTGATAATCTTGATGATTATCAAGGATTTTTTTAAAATCCCAATCGACATGAAAATTCTTTGGATAGACCTAAATAGTTCGTATGCCCACTCTTCATTGGCACTCCCTGCACTACATGCGCAGATAGCAAATGATTCTTCTGTAGAATGGAAAATTGTATCAGCTACCATCAATGAAAATATTGGAACAATTGTAGATGAAATCCACCGTCATCAACCTGATATCCTGGCGGCAACTACCTGGCTTTTTAATCATGAGCAACTATTACATGTGACATCCAGATTGAAAGCATTACTCCCGGATACTTGCCTTATATTAGGTGGTCCTGAGTTTCTTGGAGATAACGAAGATTTCTTACGCAAGAATCCTTTTGTCAATTGTGTATTCAGAGGAGAAGGAGAAGAAGCATTTCCACAATGGCTATCCTGTTGGAACCAACCGCAAAAATGGAATAATATTCCCGGACTGTGCTATCTCAATCCTGAGCGACAATATAAAGATAACGGAATAGCTCGCGTTATGAATTTTGCAAACCTTGTTCCTCCGGAGAAAAGCATCTTCTTCAATTGGAACAAACCTTTCGTACAGCTTGAAACCACGCGTGGCTGTTTCAATACCTGCGCCTTTTGTGTAAGTGGTGGTGAAAAACCTGTCCGTACCTTATCCATCGATAATATCCGCAACCGGCTACAAATAGTTCATCAGCACGGTATTCAGAATGTGAGAGTACTCGACCGTACATTTAATTACAATTCACGTAGGGCAAAAGAATTACTTCAACTATTTTTAGAATTCTCTCCCGATATCCGTTTTCATCTGGAAATACATCCGGCACTTCTTTCAGATGAATTGAAAGAAGAATTGCGACAGCTTCCGGAAGGATTGCTTCATCTTGAAGCGGGAATTCAAAGTTTACGCGAACCAGTTCTCGAAAAAAGCCACCGAATGGGTAAATTATCTGATGCGTTGGAAGGATTAAGATTTCTTTGTTCACTCTCCAATATGGAAACTCATGCCGATCTTATAGCCGGACTTCCACTCTATCATCTTAATGAGATATTCGAGGATATACAGACGCTTACCGAATACAAAGCCGGTGAAATCCAATTAGAATCACTCAAATTACTCCCCGGAACGGAAATGCGCCGCCAGGCAGAAGAACTGGGCATTAAATATTCTCCCCTACCTCCCTACGAAGTTTTACAAACCCGGGAAATCAGTGTTAGTGAATTGCAAACTGCCCGCCAACTTTCCCGACTGCTGGATGGGTTTTATAATACCTCTGCGTGGCAGCATATAACCCGTGAACTAATCTTAAATGATAAAACCTTTCTATACAAATTTCTTGATTATCTAATAGACATCAATCTCATTGATCAACCAATGAGTCTTGAAAAACGAGGACTTATTCTTTACGAGTATTGCAAACTAAACTATCCGGAATATCAAACAGCTGCTACTATTGCCTGGATAGAAGCGGGTATGTCATTAAAAAAGTTACCCGCTGAAAATGTAAGAACCAAACGTCAAGTACCCTCTGAAAATTGGGACATAATTTATGGAGAATACAAAGATAACCTTCGTCTTTGCTTCCTACCCGCTAATGAAGAAACCGAAAGTGGCTATTGGTTTGGATTTGAGTCTGAAACACAAAAAAGCACTCCTGTCTTCAAAGCCCAAACAAAGAATCACACTCAATCAAGTAAAGGATTATAAACAAAAAATGAGTATAGTATAAGTTAATATCGTACCTTGTATGAAGTTAACTTCCTCCAAATCTCATTAAATACAGATATAAAAATCATCAAATTAATCCCCAAATTGTAAAATCAGAAATCTTTGTAACCATCTTATTCCATTACTAAACAAATACTTAAATATTATAAATCAGATTTCTACTTTTCTGGATATTTCGGATCGCTCTTTCGCACTACCTTTACACTGGCAAAACAAACTTCATTAATCAAAGATAATAACATCTTATAGTTATGGCAAATTCTGAAAAGATATTGATGAACGAATGTATCTATTTAAGAAATGAAGAATATTATTATAAATACATGTATAATGATATTTACCAGATCGCAGTATCCGGAAGGTGTTGCAACATTTATCTTTCACCCGACAAATCAAAAAAAATATCTTTATCAATTACCCTGATAGAATTGATGAGGTTCTTACCAACACATATTTTCATACGTACCCACCGTTCCTATGTAGTTAATATTAATCACATTGAACGTATCACGGGCAATATGTTATATGTGGGAGACTGTATTGTGCCTATAGGACGTGAGTACAAAGAAACTGTTTACTCCCGGTTGAATATCGTAGGAGTAATGTCAGACAATAATATTAATACATAAAATTTTAATTGGGTTGTTTTTAATAGAGTATCATTTAAAGATATTCTTACCAAAAAGGTCGTTCTTGGTGAATAACCTCATTGTTTAACTGCACCCTGAACTGCATCTAATAAATTATCACTTTTGCAAATTCTCAAATATTTTTTCGGTGTATATCCCGTATATTCTTTAAAACATGAACTAAATGTATTGTAAGATCCAAATCCGGCAACTTCAGATAAGGTCTTTAGACTATTTGATGTAAGTATAAGTTCTTTTGCATACTGAATGCGAAAGCCGTTTATCCACTGATTAAAATTACCTCCCGTTTTTTTATTAATACAAGCTGACAAAGAGGAGCGATTACTACTCATCTCTTTGGCTAAATCATCAAGCGTCAAAGAACTATTCAGAAATAGTTTTTGAGTAGTAACTATATTTTCAGCTCGTATATATAATAACTCCTGTGGAGTGGGTGGCTCACATTTCTGAGGAGCAGGCTCCTGAGGAATAGAAAACTCTTTCAATTTATTTTCATAGGTGGCTGTTAATTTCTTCTTTTGACTAAACAAACGAAATGCAAAACAAGAAACGAGACCAAATCCTGTTACAGAAACAGCAGCAAGCAGTAATAAAGTAGAGTTTATACGATAAGATGTTTTGAGTCTTTCTTGTTGATTATCATATTTGGTTGCCAATTCCTGTATTTCAAACCGCCCAACCCAATTTTGAGCATCACGAAGATTTTTCGCATCATTATATATTTTCAAGATTGAATCCCGGTATACCATTAAATCCGCAGCTTTCTCATATTGTTTGGTGGCACGACAAAAAGAGCTATAAAGATAAAGAGATTCGACCTTTTGCTTTAGCCATACTGATTCTGTTACAGTATCTTTCATTAAAGGTTCAACCAGATGGAATACCTCATTTGCCTGTTTTAACTTTCCATTTTTCTGTAACAAAGCAGCATAGGATGCATACACAGGCATGATATATAGAGGAAGAGAGAAATTGGAATTTGACTGGTTTCTCTCTTTTATAATACCCATTGCTTCACTCAAATAATAAGCGGCAGAGTCTTCTTTATTCTCAGCAATATATGTATCCGCCATCTTATAATAGTACATAAGTCCATTCTTCTTTGGTAACTGTTCATTCATCTTTGCCAAATAGAAACGTGCACTATCTAATTTTTGAAGCTGTAAATAGCACTGAGATAATTTAAGATATGTAGAAAAATTTAATGATAATGAAGAACAAGCATTCTCATAATAAAGTATGGCTTCTTCATAAAGGCCTAAATCATAAGAAAGATATATGATAAATTGCAAACACAAAACTTGTTGTTTAAGAAAATTATTATCTACTGACAATTGATATGCATCTTTATAAACTTCAAGCCCTTTTTCCCAATCCTGTAATCTAGTAAACATATTGGCTATTGAACACAAGTCTTCAATTATTAATACCACATTTCCTACCTTGCGATGTTCATTCAGAAGATTGTATAAAATTGAAATACTCTCCTTATAGCGCTTTTGTTGATTCAAAAAAACGACTTTAAAATTACTAAGTTCCCATCGTTCCTTCTGCGATAATGAATAGTTACATTCTAGCTCTTCACATCGCCTTAACCCTTCTGATGCTGCATTAATGACATGTAGTTGGTCTAACTCTTGACTTATAATAATACATTGTCGTAATATTTTCTTTTTATCATTATTTGATGCAAAAGACAAAGATTGAAGCAAAATCATTTCCTGTTTTTGCACTTCTTCTGGTTCTAATTTTTTATAAGATGCTATTTCTAAATATATGCCTACCTGTTGATGAAAAGATAACATTTTCACTTCCTTCAATAACGAATCAAATCTAGAAGAAAGAATTGGGGTTACTCTCAACTCATGGCTCAATTGAATAGCTTTTTCCTGCTTTTGATTAGTACAACCAAGACACAGAAATAACACCAAAAACAGGAAAAAAGCTCTCATATTATCTATTTATGTTAGTACAATAGCTCCATACCCACATGCAGCTACACAATCACCACATTGGTCACAATTATTTTCATATCTTATCATAATATAGCCTTTCTCCTCATAAAGTAATCCTTTGCCGCATGCAGGCACGCAATCACAACAGGTAGTACACTTTTTTCGATTAATAGTCCATCTTCCCACCGGCATTGGATCAGGTCTCAACTCTGGTTTTCTTTCATTGTTTTCCATAATTACATCACTTTTAGTTTATAATAAATTTTCACCCCAAATCTACATAATCTATTTAAAATACCAAACCTAAGGATGCAACTATTTTCTTATTGTTTTCACTAATGTTAGATGTATTGGAATACTCATAATTCCCAGATAGCCGAACAAACCAGCAGACAGGCATTTTATGTGTATATACAACTGAGACATTCATTCCCCAACGCGATCCCGTTTTATAATCATAATCTTGCTTCAAACGTTCTGAATTCTGCCACAATTTCACTTCTTCCGTATTCTGCCAGGATGTAAGTTTTCGTTCTTCAAGCATAGTACCATTCCCCATTCCATATTTCCCACCAATAGAACAATCAAGATACCCTTTAGAAAATACAAAATTACATATGACCTTAGATTGTAATGTAAAATAATGTAGAGATTGTATATATTGAATAGGATAAAACATTAGCGCATCCTCTTCGTATTGATAACAGGCCCCTGATACAATCGAGAAACGCGGGTGCCATGCATCACGTAACCGGTGATATTCATAACTTAATCCACACAAGCCACTCTGCCGGGTAGAACGAAGTACTTTTCCATACGATTTCCACAGCCCCGTTTCTTCCTGCTGTTGTAATGGATCATAATTATTGATTCTCCCATAGGAAAAATTCAATTTCCAGTCATGCCTTACATGCGAAGCAAGTTTCTGCAACTTTCCTAAATAATTTACCTGCCAGTAATTTGTTTCACCTTCGGAACGATCTTGTATTCTATTGCTTTCAACATTCTGATTCGCTAGATTTACTCCCAGCTCTTGAAACAAACGGAAATTTCTATTATGAATTCCCATTTGCAATGAACCTCCCATTTCTTGGGCGCTATAATACCATTTTATATTTTCCGCTTTAGGAAGGGTATAAAAAAAACTCAATGGATATTCCACAAAAAAAGGATAAGAAGCATGAGTTCCCATATTTTGATAGTCCACCGTCTCTTTTTTATTTGCATACGCCAATGACAAACCAAAGATGGTATTTCCCGATCTATACCCCAAACCCGGAGTAAGCCTCCAATCCGACCATTCATTTTTATTACGCGGATCTGTATCCTTAGTAGTCATTTGTACCAGATAATCCACTTTTGCCCCTATCAGCCAGTGCAAGTTCAATGGCAAAGAGACTGCACCCGCCAAATGATACGCTTCACTTTGCCGTTTCCCACTAACAGAGTCACACAGGTTCACTGCCTGCCAATAATTGTTAGTCATTCCATTCCAATTCTGTCCTCGATTATAGTCTTGAATATAATCCAACCGACCATATAAACAAATCTTTCCCAATGTTTGAAAAGACTCACCCGATATAAAGTAACTATTAACAGAAGTCGGTAAAGAGACATTTCCCAAGTTACCATTAGTATAACTATATCCTGCTTGCGCAATAGAGAATGAATCGAAATTATTAAATGACAGTCCAATCGGATTACTACCCGACAGCCAACCGTTTCGCACATGTACTTCCTGCATGGAAAGGATATGTAGAGTATCAGGTTGGGCAAAGACAGCCACCGACATCCCGATACAAGCTCCGGTCAATACAGTCCGCATTCTTATCATACAATCAATTCTTTAACAAAGGAGTCGTCACTTCAAAATCATCAGAAGCATTATTGGTATCCTGATAGACAACACGCCCTTCTGCTTCAACCATTTTCTTACGTACAAGAGATTTTCCACTATAAGTACCTTCAGAGATATACGCTGGTGTATGATTCAACTCATTAGGAACCCGTTTATTAGTAACTTGCCCTACATCCGACACACACTCCACACAGTCAATTACCCACTCTTTAGGAATCATGAGATACTGCCTGCTCTGCGGAATAGATTGAGGACGAATTTCACGATTATCAGGGTTATTTACATACTCCTCAGCCGATATATTCTGTAATTTAAATACAATCAAAGTTGGATTCATTGTAGGGAAAGAATACATAGTAGTATTCGGATTCAACTTTGATATAAGTTTTAAGGGAGTTACACCTGCCTGAATATCCTGCCGCTTCAAACTCAGGTCCCAAAATCCCCAATCCACCCCCGACAAATCAATCGAGTTAGAATGTTGATATTCCCCACCAGTATGATTTACCGCGTTGGTAGCCACAGTAGTTTCTGCTCCAGGAGCCAGAGGATGATCTTTTCCTGTACCCGGGAACTGCCATGCAAGATCGTTCACTGGAATCCTGTTCATATCCGTATACTTCATCCACGGAGATTCAACACTTCCAGCCGGATCGACAATTGCTATGCAAAGACTATCCAAATAAATGATTTCATTGGAATTATTGTACAAAGTAACATATTGATCAGACTGATATTCTTCTCCCAGACGTCCTATACATCCTGCATAATATATTTCTTTAATAACCAATGCATTGGTCTCCGAACGATTCAATTGTAGTTCTATCCTATCCGGAATATCCGCTTCACCCGGTAGCAACGAAATATTCTCAATTCTTCCGCTAAATATTAATCCAGATGCAGTCTGGCAATAAGCTGAAACCGTATAATATCCATACTCTACATTGAAAGAGGCAAACCCGTCAGCAGAGCATCGGGATTTATAACTTGCACCGTGAGACTGATTCGTTAATGTTACAGTGAATTGTTCTAAAGATAATGCAGCATAGTTTTCAGGTGGCAATAGCCGGATATTAACTCTACATGAGCCAACCTTATCTTCCGTACAAGAAGTTAGCAACAGGATGATTGCCAATAGTAAATACTGAATCGTTTTCATTGTTTGTTATAATCTTCATTTGTTTTGTTTGCTATTCTATATCTCTTTCTTTACACTTAAAACTGTATATTCACTTCGGCTCCATAATATAAATCGGGATTTAGCAAAGAATATTGTTGAGTGCTACGTGAGTATCGTTTTGGGTTCGAGCGTGTAAGGTTATTAGCACAGAAAGCGACTGAAAAATGCCGCCCTATCTTCTTTGTCAACCTGAGATTCAATAGAAAATAAGGGCCGAATGAATCTTCCTGAAACATTGTTAAAGTACCGGCTTTCAACACTAAATCCGCAAAACGTTTATCCACTGCCATTTCCGAAGTAAAACGGTGGCTGTTCCCCTCCCCGTCCAGATAGTAAACAGGATTAAGGCATTTGGTATATTCGGTATCTGCCAATGGATTACCATCTATCCTATTGCCATTATTATCAATCATATATACCGGATTATTATAATTACTTTCCATGCTGCAACGCTGTTTATCCATCCATACAGCTTGTAAAGTCAAGCTGGCTATCAACCCAATACGTGGTATCTGAGTGATACATTGAAAGCGGCTGCTACATAACTGCCAGGTCCGGAGATTGGCAAGTGTTCCGGTCGCTTCGTAAATTCCCACATATGGATAAGGTTTACCGGCAGATTCTATGGAAGGATGAAAAGCAGTAAGACTATTATCCTTTTCATCCATCTTCAGATAACTTCCACTAACTATCAGGGAAGTTCTTATACGCTGCCAATATCCGAAGTCCAACGTATATTCAACCCCTTTTTTGCGTTGTTCAATACCATTTTGGGGGCTTCTATAAAGGGCAAAAGTGTTATTCACTGTATACGGAAGCAATACGCCATTATTCACCACTCCCTCATCCGTCAACTCAGGATGTTCGCCTGCATCCGTCAGAAGAGTATAGCGACGGTAGGCATAAGGTTCAGCCTGCATCGAAGTACAATATCCATCACGAAGATGCTCTTTAAACCAAACAATATCGGCAGTAATACCTTTTATTCTCAGGTTTATTCCTATCTCAAACTTATTATTAACCGGCAAACGCAAATCAGGATTAAATGTTTTGTCTGTTATATAAGTATTCAACACAGCCAATCGCCGGTCATTCTCCACATCATTATAAGTAAAGCTGCTTTCGTCTGTATAGTATTTGTCGGGATAGAGATATGCCAGTATCGGCATTTTACGCATCAATCCCCAACCTGCCCGAACACTGAAGCGATTCAGATACCCACCTCTATCTTGCTCCCAAAGAACTTGACGAATATTAATACGTGGCTCCAAAACCGGACTATAATTTAAAGAACGAGTCTGTAAATAGTTAAAACGAAGTCCTGTTTGCAATTCCGTTCGCAGATTACCTACTTTAAAAGTAAACTTATTCTCTCCAAAAGCAGTATAATCATATACGAAAGGAATATCACGGTAGGAACGAACACGTGCACCAACCATTTCTAAAGGCGGATACTGCGGATCAAAATGAATGCCTTTACCCCGATTACCTTCTAATCTCATTTCGATTCCGAAAGATAAATTATTATACACCTTATTAGATAAGGAATGTTGCAGATTAGCAATGAGAGACACATTAAACGACAGCGGCTTCCCCTCCACTGAAAAAGCAGAAAAATAATTGGGTGGCAAAAAGATACCTGAATATTCCCCTGCTTCCGTCGCATAGGTAGCTACTTGCCGGGTACCAGAATAATAGATATTCGACCGGTTTTTCTGATATCCGACGTTTAACCCGGTATTATACTCCAGAGTCGATAACCAGGACTTTTTTAAGTTCCACTGTCCGTTGAATGAAAGGGAAAGACCTTGAGCGAGAGCTTTCTGATATTCGCCCGCTATTTTATTCGCTCCTTCTCCACCTTTATCTTCCATATGATAAGCCCGAAGATTCATTCGCAGGGTAGCCGAATGAAAATCTTTTGCAAATGCAGCCTGAAGACCGATGCGTTGAAAATCCTGCTCAGGCTGACGTGCATCTTGAGTAGACAAAGCATAATCGGCTCCTATATATAAATTCCCGTTATCATGCCCCAGTTTCATCCCTTTACCTATAGAAGCCAATTTCTCAGTGGCTGTAAAACGCAATCCGACCGTATAGGGCTGTATACCAGCTTTGGACTTAACCAGTACTACTCCGCTGGTCACATCTCCATAGCGTGCAGAGGGTATTCCACGAATCACCTCCACCTCTTCAACAGATGATGGAGCAAGCAAACGTACATCATAACCTGCAAGAGCCGAGCTATTGAATAATTTCCCGATACCTCCAAGTGTGGCCTGTTGCATATTTACATTATTATTCATGGGCAAACCATCTACTATGATTGCTGTCCCCATAGCGTTCGTTGCATCATTATATGATGCACTGCGAATTGTAAATGCAGCAGGATTATTCAGATCTGGATTACGGGTCAATACTCCCGGCAATAATTGAGACAAACCAGAAAGGTCAGTAGCCTGTATATGACGGATAGCCTCCCGACCAATAACGGAATTAGTACCGGCCTCATCAGGTTGAATAGCAGTAACCACTACTTCCTGAAGGTGAACATTCCGAAGAGAATCAAGATGTAATAGTTGCGTTTGTCCGGACACACCTGATAGTCCGGAAAACAACACTAAAAAGATATAAGTTATTATGTACCGTGTAATCATTTTACGAGACAAAGAAAACCTTTTATTTTGGTCTTTTCACCTACTGATAAAGAAAAATGTAGAGAAAAATCCGAAAATATCATTCTTTATGTATACATTTACAAGTCAATAGTTAGATTATGCAGTTTGTTATAACACAGATATTACTTATTTGCACGTCATTACTTGCATGGATTACTACAAGTTTGGGCGGATGTATTTTGATAGTGTATTACAGAAAAGCATTAAAGGACTTTACTTTTACAATTCCGGTTCTATTAACCTTGTGGTTAATATGTACCTACAATCTATATGAGTATTTTGTACTATGCCAGGAAATATCGAATGCTTTTACTTATATTTCCGGGCAATTATTCAATACTATTGCAATTCTCTCAAGTGGCTACATCATAGTTAGATTAGCAAGTAATCGTATAACCAAACGGGCATCCAAGCCCCACCGGCCGACGACTCCCAATTACCGGTCAACAATCAATTCAAGACCTAAGAAGAAAAGAGTATTTATCCCTGCAGAATGGCAAAAGAAGCAAATTGATATATGGTTGAGTTCTCCGGAACATATCAAATCAAAACTGACATTGAAGAAAATGTCCAAAGACATCATGATAAATAGAGCCGATTTGAGCATATACATTCAAAAAGAGTATGGCAGTAAGTTCTCTTATCTCATAAACTCCATACGGCTTAACCGTGCAGAAAAATTCCTTTCGGACGAACAAAGTGAGAATTTAACCCTATCCGAAATCTTGGAAGAAAGCGGCTTCCAGGCAACCTCCACTTTCTTTAAGGTTTTCTATGAACGGCACAAAATGTCTCCAACCAGTTGGAAAAACCTTCTAAATACCAATAACAAGCCGGACGAAGAATCCTAAATTATCTATTTTTTCACAAAATCGTCTAAACCATACTTTCCGAAAGAGAGTTCTTAGTCATTGATTCACACGTATTTGCCATCTGTCTTTCTCAACATATTCTTTCTGGAATTACAACTGCGTGCTTTTGTTTACTTTTATCCCATAAACAATGCCCTTAAAAAGCGGCCGCAATTTTATATAATTATGGAAAAAAGTAATGCCAATCACTATGTTTACATCAAGCACAATGAGTGTTTTGAGAAGTTATCCTACAACACTATTTGTTACTTAGAGGCTTCGGGAAGTTATTGCAACATTCATACGATAGACTGCAAAAAATATACCGTATCACAACCTCTTGGAGAAATCACCAACTGTTTGTGCCCCGATACATTTATCCGGGTGCATCGTTCATACGTTATTAATATAAATTATGTCGATAAATATATAGGTAATCTCTTTTACGTTCATAACAAAATGATACCAATCGGAAGGGCTTACAAAAAAGAAGCGCTTTCACATCTTAATATCGTACCCAAAGGATAATTACCGATTGCTTTCTTTAACCACCGAAACAATTAGCATCATAGGTCGCCTCAGCTCATCTTGCATTCCCGGAATATTTTCGAGCATGGCTTGAGTGGGTTGGGGCTCCTTTAGGTCTATCACTCTGAAACCGGCATTTACCAGATCATTTAGATAGGTAGTAAGTGTTCTATGATATTTAGTTACCTTTTCCCCTAAAAAGACAGCCTCTCTTTTTCCTTCAACAAAATAACGGTCGACAGGCCAATGTATATTTTTACCATGTTTATCATAATACCAGTCCTGATTACCATAAGCTGTAAAAACCGGATGTTCTACCGAGAACACAAAAATTCCTCCGTTCGTCAGTGAATGATGAACCATATTACAAATAGAGGCAAAGTTCTGTATATAATGAAATGTAAGTGAACTGATGACAACATCAAATGTTTGAGCCGGATAATTCAAATCTTCCAAAGCAGAACACTGATATGTAATTTGAGGTGCGCAATTCTTCTCCTGAGCCACTTCAAGCATTTTATTGGAAATGTCAACTCCCAACACAGAGGTTGCTCCATGTTCTACCGCATACCGGCAATGCCAACCATAACCGCATCCCAGATCCAGCACACGCTTCCCTTGAAAATCCGGTAACATAGCTTGCAATGTATGCCACTCTCCTGCCCCCTCCAGTCCTTTTTGGGAACGGGCCATCCGGCTGTATTTCTCAAAAAAAGACATATCATCATACTTATTCTCCTTCATGACATTTTATAATGATTAGTTACAAAAAAAGCCCTGCAAGCTACTAACTTACAAGGCCTTATATATTCACTTCTGCGGAGAGACAGGCTCTAAAAGCTCTATTTTCATTCATAACCAAACAAAACCAATATTCTAACTTCCCTTGGTTTAGCTTTAAACTTTGGTTACGCGCGGTTTCAAATGTAACCAAATAGATAACCGGGTTTCGGGTTCTTTTTTGGGTTTTGCTATTTTTCCCCTTCCGCTTCTTCCTTCCCGAACTTATTAAATTTATCCATTTCGCTAACCTTCAATTTATCGACTATTTTTATATACGGCTTCATGGCCTTGTAGTCAGAGTGGCCCGTCCATTTCATAATAACCTCGGACGGAACCCCCAAGCGAAGCGCATTTACTATAAAAGTACGCCGGCCGCAATGAGTAGTAAGAAGCGCGTATTTCGGGTAAACTTCTTCGTAGCGTTGGCTTCCTTTGAAATAAACTATTCGCTGGGGTTCATCCAACCCGACAACTTCCCCCATTGTTTTAAGGTGTTCGTTCATTTTCACATTACTAATAACCGGAAGGGCTAAGTTCTTCGGTAACGGAATATTCGCGTACTTATCCAAAATAGCCCGGCTATATTCATTCAGTTCTATAATAAGGCCGTCTACCGTTTTTTGCGTAACAACGTTTATATAGTTCGGCCGAACATCAGAACGCTTTAATTTGGCTACATCAGAATAACGCAGCCCTGTAAAGCAGCAAAAACAAAATACATCACGCACAGCAGCAAGCGAAGGCTTCTTATTGGAGAAGTTAAAGTTATACAGCTTTATAAGTTCTTCCCAAGACAAATGTATTACTTCTTTTGCGTTCCCGTCGGCCCCTTTGAATTTTGGCTTAAATGTTTCGTGTACGGTTGTAGGATTGTACCCCTTATAATGCGCCCAACGTAGAAACCAGCGCAAAAACGACATATATTTAGATATGGTAGTATTGCGTAGTTCCGATTTATGAAGGCTTTCTATAAAACCTTGTAATACTTCTTCGTCTATGGCTTCAAACTTGATATTCTTATCATAGTTTTGCAAATGCACACACAAAGAATTGAATTTTGTATAGGTTGCCTTCGTCCAATCATTTTGCCGGCCCATAGTTTCCATAAATTCGGCATAGGCATTATAAAAGGTTATACCTGGTTCCACTTCTTCGGGTTCCACTTCCTTACGTCCGGTTTCTTCGTCGAAGGCTTGCTTTAATTCTTCCGGGGTTGGAATACGCTTTTCTAACAGTTCAAAGCGGGTAAATATTCCTTCTATCCTTTCTTCGCAAGCCAAGATAGCTTTATTTATTTCTCCGGCGGTTTGCTTATACTTATTTTTGGCCCCAGCTATTACCCGACCTTCTTTTACATTCCACTTGGCTAATTCAATACTATACCCTACCCTTATATCTACCCTATTTCCGGCATAACTAACCCGCATACGTATAGGTCTACATTCAACCAACACGCCGTTTACTTTCTTCGGGAATAAATCGAATTTTATATTTCGCTTCATTGCTTAAACATTTTGCCACGACCAACCAGCAGCCACTCGGCCGAAATACCGTAATTACTAACAAGACTATACAGGGCTTCAAATTCTATTGCTTTATAACGGGAAGGTTTGGAACCCGGATTAGGAGTTACCCCATAAGTTAGCCGGGTTTCCCGATAACGGGAAGGACTAAGCCCGGATTCTTTGCAAAAAGATTCTAAAGCAGATAACCGGCCAAGACTAACAAGGGCTTCTATTGCAATAAAGAAACGGCGGTTTATTCCTTCGGTAATTGGGGTTACTACTTTTGTCGTTTTCATGGCCTATTTATCATTGAATTCTAAAAGCATTGTTTCAAATGCAGCCTTCGGAACTATGGCCGCTTCTTTCCCAGCTATAAAGGCTTCTTCCAAAGCATTAAACACAGGTTCCGGCATATAGGGGAAATACTTAGGTTGGTTATAATATTCAGCTACTTTTATATCTATTGTTTCCATACGCAAAACATACAAGTTATTTTTATCAAATTTTCGATTTGTGGCACTTTCTACCATTTGGGGTACATACTACCGCTTTACAACACAAACTAAAATATGTGGCATTTGTGGGCGTCGTATAGCAACTTACAAATTTTCCACACACTAATACACTGCATTGCCTTATTTTGTACTTAATTTCTCAATAACAGAAATAAGTTTATTTATTTGGGCGTCCTTTTCCTTTAACATTGCTTGGTAGCCCTTTTGTAGTTCTATCATTCCCGCAATATCATTAGTAGTAACCTTGTTTCCGTTACCGGCTACGGTAGTATTACTATCTCCCGAAACTTGATTTATATTAGCTCTTTGCAACATTTCCCCGTCGCCGGTAATAAGCCACATAGGGTTAAGTTCGGGGAATTGTTCCCCTATGCTTTTCATTTTATCGGGTTGTATAGATGTTCGTATAGAATTCACGTAGGAAGTAGATACACCTATGCGTCTGCAAAATTCCCGTTCGCTAATTCCTAAAACTTTTATATACTCCCTAAGTCTTTCTTTTACAGCCATATAGCATACATTTTATATGTTTAACAAAAAATACTTTGCATTTTTGTATAGCAAATGCTTGTATAATACACTGCATTGCTATATATTTGCACCATGTAAATAAATCATTTGCAAATATACGCTTTTTATAAGCTATACGCAAATAGCAAATTTACGCCAAATTAACAGGTTAGGACATTAAAAACGTATTGTTATGCTTTATACTACTACATACATAAATAGAAACTTTCGGTTGAAAGTTAGCGGTAGGGATAACGATAACCAGCCTATAAATAAGCTGGTAGGTGTTTCCGGGTTAATAGCATTGATAGGCGTAGACCTCGCTAACAAGTTTGTAGAACGCGCACTAAATAGCGGTAAGGATAAAACTAAATGCTGCTTACGCAGAGGTTTAAGAGTACACTTTATATAAAGTAATGCTATGGAAGAAGTTAAAGTAACCTTTTGGAAGTCAGATTTTAAAGGAGATAACCTCGAATGGCTTATAGCGAATTTAAGAACATTTTCCGGTCAAGGTAAAGGCTATTGGTTTTGTATAAAAACAAACTTTATAGAAGCCTTTTTGCCACTATCCGAATACGAGTTTGCAATGAATAATATAGCAACATATTAAAATTAGAATTATGAGCGAACCGAACTACAAAGACGGCTTTAACGCCGGTTTCATTCAGTTACAAATTAAAGACGTAGAAGCGGCTACCGTCGATTTATGGGCCGCTTTGGGTATAAACAACCGTGTTAGTTTCTTGCAATACAAAACAGGAAAACAGGAACCCAAAGCCAGCCAAGCCGCCGCAGTAGAAACCGTATTTAGAAAGTACGGCGTAACTCAAAATATTTGGGGGAAATAACCATGAACGCCGATGCAAGACTAACACCCCGCGAAACCGAAGTAGCCGAATTATTGGCGTGGGGAGCCGCAAAAAAAGAGGTTGCCGACCGGCTTTTTATTTCCACAAGAACGGTAGAAAATACCGCCCGGAACATATACGATAAAGTAGGCATACAAAAAGCTACGGAGCTTTGCGTATGGTGGTTTTGTACACATTGCGGCGTTTCCTTTGAAATGAACCCTTTGAAGCGCGGAATTATTGCTGCCTTCCTTCTTATGATTATTCTCCCTTACGAGTTTGGCAATAACGACGTTTTACGGACATTCAGAAGCAAGCCCGTTACAAGAGTTGCCAAAGCTGGCCGCCGGGGAAGAAGAAACGATAGCGATTTAGATTTAACTAATTATTTCTTAGAAGCATGAAAGCGATTGTTTGGAAAGCCCCACTTAAAAAGAAGCTACTATTAGCCTATGTTCTCCTTTCGATAATATTACTAATCGGAAGTACTTCTATTGAAAACCCGCTTTATTCCGCGTTCTTCCTTATTGGAGTTTGGCACAGCGGGAAGTTATTAACGAAGAAACAACCTACTAAAGCCGCGAAACATGAGTAATAAATATTATTGGGAAACGGAATTTGATACCGCTAAAGATTTGATGAAACACACTTTTAGCGATAGAATAAAGGTAGTAACCAACATTAAGACCGGCGAAGTTGCAACACTACGCGACGGGATAGTAATAGACCGGTTACAAGATATGCCTATTTCAGAATACGAAAAATTCATTTTAAGGGTTGCCGCCGATGCGGATAAATTAAAAGAATTCAGCGAATGACAGACTTAAACAAAAGGGTTATAGACCTAACGGCCGGGGAATTATTAGACCTAATACAGCAGGGATATAAGCCCCAAGTAGTAGTAGACACTACAAAGGATAATAAACGCTTCGTTTATGGCCTTGCCGGTATAGCGGATTTATTCGGATGTTCCAAAACTACCGCTAACAGAATAAAGCAAAGCGGAAGAATAAACGGAGCTATAACCCAAGTAGGAAGTTTGATTATTGTAGACGCCGAAAAAGCCTTAGAGCTTGTAGGAAAGAAAGTACAACGATATACAAGAAAAAAATAGCTTATGAACAAAGATGTAAAATTAGTAAGTATGACCCTTAAAAATTTTAAGGGAATGAAGGACTTAACCGTAGAATTCGGTAGAGTAACCGACATTTGCGGGGCAAACGCTACCGGGAAAAGTACCGTAAACGACGCTTTTACGTGGGTTCTATTCGGTAAGGACGCGCAAGGCAATAGCGATACCAAATTTGGTATTAAAACGGTCGGCCCAGACGGTAAACCTTACGAGAAGTTAGAACACGAAGTTACGGCCGTATTGGACGTAAACGGAGAACGCATGGAGCTACGCCGCGCCCTTGTGGAAGATTGGGTTAAGCCACGCGGAAGCGCGGAAGTTACGCTTAAAGGCAACCATACCGAATACTTTTGTAATGGCGTAGAGATTAAAGCCGGGGCCTACAAAGAAAAAGTAGATTCTATTGTAGAAGAACAACTTTTTAAATTGATAACTAACCCCTTCTATTTTGCTGGCTTGGATTGGAGCAAGCAACGCGATATTTTACTACGTATTGCTGGCGGTGTTACCTATGAAGAAATTGCAGCCAACCGGGCCGACTTTACCGCAATACTTACGCAGCTTTCCGGTAAAGACGTAGCCACTTTCAAGCAAGAAATAGCCTACCGTAAGAAGAAGATACAAGAAGGGTTAGACAAAATACCCGTAGAAATAAACGCAATATCCAGTGTTACCCCCGAAGCCCCCGATTATGAGGCATTGGAGAAGGAGAAGACCCGCATAACTTCCGAATTAGAAACCGTAGAAACAACTATTACGGATATAGCCAAGGCTACCCGCCAACATTACGAAGGCATACAAGGAAAGCGTAAAGCTATTAACGACCTACGTACTAAGCAGCAAGATATTATATTTATAGCCAAGCAAACCGCCCAAAAGGCTGTTTTTGAGAAAAACGCCAAAGGCAACGCCGCCCGAAATAATTACGATAGTACCAAGCGGGAACTTAATAGCTATACAATCACTTCCGAAGGAGAACTTAACAATATCCGCCGGAACATTACAAATAATAATACAGCGATTGAAAACCTTAAAACGAAGGTAGACGCAAAACGGGATGAGTGGTACAAAAGAAACGAAGATACCTATACCGCAAGCTCCGAAGGGCTTATTTGCCCTATTTACAAAACGCTTTGTTCAGATGCAAGCGTACTAAAGCTAAATACCGAAGCGATAGCTAAGGCAAAACAATCGTTTGAAGAAGCCAAAGAAAAGGATTTAGAACGTATTTCTAAAGAGGGTTCCGAATTAAACGGCCAAATAGAAGCCTTGGAAAAACGCGCCGTAGAACTTACTAAGGAGTTGGAAAACAGAACGACCGAGGTAGAAGCCAAGAAGGCCGAATATAGCAACACTTTAGACGCATTAGCCAAGGAAATAGAAGCCAACCCAATAATAAACGCTTTGGCCGTTTCCGAGGTAAAAGGCGAAGACTTGCCGGAATGGAAGGCATTAGAAGACCAAATTAGCCAAATTTCCGAAACCTTAGAGGAATTACCAGCCGCCGATAATTCGGAGCTTACAGCGAAGAAAACAAGCCTTACTAAAGACTTGGACGAAGTTAAACGCAAACTTTCCTTACGTTCGGTTATAGAAAACAACAAAAAGAAGATAGCCGAACTATCAGACCGCGAAAAAGAGTTAGCCCAGCAAAAGGCCGATTTAGAAAAGCAAGAATTCACCATAGACGAACTGAATAAGGCCCGCATGGATGAAGTAGAACGCCGCGTAAACCAAAAGTTCCAATTAGTACGCTTCCGAATGTTTGAACCGCAGCTAAACGGCGGGGAAAAACCGGATTGTGTGGCTATGGTAAACGGCGTAAAATTCACAGACCTAAATAACGCCGGAAAGATAAACGCGGGGTTGGATATAATAAACACCCTTTGCCTATTCCATGAGATTAGCGCGCCTATTTTCGTCGACAATGCCGAAAGCGTAAACCAACTATTCCCGGTTGGTTCCCAGCTTGTAAAATTGGTAGTTACAACCGACAAAGAATTACAGATAACTAAATATTAACCATTTAATTAAAAAAGACATGGATAAAAAAGAACAAAAAAGCGAATTCGTTCAAAAGTTAGAAACGACTGCACAGGATTTTAACAAAGCATTGGAAGGCCAAAAAGGCAAAGGCTTTATTCTTATTGGAGCCGATTTAGCCAACGAAGACGAAGAAAGCCAAACTACAAACGCTATCATCGCCGTAGGCGGAAGCGGCCGCCAAATAATAGAAGCCTTGGCGGAATTCATTAGCCAACCGCAAACGGCCCCGCTTTTACATGAAGCCATGAAGTTAGCAACGGTAAAAAAACTTTCAAAGATTATCAACTCTTAATATTTACAGCTATGGCAGACGAAAAAGGTTTATCAGTTATTGACGCCGCAAGACAAAAGTTTGAACTTGCGTGTAAGGACGCTTCGGCCTTGCAGATTGTAAACAACTTCGGCGCGGCCTTTACCGCCGTAAACGTAATTGCATTGTTACGCGAAGCCTTGACCGATGAAGTTATGACTAAAGTGTTTATGCCTTTAATGAACACTAAAGTAGGTTTCCTAACTGACCGCAACGGAAGACCAAGAAGTAACGGACGCGCGCCCCTACCTCTTTACGACATTCCGGTTGTACGCGACGCTATTATAGACGGGGTTAGTATTGGGCTTCTTCCAACCGGCAACCAATTCAATATTATAGCCGAACGTATGTACCCAACTAAGGAAGGTTATACCGCCCTTCTTCGTAAACTTGGGGTTAAGTATTTTATAGATGTTTCCTTTGATAAAGGACAAACACCCGGATTTGCGGAAATACCTTGTAAAATCAACTACGAACATAACGGCGAAAAAAACAGTTTCGGCGTTATTGCTACCGTAAAGAAGGATGATTACAGTAGCCCCGACCAGCTACGCGGGAAGGCAGAACGCCGGGCCAAGAAAGCCCTTTACGAATATATTACCGGTTGCGACTTTGGCGACGCGGACGAAAATAGCGGCGTTGTGGATGCACAATACGAAGACGTTACCGATAAAGTAGATAAAGAAATTAAGGCCCAAGGAAACAAAGGTACGGTTTCTTTTGATAGCCAACAGCAACCAGGTACACAAGGCGGAACTACCGCAGCACCTAAGCAAGAAGGCGGTACTTTGTTCCCCAACGGCGGAACCCAGCC
This sequence comes from uncultured bacterium, assembly GCA_905215345.1. Classification (GTDB taxonomy): domain Bacteria; phylum Bacteroidota; class Bacteroidia; order Bacteroidales; family Bacteroidaceae; genus Bacteroides. The sequence continues at coordinate 85,991 of CAJMPR010000006.1, forward strand.
CAAAAATAACGCTAAACCCGGTTTTTAATTATGATTCTGAAAGTATTAGGCAGTAGTAGCCGGGGAAATTGTTACGTTTTGGAGAACGAACGCGAAGCCCTTATATTGGAAGCCGGTATAAAGTTTTCAGAAGCAAAGCGCGCGTTAGACTACAATATAACCAAGGTTGTAGGCTGCCTAATTACCCACGAACATAAAGACCATGCCGGACACATTAGCGAAGTTTTAGGGGCTTGTATTCCCGTATATGCTTCGGCCGGAACAATAAAGAATACAGCAATAAAAGGCGACCGGCTACCGCTTATTTGCGAAGCCGGGAACCTTTTAAGATTGGGCGGTTTTCAAATAATACCTTTTGAAACTAAACACGATTCCGCCGAACCGCTGGGGTTCTATATTAACCACGAAGAAACGGGTAATATTCTATTTGCTACCGATACGTACTACTTACCTTGTAGGTTTGATAGGCTTAACAACGTATTGATAGAATGCAACTATCGGTTAGACATTTTGGAAGGGAATATAGCCGCCGGGCTTATTCCTTCCGGTTTGCGAAACCGTACTATTCAGTCCCATTTAAGCTACGACCATTGTATAGAAACCTTATTAGCAAACGACATTAAGGCAGTAAACAATATCGTATTACTACACCTTTCGGACGGGAATAGCAATACTAACGAATTCAAAGAAGGCGTTAAAGTTGCTACCGGTAAAAGGGTACATATAGCCGAACCGGGATTAGAAATTTTGTTGAACAAAACACCCTTTTAGCTATGATTAAAGGATTTGACCGGGAAACGCAACCCCTTACAGAATATGAAATAGGGGTACTTCTTCCACTTCTTGTAAAAGGATTGCAAACGAAGTTAGGGCGCGAAAATGCAGTAACAAATAAGCATATAGTAAACGCCTTAAAGGGAACTTGCAAACTAAACGAAGCCCGCGTTAGAAAGATAATAAACCACATTAGAACCAACGACCTTGTGCCGGGGCTAATTGCGACTTCCGAAGGCTACTTTATAGCAATGACAGAAGCCGAGTTATTAGAGTACGAAGAAAGCCTAAAGGGCCGGGAAGATGCAATTAGGGAAGTAAGGTTAAGTATAGCGAGACAAAGGCGAATTCTATACCAGCAAGCAAGGGAAGGAAAACAAGGAACATTATTTTAACATTTTAATTTTTTGAGAAATGAAAAAAGAATTTTTTATGGTTTACGCCGAGGGCCAAAGCGCGCCGACGTTCAAACACGAAGACGAAAGTAAAGCTACCACAGAAGCCGAAAGATTGGCCGAAAAGTTAGGAGTAGAAACTACGGTTTTACAGGCCGTTAAATCGGTATCACCGAAAGACATTACCAAGCGGGTAAAAACTTACGCCGACGCTTGCGACGTTTTGGGAATTGAACCCATTAACGAAGAAGTATTTACTAAGTTAGGTTTTACCAAAGACGAAATAGCCTACCGCAAGTTGAAGACCGTAATAGAAGCCCTTAACGAAGGCTGGCGGCCGGATTGGAGCGATTGCAGCGATTATAAGTACTGGAATTGGTTTGTATATAAACCTTCTTGTGCGGGCTTCGGTTGCGCGTATACGAATCGCGCGCCTTCGACTACGCTTACGCTTGTCGGCTCCCGGCTTTGCTTTAAAACCCGTGAACTCGCCGCGTATGCGGGCCGCCAATTTGAAGACCTTTATAACGATTTCTTTTTAATAAAATAACTACGGCCATGCAAAGAGAATTAGGAAAAGACATTCAAGACCCGAAGAAGCGCGTAGCCTTCTTAATGGATAATTGCGACAAAGTAGAAGAAAAAGGGTACATGAAACCCTACACCCCGGAAGATTTGGCACGGATGAAGGAAGACCTTTCCGAAACCGACATAGTAATAAACGACATCGAGGAAGAAAAGAAGGAAGCGGCGGCGGATTTCAAAGCCCGGTTAGAACCGCTAACAAAGCTGCGTAAGGCAACACTTGAAGGATTGAAGAAAAAGGCCGTATTCGTAGAGGAAAACTGCTACAAATTCGTAGACCCCGACACCCGCGAAGTTGGATATTACAACGAGAACGGCGACCTAATAGAAAGCCGCCCAGCGTACCCGGACGAATTACAGGGTTCAATTTTTCAAATTGGTAGAAAAACGGGAACGGATAACTAACACTTTGGCCGCCTTGCAAACAGGCGGCCGAATAAAACAAATTCAATAACAATTTAAAAGTTACGAAATTATGGAAAATGAAAAGTTACAAATTAATTTAGGCGCGGGAGTAACCAGAGCCGAAGTAGTATTAAGAGAAGGCCAAGCAGTACAGGAGCTTGCACCAAAGGCCCCGGTAAAAATTAATCTTAGTGGTGTTATTGGCGCACCGGTAGAATTCCTAACTAAAAGACTTTCAGAAGAAGACCAAATTAACCCGAAGCGTTGCCACGTAATAGTAAATAGGGAAAGCCTTACTATTACCCTTGTTACGGCCGAAAACGACGACTATCTAACCGGCAAAGTAGCGGGTTCTTTGAGTTTGCATCCGAAATTTGAAGAATTTGGAATTAACAATAAGCGGAAGACTTGGGAACCCTCCGAATTGGGCCAATTCTTCAAAATGAACCGCGCCTTTTTCCCAAACCGCGACGAAAATATGAAACTGGTAAGCGACCTAAAGAACTTTTCGGCTACCGTTAATTCTTCAATGGATAGACAAACCAAAGAAAACGGTAGTATGAAAATGAGCTACGGCCAAGTTGTAAATAGTAACCTTCCCGAAGCCTTTACGCTTGAACTTCCGATTTTTAAAGGAGTACCGGCCACAAGCATACAAGTTGAAGTATATGCTACGGTAGACGGAAGCGACGTTTATTTACAGCTTTTCAGCCCGGCCGCAAACCAAATTATAGAGGAAATGCGGGATAAGGTAATAGACGAAGAAGTAGCTAAAATTCGTTCGTTAAGCCCCGAAATTGCGATTATTGAACAATAATAACCCGGCGGCCCCGGTTGCATGAATGCGCCGGGGTTGCCTTAATACCGTTAAGGAATGGCTAAACGATTTATAGATACAGACCTATTTAAGAAAAGGTTTGTAAGGGGCTTAAAAGGGCCTTACAAATTGCTTTGGATTTACCTTTTCTGCGAATGCGATAACGCCGGTATATGGAACGTAGATATAGAAGCCGCCGAATTATTTTGTAACCAAAAGTATAGCTTACCGGAACTTAAACAAGCCTTTGCCGGTAGAATTCATTTTTTCGATGAAGAAAGTAAAGCCTTCCTTCCCGACTTTATAGAATTCCAATACGGCGAAGAACTTAATAACAAGAACCCGGCACACAGGGCGGTAATATTGAAACTTGAAAAGTACCAGCTATTTAGCATATTGAAAGAAGGAGCTACGAAGGCCCAAGAAAGCACCTACGAAGGAGCTACCGAGGAACCCGAAGAAATACCCGAAAGGAAACCCGAAGGGGAACCCAAGGCCGAACCCGAAGGGGAACCCAAAAAGGGGAAAAACTTCAAAAAGCCAACGGTTGAAGAAGTACGGGCCTATTGCGAGGAACGCAATAACGGGATAGACCCACAAAGCTGGATAGACCATTATACCGCGAACGGTTGGAAGGTTGGAAAAAACCCTATGAAGGATTGGAAGGCCGCCGTTCGCACTTGGGAAAGAAACGGAATAAATAGTAATAGCAATGGACGAAAAGGACAAACAGCAACCGGGGCCGCAACGTGTGGACTTGGCACGGTTCCGGGAGATGCTCCAAAAAAGACCTATAAGGGAACGCTTTAGAATAGACCGATACCCGGAAGATGTACCGGCAATGCTAAAGGAATGTTACCAATACGAAGTATATAACCGGGGCTTAGTCTTTAGGGATGACCCAGCCACCAACGAACATATAGAAAAAGCCGCTAAATGGCTTGTAGGACGGTACAAAACCGGGCTTATGTTGTTCGGTACGGTTGGCAACGGAAAAACAACCTTATCCGCCGCAATAGGTAGGCTTATTAGTATGTTATACGAAAGCCCATATTTGAAGGAAAGAAAAGGAGTTAGAAACGTTTCAGCGTTGGAGCTTGCGGCCCTTGCTAAAGATAACCCGGATAAATTCGCCGGATTAAAACAAGCGGAATTATTGGTTATTGACGACGTAGGAGTAGAACCCGCAGTAGTTAAGGTTTGGGGCAATGAAATAAGCCCGTTTACCGAAATTATGTACTACCGCTATGATAGGCAACTATGGACGTTAGTAACAACCAATTTAGACGACGAAGATTTTTATAAAAGATACGGCCCACGTTTGGCCGATAGATTTACGGAAATGTTCGATAAAATACCATTTGAAAACAATACTTATAGACGTTGAATTATGAAAGTATATATAAGCGGACAAATTAGCGGCCTACCCATTGATGAAGTAAAGGCCAAGTTTGAAAAGGCGGAAGCCGATTTAACAAATAAAGGTTACGAGGTTATCAACCCGACTAAGAACGGAATACCCTTTAACGCGCCTTGGGAACTTCATGTAGCTATGGATATAGTTCTACTAATAGGTTGCCACGCTATATACTTACTTCCCGATTGGGGGAATTCCAAGGGGGCTACACTTGAAAAGAACATAGCAGAACTTACCGGAAAAGTTATTATCTACCAAGAAACCCCAGCCTTCGCCGAAATAAAACAAAGCATAAGTAACGCTTTAGGTATTTCCTTCTTCGATATTGTAGGAGAATGCAGAACCCGCCGGCACGTCTACGCCCGTATGATTTTCGCCCACTATTGCCGAAAGGAAGGGGCTACTATTCTAAGGATTGCCCGCGAAATGAAACATAACCATAGTACGATAGTTTACTACCTACGAAAATTTGAAGACGACAACCGATATAACCCGGAGTTCCGCCACCTTGTAGAGTTGGTAGAAAGCGACCTATCAAAGAAATAATTTTATCCGAAACCGTCTTATTATAATACGAAATGAACGAAGTTAGATTACTATATATTGACCTGTTTTGTGGAGCCGGTGGTACAAGTACCGGGGTTGAAAATGCAAAACATAATAACGAAAAATGCGCTAAGGTTATAGCTTGCGTAAACCATGACGCTAACGCAATAGCAAGCCACGCAGCCAACCACCCGGAAGCCTTACACTTTACGGAAGATATACGCACTTTAGAATTATCTCCATTAGTTAAGCATTTGGCAGAAATGAAGAAAAAATACCCTAACGCAAAGGTAGTACTTTGGGCTTCCTTAGAATGTACCAACTTTAGCAAGGCTAAGGGCGGTTTACCGCGCGATGCAGATAGTAGAACCCTTGCAGAACATTTATTTAGATACATTGAAGCTATTAACCCCGACTTCATACAAATAGAAAACGTAGAGGAATTTATGAGCTGGGGCGACTTGGACGCAAACGGAAAGCCGATTAGTAAAGATAAAGGTAGATTATACCTACAATGGCTTGATAACGTAAAGCGTTACGGCTATCGGTTTGAACACCGCATTCTAAACGCCGCCGATTACGGGGCCTATACCAGCCGGAAGCGTTTTTTTGGAATATTCGCCAAAGAAGGGCTTCCTATTGCCTTCCCGAAACCGACACATTCCAAAACAGGTGGAAAGGATTTGTTCGACAATTTAGAGAAGTGGAAGCCCGTAAAAGAAGTTTTAGACTTTTCCGACGAAGGAGAAAGTATTTTTTTACGGAAAAAACCGCTTTCCCCTAAAACGCTGGAACGCATTTACGCAGGGCTAATAAAATTTGTAGCCGGGGGAAAAGCTGCCTTCATTGTAAAGTACAATTCAGTTAATAAAAAGACAGGGAAATACGTACCCCCTTCGATTGATGAACCGTGCCCTACCGTTTCTTGCCAAAATAGGTTAGGTATTGCAAACGTTCATTTTCTTGCTAAGCATTTTAGCGGACACCCGGATAGTAAAGTTATAAGCGTAGAAGGAGCGGCCGGGACTATTACGACCAAAGACCACCATAGTTTAGTAGGTGCGGAATTCCTATCAAGCTACTATAATAATGGAAATAACCATAGTCTTAACGAACCTTCGCCTACACTTACAACTAAAGACCGATTAGCCAAAATTACCCCGCACTTCTTAGTAAATGAGTATTCCGGCGGCGGCCAACATTCGAGCGTAGAAAATGTTTGCCCGGCAATTTTAACGAACCCGAAGCAAAAAATAGTTAGTTGCCAACCTTGGGTAATGAATACCAGCTTTAACAACGTTGGAACTTCTATTAACGAACCAATCCAAACTATAACAGCTAATAGAAAATGGCATTATTTAATGAATCCCCAATTTTTCAACGCCGGCGGTTCCATAGATAACCCATGCTTTACCCTTATTGCCAAAATGGATAAAAGGCCCCCTTACCTGGTCGCTACCGAATCCGGCTTACTCGCTATTGAGGTTTACGAAACCGATAGCGAACCAATGAAGAAAATAAAGGAGTTTATGGCCTTGTACGGGATTGCAGATATAAAAATGAGGATGTTAAAAATACCGGAACTAAAGCGAATTATGGGCTTCTCGGCTAACTACCAACTTGTAGGCACACAGGCCGACCAAAAGAAGTACATAGGTAACGCTGTCGAGGTAAATATGGCCCGCGTTCTTTGCGAAGCCTTGGTAGAAAAATTAAGTTCAGAAATAAAACAAGCGGCATGACTATACAAGAATTACAAACGCGCCAAAGTTGGACGTTAAACCAAAAAATAGACCATGCAGTAGGAGCCGTAGAAGCCTTCCTTTCTAAGACAGGAAAAACGCCGTATGTTTCTTTTTCCGGCGGGAAGGATTCTACCGTACTACTTGACCTTGTGCGCCGATTTGTAGACCCCAATATAAAGGCAGTTTTCTGTAATACAGGGAATGAGTACCCCGAAATAGTACGCTTCGTTAGAAGTACGGAAAATGTACAAATAATAACGCCGGGCGTAACCGTTCGGGATGTATTAAGTAAATACGGGTTTCCGCTTATATCAAAAGAGCAAGCAAAAGGAATTAGGCAATTAAAAACGACAAAAAGCGAAAGACTAAGAAGTATATTATTATATGGAACCGACCCTAAAAAGGGTTGGAAAAAAGGTAAAGTTTCGGATTGTTGGCAATACTTAGTAAATAAACCGTTTATGATTTCCGAAAAATGTTGCGATTGCCTAAAGAAGCGTCCTTTTGCAAAATACGGAAAGGAAACAAACGAAGTACCAATTATAGGGATTATGGCAGGCGAAAGCAAATTACGCCAACAAACATACATTCATAGGGGCGGTTGTAATTCATTTAAGGAAGACCATTTGGCAAGCTACCCTATTAGCATTTGGACGGACGCGGATATATGGGCCTACTTGCGGAAATTCAAAGTTCCGTACTGCGAGTTATACGATAAGGGCCATACTCGAACCGGTTGTATGTTTTGTGGCTTTGGGGCGCACATAGAAAAAGTATCACGCTTTGAGCTATTGTACGACCTACACCCCAAAGCCTACGATTTATTTATGAACTATCAAAACAATGGGATTACCTACCGGGAAGCCTTGCGAACTATCGGGATTCAGCTCCCGGATGAAAATAGACAATTAAAATTTAATTTTTAATATAACTAATAACAAGAATCATGGAAACTAAAATTTGTTCTAAATGTGGGCAAGAAAAGAGTACAGAAGAATTTTACGCCCATTCAACAGCGAAAGACGGTTTACAACCTTATTGCAAAGAGTGTCAAAAGAAATCAGCCCAAAACAGGGGAAGAGAACCAAAAGTAAGAATTAAGCCGGAAGCCCTTGCCGGAGTAAATAAGCGGCCAGTATTCCGGGAAGATAACCCTTTAAGCACTTATACCCCTCGGGAGTTAATGCAAGAACTACACAGCCGAGGTTACGAAGGTGAACTTACCTATACGTCCCGTATCGATATAGCAAAAATGTAAATTAAAAAATCAAACCATTATGTTAGCAATAGAAGTTATTGGAAACCTTGGCGCGGATGCCATAATAAGAGAGTTTAGCGGCCAAAAGTTTATAGCTTTCAGCGTAGCACATACCGAAAGCTATACCAATGCACAGGGGCAAAAACAAGAACGTACCACTTGGGTAAGTTGCCTCAAATACGGCGAAAGCGCAGTATTAAACTACTTGAAGAAAGGAACCCGCGTATTTGTTCGGGGCGAACTTTCGGCTAAGATTTACGAAGCCAACGGAAGCCCCCAAGTCGGGGTAAATTGTAAGGTTAAGGAATTGCAGCTTTTAGGCGGAAATAAGAGCGACGGGCAGCAAGCGGAACCACAACACCAAGCACAAGCGGCCCCTACTTACCAGCAAGATAATAGTAACCCGTTCCCGCAAAATTCCGGGAATGATGATTTACCCTTTTAATTACTTGAGATATGACACCTAAAGAATTTTTTGAAAAAGTAGAAAAAATGCGAGAAGCCCAAAAGAACTATTTCAAAACGCGGTCTTCTATGGCTTTGCAGTTAAGCAAAAGACTTGAAAAGGAGATAGACGAAGAAATAGTAAGGGTAAACAAAGTTATCAATAAACCAAACCCGCAAAATTCGCTTTTCGGGGAAAATAGTGAATAGTATGCGGTACGCATTGAGGAAACAAAAAAAAATATCGGACGCATTAGGCCGCAATACATTAACCAGGTTAAAGGATAGCTTAAAGCGATATTTTGAAACGGTTGAAGACCCGGAATATTATTTAAACTACGTTCCGGGACTTCCTTACCCGGTTCTTACGATACCGGATATTACTAACGATAAAATAGACCTTAGATTTTATTTCATACGCAAACAATGGGATGTACTAACGTTGGCGTTTAAAGAATTTGTAAACAATGAAAGCAGTAGTAACACTAAGTAAAAAGTTCTTTCCCCAGCACCCGCGAAAGGGGGAAGAAACCCTTTTTAGGGAAAAAGTTCTTTCCGGTTCCAAACGACATACTTGTAGAAGTAATTACGAGTATTGGAAAGAAAAGATAGACCGGTTAAAAGAGGTTGGCGGCGTTCTAAGCCTTCGCCAATGGAGCGCAAACCCGTACAGAAGCCCGCAGGAAATAGTAAAAAACATTCCGGCGGAATTGGTAGGGGTTCAGAAGTTAGAACTTCATAGGGTAAGAAAAGAGCATTACGACGAATTGGTAAATATCCGGGCCGTTTATTATGAGTACACTGCAACGGTAGACGGCTATAACACACCGGTAGAACTATTAGCCGTAAACGACGGGCTAACCCCAGAAGAATTTAAGGCTTGGTTTTCCCCGGTATTCGATAAGGAAAAAGCCGATACGCTGGAATTCGCTATTATTCACTTTACAAAAGAAAGGTACTAATATGAAAACAAGACCTAATATTATCCTATTAGCTAAAGAAATATTTGAAGTAAACAAGGCTAAAGGGTATCATAACGAAGATAGAAGTAACGAACATTTTTTAATGTTAGTAATAACCGAACTATCCGAAGCAGTAGAAGCCGATAGAAGCAACAACCGTAATAGACGCGCTAATATGGATTGGTTTAACAAAAGAATTCAAACAAGCCGAAGCTACAAAGGTTTAGACCCTTCAATTACCAAAGAACGCGCCTACGAAGTGATATACAACGAAACTATAAAAGGCTCAATAGAAGAAGAATTAGCCGATTCAGCTATAAGATTGCTGGACTTAGTAGGACTTAGAGGTTATAAAGGTCTAAAGGATTTACTTTTAGTTGCAACGGTAAGCGAAAAGAAGACTTTCACGGAAAATATATTTTCTATCTGTAAAGATATGATTTTTTACAAGTATTCAGAGCCGGAAAGAATTTCTTACGCATTGCTCAACATTGAAAGGCTTTGTTATATGCTGAATATTGACCTATGGCTACACGTTGATTTGAAATTAGAATACAATAAAACACAATCTAAAAACAAAAACTACTAACATTATGAATAAAGGCCCAATTACATACTCAATTAAGGTAGAAAAACGTTCTGGCCTACTATGGAATATAATATTTTGGATTGTATTTTTTGTAGTGGTTCCGATTCAGTTAGTTTGCCTTTGGCTTTCTAAGGGGTTAGCCTTTCTTTCCAATTTGCTACGGGAACTTTGTTTCCGGGCTTGGTTCAAACAAACAAAAAAATAAGTATATGGGATTTCAAGCAGTTAAGAAATACTACGATATTAAACACATTGTAGCTGTTTACGATAAGCGGGATTTCGGCGGCCCTTGCATTTGCATAGGTTCCCCGTTATGTCACGATATAATAGTTATTAGGATTGCGGACGCAAAGGTAGTAAAGGGGTACGAACGCAGTAACGACAATTTAGCTCGCTATTATGCAGCAATAAAAGAAGACGAAAAGAACGGAATACTTCGGGGGCTGATTGATACCCCGGACGTATTTACCCAGAACTTACCGGTTTACACTATTAAGGATTGGGCCGTAGTTGCCGACCATTGCGAAGAATACGGGTGGCCTAATACTACCAATTCGGGTTATATCATGTACGAAAATACCTATTTCAAAACAAGGGAAGAAGCCTACGACTACTTACTGAAGGACACAGCCGCCGGGGTTCGTTGTTGTAACTTTAGGTACAACTTCCGGGAAGGATGCGACCGGATAAAACACGCTTTTCGCTTACTATTTCGGGAATGTTGGTTTTGGGTTGCAGCCCGTACCGTTGGACGTTATAAGGTATTGAGAGGGGGAAATTATGCGACACATTGAAAGCCAAATACAACAGAATTGCGTTACTTGGTTCCGATTACAGTACCCAAGTATAGCCCGGCTTTTGTTTGCGGTTCCAAACGGCGGCGCAAGGAACGCAGTAGAAGCCGGTATTATGAAAGGCGAAGGAGTAACGGCCGGGGTTTCCGACCTTATACTACTTTACCCTTCTTCCGGGTTTCATTCCCTTTGCATTGAAGTAAAGACCCCCAGCAAAAGCAGTAAACAAACTGACTATCAAAAGAAGTGGCAAGCATTAGTAGAAGCACACGGAAGCAAGTATATTGTTTGCCGTTCCTTCGATGAATTCCGAACCGAGGTTAAGCAATATTTAGCCTTGTAATGTTGGTAACTTTTCAGTTTTTAGCAAGCCTTTCAGAATTTAAAGCGTATTACTATAATACGCTTTTTCTATTTTTGCCGTATAATTCAAATACTTATCATTATGGCAAAGAAGGTTATAGAAACCAATATAGAAAACCTTATACCGGACGACGTAAATTTTAATAAAGGTACGCAGTTCGGGCAAAGTTTGATAGAAAAGAGCCTACGCCAATTTGGGGCGGGCCGTTCTATTCTTTTGGATAAAAACAACCGCATTATAGCAGGTAATAAGACCGTAGAGAACGCCGGACAAATAGGGTTAGATAAGGTTATTATAGTAGAAACCACCGGCGAAGAAATAGTAGCAGTAAAGCGTATTGATGTAGATTTAGACACTAAGGAAGGCCGGGAACTTGCGTTAGCCGATAACGCTACCGGGGCCGCTAACTTGGATTGGGATAACAGTGCATTAACCGCAGCTTCCGAGAAATGGGATATTGATGCCGAAGGTTGGGGTGTAGAAGTAGAAGACTTTGGAGAAAAAGAAGAAGACGAAGACACAGGAACCCAACTAAAACGGCTTAAAGATGATTTTATACTCCCACCCTTTTCCGTTCTGAATACCCGTACCGCAGAATGGAAGGAACGCCGCCGGGCTTGGTTGGAGATTGGAATAAAGAGCGAAGAAGGCCGAAACGAAGAATTAACCTTTTCAAAAACAGCACAACCACCAATTTTTTACGATACAAAGAACGCTTTACGCGAAACGTTAGGCCGGGAACCTTCTACCGATGAAGTAGTAACCGAAATGGAAAAGTTAGGCATTAAAGCAATGACTACTACCAGCATATTCGACCCGGTTCTAACCGAACTTTCCTACCGTTGGTTCAACATTGAAGGCGGCCGGATATTAGACCCTTTCGCCGGGGGAAGTGTTCGCGGAATAGTTGCCGCTAAATTGGGTATGCCTTACGTTGGAAACGACCTACGGGAAGCCCAAGTAAGGGCCAATATGGAGAACGCGAAGGAAGTCTTAGGTAATACTTCTTCCGAGGTTTTACCGCGCTGGACTATTGGCGATAGTGCCGAACTTGAAAAGGTTCTGAAAAGTAACGGAGTTTCCGGCGAATTTGATATGCTATTTTCTTGCCCGCCCTACGCCGACTTGGAAGTATATAGCAAAGACCCCCGCGATATTTCAAACATGGATTACCCGCAATTCTTAGAAGCATATCGAAAGGCGATTAAACAGGCTTGCGACCGATTAAAAGATAACCGTTTCGCCGTTTTCGTTGTAGGCGACATTCGGGACAAAAAAGGCATTTATCGGAACTTTATAGGACACACAATAGAAGCGTTTACCGATTGCGGGCTAAACTACTATAACCACCTTGTTTTAGTGAACCAGGTTACAAGTATGGCTATTCGGGTTAGAAAGCAATTCAATACAAGCCGCAAAATTGGTAAGGTACACCAAAACGTATTAGTATTCTGCAAAGGCAGCGTAGAAGAAACGGTAGACCAATTCGAGGAAATACAAGTAAAGAAAGCAGTAGAAATATTCAATAAGAGCCGCGAGAATAGCGAGCTTCACGATGATGTATTAGTATTCTACAAAGGCGACCCGAAGGCGATAAAGGAAGAATTCGGGGAACTACACGCCGGCGAAGAAACTCCCATATTCAACGAAGAAGGCGAAGAAAAGCAGGAATCCCCAAAAGAGGATAACACCCGTGACAATGAAAAAAAAATCAAAGTCAAAATTAGCGGCAAATGGATGAAACACAAATTCATGTGTTCCAAAGATTATATAACCAACGTTTGTAAAGGAAGCTGTTGTACCGGTTCGGATAAAGTATTAATATCCTTATTACCCGAAGAAGCGGAACTACAAAAAAAATTAGGGTGTTCAGTAAAAAACGGTAAGTTGTTACCGCATAACAAAACGGGAAAATGCCCTCATATCCAACCTAACGGTTTATGTAATCTACATTTTACCCCTAATAAGCCCTTCGGATGTATTGCAAGCCCTTTTACCTTGAATGAAGCCCGAACGCTTATTTTACGCCACCGATATAGCTTAATGAAATGCCACGGAAACGGAGATTATGCTTACCGCGTATTCCGGGCTTCCTTAGATTTGATTTTCGGAAAGGAAGAAGCACAACGGATAAGCGATTATTACGATAACAACGACGGGGATATGATAGCCTACATGTCGAATACCAACTATAAGAGTATTCTTTATTTGGATAAGCTAAAACACGAATAATAATTAGATTATGGCACGACCAACCAAATATAACAAAGAGATAGCGGAAAGGATATGTTCGCTTATAGAAACCGATACCTATACGGTAGCGGAAGTTTGCCGTTTGGTTAAAATTGCCCCTTCTACGTACTTCGATTGGATTAACAGATTTACGGAGTTTTCGGATAACATTAAAAAGGCAGAAACGGCCCGTATGGCCTTCTTTGTTGCGGAAGCGAAGAAAAGCCTACTAAAGAAGATACAAGGCTATACGGTACAAGAAAAGCACGTTACTACGGTAGGTTCCGGGAAGCTCGACGTAAACGGGAAAGAGATACCCAAGATAAAGGAGCAAAAGACGGTAGATAAACACTTTCAACCGGACACCGCCGCGATAATATTTACCCTTTGCAATGGAGAACCGGACACTTGGAAGAACCGCCAAAACAACGAAGTTACCGGTAAGGACGGTAAAGACCTATTCGGACAACTTACCGATGAAGAATTAGATAAGAAAATAGCAGACTTGGAAAGGAAGTTAAGCAAATGACACGCCAAGAGAAATTAGACTATATAGCCGCTTTGCATGAAAGGTTAGTACGGGAAGCACGTACCGACCTTTTGCCGTTTACGCGCGCTACTATGCCTACTTTCGACCCGGCCCCCTTCCATAAACGCTACTATTCAATTCTTACGGACTTTGCCGATAGGAAAATTAAAAAGCTAATGGTATTCATGCCGCCCCAGCATGGAAAAAGCGAAGGTTCTACCCGCCGCCTTCCGGCTTTCATATCCGGCAAAAGACCCGACACCAAAATAGCCGTAGTAAGTTATTCAGCACCCAAGGCCCGCAAGTTTAACCGGGAAATACAACGTATCATAGATAGCCCGGAATATGCCGAAGTATTCCCGGAAACCCGCCTTAATGCTTCCAATATTACCACCGTTGCCGGTTCTTGGTTAAGGAACGCCGACGAATGCGAGATAGTAGGACACCGGGGCGGCTTTAAGACCGTAGGAGTTGGCGGCCCGCTTACAGGCGAGCCGGTAGACGTTCTTATTATGGACGACATCTATAAGGACGCTAAAACAGCTTGGTCGCCGGTAGTTCGCGCCGCTATTGAAGATTGGTACGACACCGTAGCCGAAACCCGCCTACACAACGATAGCCAACAACTTATAGTTTTTACCCGTTGGCACGAATTAGACTTAGCCGGCCGGTTGTTAGAGCAGCAAGGCGAATACGACCCGGTAACAAACCCCGACGGCTGGGTAGTAGTAACCTATCAAGCTATCAAAGAAGGCGCGCCGACCGAATACGACCCACGCCAAGAAGGGGAAGCGCTGTGGCCCGAACGGCATAACTTACAAAAACTAAACAATGTTCGCAACCGTAACCCGCACGTATTCGCCAGCCTTTACCAGCAGAAGCCGAAACCGTTAGAGGGCCTTATGTATGAACACACCTTTAAGGAGTACGAAATACTACCAGCGACCCGGAAGAAGAAGGTAAAGAACTATACCGATACAGCAGACACCGGCGAAGACTTCCTTTGCTCTATTACCTACTTAGAAACCGAGGTAGGAAACTTTGTATTAGACGTTCTTTATACGGCTAAACCAATGGAGTACACCGAACCCAAAACAGCCGAAATGCTAACGAAACACGCGGTAGAATTGGCGGTAATAGAGAGTAACAACGGCGGGCGCGGCTTTGCCCGGAATGTAGAAACCCAATGCCGGTTAATGGGTAATGATAAAACCCGTATTAAGTGGTTCTTCCAAAGTAATAACAAGGCTATCCGCATATTTACCCATAGCGGCGAAGTAATGAACCTTACTTATTTCCCGAAAGGCTGGGATAGAATGTGGCCGGAATTCTACCAAGCCATAACGCACTACATGAAGGTAGGCAAAAACGACCACGACGACGGGCCGGATGCGCTTACCGGAACCGTAGAACAGAGAGGAAAAGGGAAAAGCCAAAATCTTAGCGGCCTATTTGGATAATCAATTAACAATCAAATATTTATAATTATGGATATAGACAAACTTTTAGCAACGGACGACCATAGTACCGTAATTGCAGAATTGAAGAACGGACGCAACGCGACAGAACCTAACGCCGAGCTTTACGAAAAACAGCTAAACCCCAAGGGCCACGATGTAAACGACCCGATTAAACGCCGGGATAAAATCGTAAAGGTTGATATAGACAGCGAAAGCCCCGAAAATGTTAAGAACATTACCAGCGACCCGAATTTTAACCCGGAAACGAATACCCGCCCGGAGCCGGTAGCGCGTATAGCTTTGGCTATTCAAAAGCTAATAGTAAAGCGGGCCGTAGCCTTCACGTTCGGGAACTCGGTAGGACTTAACGCCGAGCCGGAAGAAGACAGCAAGGAAGAAGACGTACTAAAGGCAGTAAAGCGCGTTCTATTCGATACCAAAAGCCGGACTATTAACCGTAAAGTAGCTCGCGCTATATTCAGCAGCACCGAAGCGGCTGAATTGTGGTATCCGGTAGAAAAGCCTACCAATAACTACGGCTTCGCTTCCAAGTATAAACTAAGGGTAGCTATCTTTAGCCCCTACCTTGGCGATAAACTTTACCCCTACTTCGACGAAACGGGCGATATGATAGCCTTTTCACGAGAATACACCCGGAAGGATAACAAAGGGGTTAAGTACACCTACTTTGAAACCTATACCGATAAAGAACACCGCCTTTGGATTACCACTAATAACCAATGGCAGTTAGTAGATGGCTACCCCAAGCCCAATATTATAGGCAAAATTCCGGTTATATACGGCCGCCAACCCGCTGTAGAATGGGAAGACGTACAAGGCCTTATAGACCGCTTGGAAAAATTGCTTTCCAACTTTGCCGATACAAACGACTACCACGCAAGCCCGAAGATATTTACAACCGGTTCTATATTGGGCTTTGCCAAGAAGGGCGAAAGCGGGGCTATCATAGAAGGCGAAGCAGGGGCAACCGCGCAGTATTTAGCATGGCAGAACGCCCCGGAAAGTGTCAAACTTGAAATAGAAACCCTTTTACGGCTTATCTATACCATTACCCAAACCCCGGATATTAGTTTCGATGCGGTTAAGGGTATAGGCGCGGTTTCCGGCATTGCCCTAAAACTCCTTTTCTTGGATGCACATTTGAAGGTACAGGACAAAATGGAAATTTTCGACGACTATTTACAACGTAGATTAGCCGTTATACAAGCCTACTTAGCCAAGATGAACGCGAAAGATAACGAGTTTGTAGCAGCTACCGGAAGCCTTGTTATTGAACCCGAAATAGTGCCGTTTATGATTGAAGACGAAAAGGCAAAGGTAGACTTATATTTAGCAGCTACCGGGCAAAAAGCTATATGTTCACGTAAGACGGCCGTACAGCAATTAGGGTGGGTAAATGATACCGATAGCGAATTAGAGCAGATAGAAGCCGAAGAAGCCGTAGGGGCTTATTCCGACGTTATGGAACCAACTATATAAGCTATGATAAAGGCACGGTTTAACATAGATAAGCTATTTGAAGGCGTTTACGAAAAGGTAGAGATAATAACCGATACCGTTAAAGACGCTATTCAAATGGCTTGTTTGGAAGTAACGAAGAATGCCAAGGGGTTAGACACATACAAAGACCAAACGCACTACTTACGTTCTTCGATTGGTTTTGTTATCTACGACCACGGCGAAAAGGTAGCCGAAAAGTTTACTTCTTCCGGCGGAACCAAGGGAAACGAAGGAGTAGCAGAAGGGCAACGGATAGCCGCCGAAGCCGCCGCCCAATACCCCAACGACATAGTAGGGGTTATAGTAGCCGCCGCCGATTACGCCCTATATGTAGAAAGTAAAGGGTACGACGTTATTACCGGCCCTTGCAATGAGTTGAACGCGATACTTGAAAAGTATTTGAGAATAGCAATAGAAGAACTTAGGTAATGAAAGACAGGCAGAAAGTAATAAAATACATAGCAAGCGTAGAAAAGCAACTTTACGCCTTGTTTGGCAGCACCTACGAAGCCGCCTTACACCTAACCGAAGTTAGGAAGGCAATAGAAGCGGGCGATACTTTTACATGGCAGGGAAACCCGGCCGCCGAAAAGAAGTTAGACAGATATTTAAAAGACCTTAGTAACAAGGCTTCTGTTATCATTAAGAACGGGATTATAGGCAGTTGGAACAAAGGGGAAGCAAACGCCAAGGTTCCAGTATTAGAAGCCTTCGGTAAAACCCCGGCACTTCGCAAGGAAGCTAACGACATTTGCGACGAAGCGGTAAAGGCACACAGGGCCAAAGGTAAGACCGGCCACGCCTTCGCAAATGCAGCGCGGGGCGGTATGAATATTTCTACCCGCGTTTGGAACCTTACAGGCAACGCAAAGCAAGAACTTGAAACCATTATACAAAACGGCATACTCGAAGGCAAAAGCCCGGACGAAGTAAGCCGAAGCGTTAAGGGCTATTTGAATGAACCAAACGCACTATTCAGAAGGGTAAGAAACAAAGAAACGGGTAGGCTTGAATTAAGCGAAGCGGCCCGGAAGTACCACCCCGGCCAAGGGGTCTACCGTTCAGCCTATAAGAACGCCCGCCGGCTGGCAGTTACCGAAATGAACGCCGCTTTTCGCCGGGCCGAGTGGGAAAGCTACCAAAACAACCCGCTTATTACCAGCTACGAAATACGGTTAAGCAATAACCACACCGTAGTAATAAACGGAAAGCTACGTACTTTATACGATATTTGCGATGTATTGGCCGGCGTTTATCCTAAAACGTTCCTTTGGACGGGTTGGCATCCGCAATGCCGTTGCGAAATGATACCTATACTTATTTCAGAAGACGACTTTAGGGCAAGAATTCGGGCACGAAAAGCCGGTAAGTTAAACGATTGGAATCCGACCGATAAGAAGCCGGTAACAGAAGTTCCCAAAGCGTTAAGCGATTGGGTAAAGGATAACCAAGAACGGGCTAAAGGCTGGGGAAACCTACCCTACTTTGTTCGGGATAACCAAAAACAAATAGGTACACTTAAAGTAAATACCTATACGGATGAAGAACGGGCCTTTACACGGGCGCGGCAAACAGCCGAAGCAATGAAGCGGGCTATTACCGAACTTGGCAGTCTATACCCCAATATAGAGAATACCGAACTTGCAGCTTTGCACCATTACACGAAACAAGGGGGTAACTACCGACAACTTAACAAGCAGTTGAGTAAAGACGAACTTACCGACTTTAACGCGGCTTCCGCTTCTTTGATAAATAAGGCTTTGGCTTCCCTTCCTGCTTTTAAAGGAACCGTTTACCGGGGTTCAATTATGAAGCGGGCAGAATACGAACGCTTATACGCAGGTAGAAGCGAGATTACGCACAATATATTTACTTCGGCAAGTAAAGACGCGGCCGTAGCTTGGAAGTTTGCCAGCTACCGGGAACCAGGTAAAAACGAAGTACGGCTATTGTTTGAGATACAGAGCAAAAACGGCCGGGATATATCCAATATTTCAGAATTTAACGGTAACTTTACACCGGTAGACCAAAAGGAAATACTATTTAAGAACGGAACCCGTTTTAAGATAGTAACAACCGAAACGGATATATTCGGGAACATTTATTTAAAACTAAAGGAGCTATGACAGACGAAGACAAATTAAAAGACCTTGACCCAAAGAACCCCTTTACGCAAGCTATAAAGGATTGGGCCAAAGCTCCCGAAAGCCAAAAGAAAGAGTTCTACGAACAAAACGCGGGGGCTATCGACCGTTGGCAAGCAGAAACCGACGCTTTACAAGAAGGCAAAGAAACGAAGAAGGAGTAGTTAAAAGCTACTCCTTTCTTGTTATTTTCTCCGTTTTTTTGATTTGTGGCACTTTGTTTCAATAATGATAAAAGATATAGCCAAAAGAATTTAAACGGTTTCTGCGGGATTTGTGGCCTTTTTGGGGGCTTTCAATAAAAAACTATAATCTCCCGCAATACGAATGCAAGCCTTTATAAGTTCTTCCGCGTATCTACTTTCGCTTTTGTTCAGTTCGGATAAAGAACTTAAATCTTGTAGGGCTTCTTCACAATCTTGTAAGTCGGTTAGCGTATTTTCAAACCGGCAATAACTCATATTTGACATAGTTAAACAGATTTTAAATTTTAGGCAAAAATAGATATTCCAAAGCAGAAAGCAACTATTACGGTTTGAAATTATAGTTTACTCCGTATATTTAACTCTTTGAAAATTAGTAATAAGAAGGGGGCTATAACCGAAGTTTGCCCCCCATTTTGCCCTAAACAGGCAGTAGCCCATTAACAGCGCGAATACAATAGCGTAAAATACTTAAATTCGTATTATAGTAATACGGCAACAAATAAATTACATAATATCAACTTCTTTCATGCAACCTAATTAGTAGTTTCGGTTATATACTTACTATTTTCGTTCTTCTTCAAAACAAAGTTAAACACATCCTTCCCGGCGGTATAAACATCTATCGTTTCAAAGTAACTACTATTAGGGTATTCCTTGGCGGATGTTCTAAAAGCAATAATATGAATATTCCCGCTTTGTTTTTCCGTTCTTATTTCTTTAGAGGTTTCTCCATAATTAACGGAGCAAACATTCTTTACCTCGTTATTTTTATCATGTTCAATAATAGTTATTACTTCATTATTGACTTGATTAGCGAAGGTATAGGTAGCGTAGTTCTTTTTATCATCATCCGTAATTTGTTGCGTTTCTATTTCATTTTTGGAGCAACTAACCAAAGCCAACGTAAGGCAGAAAAATAAAAATAACCCTTTCATTTTGCCGTTACTTCTTGATTAACACCAAGGCAAACTAAATTTTCATCGAACACCAAGGTAATACTATACGGATATTCTGACCATTGGTACAAACTTCCCGGCTTACCTTTTTCAGTAGTACAAGCAGACATAGACGAAGGCTCCCCAACCTTATTTTTTATTTCTTCCAAAGATAACCCTACGAGATTGCCAAGTTTAATAAAATTTTGTTGTAATAACGTACCCTTTGCTTTATTCAAACCGTTAATAAAGAAGCCGATAAAAGCACCTAAGCAAATAAAGCCAATAATTCCGAGCCAGCCCATAATATTTTATTATTATTGCCCCAAAACCCCAAACAAGCAGTTTATAAATAGAAAGCGTGGGTTTTGTAGTTTATGAGTTTAAGGCATCGCCAAACGCCCACCGAAAAATAAACTATTACCCACGCTTAACCGGTATATCGTAAAAACGGATATACAGCAAATGGGCGTTAATAAGTTTATCCTTTTCGGTTTTCAAATTGGCGATTTTTAAACTCGGATAACTAAACGCTTCCATACATTACCGGATTTTTCCCCGATAACTGCGCAAAGTTATGCAATAATTCCTATACAGCAATGGAATACACGGTAATAGCACTTCTTTTCTTACTCTTTTATAGCCCCTTCTTAGGGGCTTGGTAGGAGCTATTAAGGAGCTTCTTACACCCACGTCCCCCATTTTTGAAAAACGACAGCAATAGCCAAAAACTAAATTTTAGCGTTTGACCGTAAAGTAAACGCGCCTATAAATCACAATAAGCTACAACATTGATAATCAATAATTTATTGTTTAAACGCTAAGGAGCTTCCAAGCTCCTTATAAGGGGCTTCTTAGCCCCACTGGATATGGATAAGGATAAAGATAAGGATATATAGAAAGGGGGTGTAGGGGGAAAACATAACCCTAATACCAATTTCACGGGTTCAAGAAAAAGGCAGGAAGCACCAAGTTTACACAATACCCATTTTTGCCCCCAAATTAGCCGTCTGTGGAACTTTACACCCTTTGCTGGTATAATTGCTTACCCGGACAACAAAACGAGCTTAAAACGCCTTCTTTTGCCTTGTTTTATACTGCATTGCTATGCGCTTCAATTTAGCCACTTAACGACCATTGCGAATACTTAGCACCCGGCAAGGAAGCAAGTAGGAGCTTAAAAGGCCATTACTACGGGTTTATATCCTTATGTTGAAAGAATTATAATAACTCGCTTACATGCTTCGTGAAACGTATTATTATAATACGTTATTTTTGCCGCAAGTTCAATTAAAAACCAATATCAAAAATGAAAGAACAGATTTTAGCACTACTTGTGGCAATGTTCCAAGGCGTGCGAAAAGACGGGCTTAACCATTTGGCTAATTCGTTGGCCCTTACGGTTAAAACCGAAGACGAAGCTAAAGAGGTCGTAGGCAAACTAACCGCCGACCAAGTTAAAGCATTTGTTACCGATTGGCGCAAAGAAGCCGACGCGGAAATTACCAAAGCTAACCAAACCTACGAAGCCGGCCTTAAAACTAAGTACGACTTTATGGAGAAAAAGCCGGGAGAAGGCGGAAACCCCACCCCACCAGCACCGGGCGGAGCTTTGACATTAGAAGCGGTTCAAAAACTTATGAATGAAGCAGTAGAAAAAGCTACTTCACCGCTTCTAAATAAAATTTCTACACTTGAAGGCAACGCTACTTCCGCCAGCCGTAGGGAGCTCTTAGTAAAGGAATTGGCCGACGTATCAGACAGCTACAAAGCCAAAGTTCTAAAGGACTTTGACCGTATGAGTTTTAGCGACGAACAAACCTTTACGGAGTATTTGAACGACACAAAAAACGACGTAGCCACTTTCAAGCAAGAATTAGCCGACCAAGGATTAGGACAGCAGGGTAAACCCAACTTCGGAACCGTGAATACCGACGGGGTTAGCGCGGCCGTTCAAAGCTACGTGAAAGACAAAACCGAAGGCGGCACTATGCTAACGGGAAAAGAAGTTTAACAATTTAATTAGAAGCTATGCTTAAAATTGACAGAAAAAAGGATAAGCGCGTTATTCGTGCTTTTACCCACAAGCTCGCAGACATTCCCGACGGTATTACCGTCGCTTCCGCCGACCTTACACAAAACAAACTTTTGGAAGGTACGCCGGTAGGAAAGGATTCCGAAGGACTTTACCACGTTGTTAAGTTGGCCGTTCTTACCACAGCCGCAACAACTACTACAACCGATTACCCCGTAAAGAAGGGCCACAATTTCAAAGTAGGTGATTTTGTGATGTTGAAAGAAGGCGGAAAGGCTTACGCTATTACCGCTATCAACACTACCGGAAGTTCAGTACAAGACACCATTACAGTAGGTACAACCCTTGGGGTTACAGCTAAAATTGGCGATGTACTTTACCAAGCGGACAAAGAAGCCGCCGGTACTTCTTCGGCCTTCAAATACGAACCGGTAGCCCTCGTTGGCGAAAGCTACGACGTTGAGCAGTTAGCCAACCATGTAGTAAACGCTTGGACTATCGGCCAAATTCGGGAAGCAAACATTACTCCGGTAGGCCCGACAATTAAGGCCAAACTTACCGGTATTCAATTCATCTAATTTTTAACAGTAAAAGAGTATGATTAAATCTTTAATGATAGGCATAACCGAAAAGGATATGCAGGCCGTAATTAATACTTACGACCTTAAACCGTACTATTACCCTACGCTTTTCCCGTTGAAGGAAAACTATACGCTTTCATGGAAAGCACTTGAAGCGCAGGTAGGGCTTAAAATTGCCGGCGACCTCGTAGCGCGTGGCGCAAGCATCAGTAAAAAGACGCGCGAGGCTATTGCACGTATTCAAGGCGATATTCCTAAGATTGCTATCAAGCGAACTAAGGACGAAAACGAGTTGAACGAATACGACGTTATGGTAGCCATGACTTCGGCTAACCCGGATTTGCGCGCACTCGTTGAAGCATGGGCCGAAGATACTAACTATTGTTGGCAAGGCGTAGCCGCCCGTTTGGAATGGATGGCCCTACAAACTATTTCCTTGGGTAAAATTACATTGCTGAACGACAACAACAGTAGCGTAGTAAAGGAATACGATGTAGACTACCAGCTCGAAGACTGGCAAAAGGTAGGTTTCCAAACCGGCTCCGCTTCTTGGCTTACTTCCGTTTCCGCTAAACCGATTAGCAAAGACTTCAAAGCGATTGTAAAAGCTGCCAAGGCTAAAGGTATTTCTTTGAAATACGCATTTATGAACCTTGACACCTTCGCAACCTTCGCCGAAACCGAAGAAGTAATTAAGTTGTGCGCTTCATTTGCTAACAACGCTTTGCAGCTTTCACAGTCCCCCAGCGTAGAGCAGGTAAACAACACATTGCGAACGCTTCCTTATTTGAGGGGCTTACAGATTGTAATTATCGACCAAGATATTACAATAGAATTGCCGAACGGCGACCGTAAGACCGGAAACCCGTTTGTAGACAATGTTGTAATGTTCAGCGAAAGCAAGGTACTCGGCGCGACCTATTGGAAGAAACCGGCAGATATGGCCCTCAAAGGCTCCGCCGCTATTAAGGCTATGAACGGACATACTTGTATCAAGAAGTATAGTAACGAAGAACCGATAGAAGAAGTTACCGTAGGGATTGCTAACGCTTTCCCGGCTTGGCTTGCTTCCGGCCGTTCCTTCCTTATGGCAACCAATAGTAACACTTGGAACCATTAACTTACACCGGGCCGGCCTTCGGGCCGTTCCCGGTTAATCCCGTAACCCAATGACATTTAAAGAGTGGATAACAAAAACGGCGGATAAGTTTCAAATTACGCCCGACGACGTGGAATTAATACTTTGCAACCAAAGCAAACTAATTCCCGACCCGGAAGCGAATGTAGACGTAATTACCGCAAAGAAAGCCCTTTGTTTGGAGTTTTCAACGCTTATACCGTTGGCAAACATCAGCGAAGGCGGCTATTCGATTTCTTGGAATTGGGAAGCTATAAAATTTTGGTATAACGGCACTTGCGCCGAAGTCGGTTTAGTACCGGTAGGCAAGCCGAAAGTTAGAAATAAAAGTAACGTATGGTAAATACTTCTTTTCAATACTACCAATACCTATACGTCCTTAACAACGGCGAAGCGGTTAAGTTACCTAACGGAAGTTGGGATAACGGCGCGGGCGGTTGGGAGTTAAAAGCAACTTGCCGGGAAGAAACAAACGGTAAAGGGGCGGTTATTCAAACAGCCAACCGGAAAGACTTTGTTTTTGCTTCGTTAATTTATTTTCCCAAAGGAACCCCAAAAATAAACGAAGAAACGGAAATAGTTGTAACGAGCGAAGAAGTAGATACTAACCAGCTTTTAGAACCGGGGTTTATTGCTTCCGCAAAAATCACGGGTTTGGTAGTAGTAACGGGGGTTTGCCAAAAGTTCGACCTTGGCCGCCTTCATAGTAGAATGTGGATTTAAGACCAGGTTAAAATTATGCTAAGTATTGACACCGACGACACGCTATATAAAGTTCTATCCACTTCGGAAGACCTTAAAAAAGCCCTTAGCGGGGATATATATCCGCAAGGAGAACGCCCGGACGGTTCAGAGTTAGAAGACGTAGTAATTAACACTATTGCGCTATCTCACGACCTACCGCAAACCGGAACTTCTAACGTAAATATACACGTTTCGGACTTGAAACTAAAGATTAAAGGGAAAGAACAAAGAAAAGCGAACCGGGAACGCTTACGCGAACTTACGGCTTTGGTTCTTACAGTATTGAAAAAGGCAAACATTACGGGACTAACGTTTTGGGTTACTACCGAAACGGTGATAAAAGAACCGGATATTTCGCAGCACTACACCAACTTACGGATAGATTGGAATATTCATTTAACAGATTAAAAGCAAAAATTATGATTGTAACATTAGGACTTTCAAAGATTGAAGTAGGCGACATTGCAACCGGGGGCGGTATGGGTACAACCCTTGCGGCACTTGGTTTAACCTATCAAGACACCTGCAAAATGACACAGGAAGACCCCGAAACTACCGAACATTACGCCGAAGAATTGGACGACCCGGTAGTAAGTATTAGCCGAGGGGGTAAAACAAACTTCGCGTTCTCCATTATGAACGCTGACGTAGATACCTTGGTAACGCTTTTAGGCGGTACTAAATCAGCTTCCGGCGCATGGGAAGCCCCGGATAAGTTGCCGATTATCGAAAAGTCGGTACGTATTACCCCGGAGCAGGGTCTTAAATTCGAGATTCCGCGCATGAAGTTAGCAACTAAGATTAACGCCGAATTCAGCAAAAAGGGGCTTTTGCTTCTCGAAGTTGCCGGTACGGTCTTAGCCCCTACTTCCGCTTCGGCTAAGAAAATGACAGCTACCCCCCTCGCAGATAAATAACAGGGGAACAAATGCTAATTTTTAACCCGAAAGCCCCCAAAGTAAAAGTTTCGGGGGCTTTCTTAATATTATGAACATGGAAGATATAACTACGGATAAAGACCCTATCGAATTGGAAAGGGAAGAATTAAACCTACTTATTCAACGCGGGGTAAAATTCGAGGCTACAACCAAGGTAGCCAAAAGAAGGAAGGGCTTTAAAGGCTTTTTTATGAAGCCGGAAATAGTAGACGAAACAAGTAGCTACGAAATACACGAACCTACGCTTTCGGTTCTTGACCGGCTTAGTGATATTTGGTTAGACATGGCCCTAAATGAAGACGTATTACAGGAAGGTAAAGCTATCATTTCAGAAGCCAAACAATTAGCAAAAGAGAACGCGGCACGAATGGCCCGTATTATTGCTATTGCCGTTCTTGGCGAAGATTACCACATAACAGAAGTAAACCGCTTCGGACGGATTAGAAAGTATAACGATGACAAAGAATTAGACCGGCTTACGGATATATTTTTTCACTCTATTAAGCCTTCCAAATTGGTAGCCCTTTCCGCTACCGTTACCAATATGAGCAACTTAGGGGATTTTTTAGCCTCTATGCGCTTAATGAGCGGCGCAAGAACCACACAACCGAGGAAGGAGCGTATAGAGTAACCGGGCTAAATAGCCCATACGGCCGCCGGGGTTCGATTTGCGCCCACCTTGGATGGACTTGGGAATATTTACACCACCAAATAGCGTGGGGGGTAGTTCAAAGAATGTTAGTAGACGCGCCGAACGTAGAAAAGGACGACGCGGACGGAAAAGGAGAAAGCATACGCTTAACATCAGAGAACACCGACAAAGTTTTAGAAATGATTAACAACATAAATAGATGAATATAAAAGGCGGGGCTTTAGAATTCGATATTATAGCGAATAACGGCCAAATAAATAGCGCATTGGAAGAAACCAAGAAGCGCGTACAAGGCTTTTCCGACGCGACCGTAGAAGGTGGTGCAAAAATGGAAGCGGCTTACCAAGAAGCGGCCGCCACTATTGAAAAAGCCTTTAAGGAAATAGACGTTATGGCGGCTATTCATAGCAACGCTATAAATGACCTTGAAAAAGAGTATTCCCAGCTTGGAACGGCGGCGGCAAATGCCTTTATGAAAGGTACAGCCAAAGGAGATGAAGAATACAGGGCTTTAATACAAAAGCAGCAAGCAGTAAAAAAGGAAATAAACAGCCGTAAGGAACTATTAAAAGAGATTGAGAGTACCGCCGATGCCTTAGCCAAGGAAGAAACCCACCTAACGGAAACCCAGCAAAAAACAGAGCAAAACGCCGCTACACACAAGAAGCTGACGACCCAAATACGGGAAATGCAAGAACAATTAGCTTTAATGGAGCAAAGCGGACAAAGGGGAACCCAAGAATACGAAGCATTAAGGGCCGAAGCCGGACGTTTAACGGATGCGTTGGGCGATGCACGTACACAGGCCAAAATATTGGCGGATGATAACGCAGGATTGCAGGGCGTTGTATCAGCAATAGGCGGTGTTGCCGGGGCTTTTTCCGTTGCACAAGGAACAATAGCCTTATTTGCCGGCGAAAACGAAAACCTTCAAAAAATCATGTTGAAGGTTCAAAGCCTTATGAGTATTACAATAGGCTTGCAGCAAGTAGCCAATACGTTAAATAAAGATTCTTATTTCAGAATTGTATTACTTGGGGGTATTAAAAATTGGTGGGCCGGGGTTGTGGCACAAGCTACCCAAATAGAAAACACCAATACAATAGCTACCATTGCCAATACAGCAGCACAGCAGGCACAAGCGGCAACTACGACGCAAGCAACCATTGTACAAACAGCGAATACCGTAGCAACCGGAGCGCAAACGGTAGCAGCTACCGCCGGAACCGCCGCAAATATTGGGCTTGCCGCTTCTTTCCGTTTAATTGGAGTAGCTATAAAATCTATTCCGGTTATCGGTTGGATTTTGGCCGGAATTTCTGCTTTAATAGGGCTTGTTTCTTACTTCTCAAGCAAAGCAAGGGAAGCGAAGAAAGCCCAACAAGAATTAAACGAAAAAATAGCAGAAATGGCCGGAAAACCAATTTCTTCTATTGAAGAATTGGCTTACAAGTGGAATAAATTAGGCAATGATTTAGAAGCAAAAAAGAAGTTCGTAGAAGAAAATGCCACAAAATTCAAAGAATTAGGCGCAGCTGTAAACGATGTAAAGGACGCGGAAAACCTATTAGTAGCTAATAAAGATAAATTCATAGAAGCCCAAATAGCCAAAGCTAAAGCTATGGCCGCTACTTCAATGGCCGCCGACTTGGCAAAAAAAGCTATTGAGAACCAACAAAAGTTAGAGGAAGCCCAAAAGACCCCTAAAGTTACAAAGTATATGCCGGGCGACCCACAAACCGGAATAGGTAGTTACACTTATGAAATAGATAACCCAGCGATTGCTAAATACGAGAAAGAAGGGGAGAATATTAACAACCAAATGCGGAAGTTTTACGAAACCGCAGCCAACAGCGAGGCCGAAGGAGCCACAAAGCTAAAAGAAGCCGGAATTAAAGGCGTGGAAGAATACGCCGCCGGAACTATTGGAGCTTTGGAAGCTACTATAAGCAAAAAGCAAGAAGCACTAAAAAGACTATCGGACCCGGAAGAATATAAAAAAGCTGTCAAGGAAATAGAAGGGTTACAAAAGCAAGTAGAAGGCATTACCGGTAAGAAGGAGAAAGACACACCCAAGAAAACCGACCCTTATACCGAGCTATTGGAGAACCGCAAAAAACAATATACGCAGTATTACAAATGGGTTAATTCAAAGGACGAAATTATACAGAAGGCCGCAAAAACCGAATTTGCCGGACTTCTTGCCGAAGGTAATAGCTATCTTGATTACTTGAAGAACCAACGGGATAAACTATTAGAAGTTGCCAAGCGAAGCCCGGAACAAAACAAGAAGCTAAGTAAACTTAACGACGAAATAGCCAACGAAACCAAAAACACAGTATTAAGTGAATTTGAAAAGGAACTGCAAAACCAAATGAAAGGGGCGCGTTCTATCATGGAAATGCTTAATATATTAGAAGAAAAGCGTAAAAAATTATCCGGGGACGGTAGCGAAGTAGACAACGGCAAGAAGGAAATATTAGATAAAGAGCAAGAAGGCGTAGGTAAGAAGGCCGAAAACGAAACGAAAATCCTACTTGAAAAGTACTCCGCTTATCTATCCGAAAAGCTAAACTTCGATGTAAACTATTTAGAAAACAAACGGCTACTTACGGAAAACTTGGCTAAGGCAACCACCGACGAAGAACGGCGCATAGCCTTAGCAGCTTTGAAAGGCTTAGAAAAGGATAAAGAAAAATATTCCAAGCAAACCGGAAATTCAGACTACGACGGATTGGTAGAGGAATATAAAAGCTATCAACAGAAGTGCGCCGACATTGCCGCCAGTTACGATGAAAAAATAGCGATAGCCAGCCAAAATAAAAATGAAGAATTGGTTACTAAGCTAACAGAAGCCAAGAATAAAGCTCTTTCTTCGGCAGCTTTGGAAGAATTACAAAATTCCGGGGCTTGGGAAAAGCTATTTGGTAACTTGGACGACCTTACGACCCAGCAGTTAGACAGCCTTATAGCAAAGGTTGAAGCACAGCGTTTACAGTTAGGTATAGAACTCGACCCGAAAGACTTAGAAGTAGTCTTTAGTAACTTGGAGAAAGCCAAAAACGAACTTCGGGAAAGGAACCCGTTTAAGGCCCTACAAAATGCGATTAAGGACTACAATAAAGAAGTAGACGACACCAAGAAGAAGGACGCACTAAAAGACATTTTCAAAGGGGCCGCTTCTTCTATACAGCTTATTTCTACTTCCTTCGATGCAGTAGTAGGCGGCCTTAACGATATGGGATTAGCCGGCGACGAAGTAACCCAACAGCTATTAGGAGATATTGGCGAAATGTTAGGTTCCGCCGGCCAATTAGCGGAAGGTATAGCTACAATGAACCCCGTTAGTATGATACAAGGGGGTATAGGTCTTATTACTTCGGCTTTTAAGGTTTTCAACATACACGACCGGAAGGCAGAACGGGCAATACAAAAACATGCAGCCGCCGTTAAGGAGTTGGAAACCGCCTACAAAGCTCTTGAACATTCCGTAAAAAGCGCATTAGGCGAAACCGTCTACGATAACCAAAAGGCCCTAATAAATAACATGCGCCAACAACAGGAGCATTTAGCAGCAATGGCCCGTGAGGAAGCTGGGAAGAAAAAAAGCGACCAAGGTAAAATAGACGAATATAAAGAGCAATACGCCGAATTGGGCCGGCAAATTGAAGACACAATAGCCGAAATAGCCCAAAGCATTACGCAGACTACGGCCAAAGACTTAGCCAACCAATTAGCGGACGCTTTAGTAGAAGCCTACGGCAAAGGAGAGGACGCGGCAAAGGCTTACGAAGAAGTAAGTAAACAGGTTATGCAGAACGCAGTAAAGAACGCCTTAAAATTACAATTTCTTGAAAAGCCATTGCAGAACGCAATAAAGCAATTACAGCGCGATATGGGTTTCGATGATGAAGGAAACGGTAGCTTCGACGGATTGACACAAACCGAGCAAAACCGCTTTAAAAATGCCGTTGCTTCTATTGGGGCCAATTTCTCCGAAGCGATGAAAATGTACGAAGGCTTATTTAAGGATTTGGAAGAAAGTACCGACCCAACTACCAGCCTTTCCGGGGCGATAAAAGGAGCCAGCCAAGAAAGTATAGACCTTTTGGCCGGACAAACAAACGCCGTTAGGGTAAACCAGGTTGAAAGCATAGAGATACTACGCCAACAACTTATACACTTGGCAAGTATGGACGCAAAAATAGGCGTTTCAAATAAGCATTTAGAAAGTATAGATAGCAAAATAGGAAAGGATTACGACCCCTTACGGTCGCAAGGTTTAATATAGTAGCAGTATGGAATTAAATAAAAAATTAGCCCACGCGGCAAAGAATAAAGGTATTTGCGAAGATTGGTTTAACGACCTTCTGAATACCAAAGACAAAGGTAGACTTATTCAAATGTACCTAAAAGGCATAGACTTTTGTCTAAGCAATGAATACCCGTCGCTTTCCTTCATTCGGGAAAATTTTGTAGGTGTTATGGAACATTACGGCGTTTTCTTAGATGAAGAAATAAAAGCCGAGAATTCCCGGCATGTTGTAGCCCTTGGTAATTGCTTCGGAACGGCCGTTTATACCGGCTTTGAAGTAGGCCAAGTATTCGCCAAGCATAACGCCAAAATAACCGTTACGGCCCAAGATAACAGCTTTGTAATGATAGACGTATTCGACAACGCAGAAGTAGAAGTAATAGCTTCGGATAACGCTAAGATTTGCGTAAACCATTACGGGGGCCGGGTTATTTCCAACAGTTCGGAACCGGGAAATTCAGTTATAAAAATCATTAGCAAACATTCTAAAACGTACTAATATGGCAGCAAACGAAAATAACATTATTCTGAACTTACCGTTTGACGAAGCGGCGGGTTCTTCTACGGCTTACGACTATTCAACCAACCGGGCCGACGGTACGGTAGTAGATAGCGACTTTGTAGCCGGAAGGCAAGGGAATTGCATAGAATTTAACGGGGCCGGCTATTGCGAGATAACAAGAAACATAATACCCCTTACCAGTAACTTCACTTTATTAGCTTGGCTAAAGCGTAATGTTTTCCCGGACGGCTTTACAGGGAAGCGTATAGGGTTCTTCATTTGCTGGGATGCCGTAAACGGTTGTAGTGAAAGTTGGTTTGAACTTACCGCCGAAAATTGGGGCTATTTTGCAGTAGTGAAAAATGGTTTGAAAGTAAATATCTACTTAGATACCCAGCTAATAAAAACTATTACCTTACCGTCCCAGCCTACCGGATTCGCCTTCTTGCAAGACATATATTCAACAGAAAACGGCTACGGGCTTGTAGACGAAGTAAAAGCCTATAACGTAGCCCTTACACAAGAAGAAATAAGCGCGCTTATTAGCAGCGTAGCCCAATTAGCCTACTCCATTGACGGAACCGACTTTAAAACATGGGATATATACGTAAGCGAAAGTAACGGCCTTCTTGACCGGCCTAAAATGAAAGCCCCCTTATCTATTGATTGGGCGGATTATCACGGGGAAATTATCGACTTACAAAATAAACGGGTTGAAGCGCGGGAAATTTCGCTTAACTGCTTTATGAAAGCGACCGGTAAAGTAGACTTCGTAACGAAGCTAAACGACTTCTTAGACGTATTCAGTAAGGACGGAACACAGCGTTTAATGGTAGACATACACCCAACTAAGCCGCTTGTTTACGAAGTATATAACGAAAGCGGCGTTTCGGTTACTAAACGTTGGAATGATGATTTAATGGTAGGAACCTTTACACTTAAATTAAAGGAGCCTAACCCGGTTAAAAGAGTGGTACGACACCAGCGAATAAGCACGACTACCAAAACGCTAACCATTACCTTAACTTCGGATAAGGCGGTTACTATCTTTTGGGGCGACGGAGCCAAAACGGAAGACGTTTACGGTACTAATAAAACGGTTT
Source organism: uncultured bacterium (assembly GCA_905215345.1). Classification (GTDB taxonomy): domain Bacteria; phylum Bacteroidota; class Bacteroidia; order Bacteroidales; family Bacteroidaceae; genus Bacteroides. The sequence continues at coordinate 118,121 of CAJMPR010000006.1, forward strand.
CCCACGAATATACAACCGAAGGAATTTATTACGCCGTTATTGCTGGCGTAATTGAAGACATTACCAATTTTTCAACTAACGGTATTATCGTATGGAACAAATTATAGTAAAGCACCGGGATAGTACGCAGCTTCTTTTAAATTCGCGGGCAAATATTTCCGGCATAACGAAAGCAGAACAAAAGGTAGGGCTTCTTAGCGACGACCTTACCGAAATAACGGTAGAAAGCGCAACCCCCTTAAACTTTGAGTTAGGGGACACAATAGACGTTTTCGGAAAAACTTATACGCTTAACTTCTTACCTACCATTAAGAAGACAGGAAAGCGCAAGTTTTCCTATGATTTGACCTTTGAAGGGCCGCAATATGAATTATTGGATGTTCAATTTCTATTACCGGATGATACAACGGGGGATAGTTATACCGGAAATTTAAAGGACTTCTTAGAGGTTCTTTTACAGAATATAACGCGAATTTTCCCCGGTAAATGGGCTTTAGGAGAATACCCAGCCGATACGGAGTACAAAACGCTTTCTTACGTTGGCGAAAATTGCCTTTCCGTTCTTCAAAATCTATGTAAAGAACATAACATAGAATTCGAGATAGAACAAAACAACGGAGTTAAAACGCTTCATATCCGTAAGGCCGGGGTAAACTTCCCTTATACCTTCCGCTATGGCAGAACGGGCGGCTTGTATGAGCTTACCCGCAAAAATATAAATTCCAAGAACGTAGTTACCCGCCTGTATGTTTACGGCGGTAGCAACAACTTAGGGAGCAAATACCGGTATAGTAAACTTTGCCTTCCGGGTAAGACAAAGAATAAATCCTATATTGAAAACGCGGCGGCTATTGCAGCTTTCGGAATTAAGGAAAATACAAAAACTTTCGACGAAATTTTTCCGAACCGTTACGGAAAGGTTACGGGCAAAGGTACGAAATACTACGCTTTTGTAGATTCTACTATGAACTTCGACCTTAACGAAAAGGATAGCGAAGGTACTAAGTGGCTTATCGACGGAGTAAACGCCAAAGTAAAATTCACTACCGGGAACTTGGCCGGCTATGAATTCGACGTACATAAGTATGACCACACGACCAAAACAATAGAATTAGTTCCCTTCACGGACGAAAACGGTATGAAGTTCCCCAGCGAAACAAGCGCGGCGTTCCAATTCCAAGCCGGGGACGTTTATTTTTTCACGGATATAAATTTACCGGATTCCTACAAAACGGACGCGGAAATGCAGCTATCAACAGAAGGAACGGAATACTATAACCAAAATTGCCAGCCACAAGCAGAATACGGCCTAAACATAGACCAAAATTTTATAAAGCAGTTCGCCGGCGAACTTACGGTAGTAAACCTTTTCGCCGTTGGCGATTATATACCGGTAGAAGATACCGATATAGGGGTAAACAAGGCTATCCGAATTACCGGCTTTACAAGGGACTTGCTAAAGCCCTATAAGTATTCTTTGACCTTGGGAGATAGCGTTACGCAAAGTACCTATACCCGGATTATATCGGACTTGAAGGAAATAGACAAGGTTATAGAAATTAATGATTTGGCCGACCCGGCTAAGGCCCGCCGGAATTGGAAGGCAAGCCAAGAAGTATTAGCTATGGTTTTCGACCCCGAAGGCGACTACTATACGGACAAAATAAAGCCGGGTAGTATTGAAACGCTTATGCTATCCGTTGGGGCTAAGTCTATGCAATTCATGTTACAAAACACCCTTATAGAAGCCAACTACCAAGGTAACAAGAATTCGGTAAAGGTTACGGGCGGAGTATTAACACATTACACCATTGAAGAAAATATACGTAATTGGAACCTATCAACCGCTACCACAACATTAACCAGCGATTCAACGGCATACTATATTTATGCTAAGTGCCAAAAAGCAGGAAGCGCGGGAAGTATCATATTTTCAACTACCCAAATAACCGTAGACCAAGACCCCAACTATTACCACTTTTGGGTAGGGGTTGTTAATTCCGTTGTCGATGAAGTACGCTCCGTTTCATTAACTTACGGAGCTACGACCATTAACGGAAAGTTCATACGTACCGGCCAAATTGAAAGCAGCGACGGAAGCTGTTTTATAAACTTGGACGGTAACGGGTTCCGGTTGGGGGACAATGTTAGCTCTTTAGCTTGGAATAACAATAAAGATAGGAAATTAAGACTAAAGGGAACGCTTATACAAAGCCCTTCCGGGGATGAAAGCGCATTAGGAGTTTTCCGGGGTTCTTATAGTAGCTATTCTATGTATTATTCGGGTGATGAAGTAACCTATAACGGTTCTATGTACCGTTGTATTCAGAATTGCCCGACGGCTGGGATTATGCCTATAAATACGACCTATTGGCGGATTGTAGCCAAAAAAGGAGACAACGGGAATTTAGAAGACATTGTTATAGGTGGGCGGAATTATGTATTAGGTAGCGATAGATACATAACATCTTATCACGAAAGTTTTAACTTTTCATCATTAAAAGAATGGAGAAATAAATACATAACCGTATCAGTTGATATTGAAGTTTCTAATGCTTCTATTGATAGTGAAATAGAGAATCGAATAGGATTTGAACCATCTATCATTTATAGCGACGACACAGTACAATATATAGGTACATGGTACAGCATATCTCCTACTGAACCTAATTTTAAAGGTAGAATTTCATGTACTCATAAAATTCAAGATAAAGAAATAAAAGGATTATCACAAACAGGAATTTACATACAGTGCAACGGAACGGCAAAAATAGGTAGGCCAAAATTAGAATTTGGAAATATAGCCACTGATTGGACACCAGCCCCGGAAGATGTTGCCGCCGAAATAGAAAGTTCAATAGACGTACAACCTACTTATGTTTTTAGGGGTAACTATTCTTCATACGTAGGATATACCGGAAGCAACCAACGGGTAGACGTTGTTAAGTACAACAACGTATATTATCGAGCCAAACGAAAACTTAACGGTTCCTTTTCCAACCAAACCCCCGCCGACAATTCGGACTATTGGGAAAACTTCGGGGCGCAATTTGAAAGCATAGCCACAAACTTAATATTAGCCGAAGGGGCTAATATCGGCGATTGGGTTATACAAGGCGGTAAAATTGTTTCTACGCTTGCATCAGATAATAAAATAACCCTTGACGCTCGAAATTCCCAAATTACAGTAGATGCCCCACGCTCCGGGGGGGATTATTCCCAAGATTCAGGGCAAGGTTCTAAAATCAAAATAGATGCTGGTAGTGGTGTTGTTGAAGCAAGAAGCAAAAGTAGTTCCAGCCGTGTCGCTTATATGTCACCAACCGGAATATTTGCCAATAATGCAGAAACGCAAGCGGTTGCGGCTTCTTTGGGTATTACCCGAAAAGCTGCAATTGTCGGATTGGGCTATGGTAATGTTAGCAAAAGCCAATGGGATAATGAAAACTTTATTGCCGGGGTTTATGGCACTGCAAGTAATTCAGGAAATGCACCCGCCTATGGTGGATTTTTTCAAAATCTTTTAGCAGCCGGATTGATTCTTAAAACAAGGCGAGTAGATGAAAGTTCATCTACGGTGTATTTATCAGAAAGTGATTCTTTGGTGATAGGTTATTCTCGTTACCAAACCACCGTTTATTTGCCAACCGATGGAATAATAGGGCGAACTATATTTTTCAAACAATGGTGGTCGGGGTACATGAGGGTTTATCCACGTAGCGGTCAACATTTATATGATGATAGTTCGGAAAACGGCAATTTAGATATTGGTGAGGGTTGGTCTGCAATGTGCGTGTTTACAATAGGTTATGTAAATGGAGTTAAAAAAGAAGCATGGTTAATGAGTAAATTTAGGTGGTAATATTATGATAGAGTACGGATATATAAACGAAAACGGGTATTTGGTTTCTAAGATATTGGAAGACCGAACCGAAAGACGGTTAAACGAACAAGGAGAACCGGAAGACGTAGTAGTAACGGTTGCTATGCAAGTAGAAGAATTGGTTAAAATTGGCTGGAAGCCAGTAGACCTGGTAGACGAAACCCAGCTAACCCCAAGCGTAGAATTTGGAAGTATTAGAATTCAGCCCTACGACAATGGCGACCGGATTAGTTACCACTATATAGAAAGCGTTTCTAAGAAGCTAATTACGGAAAAAATAAACGAATATAAAGCCTTCTTAGATAATACAGATTACAAGGTTATGAAATGCTATGAAGCAACCTTACTAAACTTGCCTTTGCCGTATAGCATGGATGAAGTACACGAAATAAGGCAAGATTACAGGGATAAAATTAACGAGTTGGAAACCTTGCTAACTACGTAAGTTATTCTTTTTTTATCGACAACCGTATTACTATAATACGATAGTATTTACTTTTGAAACAAAAAAGCCTATGGGACAAACAAGAGGGGGCGAAGTAACGTCCGCCCAAATTGGAAGTATTGGGGTTATTGACAACCTTAATAACGCGAATTTCAAAAAAGAAGAAGTTCCGTTTAACATTAAAAACGACGGCGAAACACCCGTTACGTTGGAAGTAAACCTTTGGGGCATGGAGCCGGGGAAATTCGTTAGCACACGCTTTGAAACCGGTTGGAACCCCGAAATAGTACGGGAGATTAAGCAAACGAGTTTAACGAACCTTACCCTTCTTTGGGGGTATTAAAAACATTGTAATTTATGGGTTTAATCATTGGAGTAGGAAACACTAAGCCGAAGTTTCCATACGATTACTACTACGGTATAGAATGGGATTCTAACGTAGCTAATTCGGCTTGTAAAAGATTGGGCCGCCCGGAACTTCATGTTTCGCTACCAATTCAAAGCAGGATGCGGCGTTGTGTATTGAGAGATAACGGAACGGTAGCTTACTACCTTCATGCTAACGATAGTACCAAACGCGACAACGGAGCCGCCGCCAACCTTACCGGAACCGACGGGCAAGTTATGGTAGAAATTCCGGCCCACTATCGAAAGTTTGAAATAGAAGGTACTAAATTCCGTTGTTACCTTTCAGAATTCGAGTTACCGGGGTTTCATTTAGTACCCCTTGCTTACCGTTCAGCATACGAAGCCGCAATAGACAGAACAACCGCAAGCGCGCCTAAATTGGCTTCCGTAGTAAATGCTACCGCAGCTTTCAGAGGGGGCCAAAATGCCGCCGATTGGGACGGAACATATAAAAGCCTTTTAGGAATGCCCGGAACTTCTACCAGCCTTACCAACTTCCGGGCCTATGCACGCCGTAGAGGTAACGCAGGACTAAACGGGGCCGGTTGGAATTGCGACGTTTACGAGATACAAAAAACTTGCTATTGGCTTTATGCGGTTGAGTACGCAAACTTTAATAGCCAACTTGCATACAATGCAGCCCCCACAAGCGAAGGGTACAAACAAGGCGGATTAGGCGACGGCGTTACCATTATGAGCGATTGGGGCGGCTACAATAGCTATAATCCTATGGTTCCTTGTGGAGCTACTAACCCGTTAGGAAATAAAACCGGAACGGTCGCTTATACCTACAAAAAGAGCGATAACACCAACGGCCAAACCTTCCAAGTTCCAAGCTACCGAGGTTTAGAGAACCCGTTCGGGCACGTTTGGAGTTGGACGGACGGCTGTAAATGCCGAATTCAGAGCGAAGCGGCCGGCGGTCTTGCCGAATTCTATGTTTGCCTTGACCCCAGCAAATACCAAGATAGTAATTATAACGATTGCGAATTAAGGGGACTTCTGCCACGTTCGGAAGGTTGGGCTAAAATAATGATAGTTGGCGAGTATGGCGAAAATATGCCGGCGGCAGTTGGCGGCAGTTCCGTTACATACTTTTCAGACTATTACTATACCAATATACCAGGTTCCGGCGAAGCGTTAAGGGGTGTCCTTTTCGGCGGTGTTGCGCATTGCGGCGCGGCTGCGGGCTTCGGTTGCGCGGATTCGAATGACGCGCCTTCGAATGCGAGTACGGCTGTCGGCTCCCGGCTTTGCTTTTTACCCGGATAAAACGATACGGAGCGATACGAGAACAAAGAAATAGAACTATTAACCGGCGGGCTTTAAAAGGTTTCCCCAAGAAGGGCAATTAGCCCGCCGTTCATTTTTTAGGAGTTATGGAAAATAAAGTAGACGACGGAAGTTTAGCAAGTTTGGGAATTCAGCCGGACGCAAATAACAAGCATTTTAATTGCCCGGAAACGAACCAACAGAAACTAATTAACCTATCCTTTTGGGTAGTTGATTACTTGGACGAAGTAAAAACGAAATTCGGAAATAACCGGTTCCTTGTGAAAATCAAATTCAACAAAGAAGACAGCGATACGGATGCGCGGAAGTTCTTTACCAATTCGCAAGAAATAAAACACGTTCTTGGAAAGATTAGGGAGCTTAACGCCTTCCCGCGTAAAGTAACTATGCGGGCTTCCGGTACAAGATATTACTTTGAGTAAAAATATAGGTTGTTTGCTTTTGGGGTGTCCTTTTCGGCGGTAATGCGAATAACAGCGCGAATGCAGGCTTCGGTTACGCGAATACGAATAACACGCCTTCGAATACGAATACGAATGTCGGCTCCCAGCTATGCTAAAGATTTTTTATAAAAGCAAAGACCTTGCCACTTGGCAAAAAATAACATAACCGTTTAAGGGGTATTAGTAGGCTTTGCCGAACGTTCCCTAAGAAACCAGCAAAGCAATGAAAAGAATAGGAAATTTGTACTACAAAATTTGTACGCTTGCAAACTTAGAGTTGGCGGACGAAAAAGCCCGCAAGGGTAAACTACGCTCGCACGGAGTTAGAAAGCACGATAAGAACCGTACAGAAAACATAAAGAACCTGCGGGAAACATTGCTTAACGGTACATTTAGAACGTCTAAGTACGACGTTTTTACAATTTATGAACCCAAAGCTCGGGAAATATACCGCTTACCTTATTATCCCGACCGCATAGTACACCACGCAGTTATGAACGTATTGGAGCCTATTTGGACTTCAATTTTCACGGCGGACACATATAGCTGCATAAAGAACCGGGGAATACACGCGGCCGCTAAGAAGGTATTAGCAGCACTAAGGAAAGACCCGGAAAATACTACGTATTGCTTGAAAATAGATATTCGCAAGTTTTACCCTTCAATAGACCACGACGTACTAAAGGGGATTATACGCCGCAAATTGAAGGATAAAAGGTTATTAGCCTTGCTTGACGAAATAATAGATTCGGCGGACGGCGTACCAATCGGCAACTATTTGAGCCAATATTTTGCGAACCTTATACTTACTTATTTCGACCATTGGATAAAAGAGGAAAAAGGGGTTAAGTATTACTTCCGCTATGCGGATGATATTGTAGTACTCGCCCCGGACAAAGCCTATTTACATTCTTTGTTAAACGAAATAAGGCAGTATATGAGCGAACTAAAATTACAGGTTAAAGATAATTGGCAAGTCTTCCCGGTTGCTTCGCGGGGTATCGACTTCTTAGGCTATGTTTTCTTCCATACACATACACGGATGCGGAAAGGAATAAAGCAAAGGCTTTGCAAAAGAATAGGTAAACTAAACAAGCGCAAAACCTTAACCGAAGAAGAATTTAAACGCAATGTTTGCTCTTGGTGGGGCTGGGCTAAATATTGCGATAGTAAACACTTGATTAAGAAACTTTCAAAGAGTACAAAGTATGAAATCAAATTCAAACGTTAGGCCGCTTATTTTGCAAGACTTAGGCGACGGTAGTTTCCATTATAACTACAACATTACAGAAGTAGAAGTACAGCCGGCGGATATTCAGCAGGAAGGAAGCGAAAACCCGCAAATTGGCTATGAGTACGAAACCGTACAGATTTGGGGGAACCCGGATTACGACAAATGCGTAAAAGCCGTTCTTCGTTCCCGTCGGGATGAAACCGAAGAATTTAACCTTATCAATAAGTACAACGCTTTTACGATTGGTCTATCCAAAGACCCGGCCGACGAAACGGAATACAAAGAGTATTTAACGGAAGTATTAGCCGTTAAAGCTATGGTTAAGGCAGACTTAGAGAGTTTGACAAACGAGTAACACAACAATCTAAATAATTATTATGATGTGGGAAACATTGGCTAAAACCTTTTTAAATAGGTTTCTCCAATACATTACAAGTATTGGCGGGGGCTTATTATTGGCCTTTGAAACTTCTATACCCTTTTTTATACCGTGCCTAATTGCGGTTATTATCGACGTTTATACGGCTTGGTCTTTAGGTCGCCGAGTACATAAAAAACACCCCGATAAGGCAGACGGAAAATTTAAAAGCGAGTACAAGTTTCGTATTATGGTTACAATGATTGTAGCCCTATTAGCTATTATCGTAGCTAACTACGTGGATATTTATGTAATTAAGGATTCGGACATAGCAGTACGTTTTATTGTTGGCGTTTTCTTGTTTTATCAAATTTGGAGTATTCTTGAAAATTGGAGTTCGGAAAACGACAATAAAATAGCAAGGGCTTTACAGCGAATTATGGTAAATAAGGCCGAGCGACATTTTAACGTACCACTTGCGGATATAATGCTAAACGAAGAAAAACAGGAAGGGGGGCAACATGGCGAATGTGAGTAAGTTTTTACCGTTTATTTTGAGTTGGGAAGGCGGCTACGTTAATGACCCGGTAGACAAAGGCGGGGCTACCAATATGGGCGTAACTATTGCCACTTGGCGAAAAGTTGGCTATGATAAGGACGGCGACGGAGATATAGACGTAGACGACCTAAGACTACTTAGTAAAGAAGACGTTCTAAACCGGGTACTAAAGCCCCACTATTGGGACAAATGGAAAGCCGACCAAATTAAAAGTCAAAGCGTAGCCAACATTTTAGTAGATTGGGTGTGGGGTTCAGGCGCAAACGGGATTAAGATACCGCAAAAGCTATTAGGTTTAACAGTAGACGGAATTGTAGGGCCTAAGACCTTAGCCGCCGTTAATTCTTCCGATTCGTTGGCGTTATTCAATGCCATAAAGGCCGAGCGCGAAGCCTTCCTTTACCGGATTGTAGAACGCGACCCGACACAAAAACGATTTATAAAAGGTTGGCTTAACCGCCTAAACGCACTAAAATACGAAAAAGAATGATAGATACCATTTTAGTAGTAGTTATGTTTGTTTTACCGGCTACTCCACAAAAAGAGAAACCGGTAAAACTAAACAGGGAAGTAATGAGAGAGCAGCTAAGAGTTGCTTTTGAAGAAGCGGGCCGTAAGGCAGACGAAGCAACTCGCGAAGAACGGAAAAGGCTTTATAACTTTATGGATATGTACCCAATTATCGAAGAACTTAAAAAGAATTGCGTAAAATGAAAACAAAACTTTTAACCCTATTTCTTTGCTTGCTGGTGGGTTTGTTGATAGGCTTCCTTACCGGTTGCTCCACACCAAGGAAGCTAACAGCCAGCAAACAGGAAAAGACAACGGTAGACCAAGCCACGAAGGAAACCAACACCGGTAGTTCTTCCACTTTCGTAGATACCACCAAAACGAACGGCGTAGAAATTACATATACCAAAATAGAGTATTACCCGCCGGAACCCAACAAAGAACCAGACCCGAAACCGGAAGGGCAAGTAACACCCGGTAAAACGAGCCAACCCGAAGGAAGCCGAAATAAGGAACCGACACCGGCAAAAAAGCAACCGCCTAACAAGGGGCATATTAAAAGTATTGAGCAACTAACCGTAAAGCAGAATTCGGAAGATAAAGGAGTAAGCCAAAACCAAGAAGCCAACGCTTCGACCAAGGAAGAAACAACTACTACCGACACGGATAAAAAAGAAGCCAATACAGAGCAACCGGCGGCCGACCCTTATAAGTGGCGTTACATACTTGCAATATTGATAATTGTAATTGTAGCCGTGGTTTGGCTAAAGAAAACAAAGGTAGGAAAAGCCGTTATTTCCTTCATTAAGAAATTTTTTGTTCATAATTAAATTTCGGATTGCTGGGAAGCCCGCCGAAATGAAAAAAGCACCCGTAAGGCCGTTTTTGGGTTCCTTTTCGGGTGCTTATTTTGTAATACATTGATTATCAATGTTTATCGCGGAGAGACAGGGATTCGAACCCCGGGTGCCTCGCAGCACAACGGTTTTCAAGACCGCCGCAATCGACCACTCTGCCACCTCTCCAAAACTTCGTTTAAGAAGTACTTTCCGTTGAAAGCGGTGCAAAGGTACAAATCATTTTTAATTCTGCAAATAATTTTATTAAAATTCATTAGAGATAATGCATATACCTACCTAATGATAGTTATTTTATGTTCTCCAACATAAAAACACTCTTTCCCATAATGTAATTACGGAAATTTTTCCGTAATTTTGCACGCTCTAAAAGGATAACATAATCTAACCATTTTCAAAAAAGAATATTATGGAATTAAACAAAACCTTTATTGACGGGCTTTGGAGCAAAGAAATCAATGTTAGTGATTTCGTTAGTAAAAACATCGCACCCTACACCGGGGATGCCTCTTTCCTGCAAGGACCTACTGAACGTACAAAACGTATCTGGGACTTTTGCGTGAAAGCATTGGAAGAAGAAAGGGCAAACAACGGTGTCCGCTCATTAGATCATATCACAGTATCTACTATCACTTCCCACAAAGCAGGTTATATTGATAAGGAAAACGAACTTATTGTTGGTTTGCAGACGGATGAATTGCTGAGACGTGCAATCAAACCCTTCGGTGGTATCAATGTAGTAGCAAAGGCTTGCCACGAGAATGGCGTTGAAATAGATGAGAAAGTAAAAGATATCTTCACTCATTATCGCAAAACACATAACGATGGTGTGTTCGATGTATATACAGAAGAAATCCGTTCTTTCCGTTCGTTAGGTTTTCTTACCGGACTTCCCGATAATTATGCCCGTGGACGTATAATAGGTGACTACCGCCGTCTTGCTTTATATGGTATCGACCGTCTGATTGAAGCGAAACAAGAAGACTTACATAACCTGACCGGTCCTATGACCGATGCACGTATCCGCTTACGCGAAGAAGTAGCAGAGCAAATCAAGGCATTGAAAGAAATCAAAATCATGGGTGAGTACTATGGACTTGACCTCAGTCGCCCTGCCACATCTGCTCAGGAGGCAGTTCAATGGGTATATATGGCTTATCTTGCTGCCGTTAAAGAACAAGACGGTGCTGCCATGTCACTGGGTAATGTTTCATCTTTCCTTGATATCTTCATTGAATATGATTTGGCTCACGGCAAGATTGATGAGACGTTTGCACAAGAGCTGATCGACCAGTTTGTCATCAAACTGCGTATGGTACGCCACCTGCGTATGCAATCTTATAACGATATCTTTGCCGGAGACCCGACTTGGGTAACCGAAGCTATCGGCGGACGATTCAATGACGGACGTGTGAAAGTGACCAAGACTTCATTTCGTTTCCTGCAAACGCTGTACAATCTCGGTCCTTCACCGGAACCTAACTTGACCATACTGTGGAGCCCCGAACTGCCGGAAGGATTCAAAGATTTCTGTGCAAAAGTATCTGTAGACACCAGCTCCATACAATACGAGAACGACAACCTGATGCGTGAAGTTCGTAACAGCGATGACTATGGTATCGCCTGCTGCGTATCCTATCAGGCTATCGGCAAGCAAATCCAGTTCTTCGGTGCACGTGCCAACCTTGCCAAAGCATTATTGCTCGCTATCAATGGCGGACGTTGCGAAAATACCGGAACCGTAATGGTAAAGGGTATTCCCGTATTGACCAGCGACACATTGAAGTTTGAAGAGGTTATGTCCAACTATAAAAAAGTGTTGACTGAAATTGCCCGTGTTTATAACGAGGCAATGAATATCATCCACTATATGCACGACAAGTATTATTACGAAAAAGCTCAAATGGCATTTGTAGATACCGACCCGCGTATTAACCTGGCTTATGGCGTTGCTGGACTTTCTATTGCCATCGACTCATTGTCGGCAATCAAGAATGCAAAAGTTACAGCCCGTCGTAATGACATCGGTTTAACAGAAGGTTTCGATATTGAGGGTACATACCCCTGCTTTGGTAACAACGACGACCGTGTAGACCACCTCGGTGTAGACCTGGTATATTACTTCAGCGAAGAATTAAAGAAACTACCGGTATATAAAAATGCCCGCCCTACTCTTTCATTGCTGACGATTACATCTAATGTAATGTATGGTAAAAAGACCGGTGCTACTCCTGACGGACGTGCCAAAGGTGTGGCGTTCGCTCCGGGTGCCAATCCGATGCACGGACGTGATAAAAATGGCGCTATTGCTTCTTTAAGCTCTGTTGCCAAACTGCGTTATCGTGATTCACAAGACGGTATCAGCAATACCTTCTCCATTGTTCCAAAATCATTAGGTCCAACTGCTGAAGAACGTGTTGAGAACCTGGTAACCATGATGGACGGTTATTTTACCAAAGGTGCACATCACCTCAACGTAAACGTACTGAATCGTGAAATGCTGGAAGATGCAATGGAGCATCCCGAAAAGTATCCGCAACTTACCATTCGTGTTTCCGGTTATGCCGTAAACTTCGTGAAACTGAGCCGCGAACATCAATTGGAAGTTATCAGCCGCAGTTTCCACGAACGTATGTAATATCTCCGTTCTAAAATAAATTAATCATAGGGACGGGTACTTTACCCGTCCCTATTTTTATCAAACAAAGATTATGATTAACGTTCATTCATACGAATCAATGGGTACTTTCGATGGCCCGGGCTTACGCCTCGTCGTATTCTTGCAAGGCTGTCCTTTCCGCTGTCTGTATTGTGCCAATCCGGATACAATAGACATAAAAGGTGGTACCCCCACTCCTGCAGAAGAAATCCTGCAAATGGCTATCAGCCAAAAAGCATTTTTCGGAAAAAAAGGAGGAATAACATTCTCGGGAGGAGAGCCTACCCTACAAGCAGAAACATTAATACCTCTATTCAAAGATTTAAAAGCCAACGGCATACATATCTGCCTGGATACTAACGGTGGTATATGGAACGAAAAAGTAGAAAAGTTATTCGAATTAACTGATTTAGTCCTGCTTGACGTCAAAGAGTTTAATCCGGAACGCCACCGCCTTTTGACCGGGCGCAACAATGAGCAAACCCTGCAAACTGCTGCCTGGCTGGAAAAACATCAGCATCCCTTTTGGTTGCGTTATGTTTTAGTACCGGGCCATAGTGACTTCGAAGAAGATATTCGCAACATGGGTACACACCTTGGCAAATATCAAAGCATACAACGAGTAGAGATACTCCCTTATCATAAATTGGGAGTACATAAATACGAAGCTATGGGATGGGACTATCAATTGAAAGAGGTCAAAGAAAATACACCGGAACAATTGAAACAGGCAGAAACTTTATTCAAAGAATATTTCCAAACGGTGGTGGTTAATTAAAGGGAAATTTAGCGAGGCAAAGCCTCGCGGTTTTAATACGTCAACCGAATCCCCCCCTGCAAAGTAAAATTGCAGGGATTTTCTTTACGTATCGTTTGCACCTCCGAACCGTCATCAAAGAAATAAGACACTCCCGGTTCCACATAAATACCTACCCTGTTGCTAACATTATACTGGGCACCTACCGCTCCCATTACAGAGAACTGCAGAGGTTTCACCGTTTCATCCTTACTACCGATTTTGCCATATACACATTTTTCCATGGCTCCACCGGTCGAAACATACATTGTAAAAGACTTCTTATCTACAAAATTCCAGTTGGCCCGTAAAGGAATACCCAGATAATGCAATTTCTGACTAACCTTTTCCAAACTTGCAAACTCTACATCCGAGGCAAGATACGTATACATCAAACCGGTTTCAACCGAAAAGCCTTTAGGAAGTCTCTTTCGCACGGAAAAACCGAATGTTAATGGTTGCTTATGGTCGATATTCACTACCTGGTCAGCCCTTCTTTTCAAATATGGCATACCGTCTTTAAAAATCAGTTCCTGTCCTTCCGGTACATTCATAATTCCATCAGCCATGATAGAAAGATCCACTCTTCCACCATAAGGACTATCAAAACTTGGAGTGTTTTGCAGCAGTTCACCTTCCGCCAAACTATTCCCGGAGATGAGCCCGCCGGTATTTCCTACGGATAACCCCACTGACCATCCACGGGATTTTGCACCCGACTTCTTCTCTACGGGTAAATGCAATTTATCTCTACTTGAAGGACGACGGCGTTCTAACTGTCTTTCCACATTGTCACTCCGACTATCAGCCACTTCTTTTTCCGTGGTGACCGTTTCCATTTTATCCGTTACATTACCGGCTGTTTCTTCCTGCGTGTTCTGACTTTGTATTTCTGATTGTTGTTCTGTCTTATCCGCTATTTCTATTTGCTGAGCTACCAGTGAATTATGGTGATTACTTGTCCGCAACGATTTTCCTTGTGCATGATATACCGGTTCTGTCATTTCGGTCTGTACCCCGCGAGTTTGTTGCTCAGGCAGTATATCCGGTGCAACAGCCAGAGACGGTGCAACTGTATTACGCATTTCATCTCCCACAGGACTTTGAAGCAGCCACAGGCTGATAGACGATACAGCTACCAGTAATATTGCAGCCGCACTCATCGCCCAACGACGAAAAGGAATAATATGCCGTTTCTCAGCAGGTAAGGCTTTCGGAGCGGACAAATCTTTCTCCAACCGTTCCCAACCGGAAGCGGGTATCGGTTCGGAGTAATCTTCCAACCGTTCCTTTATCTTTCGCATCCACAATTCATCTTTCATACGTTCTTTCATTTATGCGTTCATTTTCATCCACTCCTTTACCTTGGTTGCCAAAGCAGCTTTGGCGCGTGTTAATTGGGAAGCAGATGACTTCTCATTAATACCCAGTAACTGAGCTATTTCTTTATGAGACTTATCTTCAAAAATATATAAGTTGAATACAGTACGATAACCGGCAGGAAGTTCACTGATGAACTGCATCAATACCTTTTGAGGAATGCTATCCACTGCCGAAGCATCAGGCTCTTCACCTGCTTCCGGCACTTCATCCAGAGCTGCAGATTGATTCATCACATCATTCTTCCGCAAATACTGCAATACCGTATTCACCATTACGCGTTCCATCCACGCACGTAAAGAACCCTCTCCCCGCCAAGTGAATTTATCGAAAGAATCGAATAATTTCAGGAAACCGTCATGCATCAGGTCTTGTGCAGTCTCCCTGTCACCGGCATAACGCAAACATACACTGAGCATACGCCCCGCATAATGTTCATACAGTTCCTTGCGGGCCAGGTTGTCTCCCTGCCTGCAGCGTTCTGCCAATACCTGTTCTTCCATTCTTTCTTTTAACACGTGTTTACCTTATAAATGCAACGGGTACAAAAATACTGCATCAAAGAGATAAGATTTTCATTCTTTGATTTCTTTAACAATCTTCTATGCAGTATTTGCATAATTCCTGAATTTTTCAAATACAAAATTTAGAAAATAGAATAACCAAACAAGACCTCTACTCATGAAAAGATTAAAAAAATTATTGGCGGCATTTCTCCTTTTATTCGTAATAATGCCTTTTCTCCAATCCTGCCTGGACGATTTTGACAGTAACGAACAGCCATCGCTCACTATCGGCACTTTGCGGATTATTAACGGAAATGATTACTATTTCGCTTTGGATGAAGGAACAAAAATGTATCCCGGAGATACCACATCCATCAACAACTACAAACTAACAGAAGGACAACGTACATTCATCTATTTCTATCCGCTGGAAGAGAAAATAGACGGATATGATTATAATGCTCAAATCAATCACATTGAAAATATCCTGACCAAAGATATTTACTCTATGCCTGCTGAAAAAGCAGACAGTATCGGAGATGACGGCATCAATATAACCAATATGTGGATTGTTGACAATTATCTGAATATTCAATATCAATTATACCATAGCAATAATCCCGACAAAAAACACATGCTCAATCTGGTAGTGAACGAAGCATCTGACGGAACGAATGACAAAGATGGATATATCACCCTTGAATTCCGTCAAAACGCGAATAATGACGAACTGATTATGCCGGGAAATGGATTGGTATCTTTCAAACTGGACAAGATAGCCAATCAAATGGAAAATAAAAAAGGTTTGAATATACGGATGAAAAGTTTACATGACGGTGAACGTTATCTCACGATAGATTTCAAGAAAGAATAAAAATAAATTATGATATAACACTCTTTTTATGCATTTCGACAAGGAAAACGGAATAGAAATATTCAAACTATTCCGTTTCCATTAATCTTAATCCCCTACTAAAATTCCATTATTTTTTGGCTATTCGACATTTATATATACCTTTGCCAGGTCAACAAGCAAAACAAAAGGCAAACATGAAGGGTACTTTCAAGGCAGTGATCATTACTCTCTGCTGTTTATTTTATACGCTTTCTTCATCCGGGAATAGCGTAGATAAACATATTGATCACATTCTCATTATCAATGCATATGCTGACTCCAACCCATGGAGTAACAGCCTTATTAATCCCATTATTAATATGGCCTCCCAAAATGACAGATTGGGCGTATATACCGCACATCTGAAAATGACAACTATGGAGCAGCCTTCTGATTTTCAAAACTTCAAAAATAAAATATGCACTGAACTCTCTACCCGTACGCCTAAACTTGTTGTTTTCGTAGGAAGCGCAAGTTTTATTTTGTGTGATACCCTAAACCGTCAATGGCCTGATATTCCGATGATTCTATGCGGTGAACGAGATTATACCGGCCCTGACAGTATTGTAGCAATGGGGCACGCCCTCACTCCTGAACAACGTATTCCACTTAGTAAACTACAAGGCAAGTTGAACATGACGATGTTGCACGCCAACATCTATATAGAAGAAAACTTGCAGCTTATGAAGCAACTCATTCCCGATATGAACCAAGTATTATATATAGGAGACGAGACTTATATATGCCAGCAAAATGATTACGACCTCTCTGAAATATTCCGGAACAATCATCCCGAAATAAAATATCAATTCATTTCCGCGAAGGATACGAGTACCGATAGCTTATTCACTATCTTAAACCATATAGATAAAAAACAGACCGGTATTCTTTTCTCCTCATGGATTCGTAAAACAGATTTTGACGGGAATGCCGTGATGACTACTAACTATCATCGCATTATCGCCACATCATCCGTGCCCTTATTTTCTTTCAGAACCATTGGTATCGCAGAAGAAGGAGGCATTGTGGGAGGATACCTCTACAATGAAAAAAAATATACCAACCAAATACTATCTACCATTCAAGAGATACTCGATGGTAAGGCAGCGCGTGACATACCCTTTTATCATACTACCAATCCGGCTCCCGTCTTCAATTATCAATCATTAGTTCAACGCAATCTCGATCCCAAACGTTGTCCGCAGAATACAATATTTTACAATGCTCCTCCTACCTTCTGGGAAAAGTATGAGTATGCTATTATAGGATTAATCTGTTTCATCATTATTATATTACTTGCTTTCCAATATCACCGTTTGTACATACTCGAAAAAATAAAACGCGTTCAACAGAATCAACTGGAGACCACTACTAAATATTATAGTCTCATCAACAATATGCCCATCCTTTACATGTTGGAAGAACTGATAAAAAATAAGGATGGTCGCATCATTGATACCATATATTCCGATGTGAACAGACATTTTGAAGAAAGATTCTTCAAACGCAGTGAGATCATCGGTAAACTGGGAAGTGAAATATTCCCTGAGTCTATGCCTCAGTTCCTGTACTTCATGAATATATCCTTGCAGGAGAAACGCTCTATCACTTTTTCTTACTATTATAAGGAGATAGATACCTTTTACGATATTGTGGTAAATGCCAGCAGTGACGGGCATTTTGTGGATGTATTTTGCCTGAATAGCACCGAACTGCACCATGCACAAAACCAATTGAGATCCATCAACCACAAATTGTCTATGGCACTCGAAGTAGCCAATATTGTCCCGTGGAAATGGAATTTGCAAACCCATACCATACTTTGTGATGTAAACAAGCCCATAGAATTAAGCGATAATAACGAAGAGGTTAACGAGGAACAACTATCCGTACCCGACAGCCAATATTTTGCCAAGATATGTAAGGAAGACCTTCCTAAAGTGAAGAAAGCTTATGCCGACTTGTTAGCCGGACGCACTCTGAAAGTAAAAGAAGAGTACCGCGTTATCAACAGAGTAAACGGACATAAACAGATTGATTGGGTAGAAGCTCAAGCTGCCATAGAGACTTACGATGATAATGGAGAGCCGTTGACATTAGTCGGCTCCTCATTAGTGATTACGGAACGGAAGAAGATGGAAAACGACTTAATTTCCGCTAAGAATCGTGCAGAAGAATCCAACCGTCTTAAATCAGCTTTTCTCGCTAACATGAGTCACGAAATACGTACTCCGCTCAATGCGATTGTAGGATTTTCCGGAATATTAGCTTCCACGGAAGAAGAAGAGGAAAAGCAGGAATACGTCAGCATCATTGAAAATAATAATACCCTGCTGCTGCAACTTATCAGCGATATTCTCGACCTCTCTAAAATAGAAGCCGGAACGATGGAATTTACAAACACCGACTTCGAATTGAACAAAGTGATGATGGAATTGGAAAGTTCGTTGGAGTTAAAACTCCCGCCTGAGAAAGATGTCAAACTTTCATTCGAGTCCCGGTTACCCGAATGTTATATTCATTCCGAACGTAACAGGTTATCACAAGTTATTATTAACTTAGTAACCAATGCTATCAAATTCACCGAAACGGGCAGCATACGTTTCGGCTATGAAATACGCAATAACAAAACGCTTTATTTTTATGTATCCGACACCGGTTGTGGTATTCCCGAAGACAAGCAAGAAGCTGTATTCGGCCGTTTCGTCAAATTAAACAATTTCGCCCAAGGTACGGGATTGGGACTCTCCATTTGCAGAACTCTTGTAGAACATATGGGTGGTGAAATCGGCTTGAACTCGAAACCCGGAGCAGGTTCTACATTCTGGTTCACGCTTCCTTACACTCCCGCTATCCATATAGAGCAAGAGGAAACCAGAACAGAACCCATCAAGATGAAGCAACAGAAAATTACTATCTTGATAGCAGAAGATCATGAGAGCAACTATCGTTTAATAGAATCCATCCTGAGGAAAGATTATAATCTGATACATGCATGGAATGGAGAAGAGGCAGTATCCTTATTTAAAGAAACTGCCCCCCAACTTATACTGATGGATATCAACATGCCGGTCATGGACGGATATGAAGCAACTCAAGAGATACGTAAATTATCTACGCGAGTACCGATTATTGCCGTCACCGCTTTTGCTTATGCTTCGGACGAACAGAAAGTTATGGAGAACGGTTTTGATGCCTATATGGCGAAACCTATCAATGCCAATCAATTAAAGAAACAAATAAATTCGATATTAACAAAGCGCATCATTTTTATGTAACGCTATTTCAGGATAAGACACACATATATCCCAAGGGGCTGCTTTCAAGAGTCATTTCCCCCTTTTCAGTTGCTTATTTCCCGATTTCAGAATCTTTACTCCGGTAAATTCATACATCCTTTCTTAATTTTGGCGAAAATTAGAATGAGATATGAAGACAAAAGTACCCTGCATTTTATTATCAGCTCTGGCTTTCCTGCTTTGCGCCTGTAACGGAAAAGACTCTAAAAACGAACAGGACTTGCCGGTATATACAACAAAGGCCACTACATTCTCCCGGGAAAGCAATAAAGAGTTTCCTTTTATTGCCCAGCCCTATCGGACTTCCGAGTTATCATTCCGGGTAGGCGGCCCCATCGACCGCTTTAGCGTATATGCCGGAAATCAATATAAACAAGGGAGTATCATTGCGGAAATAGACCCACGCGACTTTCATATTCGCAAGGAACGTGCCGAAGCCGTTTATCAGCAAGCTAAAACTGAATTTCAACGCATCGAAACATTATACCACAAAGAAAACATTTCAGCCAGTGCTTACGAAAAAGCAAAAGCAGACTATATTGCCGCAAAGACAGCTTTCACAACCGCTCAAAACGAATTGGAAGATACTCGTTTAATAGCTCCTTTTACCGGATATGTAGGCGAAGTCTATATCGAAAAATTCCAGGATGTAAAAGCTACCCAACCCGTAATTTCATTAATAGATATCAGCCAATTAAGAATAGAAATCTATGTAACCCAAGACATTGCCTATGCTGTGCAATCACTGGACAGCATACAAATACATTTTGACGCTATCCCCCATAAAACATATCAGGCGCATATTGTCGAGGTATCCAAAGGTACTACCCGGAACAACCTTTCCTATCTTTTGACGGCCATGTTACCCAATGGAGACGGTGAACTGTTGGCGGGTATGTCCGGTAAAGCGATGTTGGACATTCCGCAAACAAAGAGTGCTGCCGAGGTCTGCATCCCCCAGGCGGCACTCTGCCACCGGCCTTCTATGGGAGATTATGTATGGATATTCAATCCGGCTACCTCACAAGTAAGCCGTCGCAACGTAACTGTCAATAAATTGCTTCCTAACGGACAAGTAAATATTTCCGATGGACTTCAAGTTGGTGAAACCGTCGTAACCAGCAGCCTGCGTTTCTTGTCCGACGGAATGAGAGTCACCACCACTTCTAAGAATAAGCAATCATGAGATTCGTAAAATACTTCTTACAAAAGAAATCGGTCACCATCCTGTTGTTAGTATTAATATTGGCAGGCGGACTGTTTTCATACGCCAAGATGGGAAAACTGGAAGATGCCCCGTTCACCATCAAGCAAGCATTGGTATTGACTCCCTATCCGGGCGCGTCTCCCTCTGAAGTGCAGTCGCAAGTAACGGATATTCTGGAAGAATCCATTCAATCTTTAGGAGAACTGTATTACCTGAAAACAGAGAATCGTGCCGGGCTATCCAAAATCACTGTTTATGTGAAGAAAGAAACCCGTGCCGACGAAATGCAGCAACTTTGGGATAAACTACGCCGGAAAGTAAACGACGTACAAGGCAAGCTACCCGAGGGAGCCGGACCTTCCATCGTGAACGATGACTTCGGCGACGTATTGGGGGTATTCTACGGACTGACGGGCAACGGCCACAGCTACCGTGAACTGGAAGACCAAGCTAAACTAATTAAGAATGAGGTTCTTAAAGTGAAAGACGTAGCCAAAGTCGAAATTTATGGTACGCAAACACCTACCATCGACATCTCAGTAAGTCCTTCCGTCATGGCACGCAGTGGGATTACTATGGCCGATATAGCCCACGCCTTTCAAGCACAAAATAAAGTGGTGGATGCCGGTGGTATAGATGCCGGTTCCAATCGCATACGCATAGAATCTACCGGAAACTTCTACTCTCTGGACGACATCCGTAATCTGACTATTGTATCGCGCTCCGGTGAACACTTCCGCCTGGCAGACATTACACTGATTGAAGAGAACTACCAGACGCCAGCCAGTAACCTGATGCGTATCAATGGACAGCCAGCCGTCGGCATCGCCATTTCAACCGTACCTACCGGAAATGTAGTAGACATGGCCGAAGCCGTCAAAGAACGTATCGACCAAATCGCCCAAGACATGCCCCAGGGATATGAACTGTCCTCCATCTACGACCAAGGTTATGAATCGGCAGTCGCTAATCAGGGATTTATCCTGAACCTCATTATATCTGTAATAACCGTAGTTGCCATTCTGCTGTTTTTTATCGGATTCAAGAACGGACTCCTGATTGGTAGCGGGTTGATATTCTCCATCTTTGCCACTCTCATAGTGATGTTATGCACAGATATTGCGTTGCAGCGTATGTCATTGGCCGCTATCATCATAGCCATGGGAATGTTGGTAGACAATGCCATCGTTGTCTCCGATTCAGCACTGGTGAATATGCAACGGGGTATGAGGAAACGTGTCGCCATCATGCGTGCCTGTTCATCAACCTCACTGCCCCTATTGGCGGCGACCGTCATTGCCATACTTACTTTTCTGCCCATCTACTTTTCACCCCATATCACGGGCGAGTTACTTTCTTCCCTGGTAATTGTCATCGGGGTATCGCTGATGTTCAGTTGGGTATTTGCCTTGACGCAAACGCCGTACTTCATCCAAGAGTTCGTTCGCCGCCCCCGACCGGAAGAACTGAAATCCGCATTGTTCGACGGAAAATACTATAACCTCTTCCGCCGTTCCCTGCACTGGGTTATCAAGTATCGCTACGCCACAGTAAGTTGTATGATTTTGCTGTTGGTACTATCTGCCTGGAGCTTTAAATTTATACCCAAGGTATTTGTACCGTCACTGGACAAACAATACTTCACAGTAGACGTATGGCTGCCCGAAGGCACTAATATCTACCAGACAGACCGGATAGTTCAGGAAATGGCAGAATATATCCGTACCCATGAAGAAACAGAAATGGTATCTACTTATGCAGGTAAGACACCACCGCGTTATTATCTCTCGAACATTGCATTCGGGCCACAATCCAACTACGCCCAGTTATTGGTAAAATGCCATACATCAAAGAAGTCACGTCAACTGAACGCTTTGTTACAAGACTCCATCCGCCTGAAATTTCCGGAACCTCTTATCAAAGTAAACAAGTTCGAGCTGAGCCCGTTGACGGAAGCAGTTATCGAAGCCCGCTTCCTGGGACCTGATCCGGCGGTGCTCGACTCCTTGGTAGGACAAGCCGTCGAAATCATGCGCCGTAACCCGAAAGTAGCCGATGCCCATAACGAGTGGGGCAATATGGCACTGATGATACGCCCTGTATACGACCCTGTCAAAGCAGGCGAACTGGGTATCACCAAAGCGCAGATGATGCAATCCGTCAAGTCCATTAATGACGGTATTCCGGTTGGAATCTACCGGGACAATGAAAAGAAAGTACCCGTTTTACTGAAATCCGAAGGTTATGATATTACGGATGCCGCTTCTCTGGGTAACTTCTCCGTATGGAACGGCGAGCGTTCGGCCCCCTTGTCACAGGTAACGGAACGTATTGAAACCACCTGGGAATTTCCGCAGATACGTACCTATAACCGTCAGCTCAGTATGGCTGCCATGTGCGGTGTAAAAAACGGATACACTATGGCAGAAGTACACGGAGAAATTCGCAAAGACATTGAAGCCATGTCTTTGCCCGAAGGATACACTTTTTTCTGGGATTCACAATTCAAGGACCAAAACGAAGCCTTACAGGCCATTGCCAAATACTTTCCACTGGCATTCCTTATGCTCATCGTGATACTGGTTGCATTGTTCGGAAACTTCCGTGAACCGGTAATCATACTCTGCATACTGCCCCTGTCGCTCATCGGGGTTGCCGTCGGAATGTTACTCACCGGCTTTCAGTTCGGTTTCTTCCCCATTGCCGGATGGCTGGGACTACTGGGTATGATTATCAAAAACGTAATCGTACTGATAGATGAAATCAACGTACAACGCCGTGAAGGGATTCCGCCCTATAAAGCAGTTATCGAGTCGACCGTTTCGCGTACCCGTCCTGTGTTAATGGCTGCCACCACTACCATTCTGGGCATGGTGCCGTTACTGTTCGACATCGCTTTCGGTGGAATGGCGGCGACCATTATCTTCGGGCTGACATTCGCCACCCTGCTGACATTGTTCGTTACCCCTACGCTATATGTCCTATTCTATAAAATAAAAACTAAATAAGCATGAAAGCCATCTATACTCTATTCATTTGTCTATTGTGTGTTTCACCCGTATTTTCCCAGCAGGATTCTCTGCTGGAAAAATACAGGGTAATGGCTCTGGAATACAACCACGACCTGCAAGCGGCCGACAAGAATATAGCATCCAGCATGGAACTGGTAAAATCCGCCAAAGCCGACTTGAAGCCCAAACTTTCGGGAGATGCGAATTTCCAATATACCGGGAATCCCATCGAACTTACTTTGAACTTGCCACAAGCCACCAGTCCCCTCACCTTCACAGGGCGTGACATGAAATACGGTGCATCCCTATCATTGATGCAACCCCTCTATACAGGCGGACGCATCCTCGAATCCATACGCCTGGCAAAACTCCAGCAGTCTATGAATATTCATCAGTCGGAGTTGCTCTTGTCTTCTGTCTGCTATCAAACCGATATACAATACTGGAACACCGTAGCCCGCTCGGAATTAGTACGCATTGCCATAGACTACCGTAACTCCGTCGCCTCCCTGGTAAAAACGATACGCGAACGGGTGGAAGTCGGACTTGTTGACCCTCAAGACCTGCTGATGGCGGAAGTCAAACTAAATGAAGCCGAATACCAGGTATTACAGGCACAAAGCAACTTCGAGACGGGGCGCATGGCACTTAACTCACTCATTGGTGTAGAACTGAAAACCGAAACCCCGGTACAAGAAAGTATCCCCGCGGTTACCCTCTCCGACGAACTCTTACTCTCCAACGCCGGTAACCGACCGGAATTAATGATGGCGCACGACCGGATAAAGATGGCCGAAAGCTCGGGAAAATTAACGGACTCCCGCTACAAGCCTCAACTCTATATAGGCGTAGACGGCAGTTATTCCTCACCCGGCTATAACTTCAAGACCGACCTCGATCCCAACTATGCCGTATATGCCAAACTGTCCGTCCCTATCTTTGAATGGGGTAAACGCCGCAACGAGAAACGTTCTTCAGCCTGGAAAGTAGGCATGGCAAACGATTATCTGAACAAAGTGACCGATACCGTAAATCTGGAAGTAGAGAGCGCCCATACTTCGCTTTCACAAGCCATGCAGCAAGTGAGCCTCACGGGTAATTCATTGGATAAGGCACGCGAAAACGAACAGAAAGCCCTGGAACGCTATGACGAAGGAAAAACCTCCATTATGGAAGTTATCGAAGCGCAGAACTACCGTCAAAACTCACAGATTAATCATGTACAGGCTAAAGTATCCGCACAGGGTTATTATTCCGACCTTATAAAAGCATTACATAAGTATTAAATAGCAATAATCAGGTGTTGAATTTAGTTTATAACGGGGAAATAATTAATATAACCATTTATAAATAAACAACATACATGTACCAACTAAATACCACCCTTTGGTACGAAGAATACCAACGGTTGGTACACGAAGTACCAGGCTTTGGTACGGAAAGTACCACCCTTTGGTACGAAAGATACCAATGCTTGGTATTTTTAATAAGAATAGGAGATAAGATACTTTATCAAACGATTACCGTTTTATAGCTTAATAATTAAAAACATAATTCATAACTTTTCAAAGTTTCTCAAAACATTCTAACTTTGTCCGGATGAAATGGAATAATCTGATATACGGCCTGCTTTTCTCGGGTTTAGGAGTATTCTCCTACTTCCTGCTGGTGAACTACACCAACCTAACCCCTCACATAGCTGACGCTCTTTATTCCCGTGGAGCCTTCATCTTCTTTATTCTGGCTTTCAATGTGATGGGATATGCCACCCTTCGTCTCAGTTCATGGGTTCATACACAGTATGCGGTCAATATAGGTTCCCGGTGGAAGATACCCGTTATCTACCTGGCTGTAACACTATTGTTTCTATTATTGAACTACGGCTTACTCGTGAGTGCCAAAATACTGGCAGGGACAACAAATCCATTCTTTATCCAGAGCAACGGTTGGCGTCTGGTGATTGTCGTATGGCTAGTGGAACTTGTGATTCTGGGATTATTACTGACGAACCGCTTTACTCAAAATACACTGAAACTGCAAAAAAAGGCGGCTATCTTACAAGCCATGAACGATACCGCCCGCTACACAGCTTTGCAAAATCAACTCAATCCGCATTTCCTGTTCAACAGCCTGAATACGCTGATTGCCGAAATTGAATACAACCCCGAAAATGCCGTACACTTCACCAAGCATCTGTCCAGTGTCTATCGCTATGTACTGCAAAGTCAGGACAAGACCTTAGTTACACTTGCCGAAGAGCTGGAATTTACGCGTTCCTACCTTTTTCTGCATGAAGTACGTTTAGGGAAGTGCCTTATCTGCCGGAACAACGTACCGGCAAATTACATGGACAGTTTATTGCCGCCTCTCACCCTGCAATTATTAGCGGAAAATGTAATAAAGCATAACTCCATCACCCAAAGCAAACCGATGACTATCAGCATCAGCATAGCCGACGGATACCTCATCGTAAGCAACCCGGTGCACCCCAAGAAAAGTGCAGCCTCTTCGGGGGTAGGATTACAAAACCTCGCGAAACGTTGTAAATTGATGTTTGGGAAAGATATCGTCATTGAGAACGGAACAGAAACTTTCACCGTAAAAGTACCTTTGTCCTATGAATAAAACGAATGTAGTCATTATAGAAGACGAAGTGCCGGCAGCCCGTCTGCTGCACTCCATGGTTAGTCGTTTACGTCCGGAATGGAACATCACCGTGATACCCGGTAGCGTGGAAGAAGCCATCGATTGGTTTGCCTCGCATCCGCATCCCGAGCTTATCTTCCTCGACATACAGCTTGCTGACGGAAACTCATTCGATTTCCTGTCGGCGGCACATCCCGCATCTACCATCATCTTCACGACGGCTTATGACCAATATGCCGTTCGTGCCTTCACCGTCAACAGCATTGATTATATTCTGAAACCGGTGGACGAGCAACGCCTGCTGGATGCTATCTTGAAATATGAAACCATGCAACATAGCGACAGCCCTCGTCCTGACGACTACCTGTCTACCCTGCTGGATGCCTTGCAACCCAAGGAGAAACAATACCGCACCCGTTTCCTTATTTACGGAACCGACCGCTTCTGGTCATTGCAGGTGAGCGACATTGCCTATTTCTATTCCGAAAACAAAATCACCTTTGCCGTTACCCGTCATGGTCAAGAACATATTATCGACCTTCCCCTGAATAAACTGTCGGAGCAACTTGACCCTGACCGCTTCTTCCGTGCCAACCGTCAAGTCATCCTATGCATTGATGCCATTGACCATGCCGAGCCCTATTTTAACGGGAAAATATCTGTGACAGTCCGCCCGCCTTATAAGACTAAGATAACCATCAGTGAAGAGAAACTTTCCGCTTTCAAACGTTGGCTTAATTTTTAATTCAAAAGAAAGGCGTATCTTTGCAGCTGATTTTTACAAAACTACTTTCAGCTATCATGAAAAAAGGACTTTTATACGCTATATTGGCCTCTGTACTATGGGCCATTGTCAATCCGTTTATCAAACAAGGACTCAGTTATGATTTCACCCCGATGAACTTCGCGGGTATCCGTTTCACCAGTGTCGGTATTTTGCTTCTTGCCTATACCTGGCACAAAGGCATGTGGCAGGAAATCAAACAACACCGCAAGCTGTTCCTCAATCTGGTTCTCATTAATATGCTCATGGGGTACACCGCCTTCTATTTTGGCGTGGACTTTGTGAGTGGAGCCATATCTTCCATTATCATGGGAATGACTCCGCTGATTAACGTACTGCTTGCCCATCTCATCGCCAGTAACGACAAGCTGAACGGTTATAAGATAGTAAGCCTCATCATCAGTTTTGCCGGACTGCTGCTTATTGTGGGAATGGGCAGTGACGGCAAGCCACTGGATTGGAAAGGCATTACAGGCATTGTACTTCTATTGCTCAGCATCATCTTTCAGGGTTATTCCGCTATCTCCGTATCCGAGGAAAAAGGGAAAGTCAATCCTATTTTCCTGAATGCCGTCCAGATGTTCTTTGGGGGTGCTCTCATTTATATAATAGGGCTGACTACGGAAGGCTACCATTCTTTTATCGGTAAACCCGGCGGTTTTTATATCAGCCTCGGCATCCTGATATTCATTTCAGTCTTCGCCTTCAGTTTCTGGTTCATGGCATTGCAAAGTGAAGGCGCCAAGGTGAGCGACATCAACATGTGCCGCCTCATCAATCCCATCCTCGGCGCTGTGTTGAGCTGGACGATGCTGGCAGGAGAATACCCTACTTTCAGTACGGTAGCCGGTATGTTGATTATCGTCAGTTCACTGGTAATTTATTTCAAGGGGGCTGATTATTACGCGAAAATTAAAGAACTCAGGCATAAAAAATAAGAAGCTTACCGAACAACAAGGTTTTATTAAAAACATTTGGAAATCACCTTTGTTATAACCGAAAACAGAAAAATAATTATTTATATTCTGTTTAAATAAAGAGAAAATCCACATAAAAAACCTTGAGTATGAAAAAGTTTATGAGTTTGGCTATATTAGCCGCCCTGATATCGGGATGTAGCTCCGATGATGATTGTAGTGCCCCCACTACCGAAGAATCCCCTGTAGAAATCAAACTTAGCGCAGGTATATTCGATATTTCAACAAGAGCCCCGGTTAATAGCGGACAATCCATCACCGCGAAATTCGTAGCATCGGCTGCAACCGGTGATTACAGCACTAACCTGTGGAGTGCAACCGGCAGTTTCACCACCTCTACCGATGCCTCCAGCCCTTTCTCTTTCACACCGCAGCAATATTATCCCACTAATGGAAGTACTGTATATATAAAAGGATACTACCCTGTCGGAAGTCTATCCGGTAACACGGTGACCTTCTCGGAAACAGACGGTTCGAACGATGTGATGATTACTGCGGAAGCGAGCGGTAGTAAAGCAACCAATGGGGCTTTGGGATTCACTTTCAGTCATCTGCTCACCCAGCTACAATTTACTTTCAAAGCCGGTGCAGGATTTCCTTCAACCGGAAAGAAAGTAACCAGTATAAGTATCAAAAACCAGCAAACTCCGGCTTCGCTCAATATTAATACGGGAGCCATCACCTACAATACTGCCGGAAGCGGATTTACCCTCACAGGCTCATACGACATCAGTGCCGATCCGGGTACAACAGCCACGGTCTACCCGATGGTAAAGAGTGGAGCTACCAGTGTAGTTCTGGATATTATAGCCGATGGCGTAACCTATACCGGTGTCACTGTTCCGCTGACTACCGAAACGGGAAAAGCGCACAATATCACACTTACCTTTACACCTAAAGAAATTACCGCCACTGCCATCATTACAGCATGGATTACAGGAGGTACGGGTTCAGCTACCATTCAATAATTCTACTCTACAATATGTATCGGGGCAATGAAGTTATTCGTCAAACTTTTGGCAAATACGATGATGTTACTGCTGATTAGTTGCAGCAGTGAGCTGGAAGAGGAGTTCCCCTCCAATGGGGAACTTCCTGTTCCGGTACATCTTGCAATTGCCGAAGTCAATCCCCTAACGCGTGCCGTTGTCAATTCTATCGGCGACATCAGTTTCAGTACTTTAGGAATATACGAAGTTATTGAAGGCAGCACAGCCGGTACTTTTCCCTGGACGACAACTCCCCTTCTCACCAATGCGGTACCCAGCGGTATTAATGGAAACCTGTTGACCTTTTCGCCTAAGTTATATTATCCGATGGGCGGAAAGAAAGTGATATTTTACGGTTACTATCCCCGCACCACAGCTACCAGTGGAGCCAATTACGTCACTTCACCAGGCAATGGTACTGCGCCTGTTTTTAATTTTACCCTTACAGGGCAGGAGGATATTATGCATGCGGTCAGCACTCCAAGCGGGAGTAACACTTCCGGAACAACCCTTCCATTGACATTCAACCATAAGTTAACACAAATCCAACTGAACACTTCCATTCTGGGAACACTTCTTACAAGTGTCAAGATACTGAATGTGCCCAATACAGGCAGTATGAATCTGGAAACAGGAGTAATCACCTATGGTACCGGGACAACCGATATTTCATTCAGTAAGGCCAGCCTGACGATTACGAATCCGTTAATGGTTCCTGCCGACGTGCCCAGCTATATAGTGGAAGCATCCATTTTAGGGTTACTTCTTCCACGTAAGTATCTGGTTAAGCCTACATCAGGAAACTTCCTGGCAGGTACAATCTATACCATATCTATCAATTAAATGCCAAAGGCCATTCTATCAGGGAAAGAGATAAGAAAACAAATAAAAGACCAGTATAAAAGGAAAAAGCGGAAGTATAAACTCAGTAAGAAAAGGAACAAACTTTTGTTCTTCCCCTTGAAAGTTTCCTATTTTCTGAAAAGAAGCGTTACGCTCTATTAACGACCGCTTGAAACGGCGGCACGCCATATGCTGCATATATCCCATATATGAGTTTACAACAGAAGAAATATTCTGCAATTCTTTCTGCTTCACCTGCCTCCTGCTTTCAGATAAATACCGGTTAATAATAGCCATACGCTTATTAATCCGTAATTTGGTCTTATGCAAAAGGTATCTTCGGTAAGGCTTGATGAAAGCTCCCAAAAACGCAAAGCCCTTATAAGCACTCTGCAAGGCAATTTTGTTAGGATGCAGGGTAAGCCCCAGTTCATCCCACAAGAAATCGCGTATCCGGGGAATAAGTGACAACAAATGCGCTTTATCCCTACTCATGATAAAAAAGTCATCGACGTATCTGCCGTAATGTTTTTCGCCTAACGAACGTTTTACGAATTGATCCAACGCATTCAGATATACATTGCTGAAAAGCTGCGAAGTTAAATTCCCAATAGGCAGTCCGCATCCTTTAGCTACATGGAAAAGGCTCTTGTCAGGTGGTAATCCATCCCATTCTTTAGGGGTTCCCCGCATTTCACAGTTATGCGTAGGATCATTAAAGACTATTTCCCGGATAAGATACGTCAGCAAATCATAATCCAATACATCCTTCCAGTATTTGCCTTCGGGGTTTTTCCGGTTGGCATATACTTCGAGGAGCGTCATAATCTGTTCATATAGTTTTTTCCGGTTGATATGCATAAAATATCCCCGTATGTCCAGCTTCAGTACATAACACGGCCGTCTCCAATTATCGGAACATGCACGTAAATGATGCTCACACCGTTTTATACCATACAGTGTTCCCATCCCTACCCGGCATGAATAGCTGTCTGCTATAAACACCCGCTCAAATAAGGGAGAAAGATAATTATGAAGTAAATGATGAACTACGCGGTCACGGAAGTGCGCGGCAAATACCTCGCGTTTCACAGGGACATTTGTAATAAAGCAAACGCTATTGCCAACCTTATAAGTACGGTTGCGCAGTTCTTCATAGAGCTTAACAAGATTTTCTTCAAGATTGAATTCAAAATCAAGTTGGCTCTGGGTATTCCTCTTATGCTTCCGGGCATCATAGTAAGCCCGGAATAAATCATACAGTAGGGGGCTTTCCTTCATAACTTTTTTGCCATGCGGCCAGTTGTTTAGATACAGTCTCCACCATTACCGAAGTATTGGCGTAAGCATTTAATGATATTTGTTTCAAATCGTGCAGCAGCCGGAGCTGAAGCTTCACCGCAACCAGCTTTTCGCGGGCTTCGGCTATTATCTCTATTTTTTGTTGTGCATTATTAGCACGGTATATCAATATAAGAACTTCTACCAAATCTTTTTTCATCGTTTCGCTCAAAGTATATCGATAATCCCTTTGTACATTCTGTCCTATTTGGTATAAATAAAGCAAAAGATCATACGCAGCTTTATATACAGGCAGTTGATTATAAGTAGCCATATAAATAAAATATTTAAGATTGTTCTGCGATCTTTCGCTTTAGTTCCATCAAAAAGAGCATACATTCTACCGGCGTCTTGCTTTCCAAGTTAAAAAACCGGATACTTTCCACCAATTGTTCATAGAAAGTTGAAGTCGAAGCCTGAGATACAGGCACAACCACCGCAGCAGATCGCAAATCCTCCTGTGAGGTTACTACCGTTTCAGAGACCGGGGAGAGCTTCTTCTGTCCCGTGTCCGGTAAAGTCATAGAAACAGATTGTTTCCAACTTTCAAACTCTTCTTGTACAATGGGCAAAGCCGATAGGACTAACCTGTCTTCTTGTTGCAACAAAATCTCCCTATCTTTCAATACAGAGTCCGTTGAAGCCATTGGAAATCCCAATGAAATTAAATCTCCTTTCACCGTTTGTACCCACTTACGTATAGGTTTATATGGATGCACCTGATGGAAAAAAGCATAAGCTGATTTCTCATAAGCCTTCCAAAAGATTCCTTCACGCAGCAGGATGATAGTGGCCTGGTTTCCACTTTCCAGATGAATGATTTCTTTTACAGTCATACTAATAATAGCATTAAATAGGTTTTACATTAAATAAAAATCCTCCCTTTCACGCTTGAAAGGGAGAATTCACAAACAAACAAAAACAGCACGGATAGTGATTCACATCCTCATCCGGCCCAAAGAACCGGAAACATGTGCCAAGGAGATAAGAAATACTCCCTTTTTTGTTTCCGATATTCCTGGTTACACAAAAATCCAGTTTCGTAAGTTCTTGGACGCACCGCACGGGAAAGCCGTTCGCACGGTTGTTCTCGTTCGCCACATTCAAGCTACCCGAATTGAAATTCAGGTTGCTCCCGTTCACACTACTCTGCCCACCGGGCGAGGACAACCAGCCGTAACCGTTGGTACCGACGTTGTAGAGCGTCCCCTCCCCGTTGTGCCGATAGCCTGAGGCCGGTATAAGCAATCACTACAAATGAATGTACCCATGAAAAGAAGACGCAACATCTTGACATCCGTACAGACTGGTATGAACAACTAACGGATACGTAATTCGGGATGCAGGCGGTATAACCGCACAACATGTAATCCTATACGTAATTTTACACCGCCAGTGGATTGCTGAATTTACACGCCACTCTACTGCAAGCACCAGGACTTGCAATACTCTCGACATATAACTGGAACTTGTGTTTCGTAATATTTTTCGACCGCCTCACGGCGGTGGAGACTTGGGGGCTTTAAATGCCCCCAAGAAATAAAACCAAATTCTTAATTGCGTCACTTCGTGCCGCTTATTCTTGGACGCACCGCACGGGAAAGCCGTGCGCACGGCGGTTCTCGTTCGCCACAGTCAAGCTACCCGAATTGAAACCCAGGCTGCTCCCGTGCACACTACTCTGCCCACCGGGCGAGGACAACCAGCCGTAACCGCTGGTACCGACGTTGTAGAGCGTCCCCTCCCCGTCGTGCCGATAGCCTGAGGCCGGGAGGAAGGTCTTGCTGCCCGCAGCATCATTGTTGAAATAGACAGTATGTCCCCACGGAGCACCGCTTGACCAACTACTTGTCTTATAAATATTGGCAATAGGAATACTGATCCAAGAGGTGATAGTAGTATTGGCTATTCCCGTCCATACATCTGCCGGAGCCACACGCCAACCATAAGGAGACGGATCGTAGATAGTCTTCTTTCCATCCCAAGGTTTATTGTCCATAAACCCGGCATTTAAAGCACCATTCATCGTATTTTCATCTCCCCACAAGCAATTCGAGACTTTCCAATCATTGCTACCTACCGAAGCCGTAGAAATCCAATTGTAAGGAGTTGCAGCACACATATAAAACACTTCAGGTTTCTGTATTGTATTCAATATGGTAGACTTGGCATTTCCTCCGGGTGCAGTTGCCTTTTTAGCTGCTATTGTAAAAGTAGCCTTCGATCCGGTTCCGTAGCCATAAAGAGTCACATCACCATTAACTAAACCCGAAGTCGTACTATATGTATTTCCACCCGGGAATGGGTCTTTACGTCCAAACTGATAATGCAAGCTATATGCTCCTTTAAAATCCTCACTATCAATATCTCCCGCAAATGCGGCACCCAAATTACGATCCATTATCCTCAAAGGTCTCATACGCCCTGCGTCAGCACCGGCATTAACCGTTCCTCCGGTATACCAGGTTCTGTTGGTATTTGTTTCAATATCTAAGATATATCTCTTATTCAATTCTGCCAAATCCACACCGTCGGTACGCCAGATATGCCAGCTCCATAGAATATTCGTCCCATCTGACACTGCAATCAATGCGTTTCCTTTCGCTTCACCGGTCTTGAATTTGACACAACTTGAAGCCGCATCCCATTCCACCTTGTTTATTAATCCCTCAGCGGTTTCCCAAACGACAAAAGCCTTAGTAACGCCTGTAATGTTCACTCCATCATCGGGTAACATTGGAAGACTATAGGTTACCTGTGCATAATCTTCCGAATTTCCATTACCCCTCACCGCACCATTAAAACGATACCAGTGATTATCCTTACTTGCCAGGTAGCAATTTGCCAATCCGTCGGCACTCAGATTCGTATCGATGGTTACACGCTGGTCGGCAAGGTTGATTCCTTTAATTGAGGAAGTCACCTGATAATGATGATTTCGTTCTACATCGTAATTATCCTTATCAGTGGCATTTCCCAGATAAACGACAAATGTAGCTTCATACGTCTCACCTCCTGCACTGGCGGTATAATTACCAACCAATTCAATGTACGTGGAATACAAAGGAGCATTTTTCTCTATCCGTTCCGTCCAATCTGAAACGGCACTTCCTGTACCTTTTCTATTTTCCGGCATATACCATGTATAGGTAGTTGTCTTAGCCACGGCATTTTCCGTTCCTACTCCCACATACGTTTCTACGTCAGCAATAGCATCACTACCTGCCGATTGGTAATAATTAGCTTTAGTCGGGACATTACGCAACTTGGCACTTGTGATACTGAAAGTCGCTCCCGATGGTAATTTACTCAAATCACATGTAAAAGTCACTTTAGCGACCATACGTGTCAATGTTACCGCTATATCAGTAGTAGTATTAGAATTGAACACAGCCGAACTGCCACTCATGGGCAGCAAACTGCTAAAGTCGTCCTGCCCATTCTCAATGGCAAGAGAAGCGTCTATCAAATTCTGAAAAGTAGAAGAATCTACTACATAACTACCAGTGATGTTACCGACATTGGCACATACGTAAAGAAAACTCTGAGTAGAAGGTTGCAAAGAAATTTCCACTTTTTTATCTACTAAATCACTCAAATAAGTCTTTGCTTTCAGAACAGCGCCACTGGCTTCCTTTGTCCCTTCAAACTGAAAAACGCAGATATTCTTTATATCTTCTTCATTCACAGCACGGGTAGAAGCCTCCGTTTCACCTCCAAGCGAAATATCCATCCCGCCGCCGGAAGCACGGGTGAACGCTCCATTACCCTTCAACGGTTGGGAAGATATAGTCAGCCCGACTGTCTTTCCCTGCACATCCGGTTTACCCCCTGCAATATCTTCCTGTTCGTCCGTACAAGCGGACGCCAGCAAAAGAAAAGTAAATAAACCGATTATGAATCTATTATTCCGTTTCATAGTCTTTATTTTATTATTTATAATTCACTATCAAGAAGGAACACACGTCACTCCTTCCCCAATTCACCACCATTCGAATCTCCGGTCGAATGGTCACTATCCCAATCTCCGGGAGTTAACTGCGAGTTCCCGCCTCCTGTATCAGCATGGTCGCTCCAACTTGTATTCTCCCAACCGCCACTGGTCATAGACAATCCCGGATAACGCCCCATTTCATCACTCCACGTATGACTCGGTTCCCAACCGGATATTACCAAAGATGTATTTCCACCTCCCGTATCGCCATGTCCGCCATTGCTACTATCCCAATGCACATCTGTCCATGTTCCCACAGTCAATGTCAGTCCGTCAGCTTCACCCATATCGGTGTTAAACGAATAATCTTCCCAAGGCCGGACGGTCAATACCAGCTCTGCCATACCTCCTTTCATTTTCACCGTAAAAGTGTAGCTGAATCCGGGCTGAAAAGCAAGATCAGCAGGAAGGTTTGCCAAGAGTTCGGTTTCTTTCGTACTGCCATTGAACTTGACTTTCATCTCATAGTCCATAGCATCCGCTTTGCGCGGAAGTATCACGGCAAACGCTGAAAATTCCAATGGTTTGGAAGCATCGGTTGCGGTAAACCCGGTCAAAGCAAGGGGGGTTGTACGGGTAGCATCCTCCACCGGCAAAGCTTCATGCAACTGCCCTTTGACAGGAGCATCCGTCATATTAGTTAAACCGGCGGAAATAATATCTACCGAGGTGATATTACTACCTTTAGGTGAAAGGGCAAATGCCAGTTTCGTACAATGCCTTTCCAAATCATTTAATGGAACGGCTGGACTTGCCTCACTGACCGTTTTCTGTTCAGTCAGAGAAGTGGCATAATCCATACCGTGTCCTACGGAGACGGTGCATGTCCTACCGCTTCCGCTATTATCGGGATAAGTTACAGTCAAATCACCGGGTGTCAATGCATAAAAATCGTAGGTACCTGCACGTAGCAGTAAAGAAGTGACCGCGGTCAATGTCCCGTCACCATTCCCTGCTTTATACGTGCCTTCCCCCATGTATTCATCTGTTGACAAATCGGGAGTGCTACCTACACGGCGGAAAGCAAGGATACGCAACGTCACATCATCTCCCAACGGTGAAGATGAGCGCGTAGTCACCTCAGCGCTAATCCCCGCGGTAGAGAACTGTACGGCAAACGCCCCTTGTTCCCTCAGCAGTAAATCACTTTCGGTACAAGCACCGAAAAGTAAAGCTGCCAGCAAGTATTTCATCCCTTGATAATTCATAAGTAAATAGATTACATCATTAAATTTCTACATCTGTTATCGGATCTCCGGTTTCCCAATCTACGATTGAAACCGTCGGAGTAATACCGGCAGATGTAAATTTCAGAGTAATTTCATATGAAAATCCTTGTTTGAAACCATCGGTAGGAGCCGATATGGTTTTCTTTTGAAGTCCTCCGTCTGCCAAATCTACTTGTAATTCAATAGAACCGCCTGCCGCTACCGGAGCAAACATGGCATATCCGGTAGTTACTGCATTACTGGTACCAACTCCCAAGTCTATCGGCCAGGTAATAGCTGCATTATCAGCCGGATTTTCTTGAACAAGCGTCAAATCTCCGGTTGAAGTTCCAAAAACAGGAGTTACCTTCGAATCATCTGCCGATGAAACTACGGGTAAAGTAAGCGTACATGGCTGTTTCTTCCCTGTTATCTTAACGGAATTTATAGCTCCCCACAAAGTCTTAGTGTCAGCATCGACTGCATAAGCCTTCACACAAATCTGAGTGAGTAAATGGCTAAAGCCAAAGGAAGCAATCTTTGTGTTCTTGTCACCCACTTTCAAAGTAGTGACCATAATATCCGTCTTACCATCGATGTCTCCGAAAGTAACAGTACCGGCTGTCGCATCAAAAGTTACACCGGAACGACGGGGATACCAGCCAACCAGTTTGGTTTTATAGCCGTTTGCCAGGTAATAAGCGGCAGGAGAAAAGGAAAGTTCTTTAGTAGAACCGTTTACACTTCCTACCAAAGCATTTGTTTCATAAGTACCATAAGTCGTAGCGGTAGCATCCGTTGCATCAGTACGCGCAAATGCCACATCCAGATCGGAAGTAAATGCGGAGTTGATCATTCCATCCAGTACAGCTCTTGAAAGCGGCTCTACGGAAGATGAAATTCCACTACTGACACGAATTTCCACTCTGCCATCGGTTTGCACCTTTTCCAAAGGCTCATCAGCCGAACAGCCAGCAAAGATTAACAACAATATAGCGTTAATACCTAAAGTCCATTTACTCTGTTTCATTTTATTTTATGTTTATCGATTATTGAATTTCCGCATCACTATTACCATCTTCCGTCCAGTCATCTACCGTAGCCAATGCTTCAATCTTGGTACCTATAAAAGTCAAGGTGATTATGAACTTTTTACCCTGCGTAGTACCTGTATAGGCAGTACCACCAGTCTTTTTCAAGTTTACCGGAACAACTACCGCAGTAGAACCGGAGTTTACGGTCTTCACTGTCAAGGTATAGTCACTCGTTCCTGTGGCATTCTTAAGCGGAGCCACCATGGCATATGCCACTTCCTCTCCGGGTGCTACCGCCAATGCTTTCGCTTGGGTGGTGAATTTAGCTTCAGGAGTCGCACCTTTTACCCAAAAAGTCATACCGGCAGGTAACGCTCCGCCAAAAGCTGCATCTTCATCTGCAAGACCTTGCTTTAAATCCACAGTTATGGTACTGGACGGATTATTGGTTCCAACTTTTGTCAGAGTAATATCTGTCAAGTTTCCCCATACGGTAATTGCATCGGCATCGGCAGCAACTGTCTTAATGACTAACTGTGTCAATAAATGCTTGAAATCAAGCTGCGGATACGTTCCGCCTTTGGAAGCATCCTTACTTGAAGACTTTTCGGGAGCTGCCATAACATCCTGACTTCCATCAAACGTAAATTTACATTCGTTATTGGCAGGAGTATTCCAATTTTCAAAAGGGTACAAACCGCACATATACAAAGTGCGATTATCGGCCGGATAATATTTCGCCGTAGCAAAACCTACCGGAGTTACACCCGCATTATCCCCAAAAATCATTTTGTCGTTGGCGTAGGTTGTTGTATAGTTACCCGATGTCTCAGATACCAATACACGGGCATCCATTGAATGAGCATTACTCAATGCGCCTTCAAAAGGTGCACGAGTCACTGTCTCTGCCGCAATTGCAGAAGATGCCACTCTAATTTCTACGTCTTCGTTTGAAACCACTTCAATGACATCACTTTGTGTACAACTTACCATAGCTACTACGGCAAGAAGCGAAAACAAACTTTTTTTCATAACTGTTTATGTTAAATGAATACTAATTATTATATTTTTTCAAAATTTTCACTCTACTATTCCTTCTCCGTAGCCATCCATTACCCACGGCGTTACAATCGCTGACAAAGCTACCACCAAACGTTCGCGGAACTTCAGGGTTACCATATAGGAGCGCCCTGCCGCAAACGCTGTTTCACCACCGGAAGGACGTATTTCCACATTCGGATAATCTCCTTTAACATCCGTTTTTACAGTCAGGCGAAACGAAGTTTGTCCCGGTTGTAACATCACTTCCCCACTCAATACCTGGGGAGCTTCGACAGTTCCTTTCACTTCAACCGGAGCCTTCAACGGAAAAGCAACAACATCCAAAAGCGACGACCACTCTCCCAATATTCCGGTTTCAATATTTAAAGTGGAAACCGTATTTACACCGGTAAATATCAAACCGGTAATACGTGTTCCGGCAAAATTACCTTCATCATCTACCAGCCGGAAACGGAGCTGCGTCAATTTATGGTCAAACACCAGCGTACCGGGAGCCTGTCTACGCGAGCCAACGACCGGTGCTACCCACATCACATCTTCTGCTCCCGACAGTCTGAAATGTAAGATAGGAGATTTTCCGGCAGTGGTTTCCACATAATTAAAGCCATCTGCATTGGTAGCCGCATAAGGATGATAGACACAAAATTTCACGCTTTTTTCTCTCTCCAATGGATATGAATACGTATCATTCCAGGAAAGCGCACCTGTTACGGCGTCGATCTTTGTAGTGCAAATATTATTCATCAAAGGAGTACTATTCCATTCGGTTGTCAAGGGTGTGTTGAGGGCATCCGCCCGTTCGGTCACAACCCCAAACACTCCTACCCGGTCGCCCACAGCAGATAGTCCTTGCAGATTGTTCACCGAGGCACGCGTTGGGGTTCCCGCGTAACTATCCGTCCGGGCTCCCAACCTGATAAGACCTTCCGGCGAAAAAGCCTGTTGCTCTGTACAAGCACAAAACAGCAAACATACTATCACCGGAAAGACTACCTTATCTATCCAATTTATACGCACCACTCTCTTCATATCTATCACATATAATTCTGACTTCTCTACTTCCTATATTTCCCCTTCGCCTGTTCCTTCCGTCCAACTATTCACAACAGCCACCAACGTAGAATCCACCCAATTAATACCGATATGGACTTCCACCGTTTCGTCTGTCGGAAGCTCACCGGCATATAGATTTATAATCTCCGTCATGACTCCGTTCATATCGACGCTTGTACTATATGTCTCATCGACAGAATTGTGCACCTGCAAATGCAAACGACAATCATAATAATCCCCGTTTTCAGGACAAAGCAAACCGAACAAACGAATATTCGCTGATGCCGTATAAGCAGGTTCGGTACTTTTAGTTGTCGCTCTTGTCAATGTAGCGGAAAACTGGGTTTTCGTATCCGGAGCAGCCGAAAGACTTGCCTTGGAAGGTTCGCCGGTCAACAACAATACAGATGGATAAACCCCATTTAATTTTCCACTCAAAATCTCTGCTTCTTCCATACCCGTCACCTGAAAATGAAGTACCATCTGCTTCACCAACCGTCGAGGTTGCGGCGCGAATTGCACTGTACCCCGCAAGGGCACTTCCACCTCATCTACATTCCAACTATATACATTGGCAGGCTGTACATCCGAAGCAAGACAAACCTCTGCCGAAGTAATACGCTCCAATCCGGTAAAATTCACACCGGATGCATCTGTATTGTAAGCAAGTAAGTGATAATTGCCCACAGGAAGTGACATTGAAAAATAATCGGCAGCAACCGCTTCATCAGCTCGTTTCACTTCAGTTTCCGTTCCATCATCTGTATAAAAGCAATAACAAGCAGAGGCAGGACAGGCAAAACCACTCCAATCAGGAGCGATGATGACAGTTCCTTCTTCCCTGCGGAAATCCAAGTCTACCTCCGTACATGACGAATAAAGCATCGACAGGACAACCACCCAACAAAGGTTTGCTACTTTCATTACATTCTTCCTTTCTTACACTTACAGCTTTTTATATTTATTTTCTGCTACCAAACCGGTAACTGATACTAACATTTACTCCTGTCACTCCAAAATGGTCTTCCTTGAAATTACGGTTGAAATAATAATCAGTAGCCTCAATATCGTAAGCGTTCACATCGGAACTACGGTATCCGCCCCGCAGACCGACCTCAACGCCCCAATGAGCATTCAATAACAGGTAACATCCCACTGAAAGTCCGCCTTCCCAATAAGTACCGGTACAATTGGAAGTGCCGTCAGCTATCCGCTTGCTATCCGTACTATGATTATCAAAATCACCTAATTGTCCATAAACACCTATGTAGCACCAGCGATAACGACCATCGCCATTCAGCCAGAAACGAGGTTCCAGACTATAACCGGATACTCCCCAATGCTGCTTGTCTCCATCATAATCCCAATTAGCATAGGCAGCAGTGGCCACCGCTGACCAGCGACGAAGGAAAAAAACTTCTGCCGAAAGGTTAGGTGTAAAAGCGGTATACTCAAAATCGGGAGTCATTCCCGCCCAGCTATACAAGTTCGTTTTTACAGCAATTAGTGGCTCGAACAGATTACGCTGCTTACGTGCTTCACTTCTCGCCTGCCGTTGGGCGGTCTGCTCTGCCAGCCATTTTTCACGGAATTGTTGTTCTTTAAGCCGTTCTTCTTCAATCTTATTACGCTGTTCTTCAGACTGTCGTGCTTTCTCGGCACGTTCCCGCTCCTGACGTATCTGTTCAGCTCGTTGTTCTTTCTCTGCTTCCAAGCGCCTGAGCTCGGCTAAACGAAGTTCATCCGCCTCGGCGGCGGCACGTTCGCGAGCAAGTATTTCCTGAAATTCCGCTTCGGTCAGCTTACGACGGTAACGCTCTTCGATAATACGGTGCAAATCATATTCTACCACAATCTCTACTCGTCTAAGCAAAGGGAAGAGTTCTGCCAACATGCGGTTATAAGGTACGCCGCCATTCAAATCCATCAATTTCTTTTCACGCCCTTTAAAGATGTCTATCTGGTCTATTATCATTAATACTTCTTCCCGTTCGGGCAATGTGGAAGCATCTACCAATTCGCGTAATTTATCCCAGTCTTCACCTATATAGCGTACCTCTACCGGATAACGTTTCGCCAGATTATATTCAAAATTCAAATAGTTCCTGAATCCATTGGCACGCTCATGCGCCAACTTTTCATTCGCCACATAACTACCTTCAATGGAACAATACCCTGTCAACGTTACCCGGCGTACATAAATCAGGATATCCGAAAATGAGGAGCGGATAAACTTATCCAGCTTTTCCAATTCGTAAGCATTATCACCATACCCTTTCAGTATCTGCCATCCACCTTGTGGATAAGAAAAGTAACAGTTCAAACTGGTGGTTCCTTCCTTGATAACACGTCTATACGTTGAATCCCGATAAAGCTTATCGGGGCTCAGCGTATCCGGTCGCAAGGTCGCCCAAGCATACATGTGAACCGGAATTACACATATTATAAGTAGTAGTATCGTCTTAATCTTCATACAAGCATGTTTTTCAAATCTCCGCTTCTTACGGCATTTCAGTTTCCTGTTCTCCGGTATCTATATCCGTATCCATATCTACCGTAATATCTACATTATCTTTATTCTTTTCAGGTGGTAACGGACAATCATCCAAGTTATCAGGAATGCATCCACCCAACAGCCATAAAAGCTCTAACAATACAAGCCATTTTCCCATCATCTTCATCCTTACCCTCCTTTCTTTTTTATTAGTTCAACTCTACCTCCTGCACTATTTTCAATGTCCAGTCGTCCACACTTACAGTCAGTTCAAGATTGGAAGGCACGACCTCATCACCGGGGCTCGGCTCACCGTCACCCTTGATAACAGCCTTGATACGGTAATCACGATTGCGCACGATAGTGCCATCTCCTATCCCCGTCTGAGTGGAGTTGGACGGTGTAATAATTGTGCCCGTTTGTGACTGATTTATGATAATAGGATAATATACATAAACCGGTTCTTTCGGACCTGTTGCCCCGTCAGGATCAAAATATCCGGAAAGAACGAGCTTGGTACGGTTAGTAGCATCATTATTGGCAAATGCATAGAACCAATATGGTACTGTATATTCGTCCGAAGTTATAACTACCCCTTCGGCCGGAGTTACATCATTCAAAAGAAATCCCGCTCCATCAGTCCATAAATAAGAACCATCCGGTTGCTCATTTGCCATACCGCCATGCAACCATGCAGGTTGGACAGGCATAGTCTGAGTGACATCACCCGGAGAAACACGGGATGCTTCCAATGCATTGCAAAGGAAGATACGGTCTAATGTAAATGTAGCATGCGCATAATTCAAACTGAAAGCACTACGGATACTCGAAATAGAGATACGGGCTACCAAGCGCGATAAACTGACGGAAGTTGCAACTGATTTTCCCGCTTCCAATGTTATCGGCTGCTCACTGATGCCGGACATTGGTAAAAGGTCGGAAGCTTGCTTTCCATCACGTACAGTCTGTACCAGACTGACGTTCTTCCCAATAAATTCATTTTTAGTTTGTACACCGGCAAACGTTCCTTCCGGTGCATTGGCAACTACTATTACATCACAAGTACCCGGAGAACATAGAATCCCTTCCAATGACACGGAACCGGTAGTGGCATCAGCAGAAATCACTGGCTCTACAATCGTATTCACCGATCCGTCTGCATAGAACAAGCCTACCGTCAACCGATGTATAGTGGCTTCATTATCGGGTAACACACTTCCTGTTGCACGTGTTTTTCCTGTGTTTCCACCAGAGATTTTCAATTGAAGTGCTGCGGTCTTATCTGCACTTTTACCCATACTTGTCTCCTCGCGACAACAAGAGGAAACAAGTGCCGCAAATGCCAGGGCATATAACCAACAAATGATAAATATTCCCGCAACTTTCAATGTCTTTTCATATTTCAAAACCATAATTTTCAACGTCTATATATAATGTGTAATCGTTATGACTTTCCTCTTAATTCAGAATTCAATAAAGATTTCGTCTACTTCTTAATTCTTCCAGAACTTCACTGGCACGCTCCACACCTGCGGTAACTGCCATCTCCAGATAAAGTTCCGCTTTCTCCCGGTTACCTTCGAGCATACAAAGCACTCCCATATTATTGAACGCTTCGGGACGGGTAGAGAAACGGGCAAGATACCTGCGGGCTTTACGCGTATCACGCTTGCTCAATGCTATAGCCGCTGCATTAATATTGGCTTCCGGACAATCTGGAAACAGACGGGCAGCCAGATCATAAATATCATTGTAATCGGCAGAGCCCGGAGTATAACTATTAGCAAGGGCAAACAAACATTCCAATGTGATACATCCGTCACCGTTAGCCGGTAAACGACAGTTGGCACTCTCAAGTGAAGCCGGTAGAAAGTTAACCCATGACAGGCAACGGACATCTACATTCTTTTCAAGTCCCGGAACTTCCACATCCGGTAACAAAATACCAGAAGCTATTTTATCTTCATAAATGCCTGCTTCCTTACCATTGCAGCCACATTCTTCCGTACGTAACATGAGATTGGATTGAGTCATCCATTCACGAAAAGGAATGGAAACCTTGTAAGTAAAGCGGCGTGAAGATTTATGATCGTTCTTCAACACAACCGAAGGTACCTTATTTCTAGAATTGCGTTTGTCAGTCTTTTCACCTAACACACGGGTACGTTCATATACTTTCTGTTTTTCACTACCATTAATAAGAATAGAAGGCAAATCAAGTACCTGCCCTTCCTCCA
The DNA here is from genome assembly GCA_905215345.1 of uncultured bacterium. GTDB lineage: Bacteria > Bacteroidota > Bacteroidia > Bacteroidales > Bacteroidaceae > Bacteroides. The sequence goes on from CAJMPR010000006.1 coordinate 162,526, forward strand.
ACAGGAAAGGAGTCAAGGTAAGAGACTCATCCGAAGGCATCTGCAAACCTTCATAATTGACATCCATTTGTACGTTCAATTGGCTACCCGAAAGGGAAAAACTCCGGCGGGTTACTTGTATCTGCCCCATATAAGCCTCTTGACCACATAACGAGAACAAGGGTAACAGCAACAATATCATGCTGCAAAGTGACTTTCGATCCATCTATTCAATTATTAATTATAACTTTTCATTTTTATTAGTTCCCAACTCTCAACTCTATATTTTATTCAACTCACAATTCACTTTATCATGTATATCACTGATATGGCCGCTTTAGTAGGTCCATAGTAGCCATGATTCTTAGCGGTTCGCAATTTATCACCACAATGTCCGCAACGATAACGATCACTACGGACAAATGCTGCTCCCAATCCTAAACTGGCTTCTATTCCCCAATGCGGAGTAAGCACCCAATGATAACCGTATGAAATACCGGCTCCCAGGAGCCATCCTTCATACCGTCCCTCATGTGTGCCCTTCAACATGCCAAAAGGCAGATGAACTCCGCCTATATTAAACCTTCCCCCCAACATATGAGCTCCAAAAAAATGACCGGCAAAAGGAGTACACAACCAACGACGAGCTTCCGGTTGTAATAACCAATGTTTCCAACGGTGATTGTCATTAGGAGCAAAAGGTTGGTAATGTGCCATAACATCAAGTGTCCACTGGGGAGCTACAAGTATTTCCATTCCTATATTAGGGGAAGCCAAAGCATCGAAAAGTAAGTTGCTCTTTACAGCCATACGCTGCGCAAAAGCATCAGATGCGAACAGCAGAATAAATACCACCGCCATCATTGTTATATATAGACTCTTCATCATCTGTTCTCTCTTTATAAATCTGACATAGTTACATCACACAACAAAGTACGAAGCATATGATTTACTACCCCTAACTTTGAAGCTGCCGTACCATAATGATAATATTTATATATACGGTCTTCATCGGATGAAGGAGCTATCAAGTTAATGCCCTCGCCAATAGCAATCAATAATTGATATAAAGAAATGTCAGTCAGCTCCATACACATCTCGTATGACTGAAAATATTCCGGCTTATGATCTGGTAACAAACGAATAATACCTGCGTCTCGTAACTGTTTCAATATAGCCACACACGTAGGTACACAAACATTGCCATCTCCCCCATTTGGACAAGAACGAGTATCATGGTATGCTATCTCGTGAAGTATAACAATTGCTTTTTGTGTTTTGCCTGTCAACATTTCTGTATTATTTTAAATAAGAAAAATACCATTACTTCATAAGTAATGGATAAATACATACTACTATAAATATTATTACTTTGTTACACAAACAGACATTGTTATTTATGTGTACATAAAAGTTATATATACACTTCTTCTGTTCCCTCTTTCAGGTCGTGAGAGAGGTAGAAAAAACTATGTTTGAAACCGTTATTGTTAAGAAAACTAAAAGAAAAAAAATGGTTTATCTTTTAAAACATATAGCAAACAAGAAAAAAAATGATGTTTTCTTTTGTTTTTCAAGTATAATGTATAATTTTGCGGTCATATAAGAATTCCGTTACTTATGAAGTAACTCACAATTAAATAATTGATATTCAACCATTTTTTGTTTGCTTACACTTTACTAAACCCTTTTAAATATATAATTTATTATTACTTTATTTGCTTTTTCTATTTTATGGTCATCAAACTGCTTTAAGTAACCTTCCGTGGTCGAAATAGATGCATGACCCAATGCCTCGGAAATAACTTCCACAGGTACTCCACAATATTTGGCGATAGTAGCCCATGTATGGCGAGCACTATAAGAAGATATCCTCTTACCTATACCACATCTACAGGAAAGTTGACTTAATCGTAAATTCAACAAGCGCAACACCCGTTGATAATTCTCATAAGCCGCCTTACCCGAAAGGTTACCATCGAGAATATCCAGGAGATAGGGAGACGTTGAATCCGTATTTGCATAATAACGCAACAGTTTCATAGCCACCGAATCAACAGCTACCGAAAGCGGCATACCTGTCTTATGACGACGAACAGTAAGATAACCATTGCGCAAATCGGATTTACGCAGATTTGCCAAATCAATAAAAGGCATACCATGAAAACGTAACATCAGTTCCAAACAGGCACGCGCCCAACGAAGATCACGACGGGATAAAGAGGTTTCAGCTTCTTCAGCCGGCTCTTCCGCTTCTACTACAACAGCCTCGTTAGACAACACCTTCTGTATTTCATCTTTCTCCAAAGCCCGTTGATGGTTCACATGGCGTCCTGTAAACACTCCCTTAAACTGCCTTGGAATATATGGAACTAATCCGGCATCCACTGCACGGTTATATACCGCACGAAGCATACGCATATACGTAGAGATTGTATTCCAAAGCAGTTCCTGTTTCAACAGATACGTCTGATAACTGGCTAACCATACAGGAGTAAGCTCCTCCAGACACAATGAGCTTCCACCATAAACAAGTGCCGCATTCAATGCACAACGATACACATGAGCAGTGCTGTAACGACCCCGCTCTTCCATATCCGTTATTACGGATAACATAAAACCATAAATTTCATTTCTGTCCATAACTTAGTTTTTTATTACATTACTATTAATTAATTGGCTCCCAGACAACAATGAATATTATACAATGTTTTATTACATATATCGTTAATTATACATCTTTATAAAAAAGTATGAACTTATCAATTTGTCATACTTTTATAATGTATGGACAAAAAAGAACTTCCCCCGCTGGAGATAAGATTTTCCTATAGAATACAAACATAATAAACTTCATCGAAAAATTAAAACATTTATAGCTAATGATGAGCATTTATTTGAATGTAGAAATAGCTACTGCCTGTCGGTTCCGTATTTGACACTTTGCTTTTTCCGCATAACGAGAATCGCGTATTTCCGTCAATTGATGGTTAAGAACAGATATTCGCCAACGAAAATCCATATCTTCCTTGTGGATAGTGGAATATAAAAATACAGACAACTCTAAAAAGAGGAAAATAACCGCCTATACTTGGAAAAACATTCTTTTTCTATGAGAAACAGGGATACTTTGTCAGAAATACTAATATTTCCTGTGAGGGATGTTAACATCCCTTCCGCTGGAAGTTAACATCTCTCGTCCAGGAAATTAAGTTCTCTCTTGTGGGATGTCAACATCTCTCATACGGGGAACATATAATAAGTGAATATCGGATAAAAACACCGCATATTTATGCTTTATAGAATATGTTTTTACTCTATTTCGGGCTTTAGGCAAACCGGGTGTGTCAGCCAAATAGATTATTCTAAAGCAGAAAGTATCTGGTAAGGCTGTTTCAATATGAATTTGATAGATTGATACAACAAGGGTGAAAGGAACGTGTACACATAATCAAATGAATTTGTGCCTAAAAGAAATCAACAAGTGTATCTTCACACACCCTCCAACCATAAATTCAGCATAGAGACAGGGATTCGAATCCGCGATACCCTTTAGAGGTATACAAGCTTTCCAGGCGTGCCTCTATCTTTCCTTTCGGAGCACAAGAGTAAACGAAGTTTTCGGATTTACCAAATATATACAGCAAATATTCATCATTACGACCAATCACATTAGTTATATACGCCACAAATTATAATGAAAAAGATAATCCTCCCAAATTATCTATATAATATTCATTTCTAATAAATATTTCAAAAATAGAGCACTTGAATTAGCAGCCATTGCTTTATAGTCATCATTTTTCCCCTTTGTTTTATCCATAACAGACTTAAAGATCAACCATTTCGTATTTCCTCCATTAGCTATTTTACATGCACGTGCCACGCCATAACTTTCCATTTCTACAGCCTTTGTTTTTCTATTGATACCTAAAATTTGTTCCTCAAAATAGTCTTCTTTATTAACGACCATCATGCTACATGCCATCGCTTCAAAATGTATTTTAACACTTTTTTTATAAGGATCATTTTGAATCTTATATTCCAAGTCTTTCAGTTTGGGTTCAATCATTTGGCTTAGTTCAGTATCTATATCAATCCCTTCATTTTCACGTTCATTTTTCTCAACAATCAATTTAATTTGATGTCCTGCAGAATCAGTTAATTTAGTTTCATCAAAATTTCTATTCCCATATTTAATTTTAACTTTTCGAAAAGTATCACCTATTTTCTCTTTCAAATCTGAAACTTTACCATTTTGCAGTGGAAATACATTCTTTGCCACTATGATATTACCAAAATCAGTATCACTGGAGCCACCACAAACCCCTGGCATTAAAACATATTTAGGCGTAAATAAATGTATCATACTAGATACAATCACAGCCGCTTCTACCATCCCTGTTTTAGATGCATATGTGGCTATAACCTTCTTTCCCGCTATCGCACCAGAATAGTATATCTGGGTGCCTGTTCTTAATTCAACAGGCTTACTTTCAAATAACTTCTGAACCTCTTCAAACTCATATTCATATAAGGCAGTAATTATAGCATAATCAAAATGATTATTATCATTAAATGAAATACTTCCCACTGTTCGCTTATTATCATTTATATTCAAAAGTTCTTTTTTAGTTGGAATTTTTGGCATAATTCCGATTTCATTCTTAGCATCAAGATAAGTTAATATACTTTCTTTAACTCCTTGTTTTTCAAAAAACTGTTTATGCGCTTCTGGACTCGAAGATACATATTTTACATTATTTATCAAATTTGGATATTGAGAAAGCAAACTTTGAAACTTTTTATACCCTCTAAAATTTTTACCAATATCTATATGGCATATAATATAAACATATTCATCATCCTCTAACCCATCTAACACTTTATTAAATTCATTTTCATCATAAAATTGAAAGACCTTTTTATAAAAAGTGCTATTCTTATCAAATATACCCAAATTATCTTGAGTATCTTCCCTATTAAAATTTTGCGAATTATCCCAAAACAATATATTTACATCTCTTGTTTTCATATTTCAAATTTTCTTTAATACAATTATTTGTTTAAACATTTTACTATCATTATCTTTTTGAGTAGAGTATCTAAATAACTCATTAGGACATTCATTTAATTGTTTTATTTGATGGGTTCCTATAAACCCGCCATTAACATGTAATAGTTCATTTGTTTTATTCGTTATTACAATTTCAATATTTTTCTCTTCTTTCTCTTTTATATTCACATTAATTGCCTCACTTTTATCTGCATATTTTTGAAAATTCCCAAAAATATTTTTCAACACAATTTCCTCAAAAATATACTCTGAAAAATAAGCGGAAACAGAAGTACATTCCGCCGTAATACATAATTTTGTATCCTCATTAACTTGTTCTTGTATCTTTTGTACGATATTTTCTATTGTTATCTTATTAAAGATTTTATAAGGTATTGACTCTGAGTTAAAAAAGTTTTTTTGTAATTTTAATAAATCAGTATTAAGTATATTAATATCAAAATCTTTGTTTGCAACAAGAGCAACAGTCAATCGTTTTTGAATATTACGTAATGAGTAGGTATCATCACCTTCGAACATATTTAAATACTCAGAAAAATAATATTTATATTTAGAAGTTGAAATAGATAATATTTTATTGACTAAAGAGATAATTTGTTCTAATAGCATCATTATTCTATCAGATGCTATCAAATTTGTATTATCAACTTTGTAAGCTTCTATACAACTTAATAAATGTTGTATTTTATTTATAATACTTTCCTTGTGTTTGCCTAAATCCATTATCATTTTATACTCTTCATGTATCTCTTTCAAAATATCCCTAAAAGAACCTTTGCCAGGCAAAGACTCAATAAAATAATTAAATAGCTTCACATTTTTATCTATATTCCTATTCTCAACAGATAAATATGCGACCAAAATTTCCGTTTTAATTTTTGCAAATATCTCCCTATATTGCTCTTTATTCAAGGGAGAGTAATAAAACAATTTATATAGCACATAATTAACCTTATTACCGGCAAATGTTAAGAGCATTTTAAACCTATTTATATTAAGCTTCTCAACCAATCTGCCATTTTGATAGGCTATAAAAAACAAGTGTACAATATCAGGTTTCCTCCATTTATATTGTAAATCTTCAATTGCAATATTTTGTTCAAAAATAATATCTTCTATTATTTTTTCAACTAAACTTTTAATTTCAGGAATAGTACAGGTAAGTTCTATATATAGATATGGCTCATATAAAAAACACATCAATAATTCCTCAATATGTTTCTTTGCAATTTCACTCATACCTTGATAATTTTTCCCCACTCCGTTTATGATGTGCATATTGAACCACTCGAAACTCTCTACATAAAAACGGAAACAGATAACTTTACCAATTTCATTTCTAATAGTTAAAATCTCTTTCTTTGGGATTTCCTCAGTAAATTTATCTTTTGGAAAAAATTTATAATCCCTTTGCTTATCATTTTCAGGTCTTATTTCATCTTTTATTTTCAAGGAATTATCTATTATTTTTTGTGGAATATTAGATAGATTACCCATTTTATCAAGCCATGCAATTTCGTCACTATACGGATTGGTTTCTTGATAAAAAGTAGGTATGTGCCAATGCGTACCAAAATAAATATTTATTTCTATATCTCTTTCTGTGCCTCTTATTAATTTGATTTTAGAAAAAAATTCTCTTTTATGATCCTCCACCCTTCCGATGATAGATAATACATTTATTATCTTTGGATTATAATATGATACCTCATTCACCATTTGATACAAGGAGTCTCCTGAACAACTACCGTCATCTAAGATCAAAACAACTTTACCTGCAATATCTTCTTTATTATGTTCAGTTGTATGCGGAAATTTCCATCCGTTACCCGAGTTATATCTTTCTAATTCAAAGTAATTTATTCCTCCTCTTCCTAATATTTTGGTTTCAATTTGTAGTTGCCTTATTTCCAAATATTTAATGTCTGATTTTTTGGGGTATAATATATAATCAGCATCTTGATAACCATTTTTATTTCTTAGAACATTGAAAATCTTATATATAATTGATTGGCTATAATCTCCTCGTCTAATTTTATCATTTTCTTTTTTTAATATTTCTGCCGTTTTAAAGAAATATGGATGTATCAAATTGTTAAATAGCTTGAATCTAATCTCTATATCCTCATCATCTATACATTCCAAAAACACTTCATTAGAAAGTAAAATAGAGTCTTTATTTGTTATTTTATCCGATAAAGTAATAGGAATATTTGTATACGGATTAATACGTATTGTAACTTTTGCTTTTTGCTCATCAGAAAGAAAATTTCCTCTTATCTTTTTTATAGGATATTGAAACAAATAAATAAATCTTTTTTTATCAATAAACTCTTCTTTGAAATTATCATACCCATCAAAAGAAGTATCTAATGTGTTTACAATAACCGCAACTGCTACCAGATAAGCCTTATTACGTCTAATCATAGAATCAAGTCTCATTGTCAAATTACCAGTTGCAATCGCATCACATACTAATATGTATTTAGCCCCCGACTTAATTCTATTTTGAATTTCATACTCAAAATTCAAATAATTATCAAGAAATAAGCATTTATTTTCATTTATTAGCGGCTTCCCGTCATCATCTTTTTGTAATATAAGAGCATTTAAAATTTTATGGCTACTTGCTGTAATGGCAATATATATTATATCTTCATTAAAATCTCCAACCTCTATATTATTTGCTCTACAGTGTACTTTCACTTCATGCAACAAAAATGATGGTATTATATATTCATAATCATGACTATTTAAGACATCTGTTAATTGTAAAAATATTTCTTGATAATAATTACTATTACACAGGTATATACTACCATCTTCTCTTTTTACACAATCAAAACATTTAATAGCCTCTTCTACTATTGTCGTTTCATAATAAGCCAATAGTTCTCTTTCCGTTGGTAACTTGGATGAGAAATTTCCAAATTTATCTATTTTACTGATATTCCCCACCGCTTTATATCCGTCTTTCAAATCAGCCAAAATCAAAGAATGAACATCATAAAGTAAATCATTCAGTTTCTGTTTATCTTCCTCTATAAAAATCCCAACCCATTGCAAGTTTATTTCCTTCTTTATAATATCTAAATAGATAAGTGGAATTGGATGTATTTTGTAATCCTGAATCACTTGATCTTTATCTAAAGATAAAATTTCATTATTTATTTCATTTATAATATTTTCAGAAGGCGGATCAACTATAATTATACTATTATGCTCATTGACTTCATAAGAACTAACAAGAAAAAAAAATGCTTTCTTAATTATGTTACTATCAGTTACACCCCAAAAACTGATATAAGTTAACCAATTATTTTTTTCATTATATTCCAATCCTTCCGATAATCTCTTTATCAAATGCTTATACCGTCCTTTTACTTCTATGTTATTCATTTCAGATACGATTGACAACATATTAATATTACGTGTTTTTATAGGCATATTAACATTTGATAAATATTCATATTCAGGTTGAATTACTGACTTATCAAAATTACCTTCGAAGGCTGGTATATATATTGAAATATAAGTTCCTGGAAAATATTCTTTTTTATCAGTGTCAAAAAACACAGGATTATCTTTAGTATTCGTATTAGAAAAATTATAAATAATTTTCCCATAGTTACTTCTAACTATCAATAACCCCTTGTAACGCTTTACAATCACTAATAAATCATATAATCCTCTAGGAATATAATTAATTTCCTCCTCATATTTATCCAAAATTGGATTTCTAGAAGTATTGTGTTTGAAAGCATACTTCAAAACTTCGTTTTCATCCAAAATACCATTTTCTAAAATATGATGTTCTTTTTTATATTGATCTTGCAAACTATTAACAATACCTCTACCAAAATCAATAAATGAAAATTGAATTAAATTTTCATTCTTGTATTTTTCACTTTTTTCATCAAAAAAAAACTGAATTGAATCTTCTAATTCTTCTTCTTCAAAATTGCACTTAAAAGAGTACTGATTTTCTCTGCGCTTTCCTCTCAAAGATATACTCATAAATGCCCAATTTTTATCACTTTTAAAAAAAGACTTTTCAAAATGATTAAGAAAATTATCATATAATTCTTTAGTTATAATAGCACTAATTGTTTTTGAGACAAATGGATGCTGACAGTTGTGATTTTCTAATTCAATAGAAATTATTCTATTTAAATCATACACAGGATTTATCTGAGCTTCCATTGTATTTTTATAATTGGCATTTACAATATAATTCAGAGATATAAAAGGGATGACACTATATCTATCATCAAATAAATTGAAGCTATAATTATTTCTATATTTTTCAAAATTCAAACCATATATTTTACATAAATTTCTCAATGTATTATCATTGAACTTCTCTATATAATTTTCAAAATCTCTACTTTCTTTATCAAATATTTTATTAAGCTTCCAAACATACCACAATTCGCATATCTGTTCCACCTTCCTAATATTCAACATGTTATAATCATCAGGCAACAATCTTATCATAAAATTATCGCCTGAATTATACAAATATCTAATTACGCCTGATAAAAGTAATAGGTTTTGATTTGCTATCCATTCCGTTTGTGTATAATCAATATATATAGTGTCAATTAAAGAAAGTCTATTATACTCAGTCCAGAATTTGTTCATAAATTCACCTATTTGCTTTTCCGAAAATTTTTTAGGAATAACAATTTCTACTATATTATTTTTTTTCGTTATCATATATAATAATCTAAATTAAAATTCCAATTACATTTTTTTATGCGCCTCTTATCTATAAGATAATCAAGACTAAAATCATATTTTCAAATTGTAATACCTAAAGATATTTGCACTCAAAAGTGCTGTTTCATATTTCTGAAAGTAAAGATAAAGTTATTTTTTTCTATTTCCACTATAACATGTAAACTATTTACAAATTACAATCATAAAAAATGACTAACTGGGAGAAGCATTTAGTATTACTCGACAGATTTTTGCCTTTAGGCATCAAATATTAGTACATGAAGCAATCCGTAGAGATTGGGTAGAGCAGTACAGTATTGAAAATGCAGATTGAAAACAACCTGTTCAAGCGACAGATAGAGAAACCAACCACATTGCCCGCCCCACAAAATGGCCTGGCCAACTATCTGCTGAAAGACTCGTATATCTTCGATGTAGTAGGTGCCAAAGAACTGGTGGCCGAAAGGGATATTGAAAAACAACTCGTTGAACACGTTACAAAGTATTTGTTGGAAATGGGAAACAGCTTCAACTTTGTCACCAAACAGAAACATTTCCAAATTGTTCCTATCAAATATGAATTAAAAAGCTCTGTTCCTCCCACTACCTATATAGACCAATTTATGACCTATTTGAATAGGGAATATTATATTGGGTTATTAAATGCTGCCGCTTTTTATGGAGCTTCTCATCAACAGTCGCAAGAATTAACCATTATCACCAATAAAGGAAATTACAGAGACAAACATAAAAAATAAATTATTAACTTTGCTAACACAGGTCAACGGCCTCTGAAAAGTAGATTTGTAAACTTTTGAATTAAACATAAAAATTTACCTGTTGCCATTGCGAACAACAGATGAAACATCACTTTTGTATTCAAATTTCTGGGGTGTTTTATTCTTCAAATATACTATAAACCGATGCTCCATTAGCCTCTATCATTATAAATGAAACTTTGCAAAATTACTAAATTAAGCCTTAAGTTGGTAACTCTACGTGTAATAAGTGATAGCCAAAACAATACCACCTTTTGAGGTGACACTGCTAATCAGTTCTATCTTTCTTACTTTCAGGGGACATGATTTAGTAATGATACCCTGTCTAAACGGGGCTTTTTAGTGCCTTTCGGATATCCGAGGAGAGAAATAAAAAGTCCCGTAAAACCTTAATTTTTACGGGACTTGTCTTTGCTTTACTGTCATTTGTCTTTGACGTTTTGCGGAGAGAGCGGGATTCGAACCCGCGATACCCTTTAGAGGTATACACGCTTTCCAGGCGTGCCTCTTCAACCACTCGAGCATCTCTCCTTTCGGGGCGCAAAAGTAAGTGAAGTTTTCGGATTTACCAAATGTATACAACAATTATTCTTGATTATGACCAATCATTTTGGTTATGTGCGCTACAGATTAGAATGAAGTTTGTTTTTAAAAGCAACTAACTCTCTAAAACAAACTTCATTATCAAGTCTATTTATTATTTTCATTTATCGGGATCTCACTTCACGTCTCATAAACATTGTGTATGAAAGCGCAAAACAAACTACTGTCGCGGCAATCAGGCCGGTAAGTTGGGGCCATACTACCAGTAAGCTCTGTCCTAACGAAAGTGGGCTTGGAATAGCTCCTTGAACCTGTTCCATTGTAAGCGGTCCAAGACTTCTGACAGAAGGCATTAGCAAAATAGTAGTCGCATCATTGAACAACTCGTTTGGTGCCAAACGCATTAGTCCCAAAATAAATTTCTGAAATCCAATAACCTGATAAGGAGACGCCATTGAAGATGGGCTTAATGCTTTAGCAACCAGATTAACAATCATGGTATAGAATACACTAAAGAATAACCAGACGGCAACAGATGCTAATGCAGAAGTGGCAGCCTGACGAAAACGGAGTGAAAATAAGATTGCCAAATTAAGCCAGAATGCAACATAAAAAATACTGATTATAATGAAAAAGATAATCCGCCAGAATTCCTCAGCAGTAGGCGGAATACCAATCGCAATCAAGCCACACCCCATCACCAGAAAGCCCAGCACAAACAACATGATACCTATTACAATCAAGGCAGCTACAAACTTAGCATTAATGATACAATCCCGATGAATTGGTTGTGAAAGCATACGGCTTAATGTTCCTTTATTCTGTTCCGAATTAACGGCATCAAACCCTAAAGCAATTCCCAACAAAGGTCCCAAAAAATTAATAAACAGAACAAAAGATGGCAAAGTCCCGTCTGAAACCGTAAATAACTTCAAGAAAAAAAACGAACTATCCGGATCATTCGGTTTGATTGCTGCACTTATATTGGTAAGAGCCGTATAGAGAGATCCCATACAAGTAAGTATGATAATACCGATCAATATAAGGAAACGCCAGCTTTTAATATGATCGGATATTTCTTTGTTGACAATAACCCAGAAAGGATAACTAACTTTGTCCATGTTTTTCTCCTCCTTCCTCAAAATAACTATTATAAATTTCAGACAAATCTTGCTTTTTATCTTTCAAGTCTGCCATATCAATCAAAGTTATTAGTTTACCGGCACTGAACAGACCTACACGGTCACATAGCTTTTGAACCTGATCCAGATGATGGGAAGAAAATAAGACAGTCAACCCTTCTCCTCCACTTAATTCACGAATCAGTTCGATAAATTCTTGTACACCAGCGGGGTCTATTCCAGAAGTAGGTTCATCCAGAATAATTATTTCAGGCTTCTTGATTAATACATCAGCCAGCCCTAAACGTTGCCGCATACCGCGAGAGTATTTGCCTGCTTTCTTTTTCATCTGGCTTTCAAGACCGACCCGTTTCATTAATTCTTCAGCTTTCAACTTTGCCTCTTCTTTTGAAATGCCATTAAGTTGAGCCGTATAAATTAAATTCTCCGGACCTGTCATATCATCATAAAAACCTACATCCTCAGGCAAGTAACCGATCTTTTTTTTAACCCCAATAGGATGTCTTGTAGAGTTTATACCACAAATCTCTACCGAACCGGACGTCGGCTCGGTCAACCCCAACATCATTAGGATAGTAGTTGACTTCCCGGCCCCATTAGGGCCAAGTAATCCAAAAATTTCCCCTTTCCGGATACTCAGGTCTACATGATCAACAGCCGTAAAATTACCATATTGTTTGGTTAAAGCAGATAATACGATTACATGCTCATCCATATTACCTCCTTCCATATTTACGGAATAAATAGTAAACGGCACCAACAGCTGAAAGAATAATTAAAACACCTACCCATCCCCATAACATCGGAGTCTTCACGGCAATACGAAATTGAGTGTCAGTATTTACTTCCGGGGTTTTTGCAGTCATAGAAGTAACATAATCTCCCGGCAATGCCTTTTTAGATGCCTTCAATGTAGCTATTACAGGGGTACTCTCTCCTGCTTTCAGCATTTCAATTTTCGAAGGTTCAAAATTTACCTCCCAGTCAACAGGTTTATTGGCGGACAATTGAATATCTTTCAATAAAGAAGAACCTGTATTTCGGACTTCCAATTCAATACGTTTTACATCCCCAGCCGTCACTTCAGCGCTCAATAATCCGCGGGGAGTAGTCAATTCCATTTGATAAGAACCCGTAACTACCACTTCAAGTTCAATATCTGCCGAAGTCGTACCCGCAACTGCCCGCACGGGAATTTTATAGGTCCCGGCCTCTACATTAGCAGGTGGATTGATATCAATACTGATATTCTGACTGCTATTTGCTTCAACCTGAGCTGAAGTAGCCTGCTTATAATTGGGTTTAAAAATAACATTCCACCCTCTCGGGGCGTTAGCAATCAATGCATATAATTGTTGGTCGGCAGTTTGATTCTTTAATATGGCATTAAAGGTAAATGTCGATTTAGAATTCCCCTGCATGTTAGGTTGCTCAGTAGTAAATTCAGTCTGATAAGTCCCCTGCTGGGCAACCACGATATTTAATGGAAGTTTTGCTTCACCGGCAGATACAACGAAATGATAACTGCCTTTACTGATTTTCAACGGAACCTCTACTTTCAGATTAAAAGTTTTCTTTTCTTTAGGCAAGACAGCAAGTTGACTCAAACTCCATCCGCCGGATTTTAACTCCCATTTCCAAGTACCCGGTAATCCATTCAAGGAAAGATTAGCATTGGTAAGTTTCTCTGTATCGTTTATCAAATCGATGCTGTAATCGACAGATGCACCCGGAGATACGGAGATTTTTGTGTAAGGTGTGTAAAGAATCACGCTTTTAGGAATAGAATCATTAGCGCGTGTGTCATTCAAGGGAATAATTCCCAATAGCATAGCAATGAATAAAATACAATTTGTTCTCATAGTCATAAAAAAGTTCTTATGGTTATTTAATATGAATATTCCTCAATTTGTGTGCTGCAAAAATAAAAGATATGAATATTAGTAGTTGTTAAAAGATTCCAAAGAATATAATTATGAAAGAACAAGTATTCTCTTCTTCTTATTAGCCTAAAATAAAAGGACTTTGTTAAACGAGAAGTTATTATTCTAATCATTTGTAAAATACAGAACAAAGCAAAAACGGATAAGTTATGATACCAAAAACAAATATTAAATATATATGGAACAGGCTATTCTAATTAACGGAGCGTTAATATTCGATGGTATAAATAAGAATATTACTCAAGGCAACCTATTAATAGAAGGAAAACGTATTCGGAAATTATCCAGCTTACCAATTGTAGCTGATGGTGCAAAAACAATTGATGGCACAGGGAAATTTCTCATGCCGGGTTTGATTGATGCTCACTGGCACTCATACATGTCATGCAACACCATGATGGACTTATTAACGGCGGACACAGCATACACCCAGCTTAAAGCCGGAGAAGAAGCTTCCAGAACCTTATTAAGAGGATTTACAACCATCCGTGATGCGGGCGGACCTGTTTTTGGATTGAAGCGCGCTATTGATGAAGGTATTATTTCCGGACCAAGAATTTATCCGAGTGGTTCCATCATCTCTCAGACCGGTGGACACGGCGACTTCAGGGCTATTTATGAAGAACCCCGTCCATTTGATTGTTGCGGATTAACACATACCGAACAAATTGGTGCTGCCATTATTGCCGATGGCATAGATGCAGTCACAGTAGCCGCTCGTAATAATATACGCTTAGGAGCCAGTCAGATAAAACTGATGACAGGAGGCGGAGTTGCTTCTCTTTACGACAGACTGGAAGACACCCAATATTTTGAAGAAGAGATTCATGCGGCAGTAATGGCGGCAGAAGATGCCGGAACTTATGTAATGGTACACGTCTATGTGCCAAGAGCCATATCCAGAGCCATACACGCAGGTGTAAAAAGCATAGAACATGGTCATCTGATTGATGAACCCACCATGGAACTGATTGCCAGAAAAAATGTATGGCTGTGTATGCAACCGTTCACATTGGAAGACAATAAATTCCCAACCCCGGAACAGCAAGCAAAGCATGAAATGGTAGTTGAAGGTACAGATAACACCTATCGTCTGGCAAAGAAATATCAGGTCAATCTGGCATGGGGAACAGACTTACTATTCAATCCTGCCAATACGGTTAACCAGAATCAAGGAATCATCAAACTACAAAAGTGGTTCAGCAACTTTGAGATACTAAAAATGATTACTCACGATAATGCAGAACTTCTTGCTCTTTCCGGTTCCCGAAATCCCTATTCGGGTAAGTTAGGTAGAATAGAAGAAGATGCATGGGCAGATTTAATCTTGGTAAATGGTAATGTCATGGAAGATGTCAACCTATTAGCTGATCCTGAGAAGAATATTGTTATGATAATGAAGGATGGTGAGATTATTCGTCAATAACCTGATAAAGAGTAACCCCACTTTATCAAAAGACTTTGCATATATATTAACAAAACAGCAACGTTTTTTATAAACTTATTTATCCAGCTTTATCCGTCTATCTCACGTGTTCAGAGATATAATACATTTTTGAATAACGCAAATGCTTGAATCTAAATTTTTCCACGTAGGTGCCAAGGTACAAGATATATACCTGCACCTTGCACCTAATCAAAAAAAAATCCGTTTTATTTTGCTATTTAGAAAAACGTTCGTAGTTTTGCGAACAACTAACAAAAAAGGAGAATTGAAGTGAAAGAAAAGCAATACACAACAGAGCAAGAACAGATTGCCCGTTTTGCCAAAGCAATGGGGCATCCGGCACGAATGGCTATTCTTACTTTTTTAGCAAAACAAGAAAGTTGCTTCTTCGGCGATATTCACGAAGAACTACCTATTGCTAAAGCAACCGTTTCGCAACATTTGAAAGAACTGAAAGAAGCAGGCTTAATTCAAGGGGAAATAGAAACTCCTAAAGTCCGGTACTGTATCAATCGGGAAAACTGGGAACTTGCCCGAAAACTATTTGCTGCTTTCTTAGGGGACTGCAAATGTAAAGGTGCATCGTGCTGTGAATAACAGCACCTTTTTTTGGGAATAATGTTCGTAGTTCTACGAATTACGATTATTATATAACCTTTAAAGTAGAAAGAAAGATGGAAATTAAAGTACTAGGAACTGGGTGTTCAAGCTGTAAAGCATTGTATGAAACCACCAAGCAAGCAATTTCAGAATTAGGTTGCGATGCAACACTAATCAAAGAAGAAGATTTATTAAAAATCATGGAGTATAACATTTTAAGTCTTCCGGCTTTAGTTATTAACGAAAAAGTAGTATCAGCCGGAAAAAGATTATCTCTGATGGAAGTAAAAGAATTAATAACCAAATAAAAAATAGACTATGAGAAAGTTATTTTATCTACTGATTGCAACACTAGTTTTGATTTCTTGCGGGAATGCTTCAAAGAAAAGGACCGAAGAAAACAAAGCGGAAGAATTGCAACCTAATCGTATTGAAGTTCTTTATTTTCATAGCGCACAAAGGTGTATTACTTGTCGGGCAATAGAAGCTAATACGGTAGCCCTTTTAGATAGTGTTTATTCCAAAGAAAAAGCAAACGGAAAAATCATCTACAAGGTAATAGACATTTCAAAGAAAGAGAATGAAGCGATTGCAGACAAATACGAAGTTACATGGTCGTCTTTGTTTGTTAATGGTTGGAAAGACGGAAAAGAGAATGTAAATAATATGACGGAATTTAGTTTTTCCAATGCGAGAAATGAACCCGAAAAGTTTAAAGAGGGAATTAAAAGCAAGATTGACGAATTGCTAAAACAGTTATAAAATGGACTTTCTTCAATCACTATTAGATAACAGTTCTGTACCTGCTATTACAGCCTTTATATTGGGAATCTTAACGGCTGTTAGCCCATGTCCACTGGCTACCAATATCACGGCAATAGGATTTATAAGTAAGGATATAGAAAACCATCACCGGATATTTATAAATGGGTTACTCTACACTTTCGGCAGAATAGTAACTTATACGGTTCTTGGCTTTATTCTTATCCCTATTCTCCGTGAGGGTGCAAGTATGTTTATAGTTCAAAAAGCCGTAAGTAAATACGGGGAAATGCTGATTGCTCCGATATTAATCATTATTGGAATATTTATGCTCGACCTAATAAAACTCAATCTGCCCAAAATCAATATAGGCGGAGAAAATCTAAAAAAGAGAACTAAAAGCAGTTGGGGAGCTATGTTATTGGGCATTTTATTCGCCCTTGCTTTTTGTCCTACCAGTGGAGTGTTTTATTTCGGTATGCTTATACCCTTATCAGCAACAGAAACAGGCGGTTATCTTTTGCCCGTAATTTACGCTATTGCTACGGGATTACCCGTAATCCTTGTTGCATGGGTCTTGGCTTACAGTGTTGCCAGATTAGGTAAGTTTTATAATCGAATACAAGTATTTGAAAAATGGTTTCGTAAAATAGTGGCTATTCTCTTCATCGCAGTAGGAGTTTATTATGCAATCGTTTTTTATTTATAAATAAAAAACTTAGTATCATTTAATATAAAAACAGTATGAAAAAGATAGAAATTTTCGACCCGGCTATGTGTTGCCCTACGGGTCTGTGTGGAACAAACATCAATCCTGAATTGATGCGAATTGCAGTTATAATTGAAACGTTGAAGAAACAAGGTGTTATCGTTACTCGACATAATTTGCGGGACGAACCCCAAGTTTATGTGAGCAACAAAACAGTAAACGAATTTCTTCAAAAACATGGGGCGGATGCACTACCTATTACCTTAGTAGATGGTAAAGTTGCCGTTTCCCAAACCTATCCGACTATTCAACAAATGAGTGAATGGACGGGAATTGATTTAAATTTTATGCCAGTAAAATAATCATTTACCAATTTAATAATTATAAATATGAAAGCATTTAATTTATCAGATATAGATTTGACTAAATACCTTTTTTTTACTGGAAAAGGTGGTGTAGGAAAAACTTCTATTGCTTGTGCTACTGCGGTAGGATTAGCAGATAACGGAAAGAAAATTCTTCTAATCAGCACCGACCCAGCTTCAAACCTGCAAGACATTTTTAATCAGACTTTAAACGGACATGGTACTGACATAAAAGAAGTACCCGGATTAACCGTTGTCAATCTCGACCCGGAACAAGCAGCAGCGGAGTATAGGGAAAGCGTTATCGCTCCTTTCCGGGGACAACTGCCCGAAAGTGTTATTCAAAATATGGAAGAACAACTTTCAGGCTCCTGTACGATAGAAATTGCGGCTTTTAACCAGTTTTCTGATTTTATCACGGATGCCAATAAAGCAAAAGAATACGACCATATCATCTTTGATACAGCCCCCACGGGGCACACGTTACGAATGTTACAACTGCCATCGGCGTGGAGTACGTTCATCAGTGAGAGTACGCACGGTGCATCTTGCTTAGGTCAATTATCCGGTTTGGAAGAACGGAAAGGTATCTATAAGCAGGCAGTGGAAACACTTTCGGATGCCAATGCAACTCAGTTAGTATTGGTTAGCCGTCCCGAAATTGCGCCATTGAAAGAAGCTGCCCGTTCTTCACATGAATTACAATTACTGGGAATTAAAAACAAGTTATTGATAATCAATGGACTTTTACAACAAGTAGATGAAGCCGATATCGTATCGAAACAGATTTATGATAGACAACAATCTGCCTTAAAACAAACCCCTGTGGAACTGTTAGAATATCCCTCTTATTTTGTTCCTCTACGGTCTTATAATTTGTCTAATATAGCAAATATCCGCTGGATGCTATATAATGACAATCTAACAGACGATGCCGATTATCAGCGTATTACAGACGCTAAAAATATAGATGAATTGGTGAATGACCTTTATAAATCGGGGAAAAGAGTTGTCTTTACAATGGGAAAAGGTGGTGTAGGAAAAACCACGTTAGCTACTGAAATCGCCCTAAAATTAACAAAACTGGGCGCAAAGGTACATCTTACTACTACTGACCCTGCAAACCATCTGAACTATAATCTTGCTGTTCAGGCAGGCATCGCAGTAAGCCGCATTGATGAAGCGGAAGTTTTGGAAGTCTATAAAAATGAGGTTCGCAGTAAAGCAGCAGAAACAATGACTGCCGAAGATATGGAATATATAGAGGAAGATTTGCGTTCACCGTGTACACAAGAAATTGCAGTATTCCGGGCGTTTGCTGAAATCGTAGATAAAGCAGAAAATCAAGTAGTTGTGATTGATACTGCACCAACCGGACACACATTGTTATTGCTAGATGCAACGGAAAGCTACCATAAAGAAGTCCAACGTACACACGGTGATAGTCCTGCTTCGGTAAGAAAACTATTGCCACGTTTAAGAAACCAGCAGGAAACAGAGGTGGTTATTGTAACTTTGCCCGAAACAACTCCCGTATTTGAAGCCGAATGTTTGCAAATAGATTTACAGCGTGCTGGAATAAATAATAAATGGTGGGTGATAAATTCCTGTCTGTCATTGACTAATACGGAAAATTCATTCTTACGGGCAAAAGCAAAAAATGAATTGATTTGGATTAAGAAAGTAGAAGAATTGTCAAAGGGAAATGCCGCCCTGGTAGCCTGGAAAAATAACTAAGGATATGAGAATTTTAATCCTCTGCACTGGAAATAGTTGCCGTAGTCAAATGGCACACGGTTTCTTACAATCATTTGACAATAAATTGGAAGTCTTTTCAGCAGGTACAAAACCTGCTGAAAAGGTTAATCCAATGGCTATAAAGGTCATGTCTGAAATAGGTATTAATTTAGCACACCATACCCCTAAAAAAGTGAACCTTTATTTAGGGCAAAGATGGGATTATGTTATTACAGTCTGCGGTGGTGCTAATGAAAACTGCCCTATGTTCGCAGGTGAAGTTAAAAATCGGCTGCACATCGGATTTGACGACCCATCAGAAGCAACCGGAACGCCGGACTTTATAGACAGCGAATTTCACCGGGTACGGGATGAAATAAAAACCCGTTTCTATGATTTTTACCTGAACGAATTAAAACCGCAATTAAATTAAATAGTTGTTGTTATGGAAAAGAAACAAGGAATTGGATTTTTCGAGAAATATCTAACAATATGGGTTGCCTTGTGCATTATCATTGGAATTGCTGTGGGGCAATGGCTTCCGCTGATTCCGCAAACACTAAGTAAATTTGAATACGCTAATGTGTCTATTCCCGTGGCTATTCTGATTTGGTTAATGATTTACCCAATGATGTTAAAGGTGGATTTTCAGAGCATTAAAAATGTCGGGAAACGTCCGAAAGGAATAATAGTCACCAGTATTACCAACTGGCTGATAAAGCCGTTTACGATGTTTGGAATAGCTTATTTATTCTTTTATGTCATTTTCAAGACTTATATACCTACCGGGCTAGCTGAAGAATATTTAGCTGGAGCAGTATTATTGGGGGCTGCGCCATGCACGGCGATGGTATTTGTGTGGAGTTACTTAACAAAAGGCGATGCCGCTTACACGTTGGTACAAGTTGCGGTAAACGATTTGCTCATATTAGTAGCATTTGCACCTATTGTGGCTTTCCTTTTGGGGATTGGCGGCGTATCTATCCCGTGGGACACATTACTGCTATCTGTCATCCTATTTGTCGTAATTCCGCTTGCTGCCGGAATTATTACCCGTATCATAGTAATTCGCCACAAAGGTGTAGAATACTTTAATAATATATTTATTAAGAAATTTGATCATTATACTATTGGCGGATTATTACTAACACTTATTATTTTATTTTCATTTCAGGGAGAAACAATATTAAATAATCCTCTCCATATTATTTTAATAGCAGTTCCGCTTATCCTGCAAACAGTTTTAATATTTTTTGTTGCCTATGGTTGGGCGAAATGGTGGAAATTGCCCCACGATGTTGCCGCACCTGCCGGAATGATTGGGGCAAGCAACTTCTTTGAATTAGCGGTTGCCGTAGCTATTTCACTTTTCGGTTTACAATCTGGTGCAGCATTGGCAACGGTTGTCGGTGTGTTGGTAGAAGTTCCGGTGATGCTGATGTTAGTAAAGATTGCAAACAATACACGGAACTGGTTTCCGGCTACAAAATAATTATAGGGCAAAAGTCATAATAAAGATACATTTTCGGTCTTGAAACAACCATCATAACATGAACAATGATATAGAATTTGAAGAATTTATAAAAAATAGACTTCATTATCTATGAAAAAAACAGATGCTGATAATTGGAATTTACAAACGTGGGCAAATTCGGACTTCTTGCGATCATTTTGGAACAAATCGCTACCGTTTTTATACATTAGGGAATGGGCAACGATTTGGTTACTGAACTCTGTCCGAAAGGGGCTATTTTGTGTCTTTACCCCCCGACAAGAAACAATAAAAAAAGTCCTACAATACGTTGATATTGTAGGACTTGTCCTATTTTTGACCCTATTTGTCTTAGGGTTTCAGCGGAGAGACAGGGATTCGAACCCCGGGTGCCTTGCAGCACAACGGTTTTCAAGACCGCCGCAATCGACCACTCTGCCACCTCTCCAAAACTTCGTTTAAGAAGTACTTTCCGTTGAAAGCGGTGCAAAGGTACAAATCATTTTTAATTCTGCAAACTTACTCTCTATTTTTTCACGAATTAATCGTACTTTTGCCACATAATAACAGGCTATACCTATGATATACCCGCAGAATTTTGAACAGAAGATAGGTTTCGACCAAATACGCCAACTGCTGAAAGAAAAATGTCTCAGTACGCTTGGTGAAGAACGAGTGACAAACATGACATTTTCCGACCGTTTTAACGAAGTGGAGGAATGTCTGGAGCAGGTCACCGAATTTGTCCATATAATCCGGGAAGAAGATAATTTCCCAGCACAATATTTTTTTGATGTCCGCCCGTCATTGAAACGAATACGGGTAGAGGGTATGTATCTGGATGAACAGGAACTTTTCGACCTGCGCCGCTCACTGGAAACCATACGGGACATCGTTCGTTTTTTACAAAAAAACGAGGATGAAGAAGAAAGCGCATCCCCCTACCCTTGCTTGAAACGTTTGGCAGGAGATATTACCGTATTTCCCCAACTCATCACAAAGATTAATAGTATCCTCTCGCCTTATGGCAAAATCAAGGATAACGCCTCTTCAGAACTTTCACGCATACGCCGTGAACTGGCAAGCACGATGGGAAGTATTTCGCGCTCATTAAACGGTATCCTGCGAAGTGCACAGTCCGAAGGTGTTGTAGATAAAGACGTGACGCCCACCATGCGCGACGGACGCCTCGTAATTCCCGTGGCACCGGCATTAAAACGGAAAATAAAAGGGATTGTGCACGACGAATCCGCCAGTGGAAAAACCGTATTTATCGAACCTGCCGAAGTAGTGGAAGCCAATAATCGTATCCGAGAATTGGAAGGAGACGAACGCCGGGAGATTATCCGCATCCTCGTGGATTTCTCCAACCAGTTGCGCCCGTCCACCCCCGATGTGTTAATATCGTATGAATTTCTTGCCGAAATAGATTTCATCCGTGCCAAAGCACTTTTTGCAGAACAGACCAACGGGCTGAAACCTGCTTTTGAAAATAAGCAGGTTTTGGACTGGACTATGGCCGTACATCCATTACTGCAACTTTCCCTTGCCAAACACGGCAAGAAAGTAGTGCCGCTGGATATAGAATTGAATGAGAAACAACGCATCCTTATCATCTCCGGACCGAATGCAGGCGGTAAATCCGTTTGTCTGAAAACCGTAGGTCTGCTGCAATACATGTTACAATGCGGGTTGCTGATTCCGATGCACGAACGTAGTCATGCCGGCATATTCGGCAACATCTTCATTGACATTGGCGATGAACAATCCATCGAAGATGATTTGAGTACCTATTCTTCTCATCTGACGAATATGAAAATAATGATGAAGAACTGCAATGAACGCAGCCTCATCCTGATTGACGAATTCGGTGGCGGCACAGAGCCGCAGATCGGTGGTGCCATAGCCGAAGCTGTATTGAAACGTTTCAACCAAAAGTTGACGTTCGGTGTTATTACTACACACTACCAGAATTTGAAGCACTTTGCCGAAGATCATGAAGGAGTAGTAAATGGTGCTATGTTATACGACCGGCATTTGATGCAAGCTTTATTCCAACTCCAAATAGGTAATCCGGGTAGCTCCTTCGCTGTGGAAATAGCCCGAAAGATCGGCTTGCCGGAAGATGTTATTGCCGACGCTTCGGAGATTGTAGGCAGTGAATATATCAATGCAGACAAATATCTGCAAGATATTGTGCGTGACAAGCGGTATTGGGAAAGCAAGCGCCAGACCATCCGCCAGCGTGAAAAGCACATGGAAGAAACCATCACCCGCTATCAGACTGAAATAGAGGAATTACAGAATTCCCGCAAAGAAATACTGCGAAAAGCCAAAGAGGAAGCTGAACAGTTGATGCAAGACGCTAATGCACGTATTGAAAATACGATCCGTACCATTAAAGAGGCTCAAGCCGAGAAAGAGAAAACCCGTCAGGCACGACAGGAATTAACCGACTTTCGCGAGTCAATGGAAACTCTTGCCAACAAGGAGCAAGAAGAAAAAATTGCTCGCAAAATGGAAAAATTGAAAGAGAAGCAGAACCGGAAAAAGGAGAAAAAGACGGATAAAGGACCAGAAAACAGCTTATCCGCCCAGGCTATGACAGAACAACAGGCACGCAAAGAAGCTGAACGGCTGGCAGCCATCATTCCGGGTAGTAATGTCAAAATAAAAGGGCAATCCACTGTGGGCGAAGTACTGGAAATAAATGGAAAGAAGGCGATAGTTGCTTTCGGAAGCATAAAAACCACCGTCAAGATAGACCAGTTGGAACGCAGCAATGCGCAACCCAAACAAGCGGAAGTTTCGACCAAGAGTACCTATATCAGTACGCAGACCCAAGACAGCATGTATGAAAAGAAGCTGAACTTCAAACAGGATATAGACGTACGTGGTATGCGCGGGGATGAAGCTTTACAGGCAGTAACCTATTTTATAGACGATGCTATTCTTGTAGGAATGTCCCGCGTGCGTATTCTACACGGAACAGGAACAGGTATCCTGCGCTCTCTTATCCGCCAATACCTCGAAACAGTGCCCGGTGTACGCCATTTTGCCGACGAACATATACAATTTGGTGGTGCCGGCATCACAGTGGTAGACTTAAGCTAATTAAAAATTGAGAATTAAAATAAAGACTAATAACCCAATAACTAAGCACTATAATGAAATCAATCAAAGAACTCTACCGCATTGGCACCGGTCCTTCAAGCAGTCATACGATGGGACCACGTAAAGCTGCCGAAATCTTTCTGGAAAAACATCCCGAAGCAGCCACATTTAAAGTAACCCTGTATGGTAGCCTCGCTGCCACGGGCAAAGGTCATATGACCAATATTGCCATTACCGAGACATTGCAGCCTGCCGCACCGGTAGAAATTATTTGGGAACCTAAAATATTTCTTCCTTTCCACCCCAACGGTATGAAGTTCGTTTCTTTGGATAGTGTGGGCAAAGAAACAGATCAATGGACTGTCTTCAGTGTAGGCGGCGGAGCTTTAGCTGAAGAAAATAATGGAGACTCTTCTATCAATACGCCGGATGTATACGAAATGAACCGTATGACTGAAATCCTGGAATGGTGCGAACGTACCGGAAAGAGTTATTGGGAATATGTCAAGGAATGCGAAGAAAGTGATATATGGGATTACTTACAGGAAGTTTGGAAAACCATGCAAGATGCAGTAAAACGCGGACTTGAACAAGAGGGAGTTTTACCCGGCCCGTTGAATCTTCGTCGCAAAGCTTCTACCTATTACATACGTGCCAGTGGATATAAAGCATCTCTCCAGTCACGTGGTCTTGTATTCTCTTACGCGTTGGCAGTAAGTGAAGAAAATGCTTCGGGCGGAGTAATCGTTACCGCCCCCACCTGTGGTTCTTGTGGAGTAGTACCCGCCGTCTTATATCATCTGGCGAAAAGCCGTGAATTCAGCGACACGCGTATTCTCCGTGCACTTGCTACTGCCGGACTGGTAGGAAATATTGTAAAAACCAATGCATCTATTTCGGGTGCCGAGGCAGGATGCCAGGCAGAAGTAGGCGT
The DNA here is from genome assembly GCA_905215345.1 of uncultured bacterium. Lineage (GTDB taxonomy): Bacteria > Bacteroidota > Bacteroidia > Bacteroidales > Bacteroidaceae > Bacteroides. The sequence goes on from CAJMPR010000006.1 coordinate 187,871, forward strand.
AGCTTGCTCCATGGCCTCCGCTGCTGCCAATCAACTGTTTGGCGGTAGTCCTGCACAAATAGAGTATGCTGCCGAAATGGGACTAGAACATCATTTGGGAATGACTTGTGACCCCGTTTGCGGATTGGTACAGATACCTTGCATCGAGCGTAACGCTTATGCAGCTGCACGTGCATTGGATGCCAATCTATATTCTTCTTTCACCGATGGGATGCACCGCGTATCTTTCGACAAAGTAGTGGAAGTAATGAAAGAAACCGGAAATGACCTGCCATCACTCTACAAGGAAACAAGTGAAGGAGGACTGGCTAAGGGTTATAAGCCGATGTGATAATTTTGCGCAAAGCGCAAAATTAAATGATTAACGATTAGTGATTGGCTATGCATTTGTTTATATACGAGGATGCATCCAATCACTAATCACTAATCACTAATCACTAATCACTCTTTAGTTATCGGCCAGTGTGTATCATCCTTTCCGGTAACATCACGTTCCTGCAACAGATTACCATCTTCCGAATAGAACAATTGGTATTCCATTTTACCGTTTTCTACTTCAATAACATACTGAATAGGCTGTACCGGATATTCAAGTATAACTATTTCTTCTTTCTTCCAACTGGCATATTCACTACCATTGAAAGCAGTCTGCACGGCCGGCGGAAGATCATTCCAGGAAATGCTGATTTCAGTCAGTTGCCAGACTGCCGCATTATTATACCAGACGTCCGTTTCTTTCCCGTCAATCCAACAATCAGCTACATAGTAATTTCCTTTTTGTTCCCACTCAATACCGGTTGCACTGGGATATTTATCTTTCAGAGCCTTTGATATGGCATCGGGCACGGTAATTCCCTCATTTTTGTCATCGTCATTGCATGCACTGAACGCCAATGCCGCAATAAACATCATTGCTAATATCTGAATTTTCATTTTCATCACTACCTCTTTTTAGTTATGGTTAAAAACATTCAGTTCTTACATTAATCATCCATCTTGACGAACTTGCCCTTACTATTGAACTTCAACGAATAATCGTTAGCCAGTTCAACTTCCATTCCACTGCCTCCACGATCAATCTTAGTAATAATCTCACGAGGGAAATTTGTCTTTACGTATTCTTTTACAGATACCGGAACCAATGCGCCCGGCACGGCAGCCTTCTTACAATCCACTTCAGTCCAATTGCCATTACTGTCAAAGTCTATTTCAGTACGATCAGTCAACAACACTTCATACTTCTTAGAACCCAAAACGTTCGTATCAATCTTAATACGGGAAATCTGCGGTTTAGAAAAATACTGGTTGATAAAATTCCGGGCATTCAACGGCAACTGATTTGCGTCACGTGTAATCACTTCGCCTGCAATTACAAACTGAACGGCTACGAGAGCCAACACAAGGATAGATAATACTTTCTTCATAATCGTTATTTTTTAATGTTACTAAATAAGTTCTATCATTCACACTGCAAATAACGACAGAGAAATAGGAAAGATTTGGGAATAATCGGTCTTAACGGTGATTTTTATTTTCTTTAACTAGACGAAAACAATGCATGCCGTCCATCCACTCATAGGTAAGCTCCAATGAAGAAGATTTCGCGATGGAACAAGCTATGGCAAGCCCCAATCCGGTAGAATCTTTCTTACCGTCAATACTATGATAAAAACGACGGAACAGTTTGCCACTATCCAAAGGAGTATCTCCCGTATTCTTTATCGTCAGTGAAGACGGAGTAGTATGTATTTCCAGCTCCCCTTTTTCCTTATTATGCAAGAGAGCATTCTTTATCAGATTGGATACAAGAATCTGCGCCAATGAATGATTACAACGAATCATAAACGGTTGTTCTTCTTTTTTGTATATCAAGTGTATTCCTTTATGTTCATAGATATCCATCAAGTCAGGTAGCAGATTTTCAAGCACTCCGTCTATTGATACGTTCTCCATTTCGGTGTACTGCCCATTTTCTATACGGGAAAGCAATAATAAAGATTTATTCAGCTTCACAGCACGCCCCAATGTGGCATAAATATCGTCCAATTCCTTCATCTGTTCCTCTGTCAATCCTTCACTCTCAGCCAACAATTCTACCTTACCACGTACAATGGCAAGTGGAGTCTGCAACTCATGGGAAGCGTTCTCTATGAACTGCTTCTGTTCTTCGTAAGCTTTGTAACTACGATTTCCCATATCTACCGCAGCATCACTCAATTGCCGGAACTCACCTATCTTTGTGGGATTCTCCAATACCGGAACCTCTTTACCGGGCTGAATGCTTTGCAACCAATCCAGCAATTTATGCAAAGGACGGAACACACCTTTCAACACCAAACGGATGCCGATAGAAGTGCATAGCAAGAAAAGCAGAAACAAAACTCCCAGATACCAAAGCATCGCCTCTACCATATCGTCACGCTCCAGAATGGAAATCATTAACGTCAATTCATAAAACTGTCCGTCGGGCATACGAAAAGCCGTACGCATGACGCGCACCGGTTCATCCTCATCTTCAAGTTCTATGTAGACAGACGAATCATAAAATACCTCCCGATATTGATTTCCTTCTTCCTGAGATATAGGGCGGAACTTATATAAAGACATTAAAGTACCTTCCGTTTCAAGAATGGACGGATCATGAAGTGCATTTTTTATTAATATCTCCGCATAGTTTTCGAGGGTATCATCTGTTTCGTCAATGACTTCATCAATAATCGCATAATAAAACAGCACTCCCCAAACAGCCATCAGAACAAACAACAGCAACGAGAGTTTACGGTAAGTGTAATGTAGCAGTTTCATACCTCAGAAAGTTTATAGCCGAAGCCGTAAACAGCTTTCAGTTCTACGGAAGCATCGGCCTGTTTCAACTTCTTCCGCAGGTTCTTTACTTGTGAATAAATAAAATCCAAAGAATCGGCCTGATCAATATTATCTCCCCAAACCGACTCGGCAAGGCTCATCTTATTAATCACCCTGTCAGGGTTTACAACGAAATAATACAGCAGGTCAAACTCCTTACGGTTTAATTGCAAAGGAATTCCATTTATTTCAACCTGTCTCTTATCGGGGTACAGCAATAGATTGCCGATTGTGACTGTTACGTCGCCCTGTGTCTGGCGACGACGTATCAAGGACTTTATACGTGCATTCAATTCAGCCAGATGGAAAGGTTTTGTAAGATAATCATCGGCACCAAGTTCCAAACCGTCCACTTTATCGTCCAAAGAATCCTTGGCAGAAATGATAAGTACGCTATCACTGCGGTGGAGACGTTTCAGCTCACGCAACAAGTCAAGACCACTTCCACCGGGCAGCATTATATCCAGCAAAATGCAGTCATAATCGTAGTCATTGATCTTATCCAATGCCGAAAAATAGTCGGCAGCAGTCTCTACGACAAACATTTCTTTCTGGAGCGAAGTACGGATTGTCTCCCGCAAATCTTGCTCATCTTCTACAATCAGGATTTTCATGGCGACAAAGGAAGTTCGCAAATCTGGAATCAATTTGGAATGCTATCCGTTTCGTATAAATCCTCCAGTAATTCTTCTTTAGCCATGGATATCTTACCGTCAGCCGAAACCGTCAATCGTAGAGGTACATAAAGATCGGTCTGCGGGTAACAGATACTGGCAGCATATATAATCCCCTCGGGAGTCGTTTTATCATAGACCAACCCTTCCAGAATAGAATGTTTCATAAAATTAGCATCGACCAATGAAGCAAAACTCTCTTTCGTAAACACTCTATCCACAATTTGTTTGCCGCCACAAGTAATACGCAGCGTGATACTATTGTCAACAAACTTTTCTCCTTGTTCATTTTTCACAATGGATAAACTTTCATCCGGACGACGAACAACGGACGAATGGTATTCCTTACCCTTATAAGTGATGGTCACCTTTGTATCGGATACCTGCATACGCTGCGGAGCAGACATCGCCGTACTATCTTGCATTAAGACCTGTATGTCCTTATCACTTTTCTTTTGGGAAGAACAAGCCGCAAACAGCAGCACTGCAACTCCCGCTACTATGTAAACAATATTTTTCATTTATCTTTTTTTAATTAACAATGACAAAGGAACAAAAAGAGCGGGAAAAATACAAGTGAAAGCGACTAAAAACAATAAGACCTTGCCCATACGTATTGACGGGCAAGGTCTTTCTTCATTCGTTTATCCCAAAAACTCACTTTTTCCGGGCATCCTTTTTACCGGATGCCGCCTGTTCTTTTCGCTCTTTCATATTTTTAGTATATGCAGCATATTGATCTTTCGTCATAATCTTCTGCAATTGAGTATCGTAAGCTGTGCGGGCGACCTTCATTTCTTCACGCTGCTTTTCCATTCCGGCTTTCATCTGCGCACGTTGTTCATCTGTTAACTGTGGTCTTTTCCCATCTTTCTTATTGAATTTTCCATCTTTCCGGTGACCTGCCTTAGCACAGCAGCAAGAATCACTTTCGTTTTTCCCTTTTCGCATATCCGCCCTGCGATGATGCATCGGTCTGTCTCCCATCTTCTCCGTCAGCGCCAGATTGGCTTCAAACAACTGTTTCTTCTGAGTATCATTCAACGAGTACTCCTTCACCATACGTTCTGTCATACGCTCGGCACGGGCTTTAGGGTCAGACTTTTTATCATCGCGACGATTTTGCTGTGCCATTACCATACCACCCATTAACAGAGCGACTATCATTAATAAAGTTAATCTTTTCATTTTCATAATCCTTTTTAAATTAGTACATTGTATTTAGTTATACCTATTATGTTGCAACGTATTTATGACGAAAGAAAAAGCGGAAAGTTTAATCAAACTTTCCGCTTTAACATAAAATGAGAAATCCCAAGGAGAATATTTAATTAAAGTTCATTCAGATAATGAACGATAATGCTCACCTGTGTTCTACACATCAAGCGTTTCAAAAAGATCGTAATAAGCACTCATCTATTTTTATTTTTAATGATTAATCAATGAAACTATGAATCTCAATTTTCTTTTCCACGATGATTTAGTAGAAAAGATGCAGGAACTTATTCGTCCGCTTATAGTGAACCTTTCGTCCCACTATAGGCGGACGAAAGGTTCGATACATTCGGACGAACTAATCTCTACAAGCAAAGATACTACTTCCTATGACGGAAAGCAATAGCTTTCGTCACATAAATGTAAATATATAACTGTGGTTTTCTACTAGATTCTGAAATACAGCCCATATTATTGGATATCATCCTTTTTTATTCTAACTTTGTCTAACTCTACAAAGAACTAAAAGACAAATCTATGAGAACTATTTTTTTATTATTTGCGGGTAGTATCTACATACTTCTCACTTTTACATCTTGTATCACAAATAGCACGGCAATGTTGGGAACAACCAATACTGCTACTAAGGCCATTATTGACTCCCCCAATCAAGAGACGCCCCTCACCGAAACAGAGGTAGATGCCTTGACGCGCAGGATATATGCAATGAATTACGATGAACTCTACCATCACATATTATATAAGCTACAATCCAACGGATGCTATATATCCGGCAGCGACAAAGCGGCGGGAGTCATTACGGCCCGACTTGTAAAAAGAGAGAAGAAAATGAGTGATAACTGTCAGCATTTGAGTTTCTTAATCACACCTTTCAATGACAACAAAACAGAGGTCAGGCTGACGATATATGCTGATATATTGTCAGTACAAAGTTCTACAAGTATCAAAATTCCCGACGTATATAATGTAGAGCAGAAAGGAATAGTACGTGATAAAGCCGTATATGATGCTTGGTTCGATGAACTGTTGTCTGAATATCCTGCCCGATAGCGGTATAGCGCACTTACATACTCCGATAGGCCGTTTGCAACTTATCGCTGACTGCCTCTTTTATCGCAATACGCAAACCGTTAAGGAATGACTCATTAATATATAAAGAACCGGTCGGACAATTTTCCGCACATATCCGGCATTGAATACAATTTTGTTCCGTTGCGGGTATTATATACGTTTTCTCCTTCTCACAAAAAGTAAAAACGTGCATGGGACAGTTACGCAGACATTTTCCACATGTAATACAAGTAGAGGTATTCAATCGTACTATCTTTCCTACAATCTGATTATAGTTTTCGGGGGAGAAGCGAATTTCATTTCTCATTTTTGCAACAAACAGACGGGACTTAAACAAATCTTTTTCATTGGGACGATTTTTATTATAGCCTCCCATTGCAACCCATGGGCCTGTTCGGTCAAAGCCACAGCAAGAATATTCACCAACCAGATTTGCCTGTTTCTTTTTCAAAATATATTTCAGCGCTTTATGATAGCCACCTAAAAATGGTCGACAACGAGTTGAAAAGATAAATACATTTTTCCCTTTCAAAGATTGCCGTTCAACAAAACGGAGCAAATGAATATTATGTTGCGCAAAATTGATCGCTGCTCCTAACCCGATTAAATCGTAATCGTTCAAATCGAGGTTGGCAGCATCTTCCGTAATGAGTAGTTGAGCCGTTAGCTCTTCAGCCATTGCTTTAGCAATTTTCAAGGTATTGCCTTTATAAGTAGAACAACAGATAATAACCGCTTTCATTTCTTCAATGTTATAATAGTTTCCGGTGTTCCGGGAGCGCCGTTCACACCTTTGTAAAGAATAAAATCCAAGGTTGTGGAGTCAAAAAAATAGGTACAACTCCAGAAAATTGACAATAGCCCTGTCAAACTGACTTTTACTTTATTTACACTCCGGTCATTCAGTATTTCCTTTCCTTGCGACTCCGCTAGCATTGTATAAAGTTTTAAATTATCAGGTCTAAAACACTCATATTTTATAGAAGACCGATTTTGTAACGACAGTCCGGCATTAAAAGCTATATTTTGAAACCAGACACAACCTTTACTTTTTACTTTCTTAGAAATAGGCTGATTATGAAATATACCACGAATATAATATTGCCCATTAGCATATTCGATTGTTAAATTCGTCTTTTCTTCTGGATTAGCCACTCTCCATTCTTTCGTATGATATTGGCAATCCATGATGTAATCATGCAGTTCGGCGTCTTGTTTGGTATGTAGATAAATATTTCTATCGTCTTTCGTTGCTTGCCAGAGAATGTCAGTTTGCTCTCTGCCACATTCCGAATGATAGATTCTTTGTTGTGAATATGCAGGAAGCATATAACACACTAATAAAAATAAAAGATATTTCATTGGAGAACGGAATTAAACAGCATGTTTACATAGTCGGAAATGGCTTTTCGAAACTTCTCCCAAGCTTGCGGTTCGGTAAAATCAATGCCATTAAATTTATGATACTGGCGGGTAAACAATACGATATAATTAATGGCAGCAATCAAAATCGTAATATAGATACTACTATCACTCGCATTGAGTCCAAATTTCTTCTCAAGTTCCAATTGCAATTTATGGCCACTGTTCTCCCTTTCCGTTTGAATCGCTCTAAATGTAGAGTTACCGGAAAGTTCCCATACAAATAATTCTTGCATTAAAGCATTTGTGCGCAGATACTCTAACTGCCCTATCAATATTTCTTTAGCTACTTCTTTTATGCCTGACGGAATAGCTTGCCGGACTTTATCTATAAACTCCGTATAGGCAAAGGTATAAAAATCGTGTTCTTTAGCCCAGGCAGCCAATAAACCGTCTAATCCGCCAAAATAGCGGTACATCAATACCTTATCGCATTGCGCTTGTTTCGCTATGCGATTAACTCCTATCTTCGTGAATCCATCTTTCTCTATTATATAGCTGACGGCTTCCAACAAACGTTTCTCTGTCACTCTTAGTTCCATGATTCAATCTTTGTCACTTAATGGTGACAAAGATATTTCACGAAGTGGTGACATTCAAAAATAAATAAGAAATTATACCGGATTCCTAAGAATTACAATGCTTTCCAGAACTTCTGGAAATCCCGATACCGCCCGTAACAAACCAACTGGTCGCCTGCTTGTATCTGGTCATCCCCCGGAAGTTCATTCACTACTTCATGTTCCGTACAAGTAATGCCGAGGCAGTTCTTCAGGGTTTCGGCACGTTTCAGGGCAAGGAGTTTCAGCCCGAATTCTTTATCCAGATTTAACTCGTTCACGTTATAACCGACAAGTTTTTCGGGTACGGAGAATTTCATGACGTAATAATTGGAATCCACACGGAACGTTTCAATATCTGCTCCAAATTCCAGCAAATGTACCAAACCACGGGCAGCGTCCTCTTCCGGAGTAAGTATACGCTCCAATCCGAAGGCTTCGAGCACCGAACGGTGAACGGCATCTATGGAACGGGCAAATATATGTTTTACCTTCTTTTGCTTCAACAATGCCACCACACGGATGGAGGCACCGAAGTTTTCGCCAATGGCTACAATGACAATATCTACGTTGTTCAACGGCAAGACGGATAATGCCTGCTCGTCCGTGGCATCAATAACAAACGCAGCGGCAATATCTTCTTTTATACTGTCAACGCGACCGGTACTGACGTCAGCTCCTATCACTTCATGTCCCAAAGCCGAAAGTTCTTCGGCAAGAACATGACCGTAATTTCCTAAACCAATAATAATGTATTTCATAAAAGTTATGAGTTATAAGTTATAAGTTCAGAATTATGATTTATAAGTTAAAAGCAATGATTTCAGAACCATACAATCTGAACTCTGAAATCATAAATCTGAAATCTAAACTTAGTTAATAATAATCTGGCCGCTCGGATACCGGTATTTCGTCTTCTTCTGTTGTTTAATGACACCCAGCATCAAGGTTATCAATCCCACACGGCCTATAAACATTAGTAACGCAACCAGTAATTTGCTATTGTCTCCCAGTGATGTAGTTAAGTTCAAACTGGAACCTACCGTTCCTATGGCGGAAACACATTCAAAGGTTATAGCCAACAAAGAGGCCTGAGGTTCCAAAATACTGATTACAAAAATAAAAAGAAACAATACCCCGAACGACATTACCACCGTAGCATTGGAACGGCGAATGGAATCGTAGGAAAGTTCGCGACCAAAGACTTCTACCCGGTCCGTACCGCGTACTACCGCCACCAGGTTCAGCACCACTACTGCAAAAGTGTTAACCTTGATACCACCCGCAGTAGATTGCGAAGCTCCGCCAATCCACATCAGAACGAGATAGACCAACAAAGTCTGTACGCTTAAACCGGCTAAATCCACACTGGTAAATCCCGCAGTACGAGGACAAGTGGCATTGAAAAACGCCTGTGTCCATTTATCAGCTACCGTCATGCCGACAAATGAGCCATTCCATTCGAAAGCAGCGATACTGACTGTACCTATCATCAACAACAGGAATGTTACAATCAGTACGATACGCGTATTAAGATTATACAGATGATAAAAACGACGACCGTCCCAGTGCCACGTATGCAGAAACTTCCATAAACGACGCAGATGGTAGAGGATAATATCCTTAAAGTTCACCAATATGGGAAAACCAATACCGCCTAAAATAATCAACAGGGATATATAGATATAGAATGGGTTGTGTCCCGTCATCAATATGGAATTACCCAAGTTACCGGGCAAGGTAGAGAATCCGGCATTACAGAATGCCGAAATGGCATGGAATGCGGAGAATGCCAGTTCTTCGTGCATATCCATTCCCATCGTTCCGTGAATATCAGTCCAAATGGCAAACATGCCGACTCCTTCGATAACCAACGTAAAACTAAGGATATATACCAAAGTGGAAAGCAACGAGTTCAAGGAGTTGGAACTAACCATATCACGCACTACCAACTGATTATACAAAGAAGTGTTTCCCATAAAGAACATCGCGAAAAAACTTGTCAACGTCATCACTCCCAAACCACCAATCTGAATCAACAAGATAATGATTACAAACCCCGCCGGTGTGAAAGTGGATGCCACGTCTACCGAAGTAAGCCCCGTGACGCACACCGCACTGGTCGATATGAATAAGGAATCCACCCACGAAATACCGTCGACTGTGGAACGGGGCAACATCAGCAATCCGGTTCCAATCAATATGATAAAAAGAAAGCTGACGGCAAGAATGAGGGAAGGGTTCGTGCGCCGTCCCAACAAACGCACCAGTCCGTACGACAGATTCAGGAAAGAAAGTATCAGCAACAGAATGATGCGATAGCCCTTGGCACTCAGGAAATCCCATATAGTTTGTATGGCCCCCTCTACTTCGGGCCGGTGAAAGATAACCGGAATAAGGGTCAGATAGAGTAAACCGGTTAAAATCCAAGTTAACTTACTGAATGTCTGCCGGGCATCCTTATACTCCAACAATAAATGCAGGGAAATGTCTATGAGATATATTAACCATACACTATGATACAACCGATGCAGATGGTGGACTTCAACTTCCGAAATAGGGAATCCATGTTCATATACCACCCCCATAATGAGCAGAATAGAGGCCAGATAGGTCAAAAATGTCATGCTGCCCAACACTATGCGAATATAAGGATGAATCCATTTATTCTGATATAAAAAGAACTTGTGATAGATTTTCATAAATACTTAGACTAATGAGACGTGACAAACTTAGGCAAATCTGCTATCATATACAAAAAACAAAAGAAAAAAGAAATTGGTTTAAAAATAATAGCTACATTTGGACTCATATTTATTTAAAATGTTTGACTACTATGAGTAATAAGACGAAAAGATTTATCCTTCCGGAAGAAGAAATTCCACAATACTGGTACAATATACAAGCCGATATGGTGAATAAGCCGATGCCACCGCTTCACCCCGGTACTAAGCAACCTTTGAAAGCAGAAGACCTGTATCCTATTTTTGCTCAGGAACTTTGTCGTCAGGAATTAAACCAGACAGATGCCTGGATAGAGATTCCGGAGGAAGTACGTGAAATGTACAAATATTACCGTAGCACCCCATTGGTACGTGCCTACGGATTGGAGAAAGCACTCGGCACTCCGGCACACATCTATTTCAAGAACGAAAGTGTCAGTCCGATGGGATCTCACAAACTGAACTCCGCCATTCCGCAGGCTTATTATTGTAAGCAGGAAGGTGTAACAAATATTACGACTGAAACCGGTGCCGGACAATGGGGAGCTTCCCTGGCTTATGCCGCCCGTCTCTTTGGATTGGAAGCGGCCGTCTATCAAGTAAAAATAAGTTATGAGCAAAAGCCATATCGCCGTAGCATTATGCAGACATTCGGTGCGCAGGTAACGCCCTCGCCTTCCATGTCTACCCGTGCCGGGAAAGATATACTGACGGCTCATCCCAATCATCAAGGTTCATTGGGTACAGCTATTTCCGAGGCTATCGAACTGGCACAGAATACGCCGAATTGTAAATATACGTTAGGCTCCGTTTTAAGCCATGTTACTTTGCATCAAACCGTTATCGGTCTGGAAGCCGAGAAACAAATGGCAATGACAGGCGAATATCCCGATACGATAATCGCTTGTTTCGGTGGCGGTTCCAACTTTGGCGGTATTGCATTCCCCTTCATGCGTCATAATATTCTTGAAGGAAAGAAGACTCGTTTCATCGCTGCCGAACCGGCATCTTGCCCGAAACTGACACGCGGTAAATTCCAATACGACTTCGGTGATGAAGCGGGCTATACTCCGCTATTGCCCATGTTCACGCTGGGACATAATTTTGCTCCTGCCAATATCCATGCAGGTGGTTTGCGTTATCATGGTGCGGGTGTTATCGTTTCGCAACTGTTGAAAGACGGATATATGGAGGCGGTAGATATCAAGCAACTCGAATCATTTGAAGCCGGTTGCCTCTTTGCGCAAGTGGAAGGCATCATTCCTGCACCGGAATCCTGCCACGCCATTGCCGCCACGATTCGTGAAGCAAACAAATGCAAAGAAACAGGCGAGGAAAAAGTTATTTTGTTCAATCTCTCCGGTCATGGCCTCATCGATATGGCATCGTATGATAAATATCTCTCCGGTGATTTAGTAAATTATGAACTGGACGATACCGACATTCAGAAGAATCTGGATGAGATAGGTAGCCTGGCTTAATAAATATTCGCCATACTGACAAGCGGTTCATAGAGTTTCTCTATGTCCTGCGAATCCATTTCAATCTGTATCTGGTCCCCCGGAATCAAACTTGTTCCTTTGGGGACCAGATTTTTTCCATCCCTGTGTACGTTGATAATCACACAACGTTCCGGCAAGGAAAGTTCGTCTACCAATTTGCCGTCAAAATAGGAGCCGGTCATGATTTCCACTGAAAGAGTATATCGCTTTTCTTCCTGGAAGTCGGGAGCATTAATCATATCTTCATACAAAGTTACGTTGAAAGGTTTCATCTGAAGCAACTCCGTAAAGTAATAAGTCAGTCCACCTACCACCACCGAAGGATAGAATACCTCAAAATGCCCGGTTATTTCCGTAATCAGTACGATGGCTGTCAACGGTGTACGCTCAATGGCTACGAGGAAAGCGGACATGGAAATCAGCATAACATAAGTCACATTCTCGTGTTCGATGATACCATACTTCACTGCTACCAATCCTACAAACTGTCCCAACAAGCCGCCCGTTACCAAAGTAGGGATGAAATTTCCTCCCGGCAAGCCAGAGGAAATCGAACAAACGGAAAACCCGAAATGTAAAAGCATGACGGCAAGTACCCACATAATATCCGTACTTCCATTCTGCGCCTGATTCAGTAGGAATTGTTCACCTCCCCCCGTCAGATTTACCTGCATCAACGAAATGATATATGCCACCAAGACCAGGTATAACATTTTGATGTATATCGGAGAATCGACTCTGGCATATACCCGTTTGAAAGAAATCATGATTGTGGAATAAATCTTACCGCAAACAGAAACAATAACAGCCAGCACGAGAAAATATTTCATCTGGATAAAAAAGGTAAGTGTCGGTTCGGAAACTTCAATCAGATGGTAAGGATTGATTGGAAAAACCAGACTCGCCACAGCACCCGCCACAACGCCCGCCAACAAAGTAGTAATGGCCGTTTTAGGTGCATCAAAACGCTCGATAGACTCAATAACAATCAAGGAAGAAGCCAGTGGTGCAGCAAAAGCCGCCGCAAGCCCCGCTCCCGCTCCGGCTGCCAATAACTGTTTTCGCTCTCCTTGCAGGATGCGTGTCCAACGGGAAACCAGAGAACCGATATATGAACCTATCTGTACGGAAGGGCCTTCTCGCCCCAAGGACAACCCGGTGGAGAAAGAAAGAATACCTCCCACAAATTTGGAAATCATTTCTATGAAAGGATGTTTATAGATAATACGCCCGTTAATGACACCACGGGTTTGCGGTATTCCCCCACCACTGATAAGAGGCATCTTTTTTACCAAATGTGCCACAAAAATCAAAACTCCCCAAAAGAACAGAAATAGTGGAATATGCCAGTACCAGGCAGGACGGGATGCAAAAAAGTCACTGCGGAGATCCAACAAATAATAAAGCAAATAATGATAGGGAACTGCAACAAGTCCTGTCAACAAGCCTACAAACATGCTGACAAAGTACAGACGGGCATCAACCAGTTTCAATTTCCAGATGTGCCAGTCGCGAACCGTTTTCCAATTCTTTATTTTTGTCCAAAGAACTGTGATTTTATTCCACACCATAAACAAACAACTCCCGTTACCTGTGTCCTACAACAACAAGCAACGGGAGTTGTTTTATCCAAAAACATTATTTACCAGAATCTGTTCTTTGCCGGATCATATTCAAATCCTACTGTTTTCAATTTCCGGATAATGTCATCTCTTTCTACATTCATATCCTCACAAAGCACATCAAGCGAAGGATAGAAATCACGCAATTTCATGTTGATGAAGCTATATAGCATCATCGGTTCTTCGGGTAATCTCATTGTTACAATCTTTTTAATTAAAAACTAATACTGGCTGCAAAAATACAATAAAAAACAATATAGAAACTATTATCCTTTTAAAATCTGTTAGTTATCTACGCAAACGATTGAGTTCAATCCTCACGGAAGCTCCGTCTTTTCTATCTTCAGCGCCACTTTTTCAATAATCTTATTTAGTTCTTCTTCCAATGGAATGACATTGAAATCTCCCCAGAAAGTTTCATCGTACTTGAAATCCGTATCGGCAAGCACCGTATGGGTGGACATTCGCTCCGCACGTGGAAACCGTGTGACGTCTTCGTTATCAATCCGGCAAGTGACCATTTCAAACCAAGTCTTCAAAGTGGGATTGCTGAATAATGCATGTTTCTTCTTTATTTTGAAATAAAGATCACCACGGATATGATGAATATAATATACGCCATTCCACTGTTTATAAGAAACGGTATAGGCAATCTTTTGAGTAGTGAGCCTCACTTTCGATGTCTGACGTATCACGAAAAGACTGGTTGCGTCTTTAATATATTTAGGTTGAATCTCAAACCTGGCTTGCAGCAATGCACTGTTTTCCGAATCGATATAGAGTTCTCCGCAAAACAGAGGTTCTTTAATTCCGCGTTTCTGCTCGAAACAAACCACATGGGCATTTCTATTATCCACTGAAACGATGTCACCGGAGGTATACATATAAAGGTTTTCGCTCGATTCAGGTGAGAGGAAATCCGGGATATTCTTTACGATATCCAGCTGGAGGCAAGCATCGACTCCCGATCTGATTTTTGCAATCAGGCTATCCTCAGTCTCCCGGTTATCAATTTGGTTCATTTTGAGAAGTTTCACCTGGTCGGATACCCTGTCGCTCATTATAGGAGATTTATATACTTTGAACACAGCCTCGGTCAAACTTTGAAACTTATTCTTCAACTGTACGCCTTCCCGGTAAAAAGTAGTAAGGTAGACCGGGCCGGATGAATAATTCTTACTTCTGAACTCCATCATCTCCCGAACCAACTTTTTAGGATCGACCAAGCGGATAAGTACTTCCTGCAAAGGAATAACTTTAGATTCGAGACTCAATATATTATTTCGTCCGGCCAGTTCGGTGGCTGCAATGTTTTGGGTTACATATCCTAAATGAGAAAAAGAAAGTTTAGCACTTTTTAGGGAATCAGGTAAATGAAGCCTGAACTCCCCATCCTGATTCGTGATATTACCAATAGAGGTTCCCTGTATAATAACCGATGCATTTGTAACAGGGGCTCCGGTTTCCCGGTCAAGCAGTTTGCCAGTAATCGTAACATACAACGGTTGGGGAGGCTCTATGCCCTCCCCTTTTACCGACGTTTTTTTCACAGCTTGCGTGATTAATATATGATTGCCTAATACCTTCAGCTCAAGATTCTTGTTACCGGTTATCTCGTAAATGGCTTGTCGCACGGAGCAGCTTTTCTTCCTGACCTTTACAATGGAGTCATTATTGATGATGCTACTGTCATAAATAAACAGGCAACCGGATTGCTCTGAAATCGTTCCCAATAAAGCATAAATCGTTCCTCTGGCACCCGGCAACCGGATGATACGTTCCAGCACATCACCCCCGTCTGCTCTTACATTAACTGTAATGAAAAGCATCCCCCAAAGAGCTATTATAACACGGACCGATTTCATAAGAATACACTATTCCAACTACTTATTCAGATAAAATCAACTTATTCCCCTGACGGGTACATTTGAGATTAAACGTCCAACTTATCAGTTCGGCAACCGACTCCGGCGAATTGTTTGAGAAATCGACTGTCAACCTTCTTTTGCCCAAAGTCGGTGAAGCGGTCTCTATCTGCCAACCGGAAGACTCCCGGTTGATAACCCGCAACACATCTTCAAGACACTCATCTTTAAAACGTATGTTCTGGATATAACGGTCAAAATATCCGGGATGTTTCGTGGCACTTAATAGCAGACCACTGTTTTGGAGGGTTACCGTTTCACCCGCTCCTACATACATACTTTGCCCTCCTTCTTTGAGAGAAACTTTTACATTGCCCCGACGTACCGACAAACTGAAAGGAATACTTTCTTTGCTCCTGACATCAAAAGCAGTACCCAACACTTCCACACGCACCTTCTCAGTCTCTATCAAAAATGCTTGTTCCGGCTTCTTCGCTATATCGAAAAACGCTTCTCCCTGTAGGTTCACTTCGCGCTTGTCTGTGGCAAAGTGCTCAGGATATTGCAATGTACTTTCCTGAGTAAGATATACTACAGAACCGTCTTCAAGTGTTTTAACCAAGGTGGCTTTCTCCCTATTCTCTTGTGTTAGGAAATTACGGGGTTCGTTGTTTTGTCCCGGGAGCATCCAAAAAGTGATAGCCAAAGTCACACCTACCACCATAGCAGCAGCCACCGTCCCCCACCTGAGAGACAGCCTGCGCAACACAGGCTTTTCCACTTCCGTCAACAGTTTATCTTCTTCCAAACGAACGTAGAGTCGTTCCCAAGCCTCATCCGTCTTTGTTTTTCTTTTATTCACTTCCATCATTTTGTCTGGATATAATTATCAACTTCATTTCTTAATGTCCGGAGCACCTTTGTCATTTCCGCTTCCACCGTTTTGACGGACAATGAAAGTGACAAAGCAATCTCCGCATATTTCATTCCCTGCATACGGTGCATTTTAAAAATCCGCCGCCTGCGGTCAGGTAGTTTTTCAAGCGTATGTTGTATCAACTCCTGGAGTTCTTTATACTCCATCTGATAGTGAGGATCGGATGAATATCCCTGTTCCTGTATTGCCCGAATAGAGTTACAATAGCGTTCTTTTACTTCCTGATGCTCACAATACTGAACGGCTTCATTCCGTACCGCCCTATATAGATAGCTCTTGACAGATTGAAACACTTGTATCTGTTCCCGGTTCTTCCACAGAATATAAAACAGTTCTTCCACAATCTCCTCGGCAGACTCCATACTGCCTGTAATCCCCGCAGCATACCAACAAAGAGGGGAATAATAACGGCGGAAGATTTCTTCAAAAGCCTTTATATCACCCTCTTTTATTTTAGCAAGTATGATTAGTTCATTCAGCATGCCTGTTGGTTTTCTTGGTTACTTCAAAGATAGTACTTAAATTGATAATTGTCAATTTTTAATTCTTAATTTGTCAACCGCATGTTCCAATGATTCAGTCGGTTCGATGATATTGTACTTTTTCCAAAAATCTTCATTCCAGTATTCGTCTACTACATCATAGAATATCTGCTTTTCTTTAAATGCAGCTTTATAAGGTATATTTTCCGATGCTTGTTTTGCCCGGTCAGTCACCACCATTTCAGAGAATGCGGTATAGGTGGAAGAAAACAGTTTCTTTTTCCAATCACATTTAAAACGGATAACGTTTTGGATATAATTCAAGTAAGTCTTTTCACCTTGTTGCTTATAGGTTACCAGGTAAGTTACTTCCTGAGGTCTGAATCTCAGCCCAAGCGGTTTCTTATGTAGAATGGCTTGTATGGCTTTGGCACGGTTTGCCATATCCAGCGAGAACTCGGCACGGGTAAAGGATAGCCGTTCACGGTCAATATACAGTTTTCCAAGGAATAACGCATACAGCAAGTTTACCCGGGGCCGGAAACTAACCACATACTGCATACGGTTGTCGAGGCTGACCGGTTCTTCCATACGAAATTCATAAAAATCCAGATTACCCATGCTCAATAACGCATCTCCGTTCTTGACTATATCGAGATAAATTGCCAGGTTGGGACCGCCTACCACTTTGACAGCCAGTGTATCGCTCTGTTTCGGGCTCAATAAATGCCGTCCTTTTTGTAAACGCACACGGTCACGGTCTGCATCACGCTCTTTATAAGATGTTTTAAAAACATCTATAACAGCTTCGGATACACTGATATAACGACGGCGTTTTTGTACTGTTTCGCGGTAGAAAGCAGTCAACATATTATCTATAGCAGAATAATTTTGCGGAACTTTCTTAATAGCCTCTTCTACAATGGCACGAGGGTTATTACCAAAAACGATAATTTCACTCAGAAGATTGGGAGCAGGTGTCATCCATATTGTCAGGTCATTGCGTTGCCCAAGTTCTTCCAACGAGAGATTTGTATTCAAATAGCCGATGTGAGATACCGCCAATCCTTGAATAGCCTCAGCCTCCGGCACTTTCAAAGAGAATACACCGTCTGCATTGGTTACCGTTCCTATGTTGGTTCCGATAACAGATACATTCACGTTTTCCAGTTTCTTGCGGTTGTCTTTGCTTTTTACGACACCCGTGATGACAAGACCATTCATCACTATGTCCTGTGCCTGCAAGGGAGTGACTCCGGCAACCAAGGATGCAAACAAACATCCGATTATAAATCCTACGAACTTTTTCATATGGCATCTTTTTAAGGGTTTTCTACTATTAAGAGCGCCCAAGACAAAAGAACCCTATGGATTTATACAAAAAAGAATCAATTAAAATGTTGAGGATGCCTCTGACTTATAATCACGTAAATGATAACCGGCGCTCCAATGATCGGCGTAACGGCATTCAAGGGAATAATGCCTGCCTCTCCCGGCAAGACACAAATCAGGTTACAAAGTAGAGCCACTGCTCCACCACTTAATATAGTAACGGGTAATAAAGAGTTGTGATTGGCAGTTCCCAATATCATACGGGCTATATGGGGTACGGCAAGTCCAATAAATGATACCGGCCCACAAAAAGCGGTAGTTATGGCAGTCAGCAATCCAGTGACAACCAGCAAACAATTGCGCACACGACGGATATTCACCCCCAGATTTTCAGCATAACGTTCTCCCAACAGCAATGCGTTAAGAGGTTTTATCAGTAACAGAGAACCGAACAATCCTATTATAGTCACCAACGCAAAAGCAGGCATCTGCTGCAAGGATACCCCGCCAAAGTTTCCCAATCCCCATATCATATAAGATTGTACTCCTTCTGCCGTAGCAAAAAAGTTCAGCAGAGATATGGCGGAAGATGCGATATAACCTATCATGATACCCGTAATCAGCAACATTATATTGCTCTTTATCAACGTGGAAAAGAATAGAATAAGCGCCATAATCAGCATAGCTCCTATAAACGCCCCAACCAAAACAGAGAAGAAACCGGACAGACTGAAAGTACCTGCGGTAATACTACCGCCAAAGAATAGCATCACCATTGCCACTCCCAAACTTGCACCGGAATTTATACCTAATATGGAAGGTCCTGCTAACGGATTCTTAAAAGCAGTCTGCAACATCAATCCGCATACGGCCAATGCACCGCCACAAAGTAGTGCCGTCAATGCCTGAGGTAACCGGGATTCCCAAAGTATAAAGTTCCAACTGGCTTTCCCGCCCTCTCCTCCTAAAAGGATACGGAAAACGTCGGCAACGGGAATCGAAACCGATCCTGCCAACAGATTAGCGATGAAGAGCAACAGGATTATTGCCCCCAAGCCGATACCGTATTTCCAGCCTTTGCACATACTCTTTTCTCTTTATATAAATTTCTTTTTACATCACCCTAAATATTACCTACTATCGCCCCGAATGTCGCCTACCTTCAGTCCGAAGGTAGGCGACATTCGGGGCGATAGTAGGCGACCTTCTGTTGGGTACATAAACACCTACTGATAATCAGAGCTTTACATTTCGTCCTTTCTTTAGGAAATAATCAGACAAAAATATCCAATTACACAGCGAATTATTCTTTTAATTTGCAAAAATAGCGCAAATCTCCCAAATCTCCTATTTCGGGGTGAAGAATCTGTATCAAATCCGCTAACAGATAGTCGGGACGGAAAGGGGTTTCTTCATAAAAGGGCACTTCCGCCGTATTGCAACCGTAAATATTACGGGCTTTGAAAGCCTTGAAACCTGTATATCCGATGTAATCGGCTTTCAAATCAGCGTATGTCAGTTCGCGGTTACGATTATACTTAATAGTCCATACATCGGCATCAGCAGCCCTGTCAAACACCGTTTCGAAAGCCAATGGTACGGAGCCGCTATGTTTATCATCGGCAAACACATAACGCCCGCAAGCATCGCTATACAAGCGTCCCATCGTACTGCGTCCACCCGGCACGTACCATGCCGAACCGCTTTTTAACTCACTAAGTATGGATAAAGATACCGATGAAAGAGCAGCACGCTGCTTTAAGTATTGGTAAGAGCTATCCACTTCTGCAAAAAGACTGTCAGCCTGCGGTGCTACGCCAAACAAAAGTCCGTAGAAATGCATCCACTCGGCACGCCCCAAGGCGGAAGTTTCCATATAGTCAGCACATTCGATAATAGGAATATCCAGTTTCTCTACCCGTCCGTAACCGCCACTATTCTCAAACGGGGAAAGTAATATGGCATCGGGATGCAAGTCGATAATTTTCTCCATATCAGGATTCATCCCATCACCACAATCGGCAATCTCTCCCCGGGCAACACTTTCCTGAACAGCAGGTAACTTGATATATTTCAAATCGCAGATACCACCGATACTACTGAAAGCTCCCAAATTGTTCACAAGTCCGCAATGTACTGACGAGTAAATTACCGCCTTGGAAAGCGGGGTACGCACTACCGTGCCTTGGGGCAAATGCGCAGGCAATGGTTCGGCGGCAGGCACTAAAATATAGTTATGTAGCGTTCTCAATGTATCCCAGGGATTGCGCAAAGTAGCAAGTGTATATCCGGGATAGGTTACTAAAATTAGGTTTTCGGCATAGCGCAGAGGAATGGTGTCTCCGGTCGTCAAAGCAGAAGTAGCCTTGTTCCTGCCGCCACAAGCAGAAAGAAACAAGACTACCGTCCCTATAAAAACAGATAATACTATCTTTTTCATCCTTAATTAAAGAATACCGCAGAATTAGGATTCTGCCCACCACAATCGAACTTTTCTACAAAAGTCCCGTCTTTCTTGAAACGGTAAATGTTGCCATTACCGGCTGAGAAGAAAGTCGTACCGATATAAATATCACCGTTATCATTCACCTGTAACATAGAAACACTCGTTGTAGCCAGTTCTTCAGATGCATTCTTTAAGAAAGAGGTTTTATTCAAAGTCTTGGTCTTGATATTATAAGTACTAAGGTGATTAGTTGTAACGGCAGGCTTAACAGTCCAATCCGTCAAAGAATTAATCAGATACACAATATCATCCTCAGCCGCCATATAAGTTGCGTTACCGATTGTAGTTACCTTGTTTCCATCGGCCGGATCAATCATCTGCAAAACATAACCCTCTGTTGAGGAGTAATCCCATGCAATTAAGAATAACTTGTCATCTTCTTCCATCAATACATTAGGATTCGAAGCAACGGTCAACGTTTCTTTCAAAGCAAAGCTATTCAGGTCTATTACAAACACATCAGTCAGATAGACAAATTGTGTGCCCTCTTGCTTATAAGAATTGGCTACATAAAGCATATTCTTACTTATCGCCACACCTTCCAGATTATAGCCCTGTTCGATGGTTAATTTCTTTTCTACCTTCAATGTATTTGCATTAATTTTTGCCACCACACCCCCATAGAAAGAGGCATAGATATAGCCATCTTCGGCATCGATGGCACGAATGCCTGCCGCCAGTTCTTTATCAGCAGCAAATGATATGCGAGCCTGCACCACACCGGCTGCATTCAGTTTTACAAGATAGTTGGAGCCATATACTGCTACGTACATAGATTGATTGTATTCAATCATCGTCTGACCAAGATCTCCTAACTTTGATTTATTCTGTTTTTGGAATATATCACTGACAAAATCAGCACCACCGTTAGGAGCATAAAAAGCGATGTTTGAATTGTTAGCTCCCTGTGAACCTGCATTCAGGAAAAAGGCACGTACCTGCGGCAAAGCAACTGTCGAACCTGAATCATCTAACAAATCGTCATCATCGCTACAAGATGCGAATGAAACACTTAACGCAAGCATACAAAGCATGCTGACTAATAAACTTCTTACTTTCATAATTCTTACTTATTTAATTGGTTAAAATTCAATTGTTCCGGTCAGTCGCCACGAACGTCCCGGCATAGGATAATATTTTATCACGTCATACTGTGTATCTGTCAGATTGACGATTTCAGCCTGTAAGCGAAGTTTGCAACGTTTCAAAGAAAAATCTCTGGACAAACTGGCCGTATGTTCCATATAACCATCAATCCTATTCTCCGGTATATTCTGTGACATACTATACCGTTCACTCACCCCTACAATGGAGTATCCTACATTCACCCATGGCATTTCCAAAATCGCAGATATGTTCCCGCTGTGTTCAGGTGTATAGGGTAACTGATCTTTGTAACTCTTGGAAGTGGAATCAGTCAAGTCAATAGCCTTCTGCCACGTATATCCACCGGATATGATTAACGTGATATTTTTGCTCAATGAGGTTGCCGCTGCCAAAGTAGCATCTATTCCCGTAGCACGAACTTTTCCATAGTTAGCCATCTTCCAGGCATAAGTGGTGGGGAATGCAACGATTTTATCGGTTACATCATTATAATAACCATCAATGGTAACCGAAAAATAATTGAGGAAAGACAAGAAGGGCTTGCTCCACGTTATCCCTATATTATATTCATTAGCCTTTTCGGGACGCAGGCTTCTATTCCCCAGTCGATAATAATACAAATCATTGAAAGTAGGCGTACGGAAAGTACTTTTGTACATCAGTCGCACAAAGAATAACTGCTCCTGCCACGGCTGCAAACTAACTGTAAAAGAGGGGGTCAGACGCTGAAAGTCAGCAGGTGCATCACCGACCTTCACCCGCTCTGTAATATTTGTATAAATCAACGAACCGGTAGCGGTTACCATACCTTGCCGGTAACGGGCGTTGAATGCTGTCAATGAGGTATATCTTGTAGGGAACGGACAGTCCGGCAAATTACTGCGCAACTTATTAATAGCTCCGTCTTGTGCCAAAGATAAAGCTAAAGTATTCCATGGACGGTATAATGCTGTTGCCGACAAATAATATTCGTCTTGCCTATGAACGGCACGATACAAACCATCTGCATACTCATTGCCTTCGTCTTCATACTTGTTCCATCCATGATTATACTTGGCTTGTACCTGCATAGACCATCGCGGCGAGAATTGCTTTTTATAGCGTGCTTGTACAAATGAGTTTTCATCCCAAAGCCTCTCATCCGAAATCGGATTATAAAGTGTCACCGATCCGGGTAATCCCCGTTTCGAATAGAAGTAATAGGCTTTCAATTCCAGATTACTGCTATCTTTGAAGGTATGGAACAGAGTTGGTTCGGCTTGATAGGTATAGATAGTTGAATTGTTACGTTTCTCTTCCGTTACATATTTTCCATTGACTAATGTGAACGGATAATTCCCGTCGGCCCGCATATAATTAGCATCCAATGAAAGCCGGGTACGATTACCCAATTTCTGCCACCAACGAAATGAAGGACTGACATAACCGAATGAACCTCCTCTCATCTGTACCCTGAATGCAGAACTACGTCCATCATCAAAATGCGGTTTCTCCGTTTCAATGCCAAGCACCCCCGCAGACGCATACATACGCGCTGACTGCAACAGGTCTTCGGGTTGTCCGATATTCAAAGATAGTACGGAAACATTATCCAATGAAAAACGTCCTACATCTACTTGTCCTGCCTGACAGTTACTCACTACAACTCCATCGTAACTGACAGCCGTATGCGCTGCGCCCATATTACGGATTGAAACTGTTTTCAGACCACCTATTCCTCCATAGTCTTTTACATTGGCACCGGCAAAACGACGGACGGCATCTGCCATATTCTGTATACCCAACTGGCTGATATCCTGCTGTGATAAAGTCTGTACAGGTACTGCCGAAGTGATTTTATTGGGCAGTTTACGGGCTGTCACAGTCACTTTTTCTATTTGATGTACCTTTCCCGTGATTGTATCCGGCACCGCTTCCTGTGCTGAAAGAGAAAACGTAGCAAAATAAAAGAGACAGGCACAACATACCCCCTGCACTTTTGTTAGCAATGTCATATGACTACTAAAGATTTTCTTAAAACATTTGCGCACTGTCCGCTTTCCTCGAACGGACAATTTTTCGACTTTGTTTTGCAGGTCTTCTGACTCGTTTCCGGTATATCGCCTTCCCATTCTTTTAACGAACAGTGGCTCAAGTGTGATACACCCCTATGAAACTCACAGCAGCGGGACTGTTCGGGACTTTCACCCGATTCCCTTTTCATCCGTGCCTCCGAACAAAGGATACGGAACAAAACTTTGGCAAAGATAGATTTTTTTTTCTAACTTTGTTATCTAAACCAAATTCAAACCGCTATGAAATATAAATTATTAGTTCTCGATGTAGACGGAACATTACTCAATAATGCAAAAGAGATCAGTAAACGAACACTGGCATCCTTACTGAAAGTCCAACAAATGGGGATACGTATCGTACTTGCATCCGGTCGACCTACCTACGGATTGTTACCATTGGCCAAGACACTTGAGCTTGGTAATTACGGAGGATTTATCGTTTCTTATAATGGTTGCCAGATAATCAATGCACAGAATGGAGAAATCTTGTTCGAACGAAGAATCAACCCGGAAATGCTGCCTTACTTGGAGAAGAAAGCCCGTAAAAATGGATTTGCAATATTCACTTATCATGATGATACTATTTTAACAAACAGTCCGAAGAATGAACATATCCGGTATGAAGCCCAACTAAACAATCTTCGAATCATTTCGGAAGAAGAATTTTCTATCGCTGTGGATTTCGCACCATGTAAATGTATGCTCGTGAGCGATGATGAAGATGCTCTCACCGGATTGGAAGAACATTGGAAGAGGCGTTTAAATGGTGCATTAGATGTTTTTCGTTCTGAACCTTACTTTCTGGAAGTAGTTCCTTGTGGCATTGATAAAGCAAATGCTTTAGGAGTACTATTGGAACAGTTGGGAGTAACACGTGAAGAAGTAGTTGCCATCGGAGACGGTGTATGTGATGTAACGATGCTCCAAATTGCCGGTATGGGTGTTGCGATGGGACATTCACAAGATTCAGTAAAAGTCTGTGCCGACTATGTAACTGCTTCCAACGAAGAAGATGGTGTGCCCTTAGCTGCCGAAAAAATAATCCTGGCAGAAGTCCATGCTGCGGAAATTCCTCTTGACTTATTGAATGCACGGGCACGCCATGCCTTAATGGGAAATCTGGGAATACAGTATACTTATGCCTCGGAAGATCGTGTGGAAGCAACAATGCCCGTCGATCAACGTACCCGCCAGCCTTTTGGTATTCTTCATGGCGGTGCAACCCTCGCACTGGCCGAAACAGTTGCCGGACTCGGTTCCATGATAACCTGCCAACCGGATGAGATAATAGTAGGAATGCAGGTCAGCGGAAATCACATATCTTCTGCACACGAAGGAGATACGGTACGCGCCGTGGCAACTATTGTACACAGAGGACGTTCATCTCATGTATGGAATGTAGATGTGTTTACTTCGACCAATAAACTGGTATCGTCTGTGCGGGTTGTTAACAGTGTGTTGAAAAAGAGATAAGATAATAAATCCGCAGCAGGCATAATCACAAAAAGAGGGTGTATCAAAACGTACAAAATATAGGAATTCCCCCTGTTATAGACATCTGTAGCAAGGGAGATTTTGTTAAAAAGAGAATTTTGATACATCCTCTTTTTAATATATATATCAGTTTAGTTATTTCACTTCCTCAAAATCAACGTGATATATCTATCAGCAATTGCGTACAGGTGGTGCAAATATAACGCAAACCCGAAAATAAGCATCCATAAGCAACCACAGCTCTTACTCACAAGGTTAGATTTTTCTCGACAAGTAGTATGATGTAAACGCATAACAATCAAAAGAGATTGATGTTTTTAACAGATTCTTCAGTTTTATCCTTACCTTTGTAAATAATATTGGAGTATTGTACCCGAGCAACAATAAAAGAACGATGCAGATACGCAACAAATTCAAATTATAAAACAATTTATTATATTGAATATATGTCAATATGGAGCAGAATTATAGGAATCAAGAAAACTGAGGACATCAACAATGTCATCGGTAATAAAATTACATCTGTACCATTTGATATCGCACGCTATGCCATAGTAGACGTTGAGATTAGTTTGAAAGATCATAAAATCCATGACATTGGAGCACTTCGCCATGATGGTGCAACCTATCATAAAACTTCGAAAGAAGGACTGTTTGATTTTCTTTGTCATACAGATTACATCTGCGGACACAATATCATTCATCATGACGCCAAATATCTGTTCACCGACAAAACATGCCGTTGGGTTTTAGTTGATACACTTTATATCTCGCCTTTACTGTTTCCGGAACGCCCTTACCATAGACTTGTGAAAGACGACAAGCTGATGAGCGAACAAATGAACAACCCGGTGAACGACTGCGAAAAAGCAAAAGCACTGCTACTGGACGAAATAGCACGCTGGCATTCGTTACCAAATGGGAAGTGCAGATTATTTGCATCGTTACTGAAGGATAAGAAAGAGTTTGAGGGATTTCTCAACATAGTGAACGCGGAGTATATCAACAAGGGAGTATCTGAACTTATCAGAAGTCTTTATGCGGGAAAGATTTGTCAACACGCCGACCTTGACATGCTCATCGAGCAGTATCCATGCGGATTAGCATACGCATTGGCTCTGATTGATACCACCGATTATCGTTCTATTACTCCCGGATGGGTACTTTACAATTATCCGGAAGTGGAATATATTGTAAAACTCCTGCGACACACCTGTTGCCACGAAGGTTGTGCCTACTGCAATACCCAACTGGAGGTACTCCATAATTTAAAAGCATTCTTCGGATATGAACAATTCCGAACCTATGAAGGCGAACCACTGCAAGAACAAGCCGCCCAGGCTGCGGTGAAAGGCAAATCGCTACTTGCGATATTTCCTACCGGTGGCGGCAAATCACTAACCTTCCAATTGCCGGCACTCATGGCAGGACGTTCTGTACACGGACTTACGGTTGTTATCTCACCACTGCAATCACTTATGAAAGACCAGGTAGATAACCTTGCCAACAGAGGCATTACGGATGCTGTAACCATAAATGGAATGTTAGACCCCATCACAAGAGCACTGTCAATACAAAGAGTAGAAGACGGAGAAGCCTCAATTTTGTATATATCTCCCGAAATGCTTCGGTCAAAAACTATAGAGAAAATATTGATAGCACGCCATGTTATAAGGTTTGTAATAGACGAAGCGCATTGCTTTTCTTCATGGGGGCAGGATTTCAGGGTTGACTATCTCTACATAGGTAAATTCATTCGAGAATACCAACAAAAGAAAAGATGCAAAAATCCAATACCAGTATCCTGCTTTACGGCTACGGCAAAACAGAAAGTAGTACAAGACATCTGCGACTATTTCAAACAAACATTAAATTTAGACTTAGAATTATTCGCATCAACAGCCTCAAGAACAAATCTGCGTTATTCCGTCATACATGTAGATAGTGACAATAATAAATACTTAAAACTAAGAGAACTCATAGCTGAATCCGATTGTCCGACAATTGTTTATGTATCACGCACCAAACGAACGAAAGAGCTGGCAATAAAATTGACTCGTGACGGTTATAAAGCATTACCTTTCAATGGCAAGATGGAAGCTGATGAAAAAATTGCCAACCAAGATGCATTCATGAACGATCAGGTACACATCATTGTGGCTACGTCCGCATTTGGCATGGGAGTCGATAAGAAAGATGTCGGTCTTGTGGTACATTATGACATTTCCGATTCATTGGAGAACTACGTTCAAGAAGCAGGCAGAGCCGGTCGTGATCCCAGCCTTAGTGCACGTTGTTATGTGCTTTATAGTGACAATGATTTGGACAAGCATTTTATACTACTGAACCAAACAAAACTAAGCATCAGTGAAATACAACAGGTATGGAAAGCCATAAAAGATCTTACCAGACAGCGTATGAAAGTCAACTGTTCGGCATTGGAAATTGCCCGGCAAGCAGGATGGGACGATTCTGTACCTGACATTGAAACCCGTGTACGAACAGCGTTAGCATCTTTGGAACAAAGTGGATATCTGGTCAGAGGAAACAATGTGCCCCATGTATATGCTACAGGTATCACGGTAAAGAACATGGACGAAGCAAGAAAGCGCATATCAGCGTCACTATTCTTCGGCAGTGATGAAATAGAAAAAGCAGTCCGAATCATCAAATCATTGATATCCCAAAAGCACATTAACAAAGCCCAAGATTCAGAAGCAGAGTCACGGATTGATTATCTGGCAGACATATTGGGGCTAAGCAAAAGAGAAATTATATCCGTAGTGGAACGAATGAGACAGGAAGGTATATTAGCAGACAGTAAAGACATATCTGCTTATTTGCTGGATGCAGGTGACTCGGAACGAAAGTCTCAGACACTCCTCGAACACTTTGCAAAGCTTGAACAATACATTCTCAGCCATATTCCTGACGAGTCTTTACGAATATCATACAAGCAACTGAATGAAAATGCCATAAACGAAGGAATCAATACATCCAAAGAAAAAGATATTCGGACACTACTTTATTTTCTCACCGTCAAGGGATATACCCGCAAGAAAGAGGACGCAGTTCACAATATGGAAATAATCCGTCAGGCAGACTTGGAATCAACCATCAAGCGTTTTGAGAAAAGATTGGAAATAAGCCGTTTCGCCATAGAATGGCTATACAAGTTAGCCTCAGATACGGAAATGGAAACCTCACCCAATAAAGCCATTCAATTCTCCGTAGTAGAACTTCTGAATCAAATAAAAACAAGCCCTCAATCCCTTTTCAGCGGACTTGATGACACTCAACTGGAAGACCTAGAAGAAGCACTTCTATACTTATCGAAAATCGGTGCACTGAAACTTGAAGGTGGTTTCTTAGTCCTTTATAATGCCATGAATATCCAAAGAATAAAGGATAATAAATCGAGATACAAGCAGGATGATTACCGGATGCTCAACGAATTCTACAAGCAGAAGATTCAGCAAGTACATATTGTAGGCGAATATGCTAATCTGATGGTGAGGGATTACGACGCAGCCTTACGATATGTCCAAGACTATTTCCAGATGGATTACAGGAAGTTTGTCACAAAATACTTTAAGGGAGACAGAGTAAGCGAAATACAACGTAACCTGACGCCACAGAAATACAAGCAATTGTTCGGGCAGTTATCCAAACGTCAAATGGAAATTATTTCCGATAAGGATTCACGTTGCATTGTGGTTGCAGCTGGCCCAGGCAGCGGAAAAACACGCGTATTAGTTCACAAACTTGCATCACTTCTGCTACTTGAAGACGTCAAACACGAGCAACTTCTAATGCTGACATTCTCAAGAGCTGCGGCTACAGAGTTCAAACAGAGACTTATGGAGTTGATAGGCAACGCTGCCCATTTTATTGAAATAAAAACGTTTCACTCCTATTGTTTTGACCTTCTGGGACGGATAGGAAATCTTGAAGAAGCAAAGAATGTCGTTGGAAAAGCAGCCGAGATGATTAGCCAAGGAGAAGTAGAGCCAAACAAAATTGGCAAGACGGTATTGGTCATAGATGAAGCTCAAGATATGGGAATTGAAGAACATGCACTTATAAAGGCTCTTATGGTCAACAATGAAGAAATGCGTGTATTAGCAGTGGGGGATGATGACCAAAACATCTATGAATTCCGTGGTTCTGATTCCGAATATATGTACCGGCTGGCACAAGAAAGCGGAAGCAAATTTATAGAGATGACTGAGAATTATCGCAGTGCGCACCATCCGGTGAATTTTGCCAACGATTTTTTGAAAGCCATCGACAAAAGGATGAAAAGTACACCGATTATCTCCATGAGAGAAGAAGAGGGCTGGGTCGAAGTGACACGTCATCAATCAAAGCATATGTATCAGCCACTCGTTGAGAAATTACTTCTCCATAGAGGGAAAGGCACTTCGTGTGTACTCACCCAAACAAACGAAGAAGCTGTTATCCTGATGGCTCTTTTGCGAAAACAGGGCATAAACAGCAAATTGATACAGTCAATAGATGGTTTACGCTTTTGGAACATAACCGAAATAAGGTATTTCTTAAGGTATATAGACAAACAAGTGAAAACGCCACTAATCCCAGACGAATTATGGGAAGAAGCCAAACACGCAACCTTTTCTACTTATGATAGAAGTTTAAGTTTGACGTATGTAAAGCGTTGTGTGGAACAGTTTGAGCAAACCAATAAAGTAAAATACTCCAGTGACTTCAAAGAGTTTGTATTTGAGTCATCGGTAGAAGACTTCTGTGATGTTTCAGGAACAGATGTCGTGGTGTCGACCATTCACAAGGCTAAAGGCAGGGAATTTGATGACGTATATATGCTCATATCCGACAGCTATGTAAAGGATACCCATCTGATGCGTCGATACTACGTAGGAATAACCCGTGCAAAAAACAGACTATTCATACATACAAACGGCGATTGCTTCAATCATTTAAGTGTAAACCAATACCTCATTGACCAACGACAATATGATATGCCTGAAGAAATTATACTACAGCTCTCTCACAAAGATGTCAATTTGAGATTCTTCAAAGAACGGAAGCAAGAGGTCTTAGCACTGAGAGGGGGAGATTCTTTAACTTACAGTGATTTCTTTTTGTACAGTTCATCGACCTATAAACCTGTAGCAAAATTATCATTAAAAATGCAAGATAAATTATCGGAGTGGGAAGAAAGAGGCTATAAGGTAAAATCAGCATTTGTACGGTTCGTTGTAGCATGGAAGCCCAAAGATGCACCAAAAGATGAAGCGGAAACGGCTGTTATTTTAGCTGACTTGATACTTTCTTTGTAAGTTAAAGCACTTGAAATTATCATATTATCACTACCTTTGTGATAAGAATTAAAATATTATACAAATAATAAGGAAATAATGCAGATACATAACAATATACTGCCAACAAGCATTCTTTCGTTATCCTTGCCAATACCTTCCGTGAGCAAACTCATCAGGAATGGAATGACAAATATCTGGAATCATTCGGACTGGTCACTTCAGACGGTAAACTTACCAATGCTGGATTGCTATTTGTAGATAACTGCACTGTATTCCAATCACGTATCTTCTGCACCCGTTGGACTGGACTATATAAAGATGATGCCATCAGAGTATGACACGCAATCCGTTACTATTCTGTTTGTTTACCCGTATGCACTTGGTCGAAAGAGTGGCATCCGGCATTCCTCGCATGCAGAAAGCTATGAGAGAAGCTAATCTTTCTGAACCTGAATTTCATACGGGGGAATGTTTACAGCAGTGTTTAAAAGAAAATACAGTGTCACTACTGATACAGTAAATGATACAGTAAATTCCAAAGAGCAAGAAGTTCTAAATTTGCTTAGACAACAAACTGGACTAAATGCAACAGAGATAGCACAAAAGTTAGGCAAAAGTATACCGACCATAAAACGTTATTTAAGTTCTTTAGCAAAGCAAAACCTAATAGAATTAGAGGTGCACTTCAAAATGAACTATATTATTTCCTTTAGACAAAAGAACATATTCACTAAATAATATAACCGATTCTGTTTTCGCAAGTTCATGCAGAATGGGAATTTTGACACACCCCCCAAATAAATATCATTTAACTCAAAATCCGCCAAACACAAAGGAAATCAAAAGATACCTAATAAGAGGAAAAAACCGTAAGAGTTAATCATCGTTAATTGTTCAGCGTCCTAAACGGAGAATTATTAAGACAAAAAATCCATTATATAATAACACAGACGCGAAAAATGAAGTACGAGGAAAATCCAAACGAAAAACAAGTAATTAATATTTACCTCCATTCACTTTTGAACACTTTTCTTTATTTCATTATCGTCCCCCATTTGTATACTTTTGCGACCGCAAAGCAAAGGAGCCTCCCGCTCATCGTAGAGAAACCGTCCGTTCATCGTAGAGCAACGGACGGATTATCGTAGAGCAATGTTCCTTTCATCGTAGGAGAAAATAGGACCTGTGTAACCATTTGTATCCCAATGTTTTAAAAAGCATTCGCCATACAAATCCTTGTATGGATTTTAATCTTTCAGACAGATGCAAAAAAGACTTGTCGGACTGCGGCAAGAATATATATAATTAATTACAAACAAAAAACATTAAAAACAAATGGTAACAATCACACTGCCGGTAAAATCTTATCTGGCAAAGTACATGTATGCACGTTATGGCAAATCAACAAACTCCCCCATTCGTCTCCCCAACTCCGGCATCCTCTACAACTCCCTGCACCAGCTCACCACCAAGCGCCCCAAAGGCATATCCTGGAAAGACGAAGGTAACCTCACGCTCGTACTGCCCCACCCCGCTGCAGGCAAGTCGCCTGACGTCTACAACTACCTCTGCAAAGAGAATGTCGGAATACTGGAAAAAAAATAGAATGGCAGCTAAGAATAGAATTCTACGAATTTATACTGATGAACAAGTTCAAGAACGGGATGATGTACAAGAAATCAGTGATACTCTTTATGCAAATGTACGGGATACAAGAAGAAGACCTGTCGGCAGAAACCATGATGAAGAGTTTTCAGAGGTGGAGGAAGAAAGGGAAAGAGGAAACGGAAAAAGGTAAAAGCGATAAAAACAAAATTCCGCATAAAAAACAATTTAGATATGATTGCGAATATTTTTTGTTGAAAAATAAAATCATTTTTCACTTTCATATCCTATCTTCATTTTATATATTTGTGCGAATAACTGATAACTTAATATTATGGATGAAATAAAA
>CAJMPR010000007.1 GCA_905215345.1 uncultured bacterium
AAGTGCTATTTTAAAAAAGCGGAGCTGGTAGATTGCGACCGTTATGTGTTTGTTTATCCTGCACACTTTCTGCTTTGTGGAGAAATACTGTTGTATTCTTTTATATTCTATTCTTTTCCGCTTATAACATCATCCTTTATTTATTAAGGTTTGATTAAAATAAATCTGTATTCATGTTCTTGTTTGTTATCAGTTCATCACGGCTCTCCCAGTTTTTCCACAATCAGCCTGACCTGCCGGCGTGTGTACCGGTGATCTCCCCGCGCTTCTCCTGTCTAATACATGGCGTTATAAAGGTATGCCAGTTCCGCTTTCGTATACGAACGGATAACAAAAGGTTCTTCTATGTAATGATTTCCGTGTAAAAAATGTTATGAGAGTGAACAAAAGCCTTATCTTCTTGTTGTTATTGTCAAGATTTAATTTATTTAATAAATACAATTATGATAACAGAAAAATTACAACATGCAATTAATGAGCAGATTACGGCTGAGATGTGGTCTTCTAATCTTTATTTAGCGATGTCTTTCTATATGGAAAGAGAAGGTTATTGCGGTATGGCTGCCTGGTTGAAAAAACAATCTTCCGAAGAAAAAGGTCATGCTTGTGAAATGGCTGATTTCGTTATCAAACGAGGTGGCAAAGCTAAGTTGGATAAGATTGACGTGGTTCCCAATGATTTCGGTACTCCGCTGGAAGTGTTCGAGCAAGTTCATGAACACGAGTGCCGCGTATCAAAAATGATTGATGCATTGGTAGATGTGGCTGCTGCCGAAAAAGATAAAGCTGCCCAGGATTTCTTGTGGGGATTCGTTCGCGAACAGGTAGAAGAAGAAGCTACTGCCACCACTATCGTAGATATGATTAAAAAAGCCGGTCCTACAGGTATCTTCTTTGTAGATGCTAAACTGGGTGACAGGAAATGATAAAAAATAATGCCCGCAGCAGATAGTTACGGGCATTATTTTTAATTATTAGATATTAGGTATTAAATATTAATTAGCTGCGCAGTGATACCGCATGGAATTAATATTTAATACCTAATATTTTATATTTACTTCAACGTTCCCAACTCTTTCCCTACCTTGATAAACGCTGCGATACATTTATCCAGATGTTCTTTCTCATGTCCGGCAGAAATCTGGACGCGGATGCGTGCCTGGTCTTTCGGTACGACAGGATAATAGAAGCCGGTTACATAGATACCTTCTTCCTGCATGCGGGCTGCATAGATTTGAGATAACTTGGCGTCGTACAACATTACGGCACAAATGGCGCTTTGGGTAGGTTTGATGTCAAAACCGGCAGCAGTCATCTTGTCGCGGAAATAGTTGACGTTTTCTACTAACTTGTCATGCAAGGCATTACTCTCTTTCAACATACTGAACACTTCGAGGCTGGCGCCAATGATGCTCGGAGCCAATGAGTTGGAGAACAGGTATGGACGACTGCGCTGACGCAGCAGGTCGATAATCTCTTTGCGCCCCGTAGTGAAACCGCCCAAGGCGCCGCCGAAGGCTTTACCCAATGTTCCGGTATAAATATCTACGCGACCGTAAGTTTTGTACAGTTCGCTGACGCCATGACCCGTAGGACCTACCACGCCGGCAGAGTGCGATTCGTCCACCATTACTAACGCATCGTATTTCTCGGCAAGGTCACAAATCTTATCCATCGGAGCTACATTACCGTCCATAGAGAATACACCGTCCGTTACAACAATGCGGAAACGTTGCGCTTGGGCTTCTTGCAGGCATTTTTCAAGTTCCGCCATGTCAGCGTTGGCATAGCGGTAACGCTTTGCTTTGCACAGACGTACGCCGTCAATGATGGAAGCGTGATTCAGGGAGTCGGAGATAATAGCGTCTTCTTCGGTGAAAAGCGGTTCGAATACACCCCCGTTGGCATCGAAGCAAGCGGCGTAAAGAATAGTGTCTTCTGTTTTAAAATACTCGGAAATAGCGGCTTCCAGTTCTTTGTGAATGTCCTGCGTACCGCAAATGAAGCGTACGGACGACATGCCGTATCCCCGGCGTTCCATCATGTTGCGGGCACCGGCAATCAGGCGGGGATGGTTGGACAATCCCAAGTAATTATTAGCACAGAAGTTCAATACTTCGTTGCCTTTTACCGTGATAACAGCTTGTTGCGCACTCTCGATCAGGCGTTCCTCTTTATAGAGTCCCGCATCTTTAATTTCAGCAATCGTTTTACTGAGGTGGTCTTTCATTTTACCATACATAACGTATTATTTTTTGAAGGTGATACATCTTTGTCACATACTCTACAAAGGACACTATTTTTCTTGGAATAAACAATATCTTTTTGATAGAAATATGAAAAAAAAGTGTGTATATTTGCGCCTCAGTTATTAAGAATACCTTATAAATAAATTGTATGAAAAATATTTTGGTAATTGGAGCTACCGGACAGATAGGATCCGAACTCACGTTGGAATTGCGTAAACGTTATGGTGATGACCATGTTATAGCCGGATATATTCCGAGTGCTATGCCTCAGGGAGAGTTGAAAGCATCCGGTCCTTCGGCCATTGCCGACGTAACCGACCGGCAGTCTATCGAGGTAGTAGCACGCCAATTCAAGATTGATACGATTTATAATCTGGCCGCATTGCTCTCGGTAGTAGCCGAAAGTCGTCCGGCAATGGCTTGGAAGATAGGTATCGACGGTTTGTGGAATGTGCTGGAAGTGGCACGTGAATATGGTTGTGCGGTATTTACGCCGAGTTCTATCGGCTCGTTCGGTGAAACCACGCCTCATGTAAAGACTCCGCAAGATACTATTCAGCGTCCTCGCACCATGTATGGTGTAACAAAAGTGACTACTGAGTTGTTAAGTGATTATTATTATACAAGATACGGAGTGGATACCCGTGCGGTACGTTTTCCGGGAATCATTTCCAATGTAACCCCTCCGGGTGGCGGTACGACCGATTATGCGGTAGATATATTCTATTCGGCAGTAAAGGGTGAGAAGTTCGTATGCCCTGTGAAGGCAGGTACTTTTATGGATATGATGTATATGCCCGACGCTATCAATGCGGCAATATCGCTGATGGAAGCTGCTCCCGCACGGTTGAAGCACCGGAACGCCTTTAATATTGCCGCCATGAGTTTCGATCCGGAAATGATTTATGCCGCTATTAAGGAGTATGTGCCCGGCTTTGAAATGACCTATCAGATAGACCCTTTGAAGCAAGCGATTGCCGATAGCTGGCCTGATTCTCTGGATGACTCTTGTGCTCGTGAAGAGTGGGATTGGCAACCGCAGTATAATTTGGATTCCATGACAGTGGATATGCTTGAAAAATTAAGAGCTAAATTAAATAAGTGATCGTAAGATCCGTAACGAATGAAAAAATTATTATTGGGATTTTTTATACTCTTCTTTTTGTTCTCATGTGGAAATAGAAAGACGAAAATGGATCCCTTTGCTACCATCACCGAGATGGTAGATTCTGCCAGTCGCAAGGCTGATACGCTGCAAATGGCAGAGGTGAAGGATGAGCTTAAACCGTTGGAAGCAGATGAACTTTTTGATGATTTCATCTTTAATTATGCTTCGGACGATGCTCTGCAATTGCAGAGAACGTTATTTCCTTTGCCTTATTACAACGTAGATACTCCTTCGAAAATAGAGAAGCGGTTCTGGAAACATGATTATCTGTTCACGAAGGAGAATTGCTACACGTTGCTCTTTGACCGGGAGGACGATATGGATATGGTGGGTGATACGACGCTGAAATCGGTACAGGTGGAATGGATTTTCCTGAAGACCCGTATGGTAAAGCAGTATTACTTTGAGCGTAAAAAAGGGATGTGGAGACTGGAAGCCATTA
The DNA here is from genome assembly GCA_905215345.1 of uncultured bacterium. Classification (GTDB taxonomy): domain Bacteria; phylum Bacteroidota; class Bacteroidia; order Bacteroidales; family Bacteroidaceae; genus Bacteroides. Next base: position 3,860 of record CAJMPR010000007.1, read on the forward strand.
ACTTGCGTCATATCGAGAAAAATGAAAATGAGGATTTTGTAGAATTCTATACTCGTTTTGCTACGGATAGTTTGTATCAGAGTAAACATCTTGCGGAGCCGTTGCAGTTCGTAACGATTGATCCTGATGATGAGTTTTCGATATTGGAGACCACTCTCGATATAAACCAGTGGTATGCTTTCCGTCCTCCATTGCCTACGGACAAGTTGTCAAATATCAATTACGGGCAGAAGAACGAGGATGATTCGAGTACGAAGATTCTGAAAGTAAATGGTATAGGCAACGGATACTCCAATGTTTTTTATTTCCGGAAACGGGGAGGAGAATGGGAGATGTATAAATACGAGGATACGAGTATTTAGGAGAGAGTAGTTAAGCAGTTAACTACTTTCTCTATAAAATAACTTAGTAACAATGATTAGTAAAAAGAAGAAAATACCCAATACATTCGGATTTAATGTGGAAGCCGCTCTGTTTGTGGAGTATGGCTCGGTAGAGGAACTGGAGAAGCTGATTGCCGAAAGGTGTATCGCTTCTCCTTTTTTGCATATCGGACAGGGCAGTAACTTGTTGTTCAGTAAAAACTATGAAGGTACGGTGCTGCATTCGTGCATTGTGGACGTGGAAGTGACAGCGGAAGATGCGGAAAAGGTTGCGGTACGGGTAGGTGCCGGTGTGGTATGGGATGATTTTGTTGCGTACTGTGTGGAGCAGGGCTGGTATGGGTCCGAGAACTTGTCGTTGATACCCGGTGAAGTTGGTGCCAGTGCGGTACAGAATATCGGAGCTTATGGGATGGAAGTGAAGGACTTGATTTCCTCCGTAGAAACCATAAACATTCATGGAGAGAAACGTGTTTATCAACCGGATGAATGTGAATACTCTTATCGACGTAGTATTTTCAAAAAGCCTGAAATGAAGTCGGTGTTTGTAACTTACGTGAATTTTGTTCTAAGTAAAAAGGAACATTATACGTTGGACTACGGCACGATTCGCCAAGAGTTGGAAAAGTATCCGGCAGTGGATTTGAAGACAATACGCCGTGTGATTATAGATATTCGTGAAAGCAAATTACCTGATCCGAAAGTACTGGGGAATGCCGGGAGTTTCTTTATGAATCCCATTGTATCGCGTGCGCAATTTGAAGCCTTACAATGCCGCTATCCCTCTATACCTCACTATGAGGTAGATGCTGATCGCGTGAAGATACCCGCCGGATGGATGATAGACCAGTGCGGCTGGAAGGGTAAGGCACTCGGAGCGGCTGCTGTCCATGATAAGCAAGCGTTAGTGCTTGTGAATTTGGGTGGTGCGACCGGGGAAGATGTTATAGCACTTTCGGATGCGGTGAGGAGTTCGGTTCGTGAAAAGTTCGGGATTGATATTTGTCCGGAAGTAAACGTTATATAGTGATTGGTGATTGATAATTAGTGATTTGCTGGTGTTTTGCCTTTCAGTTTCCGGTGTACACAGCGCAGCCTTATAAGCCAATCACTAATTATCAATCACCAATTACCAATTACTAATCACTATTATGAAATTAACGATATTAGGCAGTGGAACTTCTACCGGAGTACCGGAAATAGGGTGTAAATGTCCTGTTTGTAGTTCTGCTGACCCGCGGGATAACCGTTTGCGTGCATCGGCTTTTCTACATACCGACGATGCAACGATTCTGATTGATTGTGGTCCTGATTTCAGGACACAAATGTTGCGGTCGTCGATTTTCGAGAAGATTGACGGGGTGTTGATAACCCATGAACATTACGATCATGTAGGTGGTTTGGATGATTTGCGCCCTTTCTGTCGTTTTGCGGAAATACCTATTTATTCGGATGCATATACTGCTGCGCATCTACGGGTGAGGATGCCCTATTGTTTTGTGGATAAAAGATATCCGGGTGTGCCTCGTATCTATTTGCAGGAAGTAGGGGCAGGGAAGCCTTTCTATATTCGTGGAACGGAAGTGGTACCTGTAGATGTAATGCACGGACGGTTGCCTATATTGGGGTATCGCATCGGCGGGCGTTTGGGGTATGTTACGGATATGCTTACAATGCCGGATGCTTCCTATGAACAATTAAAAGGACTGGACGTTTTGGTAATGAACGCCCTGCGTCCACAGGTCCATCCTACGCATCAGAGTATTTCTGAGGCATTGGTGGCTGCAGAACGTATCGGCGCTAAGGAAACTTATTTCATCCATATGAGCCATCACGCCGGACTGCATGCCGTGATTAGTAAACAGCTGCCGCCCCATGTGCACTTCGCTTACGATGGTCTGGAAATAGATTTCTAAACTTTTTGAAACATTTGTTTTGCTTTATTAGTATAAAAGTTTATTTTTGCAAAAAGTTGATGAATAAATGCCATGAAGTTCCGACTCCTCATACGTATAGCCGTTATTGTATCCGTAGTGTTGCTATGTACGGGATTTGGTGCGTATTCGTTCTTGCGCATGAATGCGGTGGAGAATCAACAGGATTTTAATCTTTATACATTGGTTCCGCAAGATGTTACTGCCGTGCTTGAAACTGATAGGATGGCGGATTTGATGGAAGACATCAATGAGCTGCATTGCAGTAAAGACGGTCACTTTTTATATGTCTCGGAGCTTTTTGTTTATCTCAAAAAACATCTTGATACGTTGCTCGGTGACACTCCGCACGGACTCAGCAAGCAGATGAATAAAATGCTTATCAGTTTCCACGAACCGGATACCCCCTTGAATCAGGTGCTCTATTGCAGTTTGGGATCGGGAGATTATGAGTTGGTGGAGTCCTTTGTGCGGAAGTATTGTTCCAGTACTTTTCCTTCTAAATTCTTCGATTACAAAGGAGAGGAAATACGTATATATCCTATGTCGGACGGGCGTTTCTTGGCTGCATACGTCACTCCCGATTTTTTGGCTGTGAGTTTCCAGAAGCGCCTGATAGAACAGGTGATCAATGCCCGTCGTTCAAAGAAATCATTGATGAATATTCCGTCTTTCCGCGAGATGCACGCGGGGAAAAGTACGGATGTAGCCGCTACGGTATACTTACGAATGAAAGCGGTGGATATGGGGAAGAAAACGGATGGAATCCGTTCGCAAACACGTCTGGGTAGTTGGGCGGAGTTTGATATAAAGTTCAATGAAGATGCCATTTATTGCTCCGGTATCAGTCATGGAACAGATTCTACGCAAACGTTTATTAATGCGTTGCGTCTGCAAAATCCGATAGAAGGCTTTCCGGGAAAATGTCTCCCTGCTTCTACTTTCTTTTATCATCAATGGTCTGTTTCGGATATGGAGTCGGTATTCGGGTTCACTTCCAAACAAGAATATGCTAAAGCGACTTATTCTGATTATATCAAAAAGCGTGATGAGGATTGGATGGCTTTTCTGAAAGAGCATGCGGGAGATAATATCATGGCATGTTTGTTTCAGCCCAAGGATACGGTGGATAAACATCCTTGTGCTGTGATGAGTATTCCAATTAAAGATGAAGCACAGGCTGAACGCCGTTTGCAGAACTTGCTATATACGACTCCGAAAGAAGAGGATGCTCCGCTTGTACCTAAGACTTCACCTAATTACAAGCAATATCCCCGTGCACGGAAGTTCCGGCAATATATATTGCCCCGTAATACAATGTTAACGCAGTTGACTGGAATCACGGAGTCTGCACTCCATACTTATGCCTGTTTTTATAAGGGTACCTTATTGCTGGCACCTGATGCGCAAAGTCTTTCCGCTTATGTGGATGCGTTGGAAAACAATGAGGTGTTGGATGGAACGTCGGTTTATGAGGAGGGTGTGGGAAGTCTGTCTCCATACTATAATTTTGCTATGATGGCGGATATGGGGGAGATGTTGAACCAACCGGAAAATTATGTAAGATTGGTACCGAATTTCTTCTTCCGTCAGGCTAAGTTTTTCCGTCACTTTGTGTTTGCTATACAATTTACGTGTACGGACGGAGTGGTGTATCCGAATATTGTACTGCTCTATAAGGGAGAAACAGGGGAAACCAAAAATAAGAGCTAAATATACCCCGATTCTGAGGTTTTTGTTCGTTTCTTTCCAGTTATGAGTTAAATGAGGAGTTAAGGAGTTATCAGCTAAAATTATCACAAGCTTTGTTGAATCTTTTCCCCTAAAATGCGATTTGTAAGAAAGTGTTTAATTATCAAGCGTTTACAAAATAAGTTTAGAAGGTAGGCGACTATCGAGGCGAAGGTTGCCTACTATCGGAGCGAAGGTAGGCGACATTCCCCCCGATGACAGGCTATATTTCCGCAGAGTTCAATATTTTTCAATTTGCTTGCGCGCGTCGTTTTACACACTTAACTGCGTGAGGCGACGCAGACAGGTGTGTGATTTCAAATAAAATACTCCTTTCTTATCGATATTGAATAAGACAAATAAAATAGGAGAAAGAAAAAGCCCGTGAAGTACAACAATGCACTCACGGGCTTTATTTAGAATATCTTATTCTTAAAACGGCAGGTCGTCTTTAGCGTCTCCTGTCAGAAAATCAGGAGCGGCTGTTGGAGCTGGTGGAGGAACGGGAGCACCCGGAGCAGCGGTCGCATTAGCGCTAACACGCTCAACTTTCCATGCACGGATACTGTTGAACCAACGGTCTTGCCATTGGCGGGCATCTACATCGAAAGATACTGTCAGTTCTTCGCCCATCTGGATATTGAATTGCTCTATTTTATCAGCTCCGAATACATCGAAACACATTTTGCGTGGGTATTGACCGTGGTCTTCAATTACAAATTCCTGTGATTTCCATTCATTGCCAGTCTTAGAAACTCCACCTCTTGGTTGGAGTATAGCGATAATTTTTCCTGTAAATTCCATTGTTCTCTTTTTAAATGATGCTGCGAAGTTACAATTTTTTAGGAACATGTGACGAATAAACGACTGTTTTTTCTTACTATTTCTTTGTCATAGGGAATTCTTTTTTTAACTTTGTCCGTTAGTTAACAAGATAGCTGAAATTAAAACTTAAATACACAGAATATATGAAATTTATCGTTTCGAGTACTGCGCTCTCCAGCCATTTACAGGCTATCAGCCGCGTTATTAATTCAAAGAATGCGCTGCCTATATTGGATTGTTTCCTTTTTGAACTACAAGACGGAACCTTGACTGTAACCGTTTCTGATAGCGAAACGACGATGGTTACTACGGTCGAAGTTAACAGTGATGCCGACGGACGTTTTGCTATTACTGCCAAGACTTTGTTGGACGCCTTGAAGGAAATTCCCGAACAACCGTTAACCTTTGAGGTTAACACGGACTCCCTGGAGATTACGGTACAGTATCAGAATGGTAAATATAGCCTGATGGGGCAGAATGCGGATGAGTTTCCGCAGTCGGCTGTACTGGGTGAAAATGCCGTACGTGTGGAAATGGATGCACAAGTGTTGCTGGGTGGTATCAATCGTGCAGTGTTTGCTACTGCCGACGATGAACTTCGTCCGGTGATGAACGGTATCTATTTCGATATTACAACGGAAGATATTACAATGGTGGCTTCTGACGGTCATAAGCTGGTACGTTGCAGAACACTGGCTGCCAAAGGTAACGAACGTGCCGCTTTTATTCTGCCTAAGAAACCGGCTAACTTGATGAAAAATCTGTTGCCGAAAGAGCAAGGTATGGTGGCGATTGAATTTGACGAACGCAATGCTGTTCTTACTTTGGAGAGCTATCGCATGGTATGCCGCTTGATTGAAGGACGTTATCCTAATTATAATTCCGTAATCCCGCAGAATAATCCGTATAAAGTGACGGTAGACCGCCAGCAGTTGATTGGTGCCTTGCGCCGTGTGTCTATCTTCTCTTCCCAGGCAAGCAGCCTTATCAAGTTGCGTATGCAGGAGAACCAGATCGTGATTTCCGCTCAGGATATAGATTTCTCTACTTCGGCAGAAGAAACACAGGTATGTCAATATACAGGCAATCCGATGAGCATCGGTTTCAAATCTACTTTCCTGATTGATATTCTCAATAATATCGCTGCTGATGAAGTGATTATAGAACTGGCCGATCCTTCTCGTGCCGGTGTTGTCATCCCGGTAGAACAGGAAGAAAATGAAGACTTGCTGATGCTGCTGATGCCGATGATGCTGAATGACTAAATATAAATGGAGTTGACAAGGAAACGAGTTGACAAGTTGACGAGGCAGTGAGAAGCTATAAAACTATCTCCCTTGTTAACTTGTCAACTCGTTTCCTTGTCAACCGATAAAAATAACACAATGAAATTAAATCTGAAAAACCCCATTGTCTTTTTCGATTTGGAGACTACGGGCACAAATATTAATGCAGACCGAATTGTAGAAATCTGTTACCTTAAGGTGTTCCCCAATGGGAATGAAGAGGCAAAGACTATGCGTATCAATCCCGAAATGCATATTCCTGAAGAGGCTTCTGCCGTTCATGGTATTTATGATGAAGACGTGGCAAACTGTCCCACTTTCAAGGAAGTGGCACGCAACATAGCCAATGACATCGAGGGATGTGACCTTGCGGGTTTCAATTCCAACCGTTTCGATATTCCCGTGTTGGCGGAAGAATTTTTACGGGCGGATGTGGATATTGACATGAGCCGTCGTAAATTTGTGGATGTACAGGTTATTTTTCACAAAATGGAACAACGTACACTCTCTGCCGCCTATAAATTCTATTGCGGTAGGAATCTGGAGGATGCCCATACGGCCGAAGCCGATACCCGTGCTACCTATGAGGTATTGATGTCGCAATTGGATCGTTATCCGGACTTACAGAATGATGTTGCTTTCCTTTCCGATTATTCCAGTTTCAATAAGAATGTGGACTTTGCCGGACGTATGGTTTACGATGAGAATGGGGTGGAAATCTTTAATTTCGGTAAGTATAAAGGGATGTCGGTAGCCGATGTTTTGAAACGTGATCCGGGTTATTACAGTTGGATATTGAACAGCGATTTTACCTTGAATACCAAGGCGATGCTTACCAAGATACGTTTGCGTGAAATAACTCAGAAATAACTTCTGCCTGTTATGGTAAATACTTTGAAAGGAAAGAAAATAGTATTGGGGATTACGGGAAGTATTGCCGCTTACAAAGCGTGCCATATTATTCGTGGACTCATCAAACGTGGAGCGGAGGTACAAGTGGTGATAACGCCTGCCGGTAAGGAATTTATTACGCCTATTACCTTATCTGCTTTAACCAGCAAACCTGTTATCAGTGAGTTCTTTGCACAGCGTGACGGTACGTGGAACAGCCATGTTGACCTCGGCTTGTGGGCGGATGCTATGCTGATAGCCCCTGCAACAGCTTCTACCATTGGTAAGATGGCGAACGGTATAGCCGACAATATGCTGATTACGACTTATCTTTCTGCAAAAGCTCCCGTTTTTGTTGCTCCGGCAATGGACTTGGATATGTACGCACATCCGTCTACCCAGAAGAATCTGGATACGCTTCGTTCGTATGGAAATCATATTATTGAACCTGGAACGGGTGAGTTGGCAAGTCATTTGGTAGGTAAGGGGCGCATGGAAGAACCGGAGGTCATTATCCGTCATTTGGAAGAATACTTTGCCGCTAAAGACGGTGACTTGGTAGGAAAGACTATTTTGATAACAACCGGGCCGACGTATGAAAAGATTGATCCGGTGCGTTTCATCGGCAACTATTCTTCCGGCAAGATGGGCTTTGCCCTGGCTGATGAATGTACGGCGAGAGGAGCGAAAGTGATTTTGGTTACGGGACCTGTTCAGCAGCAGACGCATTATCCGATGTTTCAACGGCATGATGTAGAATCTGCCGAGCAGATGTTCAATGCAGCTACGTCTTTGTTTGGCAATGTGGATGCTGCCATTCTGGCGGCTGCAGTGGCCGATTATGCTCCGGAACAAGTTGCCGATAAGAAAATCAAACGGGAAAAGACCGGTGAAATGACGCTGGAGCTAAAGCCGACACAGGACATTGCGGCTTATTTGGGAAATATGAAGAAAATCTATCCCGAAAAGGTTTTGGTGGGTTTTGCCCTTGAAACAAATGACGAGCAACATAATGCCGAAGGTAAACTGAACCGTAAGAACCTGGATTTCATCGTACTGAACTCGTTGAATGACGAAGGAGCCGGATTCCGCTGCGATACCAATAAAATCAGTATCATCGACCGGAACGGCAAGACGGATTATCCGTTGAAATCTAAAGCTGAAGTTGCTGCCGACATCGTAGATCGCCTGGCAGCGACAATTGATAATTGACAATTGATAATTGACAATTCAAAATTCATAATTCAAAATTCATAATTAACCACATGTTACGTTCTCTATACATACAGAATTATGCGCTTATCGAGAAACTCGACATCAACTTCGATAGCGGCTTTTCGGTAATAACAGGTGAAACCGGTGCCGGTAAATCCATTATTCTGGGAGCTATCGGACTGTTGCTGGGACAACGTGCCGATGTGAAGTCGATTAGACAAGGTGCTTCGAAATGTGTGATTGAAGCTCGTTTTGATATAACCGCTTACGGAATGAAATCTTTCTTCGAGGATAATGAACTCGAATATGAGGACGAGTGCATTCTCCGTCGTGAAGTCTATGCTTCGGGTAAGAGCCGTGCCTTTGTCAATGATACTCCGGCTTCGCTGGTGCAGATGAAAGAACTTGGCGAACAACTGATTGATGTTCATTCGCAACATCAGAATTTACTTCTGAATAAAGAAGGATTCCAGTTGAATGTGCTCGATATATTGGCTCACGATGAAGAGGCGTTAACCGTATATCAGTCCCTTTATCGGGAATGGAAGCAGGCGCAACAGGAGTTGGAAGAACTTACAGACCATGCCGAACAGAACAAGGCTGATGAGGATTATATCCGTTTCCAACTGGAACAGTTGGAAGAAGCCCATCTGGCTGCCGGAGAACAGGAAGAGCTGGAACAGGAAGCCGATACCTTGAGCCATGCGGAAGAGATAAAAGCCGGGCTGTTTCGTGCCGACCAGATTATGACGTCGGACGAAGGCGGATTGCTTTCAGCAGTGAAAGAATGTCTGAATACCATGTTGGGCTTGCAGAAAGTGTACCCCGCTACCGGCGAACTGGCCGAACGTTTGGAAAGCACCTATATCGAGCTGAAAGATATTTCCCAGGAAATATCGGGAAAGGAAGAAGAAATAGAATTTAATCCTGCCCGCCTGGAAGAAGTGAATGACCGTTTGAACTTGATATATACCCTTCAACAGAAGCATCGGGTTTCTACGGTGGAAGAATTGGTAGCTCTGACGGAAGAATATGCAGCCAAGCTTTCGAATATCACTTCGTCGGACGAACAGATAGAAGAATTGAAAGAGCGTTGTGCTGCTTTATATAATAAGGTTAAAGGGCAGGCTGCTGTGCTTACTAAAGCCCGTACTGCTGCTGCTCGTGAAGTGGAAAAGCAGATGGCTGCACGCCTGATACCGTTGGGTATGCCCAATGTACGTTTTCAGGTGGAAATAGGTGTTCGCAAAGAACCCGGTACTCATGGAACTGATACGGTGAACTTCCTGTTCTCTGCCAATAAGAACGGAACTCTGCAAAGCATATCATCTGTGGCTTCCGGTGGTGAAATTGCCCGTGTAATGCTCTCCATAAAGGCAATGATAGCCGGAGCGGTAAAACTGCCCACCATTGTATTCGATGAAATTGATACCGGAGTTTCCGGTGAGATAGCCGACCGTATGGCGGATATTATGCAAGAAATGGGTGATAGCGACCGTCAGGTTATCAGCATTACGCATTTGCCGCAGATTGCTGCCCGTGGTCGTGCCCATTACAAGGTATATAAACAAGATAATGAGACGGAGACAAATAGCCATATCCGCCGTTTGACGGAGGTAGAGCGGGTGGAAGAGATAGCCCACATGTTGAGTGGGGCAACTCTGACCGAAGCGGCGCTTAATAATGCCAAAGCGTTGCTCGGTAATGCCTGACATTTTCAGCTAAGAAAACAAAAATAATTAGATATAATGGTTGATAAAAGTGAAATGATTTTCGGCGTTCGCGCTGTGATAGAAGCAATCCAGGCAGGTAAAGACATCGATAAAATATTGGTGAAAAAAGATATACAGAGCGACTTGTCTAAAGAACTGTTTGCTGCTTTGAAGGGAACATTAATCCCGGTACAACGTGTTCCGGTGGAACGTATTAACCGTGTTACGCGGAAGAATCACCAAGGAGTGGTGGCCTTTGTTTCGGCGGTTACTTATCAGAAAGCGGAAGATTTGGTGCCGTTCCTGTTCGAGCAGGGTAAGAATCCGTTGTTCGTCATGCTAGACGGTGTGACGGATGTCCGCAATTTCGGTGCGATTGCCCGTACTTGCGAATGTGCTGCGGTAGATGCCGTTATTATCCCTGCCAAGAATAGTGTTACGGTGAATGCCGATGCCATGAAGACTTCTGCCGGTGCACTGCACACGTTGCCTGTATGCCGTGAGCAGAACTTGAAGGACACCTTGCAATATCTCAAAAATAGTGGTTTCCATATTGTGGCAGCTACCGAGAAGGGTGATTACGATTATACAAAAGCTGATTATACAGGTCCTATGTGCATCATTATGGGCGCCGAAGACAAGGGTGTTTCTTATGACAACTTGGCTTTGTGTGACGAATGGGTGAAGATTCCTATGCTTGGTTCTATTGAATCGCTCAATGTATCCGTAGCAGCAGGTATCCTGATTTATGAAGCTGTGAAACAACGAACCAACTAAAATATGAAAAAGAAATTACTATGGACGCTCACCCTCTGCCTCTTAGCGCAGTGGAGTGTAGCTCAGGCACCCAAATGGGTAGAAAAAGCCAAGCGTGCCGTTTTCTCGGTGGTGACGTATGACGGGAATGACAAGATACTGAATACCGGGAACGGTTTCTTTGTGACGGAAGACGGAATTGCTTTGTCCGACTATTCCCTGTTTAAAGGTGCTCAACGTGCGGTCGTGATGAACTCTGACGGTGTGCAGATGCCGGTTGCGACTATTATGGGAGTGAATGATATGTACGATGTCATTAAATTCCGTGTCGGTATATCGTCCAAGAAAGTGCCTGCATTGAGTTTGGCAACCGTTGCTCCGGCTGTCGGAGCGAATGTTTTTGTTCTGCCTTATTCAACGCAGAAAGACCGGTCTTATACGGAAGGACAGATTAAAGCTGCCGATAAATTTGCTGAAAAATACTATTATTATACCCTCAATGTACATCTAAAAGATAAGATGGTGAGTTGTCCGGTTATGACTGAAGACGGACAAGTCTTTGCTCTGGCACAGAAATCATCCGGTAAAGATACCGCTACAATCTGTTATGCAGTGGATGCCAACTTTGCAATGGCGCAGACTGTTACCGCTTTTTCTTTCAATGATATGTCTTTAAAGAATATAGGCATTAAAAAAGCATTGCCCGATACGGAAGAACAGGCTTTGGTATTTCTGTTTATGGCTTCCTCACAAGTATCCCCTGAAAAGTACGCCCAGCTATTGGATGATTTTATAGCTGAGTATCCCAATAGTACCGACGGATATATACGTCGTGCCACTAATCGGATATATCAGTCCAAGGACGATGCTTCGATGGATAAAGTCGTTGCCGATTTGGATAAAGCATTAACGGTGGCTCAGAAGAAAGACGATGTTTATTTCAATCGTGCCAAACTGATATACAATTATGTGTTAAGTAATCCGGGAAAGACATATAAAGACTGGTCGCTTGACAAAGCTTTGGATGAAATTCGGAAAGCAATTGCCATTCAGGATCTTCCTGTTTATAGCCAGACAGAAGGTGATATCTTGTTTGCAAAACAGGACTACCCGGCAGCTTTGGTTTGTTACGAAAAGGTAAATAAGTCAAGTATGGTTTCTCCGGCTACTTTCTTTAGTGCTGCCAAGACTAAAGAGTTGATGAAAGCGCCTGCCGAAGAAATATTAGCATTGATGGATAGCTGTATGTCCCGCTTCACCGAGCCCTATACTACGGAAGCCGCTCCTTATTTGCTGGAACGTGCCCAAGCCCGTATGAATGCTGCCCAGGCACGTGATGCCATGCTCGATTATGATGCTTACTTTAAAACCGTGAAAGGCGAGGTGAACGATGTATTCTATTATTATCGTGAACAGGCTGCATTGGAAGCTAAGCAATTCCAACGTGCCTTGAACGATATAGCCAAGGCTATCGAATTGAATCCGAAAGATTTGACTTATCGCTCCGAGTTGGCTGTGATTAACATCCGCGTAGGACGTAATGAAGAAGCCATCAAAGTATTGCAGGATGCTTTGGCGATAGATTCCAAATATGCCGAGGCATACCGTTTGATGGGAATTGCCCAGTTACAGATGAAGAAGGATAAGGAAGCGTGTGACAGCTTTGCCAAAGCGAAAGAATTGGGCGATCCGAATGTAGATGAACTAATCAAAAAACATTGTAAGTAAGATATTGTTTTAGATAGAAAAAAGGCTCTGTTTTCGCAAGCAGAGCCTTTGTTTAGGGAAACTTTCCCCTGTGTAAAAGTTAAGTCTAGGTATTAACAGGTTATGAGTGAATGTTTCTTTTGTGTATTTATATAGTAAATGCACGGGGAATAGAAATACTGCATCTCCCTCTTGATTTTTTTTGAGTATAGTGAAAAACATTTTTGGTGTACATCAAAAATGTTTTTGACAGTAATGGAAAAAGTTTATGATATACTTGATAATTAAATGATAAAAGAATGATGAAAAAAGTAATTTGCAGCCAAAAGGCACCGGGCGCTATAGGCCCTTACAGCCAAGCTATCGAAGCGAACGGAATGGTATTCGTATCCGGTCAGTTACCCATCGACCAGGCTACAGGCATAATGGCAGAAGGAGCGGAAGCTCAAGCACGCCAATCTTTGGAAAATGTAAAGCACATTTTGGCAGAAGCCGGATTGAGTATGGCAAACATTGTTAAGACTACCGTTTTCCTGGCAGATATGTCTTTGTTTGCTGATATGAATAAAGTATATGCCACTTATTTCGACGGAGATTTCCCCGCACGTTCGGCCGTAGCTGTTAAGGCACTCCCGAAGGATGCCTTAGTGGAGATTGAGTGCATCGCGGTTCGCTAATAAGTCCGCAACAATAAAACTACTGCCACCTACGAAGATAAAATCTTCCGGGTGGCTTTTTTCTTGTGCGGCTCGCACGGCAGAAGGAACATCCGGATAACAATTACCTTGCAAACCTGCGGCGGAGGCCAACTTATGTAACTCATCTTCGGTAAGGGCGCGCTTTACAGTGGCTTTGGTAAAGTAATAGATTGCATCTTTGGGAAGCAATGCCAATACGCCGCTGATATCCTTATCGTTTACCATACCTGTTATAATATGCAGGCGGCGATAGGTTTGTTGTTTCAGTTGCTCTACTATATAAGTAATTCCTCCCACATTGTGTCCGGTGTCACATATCAGGGTAGGGTAGTCCTGCAGTTTTTGCCAACGTCCCATCAGCCCGGTCAGTTCACAGACATGGGCGAATCCACTACGCACACATCGTTCGTCTATCCGGTAACCGGCCTCTTTCAATAAAGGGAGGGCGGTAAGGATAGTACGGGTATTCTTCTCTTGATAAAGTCCTTTCAAATCACATTCCAAATCCGGATAATCCTCTTTTTTTATTGCACCATTGTTTTCTTTGTCAGCATCTTCTGCAAAGAAGATTGAAGTATTCTCTTCTTTTGCCTTTTGCATGAATACGGGCTTGGTTTCCGGGGTGGTTTCTCCGATAACTACGGGAATACCATTTTTGATGATACCGGCTTTCTCGCCGGCTATTTTAGCCAACGTATCTCCTAAGAATTGTGTATGGTCAAAGCTGATATTGGTGATGATACATAAATCCGGTCGGATGATGTTGGTACAGTCCAAGCGTCCGCCCATGCCCACTTCGATAACGGCTACATCTACCTTTTCATCCGCAAAATAGCGAAATGCCATAGCAGTAGTCAGTTCGAAGAAAGAAGGATGCAGCGGTTCGAAAAAACTACGTTCTTTCTTCACAAAGCGTACTACATATTCTTCCGGTACAGGTTGTCCGTTGATACGGATACGTTCACGGAAGTCTATCAAATGCGGTGAAGTGTATAGCCCTACACGGTAACCGGCTTCCTGTAATATGGCAGCTATCGTATGCGAACAGGAACCTTTCCCGTTGGTGCCCGCTACATGGATTGTGCGGAATGAACGGTGCGGATGTCCAAAGTGCTCATCCAGTATTTTGGTATTTTCCAATCCTTCCTTGTATGCCGAACCGCCCACCTGCTGGAACATAGGCACACTGTTATATAAGTAAGCTAAAGTGTTCTGATAGTCCATCTTTTATAAAAATTAACGAGAAAGCAATCTTTTCTCTTCTTTAAATTGTTAACTTAGTAGCAACAAAGATAGATATTAATAATTTAAATCTAAAGAATATGGGAACTAAGAAAAATTTTGTGATTGACACGAATGTCATTCTTCACGACTATAACTGTCTGAAAAACTTTCAAGAGAACGATATTTACCTTCCCATTGTAGTACTTGAAGAATTGGATAAATTCAAGAAGGGTAATGAACAGATTAACTTTAACGCCCGTGAATTTGTCCGTGAACTCGATTTGATTACCGATGATAATCTTTTTACTAAAGGTGCTCCTCTGGGGGAAGGACTGGGGCGGTTGTTTGTAGTTGCCGGTTCGGTTGATTCTCCTCGTGTGCACGATTCATTTCCTGAACGTATTCCCGATCATCAGATTCTGTCGGTTGTAGACTGGCTTACGGAAAAGAAACCGAAAGTAAAATCAATTCTTGTTACCAAAGATGTCAATCTTCGTATGAAAGCCCGTTCCATCGGTCTTTTGTGTGAAGACTACATCAATGATAAGGTGGTGAATGTAGATATATTTGAAAAGTCAAGTGAAGTTTTTGAAGGAATTGATCCTGCTTTGATAGATCGTATCTATTCATCCAAGGAAGGATTGGACATTAGTGAATTCGACTTCAAGGATATCATTCATCCCAATGAATGTTTTGTGTTGAAGAGTGACCGTAGCAGTGTGCTTGCCCGATATAATCCTTTTACTCATTCCATTTGCCGGGTAAATAAGACTAAAAATTATGGTATTGAGCCCCGTAATGCCGAGCAAAGCTTTGCATTTGAAGTGTTGAATGATCCGAATATCAAACTGGTTGCCCTTACGGGGAAAGCAGGTACGGGTAAAACCTTACTGGCACTGGCCGCTGCTCTTGGTAAGCTGACCGATTATAAGCAAATTCTCTTGGCGCGTCCCATCGTGGCTCTGTCTAACAAAGATATTGGATTCTTACCGGGTGATGCCAATGAAAAGGTAGCACCTTACATGCAGCCCTTATTCGACAATTTGAACGTAATCAAGCATCAGTTCGCATCCAATTCGAGTGAGGTAAAACGCTTGGAAGATATGCAGAAAAGTGATCAACTCGTCATCGAAGCACTGGCATTTATCCGTGGTCGCAGTTTGAGTGAAACCTATTGTATTATAGACGAAGCGCAGAACTTGACTCCACATGAGATAAAGACTATTATTACCCGTGCCGGAGAAGGGACGAAGATGGTATTTACAGGTGATATCCAGCAGATAGACCAGCCTTACCTGGATAGCCAATCGAACGGACTCGTCTACATGATAGACCGTATGAGAGATCAAAGTTTGTTTGCACATGTAAATTTAGTAAAAGGAGAACGTAGCCAGCTAAGCGAATTAGCCAGTAACTTGATGTAATATTTTAAAACTGTTTTGAATTTTATTACTCTTTCTGAAAAAGAGAATGATAAAATTCAAAACAGTTTCTATTGTTTTCTTCTTCGCTTTGATAAAAAATAATGTATCTTTGCGGCGCCTAAAAACAAAAACTGTCAAACGTAATGAAGCGAAACTTTTTTCATCGGTACCTTTCCGCAAAGGTCTTACCGATATGGACTGTTCTATTGATTGATGTTCTTATTATTGTCGTATCCAGTTTGTTGGCCTATGCCCTGCGGTATGATTTCAGAAGTCTCTTTTCGGAATCATCTACTATAGACACAACGATTGTATGGACAGTAATCGTCAATCTTATATTTTTCAGGGTTTTTCGTACATACTCTAATGTACTTCGTTTTTCTTCGTTTGTGGATATAATGCGCATTTTCGTGTCGCTGACGGTGTCTTTTGCACTACTGCTGATTACGAGTGTGCTGGCAAAAAGCTATCTGGGCCTTAATGTGGCTCCCGCCACAGTGCTGTTTATGTCCTATATCATCAGTTTTGCCATGATGGCATGTTCCCGTATTGTCGTAAAGATATTCTTCGAAGCGTTGAATTTTGACGGTTCGCATAGTGCCAATGTATTTATTTACGGGGCCAAAGAGGCCGGTGTGAATATCGCGAAGGCGCTACGTGTCAATCTACGTAATCATTATCGCCTGCGTGGTTTTATAGCCGATGAGTCGGAACTTATTAATAAGGTGATGATGGGTGTTAAGGTATATCCCAATGATGATACTTTGATTGATGTTCTGGATGACCGTGACGTACATACTATCATTGTGTCTCCGGCCAAGATGGAGGCGTTGAAGCGTTCTGATATGGCCGACCGTTTGTTGGCGCATAACATCAAGCTGATGACGGCTCCTCCATTGAGTGAATGGAACGGACAGTTGCTTAACCGTACACAATTGAAGGAGGTACAAATTGAAGATTTGTTGCAACGTAATCCTATTGAGATTGATATTCATAAAGTAGCGTCACATCTGGAAGGCAAGCGGGTAATGATAACCGGTGCTGCCGGTTCTATCGGTAGTGAAATTATGCGTCAGGTGGCTTCTTTCAATCCTTATAAGTTGATTCTAATTGATCAGGCTGAAACTCCCTTGCACGATATCCGTTTGGAGTTACAGGATCGTTGGCGTGATATAGACGCTGAAACCATTATTGCCGATATTTCCAATGCAACCCGTATGGAAGAAATATTCAGAGACTATAAGCCTCAGTATATTTTTCATGCAGCGGCATATAAGCATGTACCGATGATGGAAGATAACGTATCCGAATCCATTCAGGTGAATGTATATGGTACGCGTACAATGGCCGATTTGGCGGTAAAGTATGGTGCTGAAAAGTTTGTGATGATTTCTACCGATAAGGCAGTAAATCCGACCAATGTTATGGGGTGTTCCAAGCGTATATGTGAAATCTATGTTCAATCTTTGGCGAAGAAATTGCAGCAAGAAGGCGGGCATGCTACCCAGTTTATCACTACCCGTTTCGGTAATGTATTGGGCTCAAATGGTTCGGTTATCCCTCGTTTTCGTGATCAGATACAGCGTGGTGGTCCTGTAACGGTGACACACCCCGAAATCATACGTTACTTTATGACTATTCCCGAAGCGTGCCGTCTGGTTCTTGAAGCTGGAAGTATGGGTAATGGTGGAGAGATTTATATTTTCGATATGGGTAAACCGGTGAGGATTGTAGACCTTGCCAAGCGGATGATTAGCCTTTCCGGTCGTACCGATGTTAAGATTGAATTTACCGGTTTGCGTCATGGCGAGAAGTTATATGAAGAGTTGCTGAATGTCAAGGAACTTACCAAGCCTACTTATCATGAGAAAATTATGATTGCAACCGTACGCGAATATGATTATGACGAAGTGGGAGAACGTATTCAAAAGCTGATTGATGTCAGTTTTACTTATGACCAGATGAAAATTGTGGCTGCCATGAAAGACATTGTCCCTGAATTCGTTAGCAAGAACTCTTGCTTTGAAGCGTTGGATAAGAAATAAATCAGGAGTTATAGAGTTATAAAGTGATAGAGTGGTAAAGGGAAGAACATTCCTTTACCACTCTATCACTTTATAACCTTACCACTTTATTTCTCTTGTATTTTACTTGCGTGAAGAGAAATATTTCAGGAATTGTGTACGTTCGAACGTATTTACACCGTTCAGGTCATTGACATTCAGCATACCTTTGAACTGTTTGATGCTTTCCATTCCTTTACGTTCCATCCATGAATTCATGAAGCGGATATATTCACCGATAAGAGCATACGAATTTTGATAAAGTGCGCTGCAGATTTCGACTGCTGAAGCACCTGCCAAGATCGCTTTTACTACTCCTTCAGGTGTGTGGACACCGCCTGATGCTGCATAATCCAACTTATTGACAGCAGCGGATGCGATACCTATCCAACGCAATGCTTTAGCGAGATCGGCCTCACCGCTGAATACGTTACCGGAGGTTTGAATCATTCTTTCAATGTCGATATCCGGTTGATAGAAGCGGTTGAACATAACGACTGCTGCTGCTCCGTTAGCATAAAGTTGATCGATAAGAGTAATCGGATTAGTCAGGTTATCACCTAATTTCATGATAACCGGAATGCTGACTGTTTTTTTGATACGGCTTAAGATGTCAATATGACGTTGTTCAAAAGCTCCGTAAGTATACTGAATATCAGTTTGCAAAGCAAGGATATTAACTTCCAAAGCATCGGCACCGGCTTCTTCTATTTTCTTTGCAAATTCAATCCAGTCGGCATCCTGGTAACAGTTGATGCTGGCAATGATAGGAATATCACAAACCTTCTTACTTTCTTTTATCAAAGTCAGATATTCGCCCAGCGTGTGCTCGCGAATGTATCCAACCAGATAATCGCTGCCTTCCGGGTACATATTGGGATCACCGAGCCAATCGGCTTCCATCATTATTTGTTCTTCGAAAAGAGATTTCAATACAATGGCACCTGCGCCGGCTTCATAAAGTCTTTGGTTTTTTGCAGCACTGTCTGTCAGTCCGGAACTGCTGATAATAATTGGGTTTCTAAGTTTTAACCCTGCAAAAGTAGTTTCTAATGTTGCCATAGTTATAATTATTAATAGTTTCGTTCTCCAAAAATCTTACTTCCTACGCGTACCAAAGTACTGCCGGCCGTAATGGCTTCGTGATAGTCGTGTGACATCCCCATAGATAATTCCCGGAATGCTTTTGTATTGGCAAAACACGTAGATTTTACTTCTTGGAAGAAGCTACTTAATGAACAAAATTCAGCTTTGATTTGTTCAGAGTTATCCGTATTTGTAGCCATACCCATCAATCCGCAAATCCTGACGTTTTTCAAATCTTTCCATTCTCCCGCAGCAAGCATTTCGCGGCATTCGTCATAGCTGAAACCGAATTTCGTTTCTTCTGCTGCAATGTGTAATTGCAGCAGACAATTTACAATCCGGTCTGCTTTTAAAGCTTGTTTGTTGATTTCGGTAAGCAGCTTGTATGAATCTACTCCATGTATCAAGGCTACATAAGGCACGATATACTTGATTTTGTTTGTTTGCAGATGTCCGATGAAGTGCCATTCGATATCCTTGGGCAAGCTTTCATATTTGGCAGTCATTTCTTGTACCTTACTTTCTCCGAATACACGTTGCCCAGCATTATAAGCTTCCTCTATCGCTTCATTCGGGTGAAACTTGGAAACAGCTACCAGTTGTACCCCGGCAGGCAATTCACTCAGTACTTTTTTTATGTTTTTTGCAATCTGCATAATAAATCATCATTCATAATTAGTTTACACTTCCGGTTTGTCATTCGGTTCTGCACTATATGGAAATACATCCATGATGGCAGTTTCTGCTACCGATGCAATCTGATAGTCGGCCATAGTTCCTTTCATGCCTTCATCCAGTTTTTTCACTGCATCACGCAGATCGGCAGCTTGTACCAATACTTGGGTGGAAGTTTTTTTCTCTGCTCCGCTTTTCTCATCCAGTGTGATGAATACCAATTTGCATTTGAACCAACGGTCGGCAGCATCTTCTTCACTGGGAAACAATTCGCTATAGTTAGCCCGTTTAATGTCCGATACGGTAAACTCACCTGAAATAAACGGAGTGATTTCTTCAATAATGCGGGCTTCGGCTTCCGTAAAGCTGAGTGCATCTACCAAATAAGGTTCAGTTACTTTCTTGTTCATTCCGTTTTCCATTGTTTTTTCGTAACGGATTTTGCACTCAAACCATGTATGCATTGCCATAATTTTCTGATTTTTAGTTAGTAGTTCAATAAATTCCCTCAAAGGGGCCTACAAAGATAAACGAAAAAGAGCAAAAATGTTCGTTGTATGTGAAAGAAGATTATGTTAACTCAAAACTTTTTATCTATTAAATATTTTGTAGTTCCATGCGGAGTGTTTATCTTTGCGGCACTGAAACGAGTTAATCGTGGATGTAAATTCTTATCTTCAGAGAGAGATGTAGCAAAGACTACATTTAGCGGAGCTATAAAAGAGACTCTATCTCGGTTAATTCGTAAAACGCTTATTACTAAACTATTAATAATTTATTATTAGCATTTGTTAACTACGTCGGATCATAAGCAATGGCATGCTATTTATGTTCGTCACAATGCCGAATTTAAGGTAGAATCGTGGCTTCGTGAACAGGGTATAGAAGTATATTTGCCGGTGCAAGATGTATATCGGGAATATGCCGGAAAACGTATAAAAGTTACGAAACCGGTTATTAATAGTATGGTCTTCGTCCATCTGTCCCGTCCTGAACTTTCCGTTGTAGAACATGCTCCCAATGTCCATCATTTCTTTAGCAAACGTGGTACTGATGCCCCTATTGTCATTCCCGACCAACAAATGGTAGATTTTCGCTTCATGGTCGACCTTTCCGATACCTCTGTCTTAATGGTAAATGAACCGATTGCTCCGGGAACCTTGGTAACTGTGGCAAAAGGAAGTATGCAGGGCATTCGCGGTGAAATGGTGAAATATGAAAGTAAATATTATATTGCCGTTAGATTGCAGGAATTGGGATGTGCATTGGTTAGTATCCCAGTGAGTTATGTTAGACGTGGATAAGACTCTATTTGTTCGTATTGTCAAAAAGTAAAACTTTTCTCTGCTTTAACAATGTTAAAGCGAAAAATAAGCATTAAACATTCAGTTTGCAGGAAATTAATTTCTTGCTTTTATGATGTTAACTTCGTTCAAATAAGAAGTTAACTTTAACGGTGTGTTAATGTTAACTTGATGTCTGGTAATAAGTTAATGAAAAGTATTTTACATAAAGTTGTAAATAGAAAACACATAATTGATTGCTTTTATTTAATTTAGAATAATGCTCCGTCGCTTCCTTTCTCGTTCTCCCCTTTACGTATTAGCTTTGTATGCCAGTATATTAATTTTTCTGGTTTATACGTGTGCTTACGCTTTCCGCAAGCCTTTCACCGTTGGTTTGTATTCCGGTGAGACCTTGTGGGGTTTCGACGTAAAGATCCTTTACGTCCTTTTTGAGATCATCGGTTACGCCCTTTCCAAGTTTATCGGTACCCGCCTTCTTCCGGGCATGAAATCGCATCAACGTATCTACTATATCATCGGGCTGATGAGCTTTTCGGAGCTTGCCCTTTTGGGCTTCGCCGTTTTGCCTCCCTATCTTAAGGTTTTCTCTATTTTCCTGAGTGGTCTTCCCCTGGGCATGGTCTGGGGCGTCCTGTTCAGTTATATTGAGGGTCGTCGTATCAGCGAGGTGCTTAATGTCGGCTTGAGCGTCGCATTGATTGTTTCTTCGGGTCTTGTCAAGACGCTGGGGCAGTTCGTCCTCGACAGTTTTCCTGTCACAGAGTACTGGATGCCTTTCGTAACGGGTGCCGTCTGCTTTCCTTTCATGTTGTTGTGCGCTTATCTGTTGAACCAGGTACCGGCTCCAACGGCTATGGATATAAAACTTCGAACCAAGCGTGCTCCCATGAACCGTGAAGATCGTCAACTCTTTTTGAAACGTTTCTTCGGAGGTATCTGTCTTCTGATTATCTTTTACGGGTCTCTGACTGTTTTTCGTGAACTACGTGATTCTTTCGCTGCCGATATCTGGAACGAACTCCACATTACGGGGGCTTTCGTCTTCACTCAAACTGAGATTCCAATCGCTTTTTTCGTTCTGTTGCTGATGTCCCTGATTGTTTTTATCCGTAACAACCGTTTGGCCCTTAATATAATCTATGTAATAACGGTCTCCGGTGGCGTTTTAATGATATGTGCCACTTTATTATATGTATGGGGGTATATTGCACCTATACCTTGGATGATTCTCTCCGGCTTGGGACTCTATATGGGTTATATCCCTTTCACTTACTTGGTGGAACGTTTGATAGCCTCCCTGAAAGTGGTTAGTACTACCGTTTTCCTTATCTACCTTGCTGATTCTTTCGGTTATCTGGGTACTACGGTAGTCTTTCTGGTTAAGAATTTCAGCCATTGGGATGTTTCCTGGACTTCTATGGTTGTTCGTACTTCAATCATCGTGGGTGTTATCTCGATCTTCACGATCATCCTGATTTATCGTTATTTCCGTAAACAACTCAATACAATACAGCTAATTCCTCCCACCAATGGTTAAGACAGCAATGATCATGGCTGCGGGCATGGGTACCCGCTTCGGCCATTATACCGATCTGGTTCCTAAAGGCTTCGTAAGCATCGGTAATAAACCTATGATTCTCCGCAGTATAGATATCCTTTTGTCGTGCGGTATAGAGCGTATTGTTATCGGTACCGGTTACAGACGTGAGGTCTACGATGACCTTAAGAAGGATTATCCGATGATAGAAACCTGCTTCAGTCCCCGTTATGCTGAGACAAACAGTATGTACACTCTCTATAATACGCGTGAACTCTTGGGTGATGATGACTTCCTTCTTCTCGAGTCGGATCTCATCTTCGAGTCGAAAGCTATCCGCAGCCTGCTTGAATGCAAGGAGCCTGATGTGATGCTGATCAGCCCCGTAACCAAGTTCCAGGACCAGTATTATGTGGAGCATGATTCGAATCATATCCTGACTTCCTGTTCCGTGCATAAGGAGGAACTGGATGCCAAAGGTGAACTTGTGGGTATTCACAAACTTTCCTGTTCTTTCTATAAGAAAATGTGTTCGGACTATGGTCGTATCGTTTCGGATCAGTCCAAGCTTGGTTATGAGTATGAACTTCTGCGTATGTCACGTGATGTCTCTCCTGTCTATGTATTAAATGTTCCCGGTCTTAAATGGTATGAGATCGATGACGAGAGCGACCTTGTCTATGCGGAGCGGCACGTACTTCCTTATTGCCAATAAATCAATAGTCAAAAATATATCTATGAATAAGAAAATCTATGTCGGCATGACCGCCGACATCATGCATCCCGGTCTGATACATATTATAAACGAGGCTGCAAAATACGGTGATGTCATCATCGGTCTTCTGACAGACAAGGCTATTGCCGAGCACAAACGGCTTCCTTATCTTACTTACGAACAACGCAAGGAAGTGGTTGAGAATATCAAGGGTGTTTCCGAAGTTATTCCCCAGGAAGAGTGGAGTTATGTGGATAACCTGAAACGGCTTAAGCCTGATTATATAATCCATGGTGACGACTGGAAAACCGGGCCTTTGCGTGAAATCCGGGAACAGGTGTTTGAGGTGATGAATGAACAAGGCGGGAAGGTGATTGAAATTCCTTACACGCAAGGTATCAATTCCTCTTCCCTTGACAAGGAGATCAAATCCATCGGTACTACTCCGGATGTACGGATGAAATCTCTGAGACGTTTGATAAATGCCAAACCTGTTGTGCGTATTCTTGAAGCTCATGACGGTCTTTGCGGATTAATCATTGAAAATGTGGAAGTCCAGAAGGGTGACAAACGTGAGGTCTTTGACGGCATGTGGTCCAGTAGCCTGACGGATTCCACCAGCAAGGGTAAGCCCGACATCGAGGCCGTCGACCTGACTACCCGCATGCAGGATCTGAACAATATCCTTGAGTGCACTACCAAGCCCATTATATTCGACGGTGATACGGGTGGCAAGATCGAACATTTTGTGTTTACTGTCCGTACTTTGGAGCGTCATGGTATTTCCGCCGTCATTATTGAAGACAAGGTCGGTTTGAAGAAAAACTCCCTTTTCGGTACTGACGCTATCCAGACTCAGGATACGATTGAAGGGTTTTGCCAGAAAATCAGGGCCGGTAAGGAAGCGCAGGTAACTAAGGATTTCATGATTATCGCCCGTATTGAGAGCCTGATTGCTGGTAAACCGATGAGTGACGCCCTTGAACGCGCTTACGCCTATGTGGAAGCCGGTGCCGACGGTATCATGATTCATAGTAAGAACAAATCCGGAGAGGATATCAAAGAGTTTTGCCTTGCTTTTCGCCAAAAATATGCTCATGTTCCTATTGTTGTCGTCCCTACGACTTATGACCATATCCACGAGAACGAACTCCATACTTGGGGAGTCAATATCGTGATCTATGCCAACCATATGCTCCGTGCGGCTTATCCCGCTATGATGAAAGTTGCCAGTACGATTCTTGAGAACGAGCGTGCGGCTGAGGTTCGTGACTTGTGTATGCCAATTAAGGAAATCCTGGAACTGATTCCCGGTACCAAATAAAAACAGCACAGAAATATGTTAGACGTAGAAAAAGTATATAATACCTTTCTTTCCAACGGTGTTAATTTCTTTACAGGTGTTCCCGATTCCTTGTTGCAGAGCATCTGTGCTTATATCACGGACAATACTCCGAAAGAGAAACATATTATCGCTGCCAATGAGGGTGCTGCGGTCGGCATAGCTGCCGGGCATTATATGGCTTCGGGCAACCTGCCTCTGGTTTATATGCAGAACTCCGGTCTGGGTAATACGGTGAATCCCCTCTTGTCGCTGGCTGATGAGAAGGTTTACAGCCTTCCTGTCCTTTTGATGATCGGTTGGCGCGGTGAACCGGGTGTCAAGGATGAGCCCCAGCACAAGAAACAGGGTGAAGTCACTTTATCGCTATTGGAATCAATGAAAATTCCATATGTCATTCTTGATACGGATGAAACTGCCGCATTGACACAGTTAAGTGAGATTATAATTTCCACCCGTAGTAAATCCATTCCTCATGCTATCATTATCCGTAAGGATACATTCAGTAAATATAAGCTCCAGAAAGAACAGTCCAACACTTGTCCGTTATCCCGTGAGGATGCTTTGAAACTGGTGGTGGACCACTTGGGTGCAACCGATGTGGTTGTTTCCACTACGGGCAAGCTTTCCCGTGAGTTGTTTGAATACCGTGAAACCCAAGGGGAGGGACACGGCCGTGATTTTCTCACTGTCGGTTCCATGGGACATAGTTCATCCATCGCTTTGGGTATAGCTTTGGAACAACCGGAGAGGAAGGTTTATTGCCTGGATGGTGACGGTGCTTTTATCATGCACATGGGTGCTATCAGTAACATAGGGAGTTTATCTCCCAAGAATTATTTTCATATCCTTTTCAATAACGGTGCTCATGAATCTGTTGGCGGACAGCCTACTTTGGGCTTTGAACTGGATATACCCGCCATTGCTAAAGCTTGTGGTTACCGTCATGCTTTCTCGGTCACTTCAGTAACTGAAATGAAAAATGCTTTGGCTGAACTTCAGTCAATGGAAGGTCCCGTCCTGTTGGAACTGAAGGTTAAGGTTGCTTCCCGTGATAATCTGGGACGTCCGACTACCACTCCGGTAGAGAATAAGGAGCATTTAATGGAATTCCTTTCTGATCATGGATATAGATAAATTTATTATACTATCTGATATTCATGCAAATTTAACTGCATTAAAGGCTGTCTTATTAGATATTGGGAAACAAGGATACTTACCTGACGCAGTCATTCTATTGGGAGATATTATTAATTACGGGATGCGTCCTAATGAGGTAATAGAGGAATTAATTAATTTATCGTATCCTGTTGTTGTGAATTTAATGGGAAATCATGAAAAAGCTTTGCTCGATGGAAATTTGAATCATTTTTCAACGGAGCGTGGAAAAGCAATGTTAGAATATACAACTTCTATCCTAACAGAAACTTCTCTTTCATACATAAAGGAGAATATGAATTCTGTCGGTTTTCAGACAATGAATTGCCAGGATAAACATTTATTATTTCTTCATGGAAATAGAAATGATAGTTTTTGGGGTAAATTAGGTGTTGAAAATATTTCTGATTTATATTATAGCGATTATGAGTATGTTTTCTCTGGGCATACTCATCTTCCACATTATATATCATATTACTATCCGAGTGAATGTGCTTATCTGCGTAATAAGAAAAAGACAGTTTTTATTAATCCTGGTTCTGTAGGGCAACCTCGTAATCAAAACCCGTATGCTCAATATGTTTATTTTGAGTTGTCTAGAGGTAGGGTACATCATAATGCTGTGCCGTATAATATTGATGCGGAACGTAAGCTATATCCAAAATATTTGGATACTTTTTATAAAGATCGTTTGCTCTTAGGAATTTAAATAAATAATGATGAAGAACTTATATGTGATAAGTGGTGTTACCGGTATGACTGGTAATGAACTCGCCCGCCAACTTTTAAAGGATGAACATACAATTATCGGGTTTGATAACTTTTATGCAAGTTCAATAGATGCAATAAAGGATATTGTTGGTAATGTTAATTTCTATTTTTTTGAATATGATTTGAATAATGGAGAGCAGATGGCTGAAATAGCTCATTTAGTGAAAAAATACCAATCAGATTATAAGAAGATTGTTTATATCAATTGTGCAGCTGTTGTACATACAGAGCATTTTTATGAGATTGAGCACACTTTTGCTACAAATGTTTTATCTATGCGGTCTTTTCTCCAGCAGGCAATCTCTGTTCATGCAGATATTTATATAAATTGTTCTACTTCAGAAGTTTATTCTATGCAGTCATGGAATGATTGTGGTGGAATGAAGGAAAGTGATTTTCTACTGCTTGCAACAACTGAACATAGTCAACGAACCAGTTATGCGGTAGGTAAACTACTTACGGAATTCTTCATGAAAGACGCTGTTGAGAAAGGTCTTATAAAGGGCTGTTCTATCCGTTTTGCTAATGTTTATAGTAACCATGAACGTTTTGCTAAACATATAATTCCTTATATAATAGATAGTTTGTTAAAAACAGGAAAAATTGTATTATTAGAAAACTCTAAGAAAAATAAACGTACTTTTCTTCATAATATAGATAGTTGTCGAGCTGTGTTGGAATTAATAAATTCAGATGCTGCTTTGGACGGAACAGTTTATAATGTAGCTACAGATGAAGAAATTTCAATTGTTGATCTAGTAAAGCTAATTGCTGCCCAATTGCATATTCCAGAACCAGAAATAAAGTTTGAAGGTTATCGTGCGTCTGATCCAGAACGTAGAATTCTAAATACAGATAAGATTCGTAAATGTACGAACTGGAAGCCTATAGTTTCATTATCTGAGGGTTTGAATATGTGTGTGAAAGATTTTATTGAAAAAAGATGAAATCCTTAATAATAACAGTGGCGGGAACTGCTACCCGTTTTAACAAAGATACTTCTCATGAGACGTTGAAATGCCTTTATTTTCAAGAATCTCCTCAATATTCATTACTTTATCAAATTCTTGATAAGGCACGTTCTATTGATAAATATATAATTGTAGGTGGCTATTTATTTGAAGCGTTATCAATATTTATAGAGAACAATTTACAGGAATTCAAGGATAGAATAGAACTTATTTATAATCCTCATTATAAAGATTATGGTTCTGGCTACAGTCTGTTAAAAGGAATAGATGCTGTTCCTTTGGGATGTGACGAAATAATATTTATAGAAGGGGATTTATTTTACGATAAATATAGTTTTGAACAGGTTCTCTCTGCACGTCATAATGTAATTACAGTAAATCGGGAGTTTATAACTTCACAAAAGGCTGTCGTTCTATATGTAGATATGAATGGTTATATACATTATCTCTATGATACTGAACATTTGTCGTTGGACATCTCTGAATCGTTTCAAGCAATATACAATTCAGCTCAAATATGGAAGTTTCTTTCTTTGGAAAAACTTTCTACTGTAGTTCGGGATATGAATCCATTCCAGCTATGTGGTACCAATTTGGAAATTATTCAAAAGTATTTTGAAAATTTGACTTTGGATACTTTAGAATTTATTCCGGTTGAAACGTGGTATAATTGTAATACAGTATCTGATTATAATAAAGTTTACTCATTAATAAAAAACTGTGAAATCGTTAAATGAAAAGTTGGCTTTATTACAAGCTAAGATTGAGATTTGTAAAAGTCCGATAAGCATTATGATTATCGGCTTAGGTAGTGTAGGGTTATATCTATTGGATTATTTGGTAAGTTTGTCAGATGATCGTCTGCATATTGTTGTAACTGGACGTAATGCAGAAAAAATGCAGAAAGATATCAATATAGTGAGAACTGCGGCTACAATTCGCAGCCAATTACGGAGTCGGATAGATATAGAGTCAAATTGTGATTTAGAGGATATTTCATCCATAGTACAAAGTTTGAATAAATGGCAGCCGGATTTTATAATAAATGCTAGTCGTGTCTATTCAGGTCTCAAATATGGAAGTATTTCTTGGAATAATTTGCGCGCTTATGGTATCTGGACTCCTTTATCTATTCGTTATGCCCGTAATATTATGAAAGCGTATGCTGAATCAAATTGTAGGGCTATTTCTATAAATACCTCATATTCTGATGCTGTAATTCCATGGTTGAAGTCAGCAGGTGAAGCATATTTTGATTTTGGAAGTGGTAATTTGAATCATTTAATTCCGAGGATGAAATTCTATATTGCTAATAAATATAAAATTGAAAATTTAAATGATATTGATATCACATTGGCCATTAGTCATTTTCATGATGTTGTAATCAGTAAGGAAGGACATACAGAAGGAATAGATGTATTGTTGAATATCCGCTATCAAAATGAAGAAATATCTTTTGATAAAGAGGCTCTATTGAATGCTTGTATGATTTCAATGCCGATTGATCAAAAACGGAATATGATGAATGCTTCCAGTAATTTCAATATCATATATTCCATATTGGATGCACTTTCAAACAAGAAAAGAGTAAAGATTCATACTCCGGGAGTAAACGGTGAAATAGGTGGATATCCTTATATAATTGATGGTACAGGACAAATTGTAACTTCATTTTTTGATACTTCAATATTTTCGATGAATAGAATGCGTGAGATTAATAGAAAATCTATTTATTTAGATGGAATTGAAGATATAAAGGATGGTACTCTTTTCTATACAAAGGAATTAGTTGAGAAAGTGGCAAATGCTTTTGGAAAAGATTTACCAAAGAAAGTTTGTTTCGAAGACATTGATGACGTAGGACAATATATTATTGATAATATCATAAAACCCGTTACGAATTGTTGATATGCCAGAGAATTTGAGGAGTAAAACTGTATCAGGTGTTTTATGGAGTGCTGTTGAGCGTTTTTCATTACAAGGGGTACAATTTGTTATTAATATAATAATGGCCCGTTTATTATTGCCATCTGACTATGGTATGATTGGTATGTTGGCAGTTTTTCTTCAAATATCACAGACGTTCATAGATAGTGGATTTTCAGATGCATTAATTCAAAAGAAAGATAGAACAGATAAAGATCTGTCGACTGTCTTTTATTTTAATATAGTTTTGTCTATTATTCTTTATTTATTGATTTTTCTTTCAGCTCCTTATATTGCAGACTTTTATCATACTCCTAAGTTGGAGTTAGTGACTCGGATAATAACATTAAACTTAGTAATAGCCTCTTTTTCTGCAGTTCACAAAACAATATTAACTATAAATATTAATTTTAAAATTCAGTCTAAGATTTCTTTGATTGCTGCAATAATATCGGGTGGAATTGGAATAACAATGGCTTTTCGAGATTTTGGAGTATGGTCTTTAGTAATTCAATCTTTATTAAACACTTTTCTGATAACGATATTATCTTATTGCTATGTTGGATGGTATCCCTTAAAATGCTTTTCTAAATCATCTTTTTTCGGACTTTTTAGTTTTGGATCAAAATTATTGATTTCAAGATTAATACATTCTGTATATTATAATTTATATGCAATAGTTATCGGTCGTAGGTTTTCACCGGCAGATCTTGGATGCTATACGCGTGCAGAGCAATTTGCTATTTTCCCTTCTTCGAATATTAACGCAATTATATCTCGTGTAACTTATCCTATTTTAAGCAGTATACAGGAGGATGATAAGCGTTTAGCTATTGCATATAGGAAGTATATAAGGTTATCATCTTTCCTAATTTTCCCTTTGATGCTTGGATTAGCAGCAATCGCTAACCCTTTGATAAATCTTCTCTTAACAGATAGGTGGTCTGGAATTGTAATTCTACTTCAGATATTGTGTTTAGATTGGATGTTGGATCATTTATGTCAAATTAATCTTAACTTATTATTAATAAAAGGACGTTCTGACTGGGCATTACGTTTAGAAATAGTAAAAAAGGTGATAGCAACTTTAATATTGATAGTATCTATTCCATTTGGTATTGAAATGATGTGTTGGGGGCGTGTATTATATTCTATAATAGCTACTTATCTTAACACTCATTATACAGAACGTTTGATAGGATTGAGTTTTAAGTCGCAGATGAAAGATATTTTTCCATCACTTTTATTAGCAATAATGATGAGTGGTGTCGTATTTGTCAGTACGTATTATATCCCTTTCGATATATTAAAAGTGATAGGAGGAATATTTGTTGGATGTTTATTCTATTTGAGTCTTTCTTGGCTGATGAGACGAAGCGAAATACACGAACTTTTTACTGCTATATCTACTAAATAAAATGAAATTAAAAGAACAGTATAATTTGGATAATTCACTACAAAGAAAGCATCAATTACGTATGCTGGATATTTTGCAAGAAGTGGATCGGTTATGTAATAAATATGATATTACATATTGGATTTCTGATGGAACTTTGTTGGGGGCTGTAAGACATAAGGGTTTTATTCCTTGGGACGATGATTTGGATATACAAATGCCCTATAAGGATTTCAAAAGATTTTTGAAAATAGCATCTGTTGAATTACCTCAAGATTTGATAGTACAAAATCATAAGACAGATAACGCTTATGTAGCTCCTTATGCCAAAATTAGAGATCTAAAGTCTTCAATTGTTGAAAATAATAATATAGATAAGAACTATAAATATCGTGGAATTTATATTGATATTTTTCCAATGAGTAATTGTAATTCATTTCTTAATAAGATATCAGCATATTTGCATTATTATCTACTGTATATTCCCTCGCATTATAAGAGAAATCTTTTTTGGGCATTTTGGCTTAATGCAATGTATGTTGTGTTGAGTTTTGTATATGCCATATTTAGATTGATAGATTATCTTCTAGGTATAGAAGATTTAAATTATATATATGGTTCAAACTTCAATGTGACTTTTCCAAAAAAAATAATATATCCTGTGGACACAATTATATTTGAAGGAATTACTTTTAAAGCTCCACATGATTCTCACGGATATTTAACTCAATTATATGGTGATTATATGAAATTACCTCCTGTAAATGAAAGAATAACTCATACTGAGCAAGTAAATTTTGATTAAATGAAAAAAATAATGTTTGTCTTTGGGACTCGTCCTGAAGCTATAAAAATGGCTCCACTTATTAAGGAATTCCAAAAAAATCCAGAGTGTTTCCAAACAATAGTGTGCGTGACGGGTCAACATCGGGAAATGCTTGATCAAGTATTACAAATATTTGAAATTGGACCTGATTATGATTTGAATATAATGAAACAAGGACAGGATTTATATGATGTGACATCACGTGTC
The DNA here is from genome assembly GCA_905215345.1 of uncultured bacterium. Classification (GTDB taxonomy): domain Bacteria; phylum Bacteroidota; class Bacteroidia; order Bacteroidales; family Bacteroidaceae; genus Bacteroides. The sequence goes on from CAJMPR010000007.1 coordinate 35,626, forward strand.
TTATTAGGTATGCGGGATATTATAAGAAATGTACAACCAGATATAGTGTTGGTACATGGTGATACGACGACATCTACTGCTGCAGCGTTAGCTGCTTTTTATCAACAAATTCCAGTTGGGCATATTGAAGCAGGATTGCGAACTTATAATGTTTATAGTCCTTGGCCTGAAGAAATGAACCGCCAAATAACAGGACGTATCGCTACGTTTCATTTTGCTCCAACTCCGTTAAGTAGACAAAATCTTTTATCTGAAGGGATAAAAGATAAATTTATAACGGTTACTGGCAATACTGTGATCGATGCTCTTTTTTGGGTAGTGAATAAAATTAAAAATGATGGGAAGTTAGCGGTTAGTATAGAAAATGTATTAGAAAATGCAGGCTATAATGTAAATCGCTTGATTGAAGGTAAAAAAATGGTATTAGTAACAGGACATCGAAGAGAAAACTTTGGTGATGGTTTTCTTTCTATGTGTAAAGCTATTAAAACATTAAATGAAAGATTTCCTAATGTTGATTTTGTATATCCAATGCATTTGAATCCTAATGTTCGTCAGCCTATTCATGAAATCTTTGGGAAGAATTTGTCAGATTTAGGCAATATGTTTTTTATTGAACCATTGGAGTATTTAGCTTTTGTTTATTTGATGGAAAAATCTACTATTGTTTTGACAGATAGTGGTGGTATTCAAGAAGAAGCTCCTGGATTGGGTAAACCTGTTTTGGTAATGCGTGATACTACAGAACGTCCGGAGGCGTTAGAAGCTGGTACTGTAAAATTAGTAGGAACAAATTATGATATAATAGTAAAAGAAGTTTCTGATTTATTAGAAAATCCAGATTATTATAATGAAATGAGTAAGGCTGTAAATCCTTATGGAGATGGGATAGCGTGTAAAAGGATAGTCGAGGCTTTTAAGAATTAAATTCTGTATTTTAAATTGTTATTTTATTAAGAAGTGTTATATGAAAATTGCATTTTGTAATCGTCCATTATGGAATAATCCCTTAGGTGGAGATGGGGTACAGATGTTAAAAACAAAAGAATATTTGGAACAGGAGTTTAAACTTGAAATAGAAATAGTGACAAGTCCAGAACAATTAGATAGTAGTTATGATATAGTTCACGTATTTAATTTTGTAACATGGAAAATTACAGAATCTTTTTATAAAAAAGCATTGGAATTGGATATTCCTATAGTAGGCTCTTCTATTTTCTGGGATTATACTTTTGCATATGATAGAATTACAAATCTGTTTGTAACGAATAAGATGTCAAGTCTTTCTGCATATTTTCTAAAATTATTTATACATGTAAGCGTTACTTTAACAGGGTATCCTTTCTTCTTATCAAGAAAGTTTAGAAAAAAGGTGAATTATTTTGTATGTAATAGTAAAGTCGTTTTACCTAATTCAATAGAAGAAGGACAATTACTTTTGAATTTCATACAAAAAAAAGATTTTGCAAGTAAAATACATATTGTATATAATGGAGCAGAGAATTCTGCAAATGAGGTACATCTACCTGAAGAACTGTTCTTACATAAATATAGTATTCCGTCTGGTTATATATTGCAGGTCGGTAGAATTGAACCTGTAAAAAATCAAATAAATTTAGTATATGCATTGAAGGATAATCCAACTATTCCTATTGTTTTTGTTGGAAGGATTGCTAATTATAAATATTATGAAAAACTGAGAAAGCTCTCTGGCCGTAGAGGAAATGTTTATTTCATAGATGCTGTACCTCATGATGAAATAACAGCATTTTATAAATATGCAGTTATACATGTTTTATTGTCTTTGCGAGAATCGCCAGGATTAGTCTCATTAGAGGCATTATGTAATGAATGTCCTATTGTTATATCCAGTGCAAACTATGTTCCTGTCAGTACTTATTTTCCAGATCAAAAATATATTGTTGACCCGTTCGATATTTGTGACATAAAGAATGTAATTTTAAAAGCGTATAGCGAAAGAGAGTTACATAATGATCTTATTGAAAAATTTTCATGGAAAGTAGCAGCACAACAAACTTATGATGCTTATAAAAAATATTTTCATAATATAGATTCATTGTTTAGTTAAATATATAAATTTTATTATTACTAAGGATGATTTTATGTAAAAAAAACACATGTGCTGTTATTGTAACATTCAACCCGGATTCTTTATTTGAAAAGGCAATTAAGCGTCATATTGAGTTATTTAGTTCGATTATTGTAGTGGATAATAATTCTAATGATTTATCTTTTATTAGTACTGGTCATATTAATATTGACTTTGTCCATCTAAAAAGTAATATGGGAATTGCATATGCTCTTAATTTTGGTATAAAGAGAGCTTTGTCTATGGGATATAATTGGATATTTACATTTGACCAAGATAGTATACCTGTTGATAATTTTTTATTTTATTATAATGAAGTATTTAGAATCCTACCTAATTTGATTAATAAAATTGGTTTGATATCAACTAAGCATGTTCCGTCCATTCCCATTTCAGTGAGTGATGATTTGAGATTCAAATATACTTGTTCTCTGATAACTTCAGGTATGCTCCATAATGGGAAAATATTTGAAAAAGTAGGGTGGTATGATGAAAAAATGTTTATAGATAGTGTAGACTTTGAATTTGCTCTGCGATGTGCCAATCGCGGTTTTCTCACTATAAGAATTCAAAATCCCATATTACAACATAAGTTAGGAGAACCTAGACTAAAATCTATTTTATGGGGAGGAATTGTGATAAGAACTACTAATCATAATGCAGTGAGAAGATACTATATAATGAGAAATAATGTGTATGTATCTAAAAAGTACTTTTTTAAAGTACCTCTTTGGGTTTTGAAGAAAAATTTTTTTTGTGTGGTTGATTTGATGGTGATGTTGTTGGCTGACGATGACAAATGGAATAAAATGAAGAAAACTTTAAAAGGATTAGTTGATGGTATTATCATGTAATCGAAATATATTGTCAATAGAAAGGTTTAAGAGAATTATAGGTGGTATATTATTCTTCTATATGGTATGTTTTCCAGGGTGTTACATGCTATCAAAACTCCCTTTTATAATTTTGTTATTATGTATTTTCATTCATAGAGTGATATATAATAGACTTAATATTTCAAAGATTGTATTACTAATTGTTGCTATAATATGGCTTAAAGGGGTATATGGTATTTTTATAGGTATTTTAAATTCAAATCATTTTGTGTTAGATGTTATACCCATTAATTTATTTTGGCCTATACTATATCTTATTTATGTCTCTTTAATTGATAGTGAGAAAGAGTATTGGGGGTTAGCTAAGATTCTCATATACTCTCATATTTTTATAATTCTTTATATTTCACTCTATATGTTATTTCAGTGGTTGGGATATCCATTTATAGAAATTTATCCTGATGATTTGATATTTAGTATATATAGTGATCAAAGTCATTTAACAGCAGGTTATATAAACGCCATTGTTTTTACTACTCCTATGTTGATAATTTTTTTGATGACGAATTTTGATATTGGTTTTTCTCGCATACTATTGTTTGTGCTATTATTGTTGACTTTTGTCGTTTTAATAATTTCGGGTAGGCGTATGTATATGCTCACTTGTATAATAGCACCTCTTTTTCCTGTATTTCATAGAAAAATGTTAGGAGGAGTTATATATAAAAAGGTATTAGCATCTACGAAATTTTTAATAATAATAGGGGGGATAGTATGTGTATTGCTTTTATGCTTTTTGTCTATAAGCGGATATGTTGAGCATTTCGAACGTGCTTTTGATACAATGGAAGAACCTACAAAATTCCGTCAATTACATATGCTTTTGAAAGAGTTTATGGATACTCCATTATTTGGAAATGGTTTGGGAGCTGCTTTTTTTGAACCGACAAGATTGAGAAATGAATATTCTTTTGAGGTAGGTTATGCTTTAGATTTGGCAACACTTGGTATTATAGGATGTGTAATTTATTATATAGGATTTTTTTTAATACTGTATTATATAATGAAAGTAGTAAAGAAGAATCATGATATTGTTTTATATTCATTATATGTGGGTTTAATTATTTTCCTCATTGGGCAAGCTACAAACCCTTTTTTGTCATCATATGATTTTATGTGGCCGTTATATATAGGGTTAGCAGGAGTAAATATATATATGTTAAAGCATTAGATAATAATTTTAATACAGTGTAATGAATATTCTTTTACTTTGCGTTAATTATAATACAAAAGATTCATTGATAGACTATTTATTGTCAGTGAAAAAATCCTTGGATGAAATAAATAATGTATTTCTTAAAATAGTAGTTGCAGATAATTCAGATACTCCAATAGTAATTGATAATTTATCTAATTCTTTAGGTTTACAATATGTTTTTACAGGAAAGAATTTGGGATATTTAGGGGCTATATCATATGCTATAGAAGAAAAACAGATTCTGTTAACTGAGTATGATTATTTTATGATATCTAATGTTGATGTTACTGTTGATGGTTCCTTTTTTAAAGTCCTTTCTACGCTTCGTGTTCCCGATGATGTAGCTTGGATTGCTCCTTCTATATATTCAAATTATGAAAAACGAGATCGTAATCCTCAAAGAACTTGTCGTCCTACATTACGGCACTTAAAGCTAATATCATACTTATATAAATATCCTTTTTTAGATTGGATGTATACAAATACATTTTATAAATTGAAGCGAAAGGAGCAACAAGATGTATATGATATTTATGCAGGGCATGGCTCATTTATGATTTTTACCCAGAATCTGGCAAATGCAGGTTTTCAATTGAAATTTCCTTCATTTTTATTTGGAGAAGAAATTTATTTAGCAGAACTAATACGTACTTTTTGTATGAAATGTATTTATTCCCCCAATTTGAAAATATATGATAAGGAGCATGTTAGTACAAGCAAATTAAAGAAACATATATATTATAAATGGAATTATGAGTCAATTATGATATTAATAAATTCTTTTTGGAGAAAAGCTAAGTGATCATATTATTATTGTATAAATGAATATACTTTTGTTATGAATATTGCAATTGTTGGTACTGGTTATGTGGGATTAGTGTCGGGAACTTGTTTTGCCGAACTTGGTGCAAATGTAACATGCATAGATGTAAATGAACATAAAATTAACGCATTAATTCAAGGGAAAATTCCTATTTATGAGCCAAATTTGGATAGTATGGTTCTTCGTAATATGAAGGCGGGAAGATTACATTTTACAACAAATTTAGCTTCTATATTAGATGAAGTTGAAATAGTATTTAGTGCAGTAGGTACTCCGCCAGATGAGAATGGAAGTGCAGATTTGAGTTATGTACTTGAAGTTGCAAAGACTATAGGGCAGCATATGAATCAATATATGGTTGTTGTTACTAAGAGTACAGTTCCTGTTGGTACCGCCCAAAAAGTTAAAACCGTAATACAAACTGAATTGGATAAACGTGGAGTATGTATAGAGTTTGATGTTGCTTCTAATCCGGAATTTTTAAAAGAAGGGAATGCGATAGATGATTTTATGAAACCCGATAGAGTAGTCGTTGGGGTAGAGTCGGATAGAGCTAGAGAATTGATGACACGTTTATATAAACCAATGCTTCTAAATAATTTTCGTGTTATTTTTATGGATATACCTTCTGCAGAAATGACTAAATATGCGGCAAACTCAATGCTTGCAACTCGTATAAGTTTTATGAATGATATAGCCAATTTATGTGAGTTTGTTGGAGCTGATGTGAATATGGTTCGTAAAGGAATTGGGACAGATAGTCGAATCGGTAGTAAATTTTTATATCCAGGATGCGGATATGGTGGTTCGTGTTTTCCTAAAGACGTAAAAGCTCTGATCAATACAGCAAAGAATTTTGGTTATGAAATGAAAGTATTAAATGCAGTAGAGGCAGTGAATGAATCTCAAAAAAACATTTTATTTGAGAAATTTATAAAGTTTTATAATGGTGAAATAAAGGGGAAGAAAGTTGCAATTTGGGGACTGGCTTTTAAACCGGAAACTGATGATATGCGAGAAACTCCTTCATTGGTATTAATAGAAAGTTTATTGAATGCAGGATGTGAAATATGTGCCTATGATCCAGTTGCTATGGATGAGTGTAAAAGACGTATTGGCAATGTGATTTCATATGCACGAAATATGTACGATGCAGTAATAGATGCAGATGTGATTTTTCATGTAACAGAATGGAAAGAATTTCGTATGCCAAGTTGGGGGGTTATAAAGAAAGCAATGAAGCCTAATCCAGTATTAATTGATGGGCGGAATGTATTTAGTGCTATAGAATTAGAAGGTATAAATTATTTAAAAATAGGATGATGAATACTCCTTGGGTATCTATAGTATGTCCAACATATAATGAAGAAAAGTACATAGAACAATGTCTTGATTCTATTCTATGTCAAGACTATCCACAAAATTTGATTGAAATTTTTGTAGTGGATGGTATGAGCGCTGATAATACACGAATTATCGTAACTAAATATATTCAACAATATAGAAATATAAAGTTATTGGATAATCCTGATAAGATAGTTCCACCAGCTTTAAATATTGGAATAAAAAAGTCTAAGGGAGATGTTATTATTAGGATTGATGGGCATTGCATATATCCTACGAATTATGTATCAAGATTGGTATATGAGTTATATAGACTTGATGCAGATAATGTAGGAGCTGTATGGAATACGCTGCCTGCAAAGAATACTCCTGTTTGTAGGGCTATAGCTGTTGGGGCCAGTCATAAATTTGGTATAGGGAACTCTTTGCACAAAATAGGTGCAGATCACATTATACAGACAGATACAGTGCCTTTTGGATGCTTTAATAGGAAGGTCTTTGAGAGAATAGGTCTATTTGATTTAGATTTAGTCAGGAATCAGGATGATGAATTTAATGCCCGTATTATAAAAAGTGGTGGGAAAATATTTCTAATTCCGGATTTAGTCATTGATTATTATGCCAGAGAAAAAATATCCAAGATGGCTAAAATGTTTTATCAATATGGCTTGTTTAAGCCTTTAGTGAATAAGAAACTTGGTTCACCAGCTACTATAAGACAATTTTTCCCTGTTCTGTTTTTATTAAGTCTAATAATTGGTTTCCCTTTGAGCTTTATAAATCAATACGTTGCATATCTTTATGCTTTTGTTTTATTACTTTATTGGATATTAGCTTTTTATTTTTCACTGAAAGAAACAAGAAAATGGAGAGATTGGAAAATAATATACTTATTACCTACTATTTTTTTTATAATCCACATAAGTTATGGATGGGGATATTTGAGAGGGATGTATAAAATCTTGATGGGATATCCTTTTTCTGTAAAAGTTAATCGCTGAGTAGATATTTTTTAATTCATAAATATTCTTTTCAAATATACATATTTCATGAAAATACCATTTTCTCCCCCTTACATTGATGACAGCGTCATTAATGAAGTGGTTGATTCCTTGCGTTCCGGTTGGATAACATCCGGACCTAAAGTAAAGGCATTGGAAGAAGAACTCAAGTCTTTCTCCGGTGCCCAAGAAGTACTTTGTGTAAATTCCTGGACTTCGGGAGCTATCATGATGCTTCGATGGTTAGGAGTGAAAGCTGACGATGAAGTAATCGTTCCGGCTTATACTTATAGTGCTACTGCATTGGCTGTGTTACATGCGGGTGCAAAGCCGGTAATGGTAGATTCCGGTAACGATTTTAATATTTCGGTTGAGGCTATTCAGAAAGCTATTACTCCTAAGACAAAAGCGATTATACCGGTAGATATTGCAGGTTTCCCTTGTGATTATGATCGCATCATGAAATTGGTAAATGCCCCGGATATACGAAAGATGTTCAAAGCGGAGAGTCCAATGCAAGAAAAGATAGGTCGTATTCTTGTAATGAATGATGCGGCTCACTCTTTGGGTGCACATTACAGTAAAAACCAACGTACAGGCTGTGAAACCGATATCGCTATCTTTTCACTTCATGCTGTAAAAAATGTGACGACCGCTGAAGGTGGCGCTATTTGTCTGAATCTGCCTACACCTTATGACAATACGGAGTTGTATAAAGAACTTCGTATGATGAGTTTGAATTGCCAAACTAAGGATGCATTCTCTAAGTCAAAAGCCGGTGGTTGGCGTTATGATATTGTCGGTTTGGGTATGAAGGTGAATATGGCTGATGTGAATGCGGCTATCGGTCTTGCTCAAATTCGTGAGTATCCGGAGTTGCTGAAAGAACGCAAGAGGGTATTTAATGCTTATAACCAGGCTTTTAAAGATTCCGATTGGGCTATTGTCCCTCCTTCAACAGAAGGTGAGAAAGAAAGTTCATATCATATTTATGCATTACGTATTAAGAACTTTACAGAAGAACAGCGTGATCGTATGATTGATGAAATTGCAAAAAGTGAGGTAGCCGTGAACGTACATTTTATACCGATGCCTATGCTTTCATTCTTTAAGTCTTTAGGATATGATATAAAAGATTATCCTCAAGCTTATGAAAATTTCAAAAGTGAGATTTCTCTGCCTATATATCCACAATTGGATGATGAAAAACTGGACTTTATCATTCAAACTGTGAAAAAAGCATACGATTCAGTGAAGGAAGGAGATTCTTCACTGCGTTCTGAATGACAAATAGTAATTATATTCCCTATACTTACAGGTTTTAACTCTAAAATTAGAACTATCTTGATTCGCTTTTTTGATATTCTTTTTTCTCTCACGGGAATTCTCATTTTATCTCCGGTTTTTCTTATTCTGTATATAGCCATTTGTCTGGAAACCAGAGGTGGCGGGTTCTATCGCCAATTACGTGTCGGTCTTAATGGAAAAGATTTTTATGTATATAAATTCCGTTCGATGCGAACAGGGGCTGATAAACATGGTTTGATTACTGTAGGCGGCCGCGATCCGCGAATAACTAGTATTGGTTATTTTATCCGGAAATATAAATTGGATGAGTTACCTCAGTTATTTAATGTCCTGAAAGGAGATATGAGTTTGGTAGGTCCCCGCCCTGAAGTCCGTAGGTATGTGAATTTATACACAGATGAACAACGGAAAGTCTTATCTGTGCGTCCGGGTATTACTGATTATGCTTCTATAGAGTATGTGGATGAAAATACGATATTGGGACAGGCGGAAGATGCTGATAAGGCGTATATAGAGTTAATAATGCCGGATAAAATTAAATATAATATGATATACATCAATAATCGTTCAGTGAAAGAATATTTCAAGATTATTGTATTGACTTTTTATAGTATTGTACGTTAATAAAAATGATAATTAAATAAAACGTTAGCTCGACTCGTTAATTCTAATCTGTAATCATAAGAAAACTCCCGATTGTATCCAGCAGTCGGGAGTTTTTTATTTTCTGATGGTGCAGTTCATGCTGTATTTTGTGTCGTTCGGAAGAAAAGATTTGATTTGTTTATCATTCTCCCTACATTTGAACAAAGTAATCAGCAGATGATGACTGTCGATTTTTTAGAATATTGCCCGGATTTTAGATTGTAAAATAGCGAACTATGATAAACAAAGTACTATCAGCATATGCCAGACAAATGGAACAATATATGACTTCTTTCTTTCATCAGCCGGAAGGTTTGATAGAAGTAGGAGCCATTGGTAGTCAGGGAGCAGAAGAACCTTGTAAGATTATGATATCTTTACTAAGTTTGGAACGGGAAACTACACCGGGGATGTCTGCTTCTGCGGTCAATACTTCCGGTCACTTTATGGCTATTTCAGCTTCTCCTATTTTTGCAAATCTGAATATATTGATTGCAGCCGTATTTAGTGATAAAAGATACAAGGAAGGACTGTCTTTTTTATCTCAGGCAGTAACTTTTCTTCAAACGACTCCCTCGTTTATAGTGGATAATTCTAAATATACTATTGAATTACTATCGCCTACGTTGCAGGATCAAAGTAATGTATGGACACAATTTGGAGGGAAATACTATCCGTCGGTTGTCTGTAAGATCAGGAGGTTGGCGTTTGATGCGGAAGAAGTGAAGCGTGGTGCTATAGAAATTTCAGGAAATCAGAATAATGTAGGACAAGTATGACACAAGTGAAAGAACTTTGGAAATTGAAACTCATGCATGATTATTTCATGTCAGGGCGGTGTAGTTATGGAGAATTAATTTTATCAAGGAAATCCGGAATGTTGTTAGCCCGCCGTCAATGCAGGCTGTTACACATAGGAGTAGGTGAGTGGGAATTGTTAGGTTTCAATGAGGCTGATTTTGATGATGCAGATAAATTGGAACTGGAATTCGTGTGTAATGATAAGGAGTTTCTTTACAATACACAATGGAATTGGAAAGCCGATGGGAGCTGTCCACAGATAGAAATAGGGATAGATACCGATACTGAAATTGATATGACAGAATTTTCGGCTAAGACGGTGAACTGTAGACAAAATATCTTTTTTCAGCTAGTTGTTTTGCTACAAAAAGTGAATAGAGAGAGAACGACTGTCACTGAACTGAACTTTAAGACAAAAAAAATGTATTGGGAGTATTGGGTCATCCCTCGTGACGGAAATGTTAATCGAAAATTAGAACTTGAAATTATAGGTCACGAAGAATGTCGCTTTATTCAATATGATAATATGGATAGTCCTTTGCAAATACCGTTAATAGCATTCAGGACATCTCTTCCAATGACGTTAAAAGAAGGGGCACAAGAAAGGCTCAATCTATATGAAATTTGTTCAGAATTTAGAAGACCGCTCATGCGTGGCCTTTCGGTACCTGTTCCCGGGAAAATGCCTTTTAATAAGGAAGATACGGCAATCGCTATTCTTTATATATAAATTGATGATTATAATTTTCCTATTTAATAATTAAATCTGTTTTGTTTATGGGATCAATGAAAACACCTGGCGTTTACATCGTAGAGAAAAACGCTTTCCCGAATTCGGCAGTAGAAGTTGCTACCGCAGTGCCTGCTTTTATTGGCTACACAGAGATGGCTGTTAATGGCAATGTATCTTTACTTAACAAGCCATTTCGCATTACGTCAATGGCAGAGTATCATGCTTATTTTGGAGGAGCTCCGGTTCCTTTATTTGCTTTGCCCGATGCGGAGGAAGGTGAGGAACCTACATTGGTGTGCGGGGAGAAAAAAGTGATGGTGAAGCAAACCAGCTTGCCCTTTACGCTTTATTATCAGATGTTGATGTTCTTTGGAAATGGTGGTGGTCCATGTTACATTGTTTCCATTGGTGATTATAAAGCGGATGAACTGGATGCGGATGCTTTTAAAGCCGGCATAGATACGTTGCTAAAGGAACAGGAGCCTACTATGGTACTTTGTCCGGAGGCTGTCGGAATTAAAGATAAAGAGTTATGTTATAGTGTGCAGACGGCAATGTTGAGCCATTGTGGATACAAAATGCGTAACCGTATTGCGATTTTGGATGTATATGATGGTTATAAAGATAGACGTGATCCGGCAGGTGATATGGTGAATAATTTTCGTGAAAAGATTGGCAGTTCATTCTTGGATTTTGGTGCTGCTTACTATCCGTGGGTCAATACTTCTATCGTACAAGACCGTGATTTATCTTTCCTTAATTTCGATGCGGATTTATTGAAGGCTCTATTAGATGAGGAGTTGAAGAAACAACCTGAAGAGAGACAGCCGCTTATTAAAGAACAGATTGACAAAATCGGTACGGAACTGGATGCAGTGGCGCAAGACACCTTGAACAAGACTCTTTTACAGATTTCCGGCGTTTATAATGCAGCGTTGAAAGAAGCAAAACGAATCTTAAATCTATTGGCACCTTCTGCCGCAATGGCCGGAATTTATACTATGGTAGATAATACTCGTGGAGTATGGAAGGCTCCTGCCAATGTTTCGGTTAACTCTGTCATTGCTCCGGCTGTGAATATTACTCATGATGAACAAGAGGATTTGAATGTTCCTTTGAGCGGCAAGGCTATCAATGCTATCCGTACGTTTGTAGGAGAAGGTATTAAGGTTTGGGGAGCTCGTACCTTAGATGGTAACTCATTGGATTGGCGCTACATCAATGTACGTCGTACCATGATTATGCTTGAAGAATCTGTGAAAAATGCTGCACGCGCTTATGTATTCGATCCGAATGTAGCCGGAACCTGGATTAATATTAAAAGTATGATTCAGAATTTCTTGAATGGAATTTGGAAACGTGGAGGACTTGCAGGCGCTACTCCCGAGGATGCTTTCAGTGTGCATGTAGGATTGGGTGATACGATGACTCCGGAAGATATTTTGGAAGGTGTATTGCGTGTGACGGTGCTGGTAGCAATTGTACGTCCGGCCGAATTTATTGAAATTACTTTCCAGCAACAAATGCAAAAGAGCTAATAAATTAATAAACTTAAGAACTTAAAAACTAAAATTTATGGCAGGAGAAAAACAAGATAACGTATGGCCGTTGCCGGCGTTTTATTTCAAAGTAGAGATTGGTAGCTTGGGTGAAATTGCTTTTAAGGAAGTTTCCGGACTGGATGCCGAAGCACAAATTATAGAGTATCGTCATGGAAATAGTCCGCAGTTCTCAACCATTAAGATGCCGGGCATCAAGAAGTATAGTAATATACAATTGAAGAAAGGTGTTTTTGTGAAAGATAATAAACTTTTTGATTGGTTCAACACTATTAAAATGAATACAATTCAACGTGAGGCGGTAACTATTAGTTTGCTTGATGAAGAAGGTAATCCGACAATGGTATGGAAGTTGACCAATGCCTGGCCTACGAAAGTAACGGGGGTTAGTTTGAAATCTGACGGAAACGAAGTTGCCATTGAACAGTTGGATATGGCTCACGAAGGTTTAGTTATTGAAAATGCTTAATCGTAATTGTTTGAATGATGGAATTAGACCATATAATACCGCCTCCTACGGCATTTTATTTTAATGTACATTTTATTGGTCCGATGCCGATAATGGATATGGCATTTCTGGAAGTTTCCGGGTTGACCATGGAAATGGAAACACAGGAGATTGATGAAGGTGGTGGCCATAAGAGGCGTATCCCCGGTCCGATGAAACACGGCAATCTCGTTTGCAAACGGCCTTTGAAACCTTTAGGAATGAGCATGTTGTCAGTGTGGACTTCTACCGCTATGATGGGAGGAACCGAAAGTGATGTTATAACCTGTGATGTGATGGTTACCTTGTTATCGCCAATTGGGACTCCCGAATGTGGATGGTATATCAGTGGAGCTTATCCGATAAAATGGGATATTGCGGGATTCGATTCGAAGAAGAATGACGTGGCTCTTGAGACGATTGAGTTTGCTTATGATACGGTAACCCGAGTGTTATAGATATGGCTATTGTGATTAAAGAGGTTATTGTGAAGACCACTGTGGAACGTAAAGAAACACAGTGGTCTCAATCGACAAAAGATATTGTGAAAGTGGTGAAACAAGAAGTTCTTGCGGAGCTTGCAGAGCATATCTATCCTCAACCTGTAAGGAGAAGACAAAAAGACAGATAATATTGTGAGATATGGCTGGATTAAAGAAATTGAAGATTGTTGGTTATTTGGATAAAGACTACTCTCAAGCATCCGGAGAAGTTTTTGAGATGTTGGTAAATCCGGCTAATTATGATGAGAGTAAGTCTATTGAGTATGATGCGGGAAAATGTCCTAAAGGTAAAGGGGCTCCGGTCTTCAGTTCTTATGAGGGTGGTACAATAAAGATTGAATTTATTCTTGATAATACTGGTTCGATAGTCAGTTGGATGGATTATCAGGGACCGGTACAGAAAAAACCTTTATCGGATACAATCAAGAAGTTGGAAAAAACGGTATACACTTATGTAGGAAAGGAACATGAACCGCCTTTTTTGAAAGTTGTGTGGGGGACATTGAATTTTGAAGGGAGATTGAAGGACCTGTCTACTAACTATCTTTTATTCAGTTCGGAAGGAGCTCCTTTGCGTGCCAAAGTTACTTTGAGTATACTAAGGTATATAGACCCTGCAAAGCAGGAAAAAATAAATAATAGCAGCTCTCCCGATCTTTCCCACTTGGTCACGGTAAAAGCCGGTGATACCTTGCCGGCACTTTGCCGGAATATCTATAAGAGTGAAGCATACTGTGCGGAAGTGGCGCGTATCAACGGACTAACCGGATTTAGATATTTGGAGCCGGGAATACGGCTGCTCTTTCCACCATTAGCAAACAACTAAGACTCATATAATATGGCAGATTCTTCGGGTGTAAATGCAGGAAAGCTGGTAACTTTTGAAGTGTTCAGCAACGGTCAGAAGGTGAGTAGCGCTTTTTGTTGGGAATCTTTAGAAGTGCATCGCGAGATTAATCACATCGGACGTGCTGTACTGAAATGTATAGCAGGAGATATGCCCAACTCCAATGTACCTGAAAGTGAAGCGGAGGAATTTAAACCGGGACAGAAAGTTAGGATTGAAGTGGGGTATAAATCTACTAATAGCTTGATTTTCGAGGGAATAGTAGTTTCTCAAAAAATCATTATCAACGACAAGAAGCCTTCGATGTTGGTTGTGGAATGTAGGGATGAAGCTATAAAAGCTACCGTTGCCCGTAAGAACCGGGTGTTTGAAGATAAAAAAGATCAGGAAGCTGTAGTTGCTGCATTGGGCGATTGCGGTTTGTCTGTCAGTATGGAAGATACAAAGATAGTGCATACACAATTGGTTCAGTATTATTGTACGGATTGGGACTTTGCTTTGTCAAGGGCTGATGTATATGGTATGGTCGTTACGACCGACGGAGCGGTGGTTTCCATTAAGAAACCTGTTGTGTCAGGACCTGTATTGACGGTAAAGTATGGGACGGATTTGGTATCTTTCAACGGAGAGGTATATGCAGAAGACCAGTTCACTGCGGTAGAAGGTGTGGGATGGGACCCCGCGGAGCAAAAAACAATATTGGCAAGTTCTTCTCCCGCATCACTCAATAGCCAGGGAAATCTTACTCCCGGAAATTTATCATCAGCAGCGGGAGCGGACACAGTAACCTTGCAGACTGATGCGTTGTCCGATGCCAGTGTATTGAAAGAGTGGGTAGATGCTACTTTGTTGAAAACCGGACTGTCTCGTTTCAGAGGTACCTTTTCTTTTGTAGGGAATGCAGCGGTAGTTCCAGGATGTGTTGTTAAGTTAGAAGGGATGGGAGCACGCTTTAATGGTGATGTATATGTTGGCGCCGTGACTCACCTGATAAATAAAGGATCATGGATTACAGAGGTTGAAATGGGAATTTCATCTATGAATATTACGCAACAGGAGGATGTTATGGCCCCTTCGGCTTCCGGTTTGTATCCCGGTATCGAAGGACTGCATATCGGCATTGTAGAGGCTTTGGCAGGTGATCCTGCTTCATGCAGCCGTATAAAGGTACAGATTCCTTTGCTGAATAATAAGCCGGATACGGTTTGGGCACGTCTGTCGCAGTTTGCAGCCTCTAACGGGGTAGGGAGTTTTTTTATCCCTTCTGTTGGCGATGAAGTTATACTTGGTTTTTTGAATAATGATCCGAATCATGCCATTATCCTCGGTTGCCTGTACAGTGCAAAAAATGTTCCGGCTTATGAGATAACGGACGATAATTTTAAACGTGCTTTTATAACTCCGGAGAAGTTGAAGATAGAGTTGGATGATGAAAAGAAGGTGATGACAATGATTACTCCCGGTGAGAACTCGATTGTAATTAACGATGAAGAAAAATCGATTACCTTGAAAGATCAGAATAAAAATCAGATTGTAATGGGAGAAAAAGGGATTGAAATATCCTCCGATAAAGATATTGTATTGAAGGCTAAAGGAAATATAACTTTTGAAGCTACTGGGAAGATGAATATTAAAGCGAAGCAAGACACCACTATCGAAGGTATGAATGTTACAGCAAAAGCGCAAACTTCGCTCAAGGTAACCGGCTCTGCTTCTGCCGAGATTTCAGCTTCCGGTCAGACAACAGTGAAAGGAGCAATGGTGATGATTAATTGAGGATAAGTAATTTGCTTGCTTTACCTAAGATAACGGTTATAAAGTAGTAAACAATGAACGGAAAATACTTTATAAACTAAGTGATGCGGTTTTAGGAAGTGAGAGAAGTTGATTTAAAGATTGATTTGAATGTAAATATAGAAAATAAGAATAGTTATGCCTCTAGCAGCAAGATTAACAGATATGCATACTTGCCCTATGCAGACACCGGCCTGGCCGTCACCTATACCCCATGTAGGTGGTCCTGTCATAGGTCCCGGTGCACCTACTGTAATGATAGGTAAAATGCCTGCCGCAGTAATGGGAGATTCTTGTGTTTGTGTAGGACCGCCCGATTCGATTATAAAAGGGTCGTCTACGGTAATGATTTGTGGCAAACCGGCAGCACGTATGGGTGATTCCACGGCTCATGGCGGCTCGATAGTAGCAGGATGTCCAACAGTACAGATAGGAGGATAAAATCTTATGGGTGAAGATAAAGAACATTCGTTTTTAGGTCGTGGCTGGTCATTTCCTATCCGGTTCAGTGACGGTATCAATCCTACCGTAATGGCGGATGAAGAGGAAGATATTCGTCAAAGCCTGCGTATTATTCTTTCCACACGATTGGGAGAACGCATTATGCGTTCTGATTTTGGCACCGATTTGTACAATATGGTTTATCACAATATGGACTTGACAGCGCGTACCCAATTGCGGGCAGCTATTGAGGATGCTGTGTTGTATTGGGAACCACGCGTTACGTTGACTGATGTCTCTTTTGATATGAGTGAGGAGCGAAGTGGTAAGTTGAGTATATTATTGGAGTACACGATACGCCTCACCAATTCACGGGGAAACCTGGTATACCCTTATTATTATGAGGAACATTTCTGAGACAGACGGGTTGAGCAGGGCGAAACGACTGGAGAGGGCTTTAGCCCCGGTCATTCTGCCGGTACTGGAAGAGCGTTTTCCAGTACTACTCTTGCATGCACTTCGTCAGTCAGGATTCATTTCGGTCTATCAGTATCAATCTTTGGTGGTTTTACTTGAAATAGAAATGTTTGACACCGATGAGGCGGAGGATACTTTTCTGGATTCTTTCACTGAAGAAAAATGTATAGCTGCTATCTATACGCTTGTTATGCAACTGGATAACTGGTGCAAGCGGTTGGAATATGCTTGCCTTGGCGATGATACTAATACGCTATTGAAAGATTTGTTTGGACAGATATCTATTAATATCAGTCCGATGTTTATTGCTTTTTATAAAAGGTATAAGGAATACTTGCCGGAATGTCCTTCCCGGAAGTGGTTTTCTACAAAAAGAAAAAATAAAGAAGAATATGAGACGGAGGATTTTCCCCGTCGGTTCTATTTATTGTTATTGGCATCCATTCGTTTGTTGCAGTCCCAAAAGGAGATGTATCGTGAAGAGATATATTCTGCCGGGAATATGGATCCGTCATTGGCACTACTTGTCGCTTTTTTGCATAATTATAAGGAGATTGTTGCTTCATTTAATAAGCGCTGGAAATCTCTCCCGATGTTTTACCTGAGTGATATATTAAAAGTATCCGGTAAGAGAGGGGTAGTAGGTACTACCTGGATATCTTTTGAAAGCTCTCAAGTAGGAGCTGGTTCTGTTTTGTACAAAGGCTCGTATTGGGCGGCTGGCAAGGGTGAACCGATAGCTGGTTATAAATTATTATCAGACATCCAGCTTACCCGTATGGTCCTTGCCGGGATGAATATGATACTTGTAGAAAGGAACAAGGAACGTTATCCGGAAGCGGCATTAGGATACGTGACGGCCGTTATGCAAGGTACATTGCCACAGGCGGTTTATACTCCTGTTACGATAGGTTTTTGTTTGCATTCGTCTATGTTGGCACTGAGTGAGGGGAAACGGGAAGTAAATGTCTTGTTCCGCTTTACTTCCGAATCGCTGAAAACAATGGACGATGCCATAGAACAGGTCTCGTTGGTGCAGGAAATAAGTCGGGACGAAGCACTTTTCAAGGTTCTCCATGATGCTTTCCAACTTTGGATAAGTACGGTCGATGGTGGGCGGATGATAGAGAGTTTTCATGTTCGTTTGCAGGCCGGAGAGGGATTACTGTTGACATTCAGATTGAATGAAAACTTTCCGGCGATAGCTCCCTTGGAAAATGAGGATTTACCTTCCTTACGTTTATTGGTTAATTCTTCTGCATGGTTGTTTCCCTACTCTTGGGTGCGCCAGATGTTCGTGAAATCGGTAAAGATAAAGGTTACGGTACAAGGACTTCGGAATATACAGGTTTATAACGACTTAGGGCAAGTGGACGTTCGTCAGGCGTTTTATCCTTTCGGAGTGATGGCAGAGAAGGGAGCTTGGTTAGCTTTTGGTTGTTATGAAATGGCCTGCAAACCGGTTAATACAGTAAATCTGACTTTTAATTGGCAACACCTCCCGGTTTGTAATGGTGGTTTGAAAGAATATTACCGTACTTATGATAAGGAGATAGATAACTGTTCATTCAGGGGAAGAATTGACCAACTCCGGAATAGAGGTTGGAAACCTTTGCCGGAAGTGCAGCCTGTTTATCTGTTTCGTACTTCCTCCAAGCCAATTCCATTGAAAGAAGACCCTCTGGTTGAACATACTGACATAAGTTTTGAGGTAACCGATCATGTAATCTTACCTTATCACAAGTCGGCCCAGTTCCAATTGGGGGATATACGTTCAGGACTCTATCGCTTGGTTCTAACTGATCCCGATATGGGATTTGGTGGAGAAGAATATCGTCGCTTGTTTGCCGATGTGATGATATATAATAGTCGTGCGCGTCACAAGAAACCGTTGCCTGAGACACCCATATCTCTATTAATGGATGCTCCCTTACTGGGTTATACGGCCGAAGATGAATGTTTTTTCAGTGTAGGTAGTGCATCGGATATCCGCTTCTCCTACATTCGCCCCTTATCGGGTGGTGTAGCCTTATTGCCTGATACCAGTAGACCTGTTGCTTTGATAGAAGGCCCTGAAGATGAAGGTAATCTGATGATAGGAATTACGAGAGCTGTGGGTGAGAATTTGATTAGTATGTACATCACGCTTGATTTATTGCAGAGAGAGATAGACCATGATTTCTTGCCCTGTACTGATTGGTATTATAAAGATACCCTCCGTTGGGTACAAATAGATTCTGTCAATGTCGTCAGGGACGATACGGGTGGACTGATGCATAGTGGAGCAGTTATTTTGCAGTTTCCGTTCTGCATCACCCGGGAGATGACCGATGTTGATGGAGTCTTCTGGATTTGTGTGGCGGTACACTCTCATTTATGCAATTCTTCCACCGTGCGGAGTATATCTTTGAATGTTGCCGAGGCAGAAGTCGTGATGACTGAAGGGACTAAACTCTCTATACCCGGTTTGATATCTTATAACAGAGTGGCTCCTTTAAAAGGAGAGCGACCGGAAGAAAAACAAGCGGAGCTTCGTATCCGTATGAGTGAACGGATTGCTACCCGGCATCGCCTGCTTTTACCTCGTGAATATGAACAACGCACCTTACAGGAATTTCCAGAGATAGTAAGAGTGAAATGTTTTCCAGGAGTAGATGCCAAGATGCTGAATAGAAATACAGTCGTGACTTTGGCCGTGATTCATTCACGTAAAGGTAATGAATACCCTTTGTGTACGGATGAATTATTGTGCCGTATTGAGAATCGTTTCCGACAATTCGCTTCCCCTTTTGTCAATATTGATTTGATTAATCCCGTTTATGAAGAGGTAACGGTGTTCTGCGGAATAAGTTTGAAAAGGGGTGAAGCCGCAGGAATCGCAATTCAAAAAGTATATGAAGGATTGGAAGCATGTATTGCCCCTTGGAATAAGGACGGTGGTGATCCCGTTTTCGGTCATACATTTTCACTGCGTGATATGCAAAGCCGGATGAAAGAAGGAGGACGTATTACTGCTGTACATGGCATGAAGTTACTGCAAGTAACCACCGGAGCCGATGGACGATTCAGTCTCCGGGAGTATATTTCTGCTGATGGTGAGGGGCAGATGGTTACTTCTTCGGTTCCATGGGCTATATTGGTTCCGGCATCCCGTCATTACGTAAAGGTTATTGCCGAAGGTGAATGGCGAAAAGATATTGAATTTGGAGATTTGGAAGTTGAAAATACATTTGTGATAAAATAGCGATTATGGCAAAAACAAATCGTAGAACGTTGAAAGAATATTTTGGTAAAGGGAAGAAACCCGATAGCGGACAGTTTGCCGACCTGATAGACTCGATGTTAAACATCGTAGATGACGGTTTTAACAAATCGGCGGAGAGGGGGATTATGCTTTCTCCGCTCAACGATGAAGGTGCTGTAATGGAAATACGCCAGAATATTTTGGATGGTGATCCTGCATGGATAATAGCACTGGGTAAAGGAGGTGAATTGTATATTCAGCGTGGAACGGAAGATTGTCCTTTGATTACACTTTCCCAGGATGGAAAGGTAGCCTTGGGGAATAACGATAAAATCACGGTAGAAGTAAACGGCACGATTCATGCTGATAGTTTTGCGGGTAGTTATCTGCAAGGTAAAATACCGGCTAACGGACAATGGCAGGATATTGGCGGAATTGATTACGGATGTATCGGGTATCATATTGAAGCAGCTTGCGGATTGAAAGGACAGGGGCGTTATGCCTTGGCTGATGTTACAGCCCTGCACTGTTTCGGTAAACATCCTTGTATTCGCTATGCACGTTCATGGTTTGGCAGCCGTTTTAATAAGATACAATTTCGCTGGCGTCGGGAAGGACTGAATTGCGGATTGCAAATCCGTACCTGTTCTGATTATGGCCTGGATGTGTGGGTGCATTATCGTGCGACAAAGCTGTTTGATATGGATTTTGTAACCCGATAATATATGGAGAGAATGGAAGGACACACTACAATTATACGGAAGATAGAAGGCGAGGATAAATATACTCATCTTCAGGAAGAGGCGTTGAAGAATATACAGCGTCTCAGTGGAAATGTGTGGACTGACTATAATATACATGATCCGGGAATAACTTTGCTTGATGTATTGAACTATGGATTACTTGAAAGTGACTATCGATTAGGCTTTCCGTTGCCTGATTACCTGATATGCGAGGATGGTGGTTTCTTCCCCCGTAAACATGCACTGTATTCCCCTTCCGAAGTCTTTCCTGTTAATCCGGTAACTGAGACAGATTATCGTAAATTGTTTGTCTCGAATATCGAGGACTTATCCGATGTACGGGTTATTGTACATCCGGAGTCGGGAACTTATGATTTTATGCTGGATGTATGGTCGGATACAAGCGAAACCCGGCGTAAACAGATTATCAAAGAGGTATATAGCTTATATCATTCTCATCGGAATCTATGTGAAAATGTGGGAACTGTACGTTTTCTGGAGGCTGATATTCTTTATTTATGTGTAGGGATAGAAGCTGATGATTCGGTAGAAGCCAATCAATTAATGGCCCGGATATTTTTTGAAGTTCAGGAGTTTTTGCGGGCAGGTATACGTTTTCGCCGTGTGGATGAATTATTGGCTGAAGGCAAGACTCCGGATGAAATATTGGATGGACCGGAACAAGGACGTATGGTGGTGGATGATGCTTCGTTATGTACCGATTGGAATGAATATGATGTCTCATGGCTGTACCAGAAACTGCGTTCATTGCCGGGAGTCAATCGTGTTACCTCTCTTTATTTTATGAACGGAACCGATGAGATACGCGGTAATTTACGGAGAACAAATATTTTTCAGGGATATGCCTTGGCTGATTTAGGTAATAAAGGGCATTGTGTACAGTTGATTCGTAGAAATCAGCCTGTTTCCATCTTTTGGGATGATGTTCAACGTCGACTTTATGCAATGCGTGCCACTCTTTATGGAGTCCAGAATCGTACGACGGATAAGGCTGTGTTAGACAGTGGCCCGGGAGGAACCTACCGGGATGTATTCAGCTATTACCCTTTGCAGAATGATCTTCCTGCCTGTTACCAACGAAGTATTGATAAGAAGACAGGTGAATATCTGAATATCTTTGATCATGCCATTGAGAAATTGTTAGGGGAATTGCAATCTCTTCCTTTTTGGATGGTGCCCGATAGCTCGGATTTATCGGAGAAAAAAGAACAATGGATGGATGTACTCGATTGTATATATGGTGAGGACAGTAACCCTTTATTCTTGCATAAATACGAAAGTCGGCAAGAACGTCGTGAGCGCCGTATGGCTTTCCTGAAAAATATACCTCAGTGGGGACTGAATCGTGGCAGAGGTATGAATCTTGTTAATAACTCCTTAAATGAAGAGTCGGGAGTAGAAACATACTTCAAGACTATCTTGAATATTGAGAAGTATGATATGGAGATGTTTGTTCTGGAGCACCGTTTTTTAGGATATAGAGAGGGTGAATTTATAATCGTAAGGGAAGATGTGTTCCGGATTACTGTTGTGCTCTCCGTCATTGAAAAGTGGTTATTGGATGATGATTTCAGGCATGGTTGTGAGAAGTTGTTGGCAGACCGGATGCCTGCTCATATTCACCTGACCGTTATGTGGCAACGGCATGGACAGTCGGACACGTTTCGTTCTACATATTTATTCTGGAGATACTCTTTATGCAGTTACCGGAAAATTGGATTGGAAGAACTGAGTGAAAAATTGAAAAAAGAGTTGAACGATGATAACAATTGGTACAGCAAAGTTTGACTTTAGAGCGGATAATGAGCCTTTCGCCTATTCACTGAATGGACGTTGGGATACTTTTTTCCATACAGCCTTTGAAACTGTAGTGGAGGAAGTTTTGTCTGCTTACGATCAAACTGATTGCGTGATTACTATTGAGTATCTTCCATTAGATTTAGGTAAGATTGATGAAGAAAGATTTGATAAGAAATTTTCTCTTAGACTTCGGGAAGCATTGGAATCGTATTGCCGGGAGCACTTGAACAAGTTAAAGAAAACTGGCACTGGACAAAAAGGTATAGAAATAATCTCGACAGGAAAGAATGCCTTTGAACTGCTTTCTTTTTTTCTGCTACATGGTTATTTCCCATTTACTACTGAAGAGCATCATACCGATCTTAATCGTTTACTTAGAATCGTAATTGCCGAAGAACCCTATCGTTTCAAAGAATTTCTAAATGCCTATGGACATTATGATTCTCTTTGTCGTCGTTTGGTATTCCAGTTTACGGATGAGGAGTTGGAACAGATAGTCAGAATAGTACAACCCTCTGAAAGTAAATTTATAACTCTATATGTACGTGTACAGATACGTGCTTGTGAGTCGTTTAAGCGTCCTGATATCTCTCGTGAAAATTATAGAGGAGTTGTATGGACTTTGGTACTTGCTTATCTTTTCACAGAAGGAGCTGGATATTTCAGTCGTAGGCATATTGTATTGTACACAATGCGCGGATTGGCGGCGCACCTGAATCTTACCTTGGTAGAAATGGTAAGAATATTTACGGAAAGTATCCGGGAGTTGGGACAAATAGTAGAACAGCTACCTGAGCTATGGACTATCTTGAAAGAAATTCGCAGAGATATGAAAGCTGAACTTTGGGCGCTTGACGGAAATTTTCATAGTCATTTGATGCGTGAAGTCGTTTCCGCTTTACGTATGCAGGGTAAGAAGGAAGCTGAATATATACTTTCGCGTGAGCACTTGGTAAACTTGTTTTCTAAGCAAGATTCTTGCCGAAAACTGTTAAATCAATTACAGGAAAAAGAAATCTATTCATTGGTAGCAGTACTTGTTCCTCAAGAGAAAGAGTATGTAATTTCTTACGCTTCTATGCTTGATAAACATAAGGATGCAGGAACTTTCTCCGGTAGAGCAGGTAGTGAATTCCGTCTTCTGAAGTGGGAGTTTATTTTTATCACTTTAGTAGCTCTTCCGGCTTCGACACTCAATCGTAGGCAGTTCGTGTTGTCCGTACTACAGCGCTTAGCGGCACATTACAACTTTTCGGTCACCGAACTGATACATTTTTTCAATACAGATGAGGCACTTGTTAAGACCGTTCTTTCTCCTGAATTATTATCTGTTCTTCAAGAATTATACCGGTTATTCCAGCCTGAAAAGAAGCATGAGGTGCACAATGAACGTTCCGTGGACGAGTGGTTGTCTATTTTTCAAACTCCACTGCTGTTACGTAAGTATCTTGAAAATCATACTGAAAGGCAAGTGGTACTTTTAGTGAACCGTCTGTTTCCGGCTTATAGTAATTTTATTGTCAGTTATGCTACTTTACTCGATAAAGCATACGGAGCAGGAATATTGGAAGGAAGAGCCGGAGGGGAGTTTGCTACCTTGAAATGGGAGTTCATTTTTTCCTGCTTTGTTTCGGATAACAATATCGTATTTTATCAGAAAGTATTTGTATATTCGGTATTGCAAAAACTGGCGGCTCATTACAATCAAGAGGTTGTCGAATTGATAGGATATTTTTTACATAGCTTCCCTGGTGGATTGACCGGACAGGAATTTGATGGTTTAAAGAGTATCTTGAAAGAACTATACGATGAAAAAGTGTTGCCACTAACCAATATTAGTAGGGTACGCTCAAAATCGGATATGGAAATAGAGCATTGGATATTGGAACTGTTTGGTAATACATCTACGATATTGATTCGTAGCAATGAAGAATATCTGGAGAAGTGGCTTGTCTATTTTCTGTCTCAACGGAATAATCTCTTCCGTTCTTTATGGAAATCTGGGAAACTAAAAGCCGATCTCCTTTTGCAAGTGGTGAGCCGGACTGCCTCTTTACGTAGTCTTTGGCTGAGCCAAATAGGAGATGAGCGCTTGGAGACAATATACAAAACTTGGTCGGTTGCCTATATGGCTCTTCGTTCTCGTTTTGCCGGATTGGGTTATTTAGAGCAATTGGGCGAGTACATCTCTATTTGGATGGTGGAGCTCACGGCAAATAAATATTCTGCATGGTCAGAAACGGAACTCATTCGCTTTTTAGCGGGACGTGTCAGGCAAAGTATCCCACCCGGATATACAATGTTGCTGGAAGAAATGCTTGGCGAGAAAGATAATAATAAGAATGTAACAGAGATTATAAATCAGATTAACGAACTAAATGAAAAAGGAACAAGTATGGAAAAGGTAATGGTTAACAATGCAGGTATGTTATTATTGCAGTTTTTTCTTCCCCGTATGTATCGTATGGCAGACTATTTGGAATCGGATGCCAGGAGCTTTAAAGACGAAAATAGTAAGATACGTGCTATTTTCTTGTTGCAATATCTTGTGTATGGCGAAGAAAAAGAGTATTCAGAAAATGAGCTGTATTTGAATAAGATATTAGTGAGTCTAAATGATGGTACACCGCTCCCCAAAAGATGTAAATTGAATGAGCAAGAAATAAGGGTAGTTGAGGATATGATTCTTATGATAAAGAGAATGTGGGATAAAATGAAACACACCAGTGACATCGCCCTTCGTCAGGCATTTTTCCAGAGAGAGGGAGTGGTTACCTATGAAACGAGTCTGGGAATGTCAAGATGGATTATTGAAGTGAGGGAAAGACCTTATGATGTTTTGTTAGACTCGATTCCCTGGTCGTATACTATGTATAGATATCCCTGGATAGATGATATTGTAGAAGTTAGATGGAGAAATTAATTATGAATGCAGAAAAAATGAATATGGATGCTGTTCCTTCACGGGTACAGCAGTCCAAACGCAATGATGACGGCTTGCAGATGGTAGATAACCGTACTTTATCTGCCATTCAGGCAAAAATGGTAGACATTGTACAGCGTGCTGAAGATGATGAGGATGACTTGCTGCAAGGCAAGTTTGTAGCCCAACGCGACGAGGATGAGGATGACCTTTTGCAAGGTAAATTTGAACAACCGGTACAAGCTAAGTCCGAGAATCAAACCGGTATTCCTGATAATGTGAGACAGCGTATGGAAGATTCTTTTGGTACGGATTTTTCCAGTGTTCGGGTACATCCCGAATCATCCAAAGCACCCGAAGTAGGGGCCTTGGCTTATACACAGGGAACAGATATTCACTTTGCTCCTGGACAATTTAAGCCGGATACCTCTGTAGGGCAACAACTGCTGGGACATGAGTTAACACACGTTATCCAGCAGGCTGAGGGACGTGTGCAACCCACGACTGAAGTGGGAGGAATGCCTGTAAATGATAATGAAAGTTTGGAGCACGAAGCCGATGTATTAGGGGCAAGAGCTTCCCTATAGTGGCCTATGAGAGAACTGATTGAATGGTTTCAGCAGGTACTGGACACTGCTATCCGTCTTTACTTCAAGCAAGACTGTGAATTTGCGTCTTTGTACGAAGTGCCGCCACCACATAGCTCGTGGTGGCAGGAAATGAGCGGTATGGACGAGGAGCAAATAACTTTTGAGGAAAAAGTCATTATAATGCTCGCTTTGATGCCTCATTTATATCCGCAGGCATTGGATATATTCTTTGTCAATAACAAGAATTTTGATCGTCCTTATACTGAGTTCGGTGGTTGGAAAGGTTTGTCGCATGGCGGGTTTCTACCTACAGGAGAAACGGTAACTTTTATGCTTTCAGAAGAGGATGCGGAAATTCGTTCTTCTGTAGTTCGCCTGTTTGAAAAAGAACATTGGTTCTACATTCATAATATTCTTCGTTTGGAAGGTAGGGGAGACGGAGAACCTTTTTTAAGCGGACAGCTTCGTGCATCGGATGAGTTATTGAGTAAAGTCCTTCATGGTAAAGAATACAAGCCTGACTATAGTACCGGATTTCCTGCAAAGCGGATCACCACTCCGTTGAAGTGGAGTGATTTGGTAGTGAACTATCAGGTGACTGAACAACTGGAGGAGATAAATACTTGGATAACCGGTTCGGACGTTATTATGGAAGAGTGGGGATTGAAACGTATTCTTAAACCCGGTTACCGAACTCTGTTTTACGGACCTCCGGGTACAGGAAAAACACTTGCTGCTACTCTTCTTGGTAAACGTAATGAAATGGATGTTTACCGGGTAGATCTCTCAATGATCGTTTCTAAATATATAGGTGAAACAGAAAAAAATCTTGCCCGTATTTTTGATATGGCGGAGAATCGTCGCTGGATACTTTTCTTTGATGAAGCTGATGCTTTATTTGGAAAACGTACGTCTACACAGACCTCCAATGACAGGCATGCCAATCAAGAAGTTGCATATCTTTTACAACGTATCGAAGATTTTCCGGGTACGGTGATACTGGCTACTAACTTGCGCAGCAATGTTGATGAGGCTTTTTCCCGTCGTTTTCAGTCCTTGGTCTATTTTCCGATGCCCGATGAGGATATTCGTTACGAACTTTGGAGAAAAATGTTACCTGGGCATTGGTTGTCTAATCGTGAAGAGTGCATCCGGGAAATTTCCGAATATGAACTTTCAGGTGGGGCAATGACTAATGTAGTCCGGAGCTGTGCCCTTTATCTGATGTCTGTTGATGAAATGATATTGGAAAAAAAAGTATTGATTGATTTCATTTGCCGTGAACAGGCGAAGGAAGGTATCAAACAGTAAAAACTACAAATGAGCTATCAGAATGAGAAGATTATTGTTGTCAATAACGGTTTTATTCCTTTGTACCTTGAATTTTATTATTCTGGCGCAAGATACATTTACAGAGGCTTATCAACGTTTCCGTCCCTACCATTACCAAACTCCCCAAGCATGGAATCGTATTCGTCGTGAAGTAGCTACTCATGGGAAAGAAAAATGGCCTTTTGTGGAAACTGAACGTTTGGAAATGACTTTGGCCGGTGGATGGAAAGGATTGATTCCTTCGCCTGTTCCCGGTAACACGCATTTCTTTAAGGAAGTAAATGATATGGGAAAGATATACAGCCTCATTCTTAATCCGGGTGCTCATGGATATGTAGTATATCCCTTCAAACTAGAACAGCAGTTTAAACTTTCGGAAAATGAACTGCTTGCTCCCCGTATTCTTGCAAAAGGATTTATGAATACGCTGATAACGGATGTCCCCTATGAAACCGAATTGAAACTGGATGATGTTATTTATGCTCCCGATACTACAGGAACTGAAGAAGTCACTCCACCCGAGGTTTTTGATGAGAAAGGTTCTATGGGATGGTTGAAGGACGCGGAATATTATGATCTTTATAATGTGAAGAATTTCTATTGTTACTTTGATAACCGTCCCGATACCGTGCGTAGTCATTATAAGTATGTTACTGATAGAACTTATTATTTGCCTACCGAGATTGAAACTTTAAAGAAGCGTATTCTTGCTTCTGATTCGCTTTATGCAATGGTTCCTTACTGGATGACGGATGTTTATTTGAATTTGCCTGCCTCCGTAAGTTCTCGAATCAAACGTTTCGGATATTTGGGATATGTCATTAATCCGGTCAGTGGAACACCGGAGATAACCAATAACTGGGCTTCTCCGAATATGATGGATTTTTTTCCCTATGAAAAGAAACCCTATGATTTGGTGGCATATTGTGGTGATGCCCAGGCAACCAATCGCTTTCTAACCAATCCCGCAGCATGCCATACATTTATTTATACGCTTCTTAATTATCCCGGAGGTATGATAAACCGCTCGGACTTTGAACATAAACCCGAAGGATTAAATCTTTATTTGCCGGCTTTTGATTTTAAACAGAAGCGTGCTTTGACTCAGCTTGTCAAGGCATTGAGCTTGGTAATTGATAGCCTATGTGTGAACGATTCGGTACATATCTACCGGGATGCAAAGAGAATAATGAACAGGGATATGGGCTTCTTCCTTACCTTTTCCAAGCGGGCGGCAGTAGAACAGTCCGGATATATATCCGGTTTACAGTGTTTTGTCGACTCTGTTTATTTTGCCGACTTTGATTCTTTGGGTATTTCCTCCCGCATACTCTATAATGATGGTTCCATAGATACCAGTTCTGTATTGACACGTATTACTAATCCGTTT
The DNA here is from genome assembly GCA_905215345.1 of uncultured bacterium. Classification (GTDB taxonomy): domain Bacteria; phylum Bacteroidota; class Bacteroidia; order Bacteroidales; family Bacteroidaceae; genus Bacteroides. Next base: position 64,636 of record CAJMPR010000007.1, read on the forward strand.
TATCTGTTTCGTATTCCTTATAAAACCATTAAACCGGGAATGAACAATGACGATATCTGGCAATTGATGGATTGTGATTATGCATCCGGACAATGGGGACTCTTTTTTTGTATTGTTTCCTGTATCGTATGTTTGATTGTGGCTCTTATTGTAATGCGTTATATATCTGTTCCTTTCAACGTATATATTGAGAAATATTATACTTTCGTCGTGTTGTTGATGATTACGTTGGTAATGGAATTCTGTGTATTCTTCTTTTTTATGATAGAAGCTCTGTCACCACAGGTTATTTTCTTCGATTTGGAAACTGGTAATATGACTTATTTAATGTTAATCGCTCTGCCTGTTGTTCCTATTTTATTGTATTTTTTGATTATGAAGTTAAATAAACGGGAACCACTACCATAAATTGAAGTCATTTTGTAAAGGATATGCCTTGATGCGTTGGCATTTTTATTGGAATAGCCGTTCTTTGGCGCCGTAAAACCAATTAAAACAACAAAATTATGGCAGTAGTGGCTTATTTAAGAGTAAGTACAGAAAAGCAATTTCTGGAAAATCAACGCGAAGAAATAATAAGATTCGCAGAAAAAAATGGACTAATTATTGATAAGTGGTACACGGAAACAGTCAGTGGGAGTGTGAGTACTAAACAACGGAAGTTATCAGGAGTATTGGATCGTATGCGCCCGGGTGATTCGTTAATTGTAACAGAAATATCACGTTTGAGTCGTACGTTACTTGAAATCATGACGATTCTTAATTCATGTATTAAAAAGGAAGTGATATTGTACAGTACTAAAGAAGGATATGTTTTTCAGAATGATATAAACAGTAAAGTTCTGGGATTTGCATTCGGACTTATGGCTGAAATTGAGCGTAATCTCATATCTATGCGGACTAAAGAGGCATTAGCCCGTAGAAAACAGGAAGGGGTACGTTTAGGACGTAGGAAAGGGGATATGCCTAAAATGAAGATACTAACAGAGAACAAACATCATTTATTCAAAGAACGTAAAAAGGGAGCATCTTGCTCTGAACTTGCCCGGCAGATGGGAGTGTCCAGAACAACGATGTTCCGCTTCTTTAGTAAGAGATAAATAATAGTTTGAAGTAGTTTATTTGAGTAGTTAAGTAGAAATGACATATCTGATGTATTTCGCTTAACTACTTGTTAATTAGCTATTTGTTATTTAATGACTTACTACTTAACTTCTTATTACTGTATATGAATAATTCAGGTTAAAGAGCCTTATTCCGCTTCTTTCATTTCTTTTCCCCGTTTATGCAGGTTTTTCAATTCGAAAGATAGCATGATTCGGAAGAATCCTATAATAAGGAAAGCGAACGAAATCATATAAACGGCATACATGGCACCTACTGCAGGCTGCCAGAGAATAATAAGTGAACAGATGATAGCAAGTATACCAAACGCGATGTACCAGCCCCAATCCTTCGTTCCGTATCTTTTCAAGTCCATAGCATATCCTACCGATGAAAATCCCCTGAACATTAACCAGAAGGCAATGATGAATGGAATCACTTCCATGCTTAGGAATGGATAGGCTATCAGGTAGAATCCTAAAATCATATCGATAATACCCCCTGCCAGATACCAGCCCCAGCTGGATACTCTTTGGCGATTGCTTACAGCGAAAGATATTTCCAGCAAGCCACTGAATAACATGGAAATGCTGAACAGGATACTCAATGCTGCATATCCGCTAACCGGAGAAAACATTAGGCTTAGAGCCACTACAATGTATAAAATACCCAGAATAAGTGAAATCCACCAGTTCTTTACTTCATGTCTTAGTTCATCGAAAATTGTTTTCATGTGAATCTTATTTTTAAATGATTACTATAAATTAGTTTGTGGAATAACAATCTATTGTTTAAAAAGTTTCTGTTGAACCTTTTCGTGTTCCTGTTTGTTACTATACCATATAAATTGATAAAACTATGGCTACAACAAATTTTAAAGGACAACCGGTAAAAATCATCGGTGAGTTTATAACTGTGGGCAAGGTTGCCCCTGATTTTGAATTGGTAAAAACTGACTTGTCTTCGTTTTCACTGAAAGAACTGAATGGTAAGAATGTAATTCTTAATATCTTCCCGAGTTTGGATACCAGTGTATGTGCTACTTCTGTGCGTAAGTTCAACCAATTGGCTGCAAGCCTGCCGGATACGGTGGTATTGGCTATTTCGAAGGACCTGCCATTTGCACACGCCCGTTTTTGTACTACCGAAGGCATTAAGAATGTAATTCCATTGTCTGACTTCCGTTTTTCGGATTTTGATGAAAATTATGGTGTACGTATGGCAGACGGACCGTTGAATGGTTTGTTGGCACGTGCGGTGGTTGTGATTGGTAAAGATGGAAAGATTGCTTATACCGAACTTGTTCCAGAGATTACTCAAGAACCTGATTATGATAAAGCAATCGCTGCAGTAAAGAAGTAACTGGATTTGAATAAACTATAATGAAAAACGGTGCACAAAGGTTTAACTTTATGCACCGTTTTTCATTATAGTTTATTCTTACTTTTCTTTTTTCTTCTTAACTCCCTTATATATAAGGAATCCCACAACCAATACAACGATTGCTATGGTAATGTAACCTATTTCATGACTGTATGTGGTTGCCATGATATAAACATCATTAGTCGTTTTAAGATCTGTAAATTTGTAAATTAGGTAACCTAGTAGCGCCAATATAGAATTCCATATTCCGGCGCCGAGAGTTGTGTAAAGTAAAAAATGACCTAATTTCATACCCGCTAATCCTGCAGGAATACTAATGAGCTGGCGTACGGCAGGGATAAGACGACCAAAAAATGTAGATGCTGCACCGTGTTTCCTAAAGTATTCTTCAGCGTGGTGTACTTTCGCTTCATCTATGAGGCACATATGTCCGAAACGACTGTTAGCGAATTTATACACAATAGGACGACCCAACCAGCGGGCCAGATAATAATTCACCAAGGCACCGATATCTGCACCGATGGTTGCAAAAATAACGACGAGAAAGATATTCATACTTTCGTCTGCCATGGCTTTCCATGCGGCAGGTGGGACAATCACTTCGGATGGGAATGGGATAAATGAGCTTTCGATGGCCATGAAAATAGTAACGACCCAATAGTTCAAGTTTTCTAATACCCATTTGATGAGTTCTGCTGATGCTTCCATTTTCTAAACTTTGTTTTTATTGCAATGCATTTAAAATATTCTTCATCACTTTTGCCAACTCGTCTTTATTTTCATTCTCCAGCAATTGTTCCAGCTTTTCAAGTTCTTTCAATTGGAATGGATGTTCGCAAAGTTGGTTATATTTCAGGAAGTTCTCTTTGTCTTTAAGTAGCATGTAAAGCGAGGTCAACTTTTCATTGATACCTTCAAAATCCGGCTCTAATTCCTTGACATGTTCGAAAGCGAGTTTAGCATAGTTCAACTGGCCTATTTCCATGCTACACATTCCAATTTCATTCCATGTATCAGCATAGGGTGCATATTCTAAAGCCAATGCCCACTTCTTTACTGCTTTATCATAATCTCCGTCTTCCATGTAGATGCGTCCTTCAATCAAGTAAGGATCAATATCTTCTGGATTCACTTCATGGGCTTTCTTACAATACTGGTGAGCTTTACGCTTTTTTCCCATTTTATAAAGACACAATGCGGCATTTGCATAAAGAGAAGGCAAAGTTAATGAATCGACATCACTACTTTGTATGGCTTCTTCAAGATGCTGATAACCTTCTTCCCAATTTCCTTTGGATATTTTGTTCAATCCGATGAACATGTGGAGAAAGTCAGGAGTAACGGCTTTATATTTCTCGGCCAGTACATAGCTTTCCAATGCACTTTCTTCATTGCCCAACTGGTAAAAGGCGTGTCCTTTCATTACATATGCTTCGGCAAATTCTTCATCTGCTATGATAGCATAGTCACAAGCCTCGATAGCTTTATTGAACATCTGCTGTTCAAAATAGCATCGTGCCAAACCGAACCAGTATATGGCTGAATATGGATTCTTATCTATCAGTTTATTATAGAAAAATGCCGCTTTATCAGTCAATCCCTGTGCATAGAAACAATCGGCTGTAACAGCGATATAAGCTTCGTCTTCGGCATATTTCTCCATACCACGTTCAATCCAGGACAAGGCTTTGGCAGGATACCCCATGTCGATGTACATATAAGCCACATCTACAATATTAGCCAGGTCGTCCTTGTCTTCTATCGTGTCGAGTAATTGTTCGGCATCATCTATTTTACCTTCATCCAACAACAGATTTGCTTTCAATACTTTTACTTCGGCAGAATAATCTTCAGAAATGGCTTCGACAATCACTTTGGCTTTATCTCTGTTCTGCGTATCCATGAAAAGATATGCCTTTTCCACCATCAATGTCGTATTGTCGGGATGCAGACTTAAGCCATATTCCACAACTTCGGTTGCAGCCTCGTATTTGCTACGAACAGCATACCAGTCTGCAAGGTCGGCCAAATCATCTGCATCCAGATAAATGGTTTTGTTTTCAGCTTTAGCAGCCTCATATTGTTCTGCCAGTTCTTGTAACTCTTTGTCCCTTCCTGACAGCAGGTTTTTCTTACCCATATTTTTTTATTTATTCATCTTGCCCCATGTATCTTTCAAACCTACAGTACGGTTGAATACCATTTTCTCAGACGTAGAATCACGGTCTACATTGAAGTAGCCGATACGTTGGAACTGTAAGTAAGTGAGGGGCTTCATGCCGGCAGCATATTTCTCGATATAGCAACAGGGCAATATCTGCAAAGAGTCAGGATTAATCATTTCTTTCATTGCTGTCAGCGCGTCACAATTCTTTTCTTCACGGATGGCAGCGAGTTCGTCGCGCGGATTTTCTACTTGCCACAGACGATCATATAGACGTACTTCCGCTTCAAGGCAATGATTGCAGCTCACCCAGTGAATAGTACCTTTTACTTTACGGCTGGCTCCCGGCAAACCGCTCTTGGTGTCAGGGTCATATTCGCAATATACTTCAATGATTTCTCCGGCATCATTCTTCTTGCAACCGGTGCATTTTACAATATAGGCACTCTTTAAGCGTACTTCCTGTCCCGGAGTCATACGGAAATATTTCTTCGGAGCATCTTCCATAAAATCATCGCGCTCTATCCATAGTTCACGGCTGAACTCAATGTTGTGGCTGCCTTCTTCAGGACGTTCGGGGTTGTTCACCGCTTCCATTTCTTCCACTTGTCCTTCGGGATAGTTGGTTATGATAAGTTTTACCGGATTCAATACGGCAGAGATACGGGTTGCACGGGTGTTAAGGTCATCGCGCAAAGCACTTTCCAACAATGCAAATTCATTAAGGGCGTCGTAGGTTGTATAACCGATTTTGTCGATGAACTTATGAATAGATTCAGGAGAATAACCGCGACGGCGGAAGCCGCAAATAGTCGGCATACGGGGATCGTCCCAACCATTAACAAGACCTTCTTTTACCAAGGTCAGCAAATTACGTTTGCTCATTAGCGTATAGCTGAGGTTGAGCTTGTTGAATTCGTACTGGTGAGGACGGTTATCATTCAGGTCTTTTCCTTCTTTTACCCAATCTACAAAAAGGTCGTATAACGGACGGTGGGGTACAAATTCCAGGGTACACAGTGAATGAGTGACACCTTCAAAAAAGTCACTCTGTCCGTGAGCGAAGTCATACATCGGATAAGCCTTCCATGTAGTACCCGTACGATGGTGTGGATGCTTTACTACACGATAGATTATCGGGTCACGGAAGTGCATATTGGGACTTGCCATATCAATCTTGGCACGAAGTACCATAGCGCCTTCCTCTATTTCTCCGCTGTTCATTTTCTGGAACAGTTCGAGACTTTCTTCGATAGGACGGTTACGGTAAGGGCTCTCCTTACCCGCCAGAGTAGGAGTGCCTTTTTGATTGGCAATCTGTTCGGAAGTTTGTTCGTCGATATAGGCTTTGCCCTCTTTAATAAGGCGAACGGCGAAGTCCCACAGTTGTTGGAAATAGTCGGAAGCATAATACTCGCTTCCCCATTGGTAGCCAAGCCATTGGATATCTTCCTTGATAGCTTCTACATATTCCACATCTTCTTTAGTGGGGTTGGTATCATCGAAACGCAGGTTACAAATACCGTTGTGTGCGGCAGCAATACCGAAATCAAGGCAAATGGCCTTAGCGTGTCCGATGTGAAGATAACCGTTAGGCTCAGGCGGAAAACGGGTTTGTACTTTTCCATTGTTTTTACCTTCTCTCAAGTCGTTTTCTACTATTTGTTCAATGAAGTTCAGACTCTTTTTTTCGCCTGTATCTTCGCTTTTCATTTCTGCCATAATGCTATTATTATTCGTATCGTGGGACAAAGATAGCGCAAAATAATGAAGAATGAATAATGAAGAATGAAGAATTTCTCCTCCCTCATTCATCGTTCTTCATTCCTCATTATTCATTTACAGGAATATATCCACTCTTTTTAATGATTTCTTGTCCTGTCGGTGACAATATGAATTGTAGGAGCGGAGCAATTTGTTCTGAATTTTTCTTGTTATAATAGTAGTATAGCGGACGTACGATAGGATATGACTTATTTATGGCATTTTCAAGGGTAGGAGCGGCAAAATGCTTTCCGTCATAAGATATGGCAAGAGTCTTGATACGTGGAGATACATAGGCAAGCCCTACATAGCCGATAGCACCACGCGTCTGGCTGACTGACTGGATGATTGCTCCTGTTGCGGGCATGGAAAGACTGCTACTCATGTAATTCTTGTTTTTGAGAACACTTTCTTTAAAGAACTCATAGGTGCCCGAAGACGTTTCGCGCGAGTAAACAACGATTTTACGGTCGTCACCACCCACTTGTTTCCAATTGGTGATTTTACCCCGGAAAATATTTTCGAGTTGCTGGCGGGTTAGTTGTTTCACCGGATTAGATGGATGGACTACAACTGCCAGGGCATCGAAAGCTACCGGCACTTCTTCCAAGTTTTCACCGGCGGCTTTTGCTTTCATCTTTTCACTGAATTTGATGCCACGGGAAGCCATGGCAATATCGGTGGTTTCGTCCAACAGGGCAGAAATACCTACTCCCGTTCCGCCACCGGTAACGGTGACACGTCCATTAGGATTCAATGTCATAAAGCGTTCGGCGGTCTGTTGTGCGATGGGGAGCACAGTGTCACTGCCTTTGATACGTTGCGCCTGCATGCCGGTAGCGGTGGATGCCAGGAAAAAGAAAAATAAGATAGTTTTTGCTTTCATATAAAGTTATAATTATGCATGATGCAAATTAAAACAATATATATTACAAAAATGTTACATATCGGCATACCGGCATATTGTAATAGGTTTGTAACAGGTTTGAAATATTTCTTTCAAACGATAGTCACACTATCTTAATATTTTGCCCGTTTCTTTGTACTCAGAAAATAAAAAGGCAGCATGAAAAAAGTTTTTGAGAAGATAGTTGAAGGCATACTGGCTTGTAGCGGTTTTGTAACAAGCCTTACTATCGTACTTATTGTCTTATTCCTCTTTTCCGAAGCGGTGGGGTTGTTCAGTAGTAGGGTTATCGAAGAAGGGTACGTACTGGCTCTGAATAAAGGTAATGAAGTGAGTAAGCTTACTCCGGTCCAAATTAAAGATGTATTCGATGAAGAAATAACGAATTGGAAGGAAGTCGGTGGGGAGAATCTCCCTATCCGGCTTTTTCGTTTAGAAGATATTACACAGTATTATACAGAAGCGCAACTGGGTGCTTCCTATGAAAATGCCGGAGCCTGTATTACCGAGTTGGTTGAACGTACACCGGGTATTATAGCTTTTGTTCCGCAACAATTCATAGTTCGTCCTGATTCAGTCCACTTGTTACAGGATAATACTATTTCCCTAAAAGACGTATTTGCCGGTGCCGAGTGGTTTCCCACAGCTACACCTGCCCCTCAGTTTGGCTTTTTACCCTTGATAACAGGTACATTATGGGTTAGTTTGTTTGCCATTATCATAGCTTTGCCGTTCGGACTGGCAGTATCTATTTATATGTCCGAGGTGGCGAATTATAGAATACGTAACTTGATGAAACCTGTTATAGAGTTGTTGAGCGGTATTCCTTCGGTAGTTTATGGCTTCTTCGGATTGATTGTTATTGTACCTCTTGTACAAAAGATATTTGATCTTCCTGTAGGTGAGAGTGGATTAGCGGGAAGTATTGTTCTGGCAATTATGGCGCTGCCCACTATTATAACGGTGACCGAAGATGCCATGCGTAACTGTCCACGTGCTATGCGCGAAGCCAGTCTGGCACTGGGTGCCTCACAATGGCAGACTATATATAAGGTGGTCATTCCTTATTCCATATCGGGTATCACATCGGGTGTGGTTCTCGGTATCGGTCGTGCAGTGGGTGAAACAATGGCTGTGTTGATGGTGACAGGTAATGCCGCTGTTATTCCTCATACTATTTTGGAGCCGCTACGTACTATTCCTGCTACAATTGCTGCGGAATTGGGTGAAGCTCCGGCCGGTGGACCGCATTACGAAGCATTGTTCCTTTTGGGAGTTGTATTGTTTTTCATCAGCTTGTTGATAAACTTCACGGTAGAAGCGGTATCTTCGGGCAAAAGAAAGTGAGAATATGATAAATAGAAAACATCTTTCGCAAAACATCGCATTCGGGCTTTTCCGTTTGCTCAGTTTGACTGTGGTAGGAGTGCTCTTCGCCATTCTTGGTTTCATTATATATAAGGGAGTAGGAGTCATTAGTTGGGAGTTTCTTACATCTGCTCCGACAGATGGTATGACCTCTGGTGGAATTCTTCCGGCTATCATCGGTACTTTTTATCTGATGGTGGGAAGTGCGTTGTTTGCCTTTCCGGTGGGAGTGATGAGCGGAATCTATATGAACGAATATGCTCCGAAAGGTTGGATAGTACGCTTTATCCGTACAATGACAAATAATCTGAGTGGTATTCCTTCCATTGTATTCGGTCTTTTCGGTATGGCGCTGTTTGTGAAGTATATGGATTTCGGTGACAGTATTCTGGCGGGTTCACTCACATTGGGACTGTTAAGTTTGCCTTTAGTGATACGCACTACCGAAGAAGCTTTGAAAGCGATACCCGATAATCTGCGGGAAGGAAGCCGTGCCTTGGGAGCTACCAAGTTGCAAACTATCTGGCATGTTGTTCTACCGATGGGAATGCCCAATATCATTACCGGATTGATTCTTGCGTTAGGGCGTGTATCCGGTGAAACGGCGCCGATTCTTTTTACATGTGCCGCATACTTCTTACCGCAATTGCCCACCGGTATTTTAGACCAGTGCATGGCCTTGCCCTATCACTTATATGTTATCTCTACCAGCGGTACTGATATGGAAGCCCAACTTCCGATTGCTTATGGTACGGCTTTGGTCTTGATAGTAATCATTCTGCTGGTGAATTTATTGGCTAACGCCTTGCGGAAGTATTTTGAGAAGAAAATAAAGATGAACTAATCAGTAGTCAAGTAGTAAAGAAGTTAACTACTAAAAAGGATATACAATGAATAAGATCGAAACACGTGATGTGAATTTCTGGTATGGTGATTTTCATGCTTTGAAAGGCATCAGCATGGATATTGCAGAGAAATCTGTTGTAGCCTTTATAGGCCCTTCGGGTTGTGGTAAGTCCACTTTTCTCCGCCTGCTCAATAGGATGAACGATTTGATACCCGATACCCGTCTGACCGGTGAGATTCGTATCGACGGACAAGATATATATAAGAAAGGTATTCAGGTGGACGAGCTTCGCAAGAATGTGGGTATGGTATTCCAACGTCCTAATCCTTTTCCAAAGAGTATCTTTGAGAATGTAGCATATGGGCTTCGCGTGAATGGTGTCACCGACAATGCTTTTATCCGTCAACGGGTAGAAGAGACCTTGAAAGGTGCTGCTCTTTGGGACGAGGTGAAGGATAAGTTGAAAGTGTCTGCTTATGCTCTATCAGGCGGTCAGCAACAACGTCTCTGCATTGCCCGCGCCATGGCGGTTTCTCCTTCGGTTTTGTTGATGGACGAACCGGCATCTGCCCTTGACCCGATTTCTACGGCAAAGGTGGAAGAACTCATTCATGAATTGAAGAAACAATATACCATTGTAATTGTCACTCATAACATGCAGCAGGCAGCCCGCGTTAGCGACAAAACCGCTTTCTTCTATTTGGGTGAAATGGTAGAGTTTGACGAAACCAAGAAAATATTTACGAATCCCGATAAGATTGAGACGCAGAACTATATTACAGGGCGCTTCGGGTGAGCGTTAATTTGTGTGGCTTGTATATATTGTAAATGCAGGTGTATGCAATCGTTTGGTTGTCAATGCTATGCGATAAAGGTTACTCAGTATATGACTGAATAGGACTAAGTATACGAGTGAAATAGGTTCAATATACAACTTAATCTCGGATAGCTCATATTTGTAAATAAAAAAGCAACAATCTAAAATTAAAAACAACATTATGGTAAAGTTTATCGAATCTGAACTCGTCTTGCTGAAAAAGGAAATAGACGAAATGTGGACCTTAGTTTATAATCAGCTTGACCGTGCAGGAGAGGCCGTACTGACCTTAGACCGTGAGCTTGCACAACAAGTTCTGGTGCGTGAACGCCGTGTGAACGCTTTCGAATTGAAGATAGACAGTGATGTGGAAGATATCATCGCTCTTTACAATCCGGTAGCTATCGACCTGCGATTTGTTCTCGCCATGCTTAAAATAAATACCAATCTTGAACGTTTGGGAGACTTTGCCGAAGGTATTGCCCGGTTTGCCATTAATTGTAAAGAACCGGCCTTGGATGGTGAACTGATGAAGGAACTCCGTTTGGAAGAGATGATAGCCCAGGTGCTTTCCATGCTCGAATTGGCTAAAAAAGCTCTACATGAAGAAAATCAGGAATTGGCCACTGCTGTATTTGCAAAAGATAATCTGGTGGATGAAATCAATGCCGACGCTACTGCCGTTTTATCCGATTATATCAGCAAGCATCCTGAGAGTGCGCTCTCTTGCTTGAACCTGATAGGTGTCTTCCGTAAACTGGAACGTTCCGGTGACCACATTACCAATATTGCAGAAGAAATAGTCTTCTTTATCGATGCAAAAGTGTTAAAGCATAGCGGACGTGCAGATGAACATTATCCAAATGAGAAGAGATAGACAACTTAATGATAAGTAATATGCAAGTTTTTAGGATAATTTTAGTAATTCATGGAAAATAACCCTATATTTGTCCATTGAAAACGATTGCAGATGTAGAAAAATGCTTTGAAATGATAATAAAATCAAAACAAACGTCGAAAAGATGTTATAAGACATGTTTTTTAATTTGGTTGGTATCACGAAAAGCGCCTATATTTGCAACGTTATCCTGAAAACAATCTTTTTACCTTAAAAAAAACTAATACCTATTGAAAACTGAAAAAGGAGGCTTTGTGAAAAGCTTCCTTTTTTTATCCCTATATGAGACCCTTTTTGTATCTTTGCCGCGTACCCCGATAGTGGAAATTGTAAATCATTAAATCGTAAATAAACTTATGTTTTCCGGAATAGTAGAAGAATGTGCCACGTTGGTGGCAATGGTTAAAGACCAGGAGAATGTACACTTTACTTTTAAGTGTTCTTTCGTAAACGAGTTGAAGATAGACCAGAGTGTGTCTCACAACGGTGTATGCCTCACGGTAGTCAGTATGGCAGATGATGCCTATACGGTAACTGCTATGAAAGAGACGTTGGAACGTTCTAATCTCGGCTTGTTGAAAGTAGGGGATGAGGTAAATGTAGAACGTAGTATGATGATGAATGGACGCCTTGACGGTCATATCGTGCAGGGACATGTAGACCAAACTGCTACTTGTATCGATATAAAGGATGCAGAAGGCAGTTACTATTTTACTTTCCGCTACGCTTTTGATAAAGAAATGGCGAAACGCGGTTATATCACAGTTGACAAGGGTTCTGTAACTGTAAACGGCGTTAGTTTGACTGTATGTAATCCTACGGACGATACTTTCCAGGTGGCTATCATTCCATATACATTTGAACATACCAATTTTCACGCTTTCAAAGTAGGTAGTGTGATAAATCTGGAATTCGACATCATTGGCAAGTATATTAGCCGGATGATACAGTATAAATGAGTGATGAGTTATAAGTGATGAGTGATTTGCTTATGTTTCCATGCGAAATATAAGCAAATCACTTATAACTAAAAAAGTTTTTTATTATGGAAAGTTTCTTGCAATTAGTAGCTTCACGTCAAAGTGACCGCGCTTATGATATGTCCCGTCCTGTAGAACAGGAAAAGTTGGAGCGTATATTGGAGGCGGCTCGTTTGGCTCCTTCGGCATGTAATGCCCAACCGTGGAAGTTTGTGGTAATTACCGAAACCGAACTTTCCACCAAGGTAGGTAAAGCTGCTGCGGGATTGGGAATGAATAAGTTTGCCAAAGATGCTCCGGTTCATATTCTGGTTGTGGAAGAATCTATGAATATCACTTCTTTTCTGGGAGCTAAAATCAAGGACAAATACTTTCCGTTAGTGGATATCGGTATTGCTGCTGCTCACATTACATTGGCTGCGGAAAGTGAAGGGTTGGGCTCGTGTATCTTGGGTTGGTTTGACGAGAAAGAAATAAAGAAACTCACAGGGATTCCTGCTAATAAACGTTTGTTGCTGGATATTACGATTGGTTATTCGGTTAAAGAGAAACGGAAGAAGGTACGGAAACCTAAGGATAAGGTGATAACTTATAATCGATACTAAATATTACAAATCTTTCAGCAACACCTTCCTTGCACTCTTATAGTATTCTTCGCGTGCATCCAGCAATACTTTCCACTGCCCGTTAAATTCATCGTCCTTGTCTATCTTGAAGTCTTCCGAACCATGAGTGTCCAACTTGTCAAGCAAGAATGCCACGTTCAGTTTGTTGATGTCCATAGATGGCTGGTAGGCAATATCCTGACTCTTCTCATCGGTTACCACTTCGTGCAAAAGATTGATTTCCTGCAATTCATAAAGGGTTTGATTGGTCAGACGTATCGGTATCTGGCATTCTTCGGATATTTCTTCGGCGGTATAAGGTGGCTCGTCTTTCTCAAAACGTTTGGCTATAAGGGACATAATAAGGATAGAGATAAAGTCTCGGTAACGACGGCTGATATTACGCGCGTCCTTGTCAAAGCTGAAATTCCGGATATTTTGTCCGGCATAGGTCAGTTCGGCACCGAAAAGACAGATAGTCCATGATATTTGCAACCATAATAAGAACATGGGGAGCGCTGCGAAGCTACCATAAATGGCATTGTAACGCGATACCCATAACTGACTGCTGATATACAGGAACTGAAAAGCCTGGTGAGCCGTACCGGCCAGAATACCGGATATTAATGCGTGCTTGAATTTGACTTTTGTATTGGGCATGAAAACATACAATCCCGTAAACATGAACCAGGTCAATGCAAAAGGAATAAGGCGAATCAGAAACTTCCCGATAGGAGCGAGCAGGGTGAAATCTTCAAAGTTCCTTACCATGGTACTCATGAAGATGGAGAGACCGCCGGAAACTACAATCAGTAGAGGCATCAGTAGCAACATGGAGAAATAGTCGGTAATCTTGCGGTACATGCTACGCGCTTTCTTTACCTGCCAGATGCGGTTGAAAGTGATTTCCATGTTGTTTATCAGGTTGAGTACCGTCCATAACAACATGATTAAACCTACTCCGATAAATATCCCGCTCTTTGTTTGCGACAGATAGGAGTTGACGAACTGGAAGATGACTTCCGTTGTTTCTGATGGCCCACCGAAGCCTTTGATAATTTGACTTTCCATCAAATTATCGAATCCGAAACCGCGTGCAATGGCAAATACAATAGCAAGGATAGGTACAATGGCAAGTAGCGTACTATAAGTCAGCGCGGATGCTTTGTTTGCAAGTCTGTCTTTAGTAAAACGATTGACGCATAGATAAACAGTCTTGATAATATTATAAAGCGAAAAAGTCGTTTTGGTGACTTCGTCTTCCGTAATACGCCAGATGTCGTAAGTCAGGAATTTCCAAAGGGATGCAATACGCTTGTTCATTAGATCTAAATTACAAATTACTAATTAAAAATTACGAACTACAAAATACAAAACACTTAATGTTCTGTTTATGTTAGGACATGTCCGTAATTTGTAATTAGTAGTTCGTAATTAAAATAAAAAGCAGTCAGTCTGTAAGCCGGGTTCTGTACTTCTGTTCATAAAGATATCTTTCTTTGGAATTATTCATTCTTCATTATACATTCTTCATTAAAGAAGTGTCTGTCATTTATCTGAGCCGTATGTTACCATACTAGCTTTAGCGGTCTACCCTCCGACATGGAACGAGCAACTCTCATAACGTCGGTATACATGACCTTACAACTCCCAAGACGCACAGCCCTTATGTCACCATAAGACTGGTAGGCTCTTACCCCACCTTCTCACCCTTACCGCGGCCCGAAGACCGGGGCGGTTGTTTTCTTCTACGTTACTCTACCCTCACGGACAGCTTTCTGTTAGGAAGTGGGATGCTCTGTGTTGCCCGGACTTTCCTCATGCGCACAAGGCGCAAGCGACAGGCCGACCAACTGCTTTATGGGGTACAAAGATACACATTTTTTGAGTTATGAATTATAAGTTATGAGTTATTTGTTTGTAACAGGCTGTGCTATCGCGTTTCCCAAGCTAAATTCCTATTTAGTGATATATGTGCATATGTATCTTTCGTAAAGGGCAGTTTGGCAAGTGTAAACGTCAACTTGGCGAGCGTAAAGTTGACGTTTATAGCGTTAAAGTTTAACTGCTTTCATTGGGGCTCTTTTGAGTTATTGCTTAAATATCCTGAAAATATGTATCTCTTTCGGAATAAATTCTTAGCTTTGCTATCACTAATAACTCCCAAATTGATATAACCCATGAAGAAACTATCCTCGTTTTTTGCTCTATTTCTTTTTATTACTTTTTCCGTTGTTGCTGCGGAAGCAGGAGATCGTACTATTCCGGTCGAAGTGGCACAACTTTCTGACAGCTTGAAACAACGGTATGCACCGGATAAGCGTGTGGCGTTATTCGATGTCGATTATTCTTTCTCCGGTAACAACGTGATGCTGCGTGGGGTTACCACTTCGGCAGAAGCCAAATCTATTTTGCTGAAAGAATTGTCAAAGAAGGGATACGTACTGATGGATTGTCTGCAAGTGCTTCCGGATGAAAAAGGATTGGAGGGCAAGGTATATGGTATTATCAATGTGTCTGTGGCGAATCTTCGTGCAGACCCTGACTTTTCGTCGGAAATGATGACCCAGGGATTGATGGGAATGCCGGTAAACGTTTTGCAAAATGCCGGTTGGTATCGTATTCAGACTCCTGATAATTATATTGCATGGGTACATCGGGTAGGTGTTCATCCGGTAACTAAAGAAGAGTTAGCTGCCTGGAACCATGCGGAAAAGATTGTGGTGACTTCCCATTATGGTTTTGTTTATTCCGAACCGAATGAAGCTTCACAAACCGTTTCCGATGTTGTAGCCGGTAACCGCCTGAAATGGGAAGACAGCAAAGGGGCGTTTTATAAGGTGACTTACCCCGACGGCCGTAAGGGTTATATCTCCAAATCTATCTCTATGCCCGAAAAGAAATGGCGTGCAAACTTGAAACAGGACGCAGGCAGCATTATTCGTACAGCCCATACTTTGATGGGGGTTCCTTATCTTTGGGCAGGTACTTCTTCCAAGGGGATAGATTGCAGTGGTTTTATGCGTACTATTCTCTTTATGCACGATATTATTATTCCGCGTGATGCTTCCCAGCAAGCTTATGTAGGTGAACATATTGATATAAATTCTGATTTCAGCAACCTGCAACCCGGCGATTTGATATTTTTTGGTCGCAAGGCAACGCCTGAGCGTAAGGAACGTGTAGTACATGTCGGCATGTATATAGGAGATAAACGTTTTATTCATTCACAAGGTGATGTGCATATCAGTAGTTTTGATCCCGCTGACGAGTTGTTTGATGAATACAATCTCGGACGGCTGCTGTTTGCTACGCGCATAGTGCCTTTTATAAATAAGGAAGCGGCTATTAATACAACAGATAAAAATGGCTATTATAAATAATAATATTATGCAAAACAGAAGAGACTTTTTGAAGACTGCGGCATTTGCCGCATTGGGCTCAGGTATGGCTATTAATAGCGTATTTGCAGGAGAAGGTAAAGTTCATTCCTTGTTTAATATCAACAAAAGCGGAGTTGTTCCTAAAATGAAGTTACGTTTCTTTCCCTATGAATTGAAACTCCGTCATGTATTTACAGTTGCCACCTATTCGCGTACTACCACTCCTGACGTGCAGGTAGAATTGGAATATGACGGCATTACCGGATATGGTGAGGCGTCTATGCCCCCGTATCTGCAGCATGAGTTGGGAACAATGGACAGCGTATTGGCTTTTCTGAAAAAAGTGCAGGATACTATCGGTCAGTTTTCCGATCCTTTCCAGTTAGAAGATATATTGGCTTATGTAGATAGTCTTTCACCCGGAGATTCGGCTGCTAAAACGGCGGTGGACATTGCTTTGCATGACCTCATAGGAAAGCTTTTACAAGCTCCGTGGTATAAGATATGGGGATTGGATAAGGAGAAGACCCCTTCCACTACGTTTACTATCGGCATTGATACTGCCGATGTGGTTCGTGAGAAAACGAAGGAATGTGCCGAGCAGTTTAATATACTGAAGGTGAAATTGGGACGTGATAACGACAAGGAGATGATTGAGACAATCCGTTCCGTTACTAACCTTCCTATTGCTATCGATGCCAATCAAGGTTGGAAAGATAAGCATTATGCGCTCGACATGATTCATTGGTTGAAAGAAAAAGGGATTGTAATGATAGAACAACCCATGCCTAAAGAACAATTGGACGACATTGCTTGGGTAACCGGGCAAAGTCCGCTACCTATCTTTGCCGACGAGTCCATACAGCGTTTGAAGGATATAGTGGGGCTAAAAGATGCTTTTACCGGTATCAATATCAAACTGATGAAGTGTACCGGTATGCGTGAAGCCTGGAAAATGGTGACTTTAGCACGTGCTTTAGGTATGAAGGTAATGGTGGGTTGCATGACTGAGACTTCATGCGCTATTTCTGCGGCTTCCCAATTCTCGCCTGCCGTTGACTTTGCCGACCTGGATGGTAGTCTGTTGATTGCAAATGACCGTTTCAAGGGAATGGAAGTGGTGAAAGGCAAGATTACGTTGCCTGACTTAGCGGGTATCGGGGTGGTGATTAATGGCTAGTTTACTTATGAAAAAGCTATTATATACTATTGCCATTTTTATATTGGCATCTGCCTGCAACACGAAGCAGGAGAGTAAAACGTATAGCTGGCATGAAGACTTGCATCAGCGTCTTCTTACGGACTTTTGCCTGACAGAATCCCAAGTAAAAGACTATATCCGTAAGTATATTCCTGATGTAACTGATGAGCAGATGCGTCAGTGGGAAACTTCCGGAGCTTTGGAAAGTATGACTTTTGATGGTGAGAAGCGTTACTTCCGCAATGCGGGGCCTAATCTGTTCCGTGTAGACTCTGCTTGCTATGATATTAAAATAGCCAAGGAAGGTACGGTTGTGGCGGGTAATGACAAAGTGAATATGGAAAACCTGCCTGAGATTATTGCTGCAGTCAAGAAAGAGGGAAAGGCAGTTGTTGTCCCTAAACGTATGCGCGTTACATATACTTTGACGGTAGATACTAACGCTGTGCCTGCCGGTAAAATAGTCCGTTGCTGGTTGCCTTATCCGCGTAAAGACCAGGCGCGCCAACAAGATGTGAGATTTATTTCGGCCAGTGAACCGGAATATACCTTATCACCACCGGACTGCCGTCACAGTACGCTTTACATGGAGAAACGTGCTGTTGAGGGTGAGGCGACTGTTTTCTCCGAGACTTTTGAATATACATCCAATGGCGAGTGGCACAATCTCAAGCCGGAAGATGTACAGCCCTATGATACAACAACTGCTATTTATAAGGAATATACAGCGGAACGTGAAAAACATATCCGGTTCTCACCGCGTCTGCAAGAGCTTGCAGTCAAATTGACAGACGGTGAAACAAATCCTTATCTGAAAGCCAAACGCATCTTTCGTTGGGTGAACGATAACTTCCCGTGGGCGTCAGCGCGTGAATATTCCACGATTGAGAATATCCCCGAATATGTATTGGATAGCCGTCATGGTGATTGCGGACAAGTCAGCCTGTTGTTTATCACCTTGTGCCGTATCAGTGGTATCCCCGCACATTTCCAAAGCGGATTCATGATGCATCCACGTGCATGGAACCTGCACGATTGGGCGGAAGTTTATTTTGAAGGTGTCGGCTGGGTACCTGTTGACCAATCATTCGGAATCCCTACTTTTGCCCGTAATGCCGATGAAGAGTACTTCTTCCTGGGTGGCATAGACTCTTGGCGTATGATTGTGAATTCTGACTACGGTATGCCGTTAGTGCCCGAAAAGAAATATCCACGTAGTGAAACGGTGGACTTTCAGCGTGGCGAGGTGGAATGGGAGGGTGGTAACCTTTACTTCCCGCAATGGAGTTACCATATGGATATTGATTACTTAAATTATTAGCAGTCAGTAAGTCTGCATAAATGCTAATTTGTCAGTCTCTGTCGTTAAGCGCTGTTAAGCTCTAAATATTCACTGTTAAAAGAGGACAAAAAAGAGTGACAAGCGGAATAAGTGAATGATTTTTGTCGTTATTTTAACGTCGAAATGTTAAACAGACCTCGAATATTAACAGTTAAAAGATTAATAGAATTAGTATGAAACAGACAACAAAAAACATCCTTGGAGTTGCGGCAATCGTGCTCCTTAGCTCAGGAGTAGCTGGTATAACCACCTATAAGCTGCTGAAAAAGGAAAAGCCTGCTGTATTCAGCGAGTTGTTCGAACAGAATCCTAACAATTTACAGTTGGCTGCATACAATGCAACGAATGCACAACCTGTAGATTTGACGCAAGCAGCTGAGAACTCAGTTCATGCTGTGGTGCATATACGCGCAAAACAATTAGGTAAAACTCAAACGGTGCAGGCTATGCCGGACATCTTTGATTTCTTCTTCGGAGATGGTCGTGGTGGGCAGCAACGTCAAATTCAGTCACAACCGCGTGTAGGTTTTGGTTCCGGTGTCATCATCTCTAAAGATGGATATATCGTGACGAATAACCACGTAGTGGAAGGGGCTGACGAAATCACCGTGAAACTGAATGATGATCGTGAGTTGCAGGGACGTATTATCGGTACAGACCCCAGCACGGACTTGGCTCTGATTAAAATAGAAGGAGATGATTTTCCTACTATTCCGGTGGGTGATTCAGAAACATTGAAGGTAGGTGAGTGGGTACTTGCAGTAGGTAATCCTTTCAACCTGAACTCTACCGTAACAGCCGGTATCGTAAGTGCAAAAGCACGTGCCATTGGTTCTGCGGCATCTAACGGACAGGGTGCTAACATCCAGTCTTTTATTCAGACTGACGCAGCCATCAATCAAGGTAACAGTGGTGGTGCATTGGTGAATGCAAAAGGTGAATTGGTAGGTATCAACGCGATGCTTTATTCTCCTACAGGTGCATATTCCGGTTACGGATTTGCCATTCCTACAAGCATGATGACTAAAGTTGTATCCGACCTGAAACAATATGGTGCTGTTCAACGTGTGCTTTTGGGTATTAAGGGCGGTTCTTTAGGTACGGACTTGCAGATGGACGAAGAGGCTGCAAAAGAAGTGAAGAAGAAAGCCGATGAACTTGGTGTGAAGGACGGAGTATTGGTTGCCGAAGTGGTAGATGGTGGTTCTGCTGCCGGTGTATTAAAGGAAAACGATGTTATTATTGCATTGGGCGGTAAACCTATCCATAAATTCACTGATTTGCAGGAAGCTTTGACAAGATATCGTCCGGGTGACAAGATCAAGGTGAAAGTGGTTCGTGACAAGAAAGAAAAAGAATTTGATATTACTTTGAAGAATGAGCAAGGTACTACGAAGGTAGTGAAAGACGCAGGAATGGAAATTCTGGGTGCAGCTTTCAAACCGGTATCTTCCGAACTGAAGAAGCAGTTGAATCTGGGTAATGGCCTCGAAGTAACAGGTGTTACCAGCGGTAAAATGGCTGATGCCGGTATCCGCAAAGGTTTTATCATCTTGAAGGCTAACGGACAATTGATGAAATCTGTTGATGACCTGGAAACAGTGATGAAGTCGGCAGTGAAATCACCCGATCAGGTATTATTTATCACCGGTATGTTCCCGTCGGGTAAACGTGCAAGTTATGCCGTAGATTTAACTCAAGAGTAAATTTGCGAGGAGATAAGGTAATAAGTTACAAGTGAAATACTATTCTTCTTATATCTTGTCAACTGTCAACCTTGTCAACTAAAAATAACAAATAGGTAAGAAGATTGTAATATTGGCAAACAAAAACGAAAAAAGGGGTGTCGGCGAAATACATGTCGACATCCTTTTTGTTATATAGGTGAAGATATAAATAAGGTGAAAAAGTTGAGGTAAGATTGTTTGTTACAAAATAAATTGTCGTAACTTTGCAACCCAAATCTGTTTTAAAAGGAATGAGACAACTAAAAATTACAAAAAGTATCACTAACAGAGAGAGCGCTTCTCTTGACAAGTATTTGCAGGAAATCGGTCGCGAGGACCTTATTACTGTGGAAGAAGAGGTAGAACTCGCTCAACGCATTCGTAAGGGTGACCGTGTAGCATTAGAGAAACTGACACGTGCCAATCTTCGTTTCGTCGTATCCGTAGCCAAGCAGTACCAGAACCAAGGTTTGAGTTTGCCCGACTTGATTAATGAAGGCAATTTAGGACTGATCAAAGCTGCCGAGAAGTTTGATGAAACACGTGGTTTTAAGTTTATCAGTTATGCTGTATGGTGGATTCGCCAGTCTATTTTGCAGGCATTGGCAGAGCAATCCCGTATCGTTCGTCTTCCGTTGAACCAGGTTGGTTCGCTGAACAAAATCAGCAAGGCCTTCTCTAAGTTCGAACAGGAGAACGAGCGTCGTCCGTCTCCCGAAGAGCTGGCAGGTGAACTGGACATTCCGGTTGACAAGATCTCCGATACGCTGAAAGTATCCGGCCGTCATATTTCGGTGGATGCACCTTTTGTTGAAGGAGAAGACAACAGCCTGCTCGATGTGTTGGTGAACGATGATTCGCCCATGGCAGACCGTTCTCTGGTTAATGAGTCTCTTGCGAGGGAAATTGATAGAGCTCTTTCTACGTTAACCGATAGGGAAAAAGAAATCATACAGATGTTTTTCGGTATCGGACAACAAGAAATGACATTGGAAGAAATCGGCGACAAATTCGGTCTCACACGTGAGCGCGTCCGCCAGATTAAGGAAAAAGCAATCAGAAGATTAAGACAAAGTAATCGTAGCAAATTGCTCAAATCTTATTTGGGATAAATAAGAATATCAGTTTCTTATAAATAGAAGAAATTTAAAAACCGGTCTGTCTTTTATGGATAGCCGGTTTTTTTGTTATCTTTAGATAAGATAAGCTGTACCTTAGCATAAAAAATAAGCGAGCTTATTTTGTTCTGCTTTCGGTTTGCATTATCTTTGTCGCATTAAATAAACATTTAGAACTTATGAAATACGTAAAAATAGTATTTGCAGTGATGTTCGTATTTGCTTTGTGTACGGCATTTACAATGAAAGGTGTGCATAAACCGGTTTACGCTTTTGGCGTGGCTGCTTCTTTCAATGATTCGGTAGTATATTATACGGAAATCCAGCAACTGGATAGCGCTTCCCTGGATAAAAACGGTTTTTTGCCGAAGCGTGATTTATACAGCTATCAGTTAAAAAATTATATAGAATATGATTTGAAGAAACCAGATTATACTTGTATGGTTTATTTTAGCGAAAGCAAAAAGAAGTTGGAGAAAGAAGCTTTGAAGGTAAAAGGAAAGTATAAAAAAGGTACCATGGTGCTCCAAGCCATTGAACCGGTTAAGTTTACTTTTAAGAAACCGGAAGAATAATCTCTGAATCCTGCCGGACTTATAAGAATTATTATGAAACTAAAGATTTATATCCTGATATGTATTTCTTTTCTTTTCTTGTTTGCTGCCTGTGAACAAGAGGAAGAGCCCATAATTCCTGTTGTAGGGAGCCGTACAGTATTGGTATATATTGTGGCGGATAATAATGGTTTGGAAGAAAGTTTTCCCAAAAACTTTGCGAGCCGCGATATAGATGAAATGATGGTCGGTATGAAATCCGTTGATACATCGTTATATAATCTGTTAGTTTATCTGGATGATAAAAATACTCCTGTCTTGTTTCGAATAGGTAAGGATAGCAAAGGAAATGTAAAAAAAGAAATTGTCAAGGAGTATGCGGAGCAGGTCTCTACGGATGTTTCTGTGATGACGGAAGTCTTACATCGTACTTTCTATGAATACCCTGCAGATAGTTATGGACTTGTATACTGGTCTCACGCTGATGGTTGGATTCCATATCCACTGTCATCTGGGGCGTCGACTCGTTGGATAGGGCAAGATGCGGGGCAGGGAGATGAACGGATGAATATTTCTGATTTTTTGACTGTGTTAGATTCTGCGCCTCATTTTGATTTTATAATGTTTGATGCTTGTTTCATGATGTCTGTTGAAGTAGCTTACGAATTGCGTAATTATACTGACTATTATATGGGATGTCCCACGGAAAATCCGGGACCTGGTGCTCCTTATGATATGGTTGTCCCTCAAATGTTTGTTACAAATGCTGCTAAAAATATGGCTACAGAATATTTTAATTATTATCAAGGTATATATAATGATGGTGTGGGGATCTCAAATAGTAGTTGGACTGGTGGTACTTCTATTGCTGTTCTTAAAACCGCAGAGTTGGATAATTTAGCTACTGTTACAAAGCAAGTGCTGCCCGATATGGCTATTGATAATTCTGTACTTCGCCAAAATGTATTTAATTATGATAAGCGTACTTCCTCTTCGGTTGGTTATTATGATATGCAACAAATGATGAAAAATATATTGGATAATAGTAGCTATTCCTATTGGAAGCAGGCTTTTGATGCTTCTGTTGTCTATTGGAATACTACAGAAAAAAATTATTCTCAATATATTGGAGAATTTTCTATGAAAGATACTAACGGTGTTTCCCACTATATTTCCAAGTCTCTATCTTCTTCTGCCGCTGCAGCCTATCGTTCTACTGCTTGGTATACTGCTGCCGGACTTGACCAAATAGGTTGGTAGTATTTCCTCTTTAAAAAATAAATCTCTCATGCCAGTATAGTTGTAGTATGACATAATAATATAGGTGTAGATGTAATATCTACACCTATATTATTATGTATATTAGTTGATTAACATTATTTTCCTATGGAAATTATTTTATTTGAGAAAATATTATTTTCTTTGCATCGTTAACATAAAAAATGAAGTTATATGAAATATGTAATTATTGGCGGAGTAGCAGGTGGAGCTACGGCTGCAGCCAGAATGAGAAGAGTGGACGAACAAGCTGAAATCCTTTTGCTGGAAAAGGGTAAGTATATATCTTATGCAAACTGTGGTTTGCCTTATTATATAGGAGGAGTCATACCAGAGCGTGAAAAATTATTGGTACAGACTCCCGAATCTTTCGGCAAACGTTTTCGCATTGATGTGCGGGTACAGAATGAAGTGCTTGCCATTCATCCGGAAACTAAAACTTTGACTATTCGCAAAGCAGACGGAGAAAAATATGAAGAAACCTATGACAAACTTCTGCTTTCTCCGGGAGCTAACCCTGTTAAACCACCGTTAGAAGGGATTAATTCAGAAGGGATTTTTACTTTGCGCAATGTGGAAGATACCGATCATATTAAAGCCTATATAGCTGATAAACCGGTTAGACGTGCTGTCGTGGTGGGTGCTGGTTTCATCGGGTTAGAGATGGCTGAGAACCTGCATCACGCAGGAATATCTGTTTCCGTGGTGGAAATGGGAAATCAGGTAATGGCACCCATCGACTTCTCAATGGCTGCCTATATCCATCAGCACTTAACGCAGAAAGGTGTTTCCCTTTACTTGGAAGAAGGTGTAACTCACTTCCAACGTACAGAGCAGGGAATCACGGTGTTTTTGAAAAGCGGGAAAACAATTCCTGCCGATATGGTGCTATTGTCTATCGGTGTGCGTCCTGCAACGACCTTAGCGCAGAAAGCCGGTTTGAAATTGGGTGAAACAGGCGGCATCTGGGTGAATGAATATTTAGAGACATCCGTCAAGGATATTTATGCTGTGGGTGATGCTATTGAATATCCTCATCCGTTGACGGGTAAACCCTGGCTTAACTATCTGGCTAATCCGGCGAACAGACAGGGACGTATTGTTGCTGACAACATCGTCTTTGGCAATACAGTCTCTTATGAAGGAGCTATCGGCACATCTATTGCTAAAGTGTTTGATATGACAGTAGCTTCTACCGGTCTTGCTGCCAAACGTTTGAAACAATGGGGAATGGAGTATCAGAGTTCGGTCACTCATTCGGCTTCCCATGCCGGTTATTATCCAGATGCATTGCCGTTGACGTTGAAACTTACGTATCATCCCCAGACGGGAAAGCTTTACGGGGCACAATGTATTGGTTATGATGGGGTGGATAAACGCATTGACGAAATAGCCGGACTCATTAAGCATGGTGGAACAGTTTATGACCTTATGGAAACAGAACACGCTTATGCGCCGCCATTCTCTTCTGCCAAAGATCCCATTGCTATTGCCGGATATGTGGCTTCCAATATTATCAGTGGCGCTATGCCGGCTATCTCTTGGCGTGAATTGGCTGAAAAGAAAGAGCAAGTGATGTTGGTAGATACCCGTACTCCCGAAGAGTTTTCATTTGGTACAATTCAGGGAGCAGTAAACATTCCTTTGGATGAACTCAGGGGACGTTTGTCTGAAGTTCCGACGGATAAACCTGTTGTACTTTTCTGTGCCGTAGGATTACGTGGTTATTTGGCACAACGTATCTTGATAGGACATGGCTATCGTAATACTGTAAATTTGATAGGAGGGTACAAAACTTATTCAACGGCAATAGCTCCTGTACCTGCGCCCGTATCGGAAGTACCACCCGTTGCTTTTTCGCCTGTACCGATGCAGAACAAGAATTCTGCCCAAGAACCTTTAAAGATAAATGCTTGCGGATTACAATGTCCCGGACCAATCATGCAGGTAAAGAAAGCGATGGATAGCATCGCTTCAGGCGAGCGCGTCGAAATTGTGGCAACTGATGCCGGCTTTGCACGCGATGCTTCTGCTTGGTGTGCAACTACGGGCAATAAACTGATTGATAAAAAAGAAGAGAAAGGACGCTATACGGTGTTGCTTGAAAAAGGAGAGGAATCTTGTGTCTGTCCGTCATCCGCTCCCGTTAACGGAGGCAGAGGGAAAACATTCATTCTTTTCAGTGATGATTTAGATAAAGCTTTAGCTACCTTTGTCCTCGCAAACGGTGCGGCAGCTACCGGACAAAAGGTAACGATATTCTTTACCTTCTGGGGGTTGAATGTATTGAAGAAAATACAGAAACCCAAAGTACGGAAAGATATATTCGGAAAGATGTTCGGAATGATGCTTCCGTCCAATTCTTTGAAATTGAAACTTTCACAGATGAATATGATGGGAATAGGCAGCCGGATGATGCGCTTTCTGATGAAACGAAAAGGAGTGGATTCTCTGGAATCACTACGTTCACAAGCATTGGCGCAAGGAGTGGAGTTTATAGCTTGTCAGATGTCGATGGATATGATGGGTATTCAGCAGGAAGAATTATTGGATGAAGTTACCATCGGCGGTGTGGCTACCTATATGGAGCGTGCGGACAAAGCAAATGTGAATTTATTTATTTAATAGATTATGGAAACCTTATGTAGGATTCGTGATGTCTATCGGGCGATAGCGGAGTTTGAAACAAGATTTATTCAACAATACGACCTTTCATTGAACGAAGGTATGTTATTGTGTACTTTATGTAATACTCCTAAAATGACTTCCGGTGAAATAGCTGAAGCATTAGGTCTGTCGGCTTCCAATACGTCTAAAGTTATTCGTTCGGTAGAGGACAAGAAATTGATAACCCGCTTGATAGGTAAAGAAGACAAACGCCAGATGTATTTTGTATTGACGTCCGCAGGCAAACTCCGTATCACCGCTATAAAAGACAGTACTCCTGAAATGCCTGCTTTATTGCAGCAAGTGGTGCAAGATATAGAGTGAAAAGGAAGTTAATATATTACCTTGCATAAAGTTAACTTTCTGTTGGCAAGAAGTTAACTTTATGCAAGGTATTTAGTTAACTTCTTATGAAGTATAAAGTTAACTTTTAACAGGATACTTGTTTTTTATTCATGGTGATAAGGCCCTCCGTTCAATATCGTCATGGCACGGTACAACTGTTCTACGAAGATAAGTCGTATCATTTGGTGAGAAAAGGTCATTCGTGATAGAGACATTTTCTCGTGGGCGGCTTCATAAACTTTGGGAGAAAATCCATAAGGGCCGCCAATGATGAAAACCAGCCGTTTATTTACCGTATTCATTTTGCGCTTCATATAGTCTGCGAACTCTATGGAGCGCATTTCTTTTCCACCTTCATCCAATAGTACCACTACATCCCCCGGTTGAAGCGCTTTCAGTATCAATTCACCCTCTTTTTCTTTTTGTACTTCTGCGGAAAGGCTCTTAGTATTCTTCAATTCCGGAATTACTTCCATATCGAAAGAGAAGTATCGCCGTGTACGCTGTACATAGTCATTGATAGCTGTAATAAAGTGTTGTTCTACGGTTCGTCCTACGACGAGTAAAGTCGTTTTCATGTGATTTATTAGCTGATTTCGCTGCAAAAATAGTTCTTTCCCGTGAGTTTTTCTTGTTATTTATAAGATTTGCTTACCTTTGCCTATCATTAATACTTGTGAAAATGAATAAACGAGTACTTCTAATGTGGGCATGTCTCTTTGTTTGGACGGTTGCGATTATGGCGCAAGATGTTCCTGCGGGGGTGATAACAGCCTTCAAAAAGGGAAACTCTCAGGAACTGAACGGGTATCTGGGTGATAAGGTGGAGTTGATTCTTGAGAATCGTTCTGTCAATGTAGACCGCCAGACGGCAGAAAGCAAAATGACTGCTTTCTTTTCCGGTAACAAGGTGGGTAGTTTTACGGTAAATCACCAGGGAAATCGGGATGAATCAGGTTTCATTATCGGTACCTTGACGACTGCAAACGGAAACTTTCGGGTGAATTGTTTCTTCAGAAAAGTAGCGAATAAATATGTTATACACCAAATAAGAATAGATAAGACAAATGAATAAGGAAGAAGAATTGATTGACAGGCTGATTGACTTGGCTTTTGCCGAAGACATAGGTGATGGTGACCATACCACGCTTTCGTGTATTCCCGCTACGGCAATGGGTAAATCCAAACTTTTGATTAAAGAAGCTGGTATTCTTGCCGGTATCGAAGTGGCTAAAGAAGTATTCCGTCGTTTCGACCCTACTATGAAAGTGGAAGTATTCATTAACGATGGCGCTGAGGTAAAGCCGGGTGATGTAGCCATGATTGTAGAGGGTAAGGTACAATCTCTATTGCAGACAGAACGCTTGATGCTGAACATTATGCAACGCATGAGTGGCATCGCTACCATGACACATAAATATGCCGATAAGTTGAAAGGCACGAATACCCGTGTACTCGATACACGTAAGACTACTCCGGGTATGCGTATTCTGGAAAAGATGGCAGTAAAGATTGGTGGGGGTGTAAACCATCGTATCGGCTTGTTCGATATGATTTTGTTGAAAGACAATCATGTGGACTTTGCCGGAGGTATTGATAAAGCAATCAATCGTGCCAAGGAATATTGCAAAGAGAAAGGTAAAGACCTTAAAATAGAAATTGAAGTACGTAACTTCGACGAGTTGCAGCAAGTACTCGACCTCGGTGGTGTAGACCGTATCATGTTCGATAACTTCACGCCCGAAATGACGAAGAAGGCTGTAGACATGGTTGCAGGCCATTATGAAACAGAGTCTTCCGGTGGTATCACATTCGATACCTTGCGCGACTATGCCGAATGTGGCGTAGATTTTATTTCGGTTGGTGCTCTTACCCATTCCGTGAAAGGATTGGACATGAGTTTTAAAGCATGTTGATAAAGGTAGGAACTGTATTACTGAATAAATAGAAAAGCCTTTCATAAGTTTGTCTTCATGAAGCAATTCTTATGAAAGGCTTTTCTATTAATAATCAATAGATTATCGACAATGGAAAACTGATGATGTGTTTTGGGGAAACGGATGATCTGTTTAGGGTAAATAGATAATGTGTTTCGGAGTGATAGATGATATAATGGAAATATATGAAAAACATAATTTGGAATAAAGTAAAGACAACTGTCAAAGGTTGGCAAGTGAGGGACTACATCCGACAGACTTCCATTGTGGTGATTGGTGTACTGATTACTTTTGTCGGTAGTGAGTTGGTTACTCAAAACTCCGAGAAGAAAGATATTCGATCCACCATGTCACTGATTAGGGATGAACTGAAAAGCAACCGGGAGAATTATGAGAGTATCGTTTCAGAGTTTAGAGAGGATGAGCACCTTTCCAGCTTGTTGGTGGAGCATGACTTGAAGCATCGGACGATGCCGGAAGATTCATTGATACAGTTCCGCTTTCTTTTGGGGCATATCCGTAGCTTTTATTATAGTCAGAATGCATTGGATATACTTAAAAGCTCCATGTTGATGCAGAAGATTTCAGATAAAGAATTACTGTTGCAGTTGACCGGAATCTATGAAGTATTGGGTGGATTCAAGGCGACTATGAATGGCTATTACGATATGAAGGACGAAATTATGGTTCCTTTCCATTTGGCATTGACTGACGAACAGACGGACCAGATAAATAATGGAGGATATGGGGCGTGGGATATCTACTTGTCAGATAGGTCGGTACGGAACTTTGTCAGGGTAGCGAAGAACTATTTTACACCAAACTATATAGAACGTGTGGGAAAACGTATAGACGAGGTAATACAAACGCTTGAAGAAAGATATGATTTAAAATAAAATGGTTATGGCAACAAATCTCTTATAGAACAGATGCACTGGATATACTGAAAGGTTCTTCATTGATGCAGTATATTTCCGACAAACGTATGTTGCAAGATGTATTGCAAACTTATTTTGAGTTAGGTAGGAAGCAGAACGGTTTCTTGAATTGGGATGAGTTTGATGAACTATATGAAATGCTGGATAAGCAAATTCAGGTTTTGGAAGCTAAATATAAATAACCTCCATTCTTTAACTTCTTTTTGGAATTAATTCAGCAGCATTTTCAAAGGTGCTGCGTCTAACTAACAAACGACGCAAAGAGGCGTCCGTAAAACGAGCACTGACATTGGAAAATGAGATAGAACTAATAGAGGGCTGTCGGGTAGGAAAAGATTCCGCTCGAAAGGAACTGTACACTCTCTATTCCAAGCAGATGTTGGCGGTATGTTACCGCTATACGGGCGATGTAGATGCGGCGCACGATGTTTTACACGATGGCTTTATCAAAATCTTCACTCACTTCACGTTTCGTGGAGAATGTGCGTTAAGCACTTGGGTGACGAGGGTAATGGTGACACAGGCCATTGATTACCTACGGAAGCAGCAACGTTTCAGCCAACTGGTGATAAACGAAGAACAACTTCCCGATGTATTGGATGAAGCGAGTGTTGTCGAAACAGGTAGCCGTCTTTCCGAGGAAGTGTTGATGGCGTTTGTTGCAGAACTTCCCGATGGGTGTCGCACCGTGTTCAACTTATATGTGTTTGAGGAGAAGTCGCACAAGGAAATTGCCGAACTGCTCCATATCAAGGAACACTCATCCACCTCACAGTTGCATCGTGCCAAAAGTATGTTAGCGAAAAGAATTAAAGAATATACAGAACATGAGAGAAAAAGATGAAATAACCGGGTTGTTCCGTAGCCGTCTTGCAGATGCAGAGATGACAGTGCGTGATGGCTTCTGGGAGAAGTTACAGGAAGATGTATCTTCTTCTGTTGCCGCAGGACATAGAAAGGCGGCTTTTCTTTCTCCAAAGTTTTACCGGGTAGCTGCGGCTGCTTCTGTAATACTTGTCTTAGGGGCTGCTTCAGCAGCTTTCTGGTATTTCTCTCCAAAAGAAGAGATAAAGGAAGCTTTTACGCAAGTAGCAGTCTTGACACCGGAAGGCCATTTGAGCGGCGATGTGGTTCAGGAGACTTTCCCTTCCATACATGAGGCGAATCCTACGGCACATAAACCTGGAATGAAGCAGCCTGTAAGTGGTGTTCCTGCCGAAATGTTGACTCAAACAGACGAGGAGGATGAATCCGTATCTGTCAGAGTTTCTATAACAATCAGGCAACGGATTTATGGAAACCAGCAACAAAACGGTAATGGATTTTTCAATAACCATTCGGCTGCACAGGCAAGTAATGGTTATCAAAGTGCAACGGAACAAACTAATACTGATACATATTCCAACGGTTCTACGAAAGAAACTCAGGATATTGCCCCATTGAAGTATCAGAATTCCCGCAAATGGGCATTGAAGGCTGCTGTCGGCACATCGCTTCCAAAAGGGAACTATAATATGCCTTTAACGGCAGGGGTGACGGTTGAACGTAGCCTGAATAATTGGTTGGCTTTGGAAACGGGTGTTCAGTATAATCGTTTGCATGCCGACCGTACGCTTCACACACTGAGTATTCCGGTTAAAATGAATATGACAATGGTCAGTACACCTAAAGTTGATTTGTATGCCACAGTGGGCGGAGCTGCCGAGAAGTGTATTGCAGGGGCTGCGGATAACGGTTTTGGTGCTGAACCTGTTCAACTATCGGTTGCAGCCGGAGTAGGGGTGCGTTATAAATTGAACGACCGTTTCGCGCTGTTTGCCGAACCTTCCGTTTCGCATCATTTCGATACGGATTCCGAAACCCGGACATTGCGGACGGAACGGCCTACGAATCTGAACTTGTTGTGCGGAGTGCGCCTCACCTATTAACCTTAAAAGCGAATACAACATGAAAACTTTCCATAACTCTATATATAAATGTGGGTACGTGCTACTTACGATTTTGTTTTGCCTGACTTTTGCGTCTTGCGGCGAGGAATCCCTGGATTATAATCATCCCGATGTAGATGTTTTCGTAAAGAAATTGAAAGCGGGGAAATATTCTACCCAGAGTCCCGAAGGATTGAGTAATGTACCCAAGTTTACGAAAGACGACATCGAAGAACTTTTGAAGTATGCAGAAGATTTAACGGTAATTCCGTCTTTTCCGTTGGCTCCGGTTTCTTATTCGGCAGGTGGTAAGTTACGTTTAGGAGAATGTATCTTGTGGACGGTAGAGACTGTACGCCTGGGACATAATGCGTCGATGGGCTGCAAAATGGTACATACCGATGCCGAGAATTATGAAGGTATTTACTTCCTTTCGGATGACGAGGTGTTGGATGCGGCTGCCCGTTATCGTCGTTGGTGCGAAAGCAGGAAGTATCCACGCACCATGTGGACCATTGATCCGTGTTACGATGAACCGCTTTGCGGGAGCGGATATATGTGGTGGTGATTGAATCGGGTATTAGGTATAAAGTATAAGGTATTAAGACAATCTTAGTGAAACAAATTATTCTCTTTTGGGGGCTGCTTTGTGCGGTAGCCATTCCTCTTTACGCCCAAGACTGGACGCCTCAGGATTCCCTGCGGCTGCATCAGTTACTCAACGGAGAGGGGGAAGTGAAGCTGAATCCGGATGTGTTGAAGGAGATAGGTGTAGATAATCCTTTGGGTACTCCGAAAGCATCGATGGATAAGTCGTGGCTGGATTTTGATACCTCTCTGCCTGTAATGCCCCGGATGCCTGAAAAGAAAGTGGTACTCACCCTTCGCCCTTACACAGCCAATACTAAATACAATTGGGACCCGGTTTATCAGAAGAAAATCAACGTGAATAAAAATACATGGAGAGGTGATCCATTTTATGAGTTGACTACCCGTTTTATCTATTCGAATTGGGCTAAAACTCCGATGGATGCAGGACCGCGTGAAACCGTGGAGCAGATTGAAGCTACCGGAATGCGCTATCGAGTGACGGAACGTGCTAATAATATGGCGGTAGGTAGTTGGCAAGGTGCAGGTGGTGGCATTGGTTTTACGGGGGATTTTATGGCTCCTTTCACCAAAGAATTTTGGAATGTAAAAGGTCGTAAACGCCGTGCACGCACCTTGGAAGTGCTGAGAACCTATGGTGACTCTATTACAGTTCATCCTAAAGAAATAGTTGACAAAAAGTAATATATCGTCTTTAACTTCTTACATCTTGAACTTTCTTTCTCTATTCCTTGTTTTCATAAGGATAAACCCTTTAATAGAAAAACAATGGATAGAATAACTTCCCTGTTCGGAATAAAACATCCGATTATTCAAGGTGGTATGGTGTGGTGCAGTGGCTGGCGATTGGCGTCGGCAGTGAGTAATGCTGGTGGTTTAGGCTTGTTGGGTGCAGGCTCGATGCATCCCGAAACATTACGTGAACATATACAAAAGTGTAGTGCAGCCACTCGTCATCCTTTCGGAGTAAATATTCCCCTCATGTATCCTCAGATAGAAAAAATAATGCAAATTGTAGCAGATGAAGGTGTTCGTATCGTGTTTACGTCCGCCGGTAGTCCGAAAAAGTGGACAGGTTGGTTGAAGGAGCAGGGAATCACTGTGGTACACGTCGTATCGTCGTCCCGTTTTGCAGTGAAAGCCGAAGAAGTAGGGGTAGACGCCATTGTTGCCGAAGGTTTTGAAGCGGGCGGACACAACGGACGTGAAGAAACAACTACTCTTTGCCTGATTCCCGCAGTACGGGCTGCAACCACACTTCCGTTGATAGCTGCGGGGGGAATTGCTTCGGGAGAAGCCATACTTGCCGTGCGGGCATTGGGTGCTGAGGGTGTTCAGATAGGTACACGTTTTGCTTTGACACAAGAAAGTTCGGCGAGTGAGGTCTTTAAGGATTATTGCTTGCATCTAAAGGAAGGAGAAACGCGCTTGGTATTAAAGAAACTATCTCCTGTACGTATGGCACGCGGTAATTTTCAAAGAGCAGTGGAAGCTGCCGAAGCGGTTGGCGCAACAGAAGATGAGTTACGTATCCTTTTGTCTAAAGGCCGGTCTAAACGTGGTATTTTTGGTGGAGATCTTGAAGAAGGGGAACTTGAAATAGGACAAGCCTCTGCTTTGCTCAATGAAAAAGGACTACAGACTGTAGACGAAGTGATGAATGACTTGTTGGAGAGTTACCATCGGTCATGTGAGACTCTTGTTACGAATATATACGAACATTCAGCTATTTAATCAGGATATTCAGTAAATAAACTCAAGTTTCGCATGTGCCCAACTTGTTAGTTTACAAGGGAACGAGTTGACCAGACATAAGAAAGATACTTCCTTGTCAACTTGTGCCTAAAACTTTGTTTCCTTTTAAGTTGAGCACTTGCGAAACTTAAATAAATAAAGAAAATGAATACCCGGGATTTCATTGGGTACTTATTGTAGATTACAGCTCACTCTGATAAAACAAAGTTTTGATAGGCTTGAAAAAAGATTTTGCCTATAGTGAAAATTCCATTTGATGTACATCATATAGAGTTTTCACTATAGGCAAAATTTATTGTGCCAAGTAGATACTTATTCCTTAGGAGGAGTATCTGCTGCCTTTGCACTGTTTCCGTTTACGGGAGATGCACTACTGCTACCGGCAGATGAAGTACTGCTACTTGTTGCGGAAGCATTTCCTGCTTTATTACCGGAAGGTGTTGCACTTGTTGCGGAAGCTGTTGTGCTTGCTTTAACAGTTGCTGTTGCACTACCGGCAACTTGTACGGCTGGTTGTTCTTCCCAGTGGAACGGTTCGAAGTTACTGTTCGGGTCAACCCAAGACGGCTTCTTGGAAGCGAAGATAATGAACGGAGCGATAACAACGATAAGGGCGCCGATGATAAGAACGGAGAACCATACTGTGTTGCTACCTGTTGAAATCTGGCTGGGCGGGATGAAGCTCAGGATGAATGCCAACAGTGAACCACAGAAACCAAGACCACCGATGAGCCACATCAATCCGTTACCGGCTTTACCGATACGGAACGGACGGTTCAGTTTCTTCATCTTATAACGCAATGCGATGGCTCCGGAGAACATCAGCATATACATGATGAGGTAAAGAATAACTGTCAACTGTGAGAGAATCTGATAGAAGCTCTGTACGGATGGCATAACTACGAACAAAAGACTTAATACAGTTACGGCGATACCTTGAACATAAAGGATGTTCTTTTGTACGCCCAACTTATTTGTCTTCTGGAAGAACGGAGGCATGTAACCGGCTTTACCTACGGCGAAGATACCCTTAGACGGACCGGCAACCCATGTCAATACACCTGCTAATACACCGAATGCCAATGCAATAGCGATAATCGGTGACAACCAGGAAGCACGGATGTAGTGGAAGTAGTTATCGAAACCTACCAGCAAACTTTGCGTCAAACTGATGTCCTTAGCCGGGATAATGATACCCAGGGAGAATGTACCCAGTACGAAGATGATTACTGTAATCAACGCACCGATAAATACTGCCTTCGGATAATTCTTGGACGGGTTGCTTACGTCTTTCACGTGGATACCGCCCATTTCCATACCGGCATAAAAGAGGAAGATACTGGCGGCAAGTACGACGTTGTCGAAATTCGTCAAGTCGGGGAAGAAGCTGCTGTGGAAGTCAAGGTTGGAATGACCACCGGTGGCCAGATAAATGATAGCCAGGATAATCAGCAATGCAGCCGGGATAATAGTACCCACCATACCGCCGACTTTAGCTACTTTACCTACCCAGCTCATACCCTTCATGGAAATGAATGTTGCCAACCAATAAATGATGAGGACAACTACCAGTGAATAGTATTTATTATTTGCCAGGGACATGTCGTGGGCGTCATTCATGCCGATGAAAGCGATAGATACGGCACCGAATGTCAATACGGTAGGATACCAGATTGTACTTTCAATCCACTGTACCCAGATAGCGAGGAAGCCCCACTTCTTACCGTAGGCTTCGCCTACCCAACGGAATACACCGCCTTGTTTGTCCTGAAACATGGCAGCCAATTCCGCAGCGACGAGAGACGTCGGTATAAGAAAGACAATGGCTGCAAATAAGTAATAAAAGGCCGAACTCATTCCGTACACGGCCTCGGCTGGTAGTCCACGCAGGGATACTACGGCCGTCACATTCATGATTGCCAGGGTGAATACCCCCAGCTTCACTGCTTGTTTAATATTTGCCATAAGTTAAGGTTTTAGGTGAAAATTAATTTCAAAATCAGTGTGTATAACAACACTGCGGGATAGTTGTTTCCCAAGGATGAACGAAAGTTAAGGTTTTAACAATTTTAGCAAGGTTTCTTATGACTTTGCTGCATTGTTCGCAGGAGCTTGTGGCTGTCCCTGCTGCTCGTAATATTCTTTCTTCTCCTTGTTACGACGTTCCACCAGACTCGTTACATACACTGTGAATATGGGAAACATCATCATCCCCAGAGCTGCCAGCAGTACGGATAGCACTCGCCCGGTAGGGGTGACGGCAATGATGTTTGAACCCACTGTAGTCACATCCATGAAAGCCCACCAGATAGCATCTCCATATCCTTTTACCAGAGGATTGGTCCCATGTTCCATGACATAGAATGCCAGACTGGCAAAATAAACGGTAGCCAGCAACATTGTCAGGTAGGAAATAAACAAACTTGATGCACGGTTGTACGTCAACCAACCCACCACGATAGCCATAGCATAGCCGCCCCGCACCAACGGGATAAAGCGTATCATATAAGTTATCTCCGGTGAGAATGTCCATCCCATGTAGGCAATTATATTCTGGTAGGGAATAGCTACCAATAGAAAAATGAAGTGCGTGGCAACGTAGTGTCTTTTGTCTTCTGCCAGAATCCATTCCAGAACAAAGTCCGCCAGGAATAGAGCGCAAATCCACAACTGTACCTTCATGTATACCGATTGCTCGTAAAAAGGAATACCTTTGAACGTATCGATAGAGATACTGATGACGAGGAAGAGCGAAAGTAACAGGATAATAACGTGCAATATGCCGTATATCCCTTTTTTGCGTAATACGAATTCTGATAGGGCCATTTTCATAATGATGTTCAATTATAAAGTTATGAGTTATAAGTTACGAGTTATTTGCTGGTATGTACCCTAATCAGCAAATAACTTATAACTAATAACTCATAACTAGTGAAGAGATTATTCTGTAATCGTCACATTATCACCATTGAATACGCCCAAGCCGAGCTTGTTCATGATGAATTTGATTGCTGCCTGAGCCTTTACAGAGTTACCTGCTACGTCCAAAGGAGGAGCGAAGGCTGAAACGCCCATCACACCCGGTAGAACGGCCATTACGCCACCGCCTACACCGCTCTTGGCAGGTATGCCGGCTGTGTACATCCAGTCACCTGAGTGTTCGTAGAATCCTACGGTGGAAATCATAGAGGTGATTTTGGGTGACAGGCTGGCGTCGAATACAGTCTGCTTGGTAACGGGGTTTACGCCGTTGTTGGCAATGGTTCCTGCGGCAATACCCAGTTGTTGGGCAGTGATACCCAAAGAACATTGGCGGGTATAAAGGTCAAGTGCCAAATCCGGATCATCGTAAATTCGGTTATAGTTTTTCAGCAACCAGGCAATGGAGCGGTTGTTGAAGTTGGTTGCCGTTTCCGATTTGTACAACTCGTCGATGAGCTTCGGGGCTGAACCACACAGTTCAGTGATGTTCTGTACAATAGCATCCCATTTCTTGTCGGAATTACCCACCGGTTGTACCATGGAACAGGCAGAAATAGCTCCTGCGTTTACCAATGGAGTAGAGGGATGGTCGTTTTCCAGTAAAATGGCGATGATAGAGTTGAACGGAAGGCCGGTAGCATCGGCACCGATCATATCCAACACTTTCTGCGCACCATATTGACGCAAGATAAGAATGGCTGTGTGTACCTTTGAAACGGATTCAATACCGAAATGGTAATCTGTATCACCTATGTTGATGGTCTGTCCGTTCATCAGACAGATGCTCAGACCAAACAGTTTGGAATCGATATTGGCAAGATAAGGAATGTAATCCGCGTTCTTACCGCCGGTTTGCCCTTTTACCTCGTTATAGGCTGCTTGGGCAACTTCCTTTATTTGTGAAATTGATATTTTCTTTTCCATATAATATATAAGGGATTAAAGTGGTAGTAGGGTGAAAAGATGCTAAAGTGATAGAGTGATAGAGTGATATTACTTTACCACTCTACCACATTATAACCTTATCACCTCTTAATTATTTTTTCTTATTGCGACGTCCACCGTGATTGAACATCTTAGCTTCTACCGGCAGGTTCTTGTCCTGAGCCATACGTGTAGGAGTAGGATAATCCAATTTTTCCAATTCAGTGATGGCATTCTTGATGTCTCCCAATAACATATCTGCCATATCGCGGCTGAATCCCTGGCGAACAACAACACGCATTACAACGTAGTCTTCCAGTTTGGACGGCAATGTATAAGCCGGTACCATCCAGCCATGTTGTGACAATTTATCCTGCAAATCATACAAAGTCCATTTGGCTGTCTTTGCATATTCCGGTTTCAAGTACCAGATGAATAGCGGGTTCACTACTTCTTTTGCATAGTTTACAAACGGAGCCATCTTACCGATTTCGTCGTGGATATACTTGGCGATTGTCAGTGAATTGTACTGTACTTCCTTGTAACCTTGGAATCCTAAGCGGATGAATTGGTAATACTGTCCGAGAATTTGTGCGGCAGGACGAGAGAAGTTCAAGCCGACCTGAGTAATGTTAGCACCCAGATAATTTACGCTGAACGCCATTTCTTCGGGCAGATATTCTTTGCCTTTCCAGCAAACCCAACCCAGACCCGGATAAACCAAGCCGAACTTATGACCGCTGACGCTGATAGAGAGTACCCATTTCAGGCGGAAGTCCCATTTGGTATCAGGATAGAGGAATGGAAGGATGAAACCTCCGCTGGCAGCATCTACGTGGATAGGAATGTCATAACCGGTCTTAGCATTGTAAGCGTCGAGGGCTTTGTCCAATGCTTCAACGTCATCGTTCAGTCCTGTCCATGTAACACCTTGAATAGGAACTACACAGATTGTGTTTTCGTCACACATCTTTAAAGCTTCTTCGGGGTCGAGTGTGGTTTTGTCAAGCGTCAATGGCACTTCACGCATTTCAATCTGCCACAACTGGGCGAATTTTTCCCATACCACCTGGAAACCGGTTGAGATTACGAAGTTTGGTTTATCGAATGGTTTTCCTTGAGCCTGACGTTTTTTACGCCAGCGCAACCAGGCGGCTACACCACCCAGCATACAGGCTTCTGAAGAACCGATAGCAAGTGCACCTGTTTTCCAAGTGTCTTTTTCAGGAGAGTTCCAGAGGTTGGCAACAATGTTGATACACTTACCGTTCATTACGGCAATACGAGGATATTCGGTCTCATCAATGTAGTTAATGTTGATGGCTTCGTTCATCAGTTTGGTGGCATAATCATCCATATAGGTGGTTACGAATGTTGCCAGATTCAAGCGTGGCTGTGTCTGGGCAAATGTCTCATCTTTGACCATTTGATAAGCGATTTCCGGGGTAGTAGGTCCATCAGGAATTTTTTCTACAGGTGAGGGTTGTAACATACGGTTTGAACCGAATACTTCAGTTTTGGCATCTCCTTTTCTGAAATTCAAATCTTCCATATAACTATAAGTTTTAAAAGGTTTAGGTGGCGGGGATTTTCCCCGTCGAATTTTCCACAACAACGACTCCTATGGAAGAAAGTTCCGTCGTTTTACATTATTTGGCGTTTATTAAAGGAGAAGTATAACGTAAAGGTCTACTTGAGGACGCTAAAGGTTAACTTTACGAAGCTAAAGGTCAACTTTACACTCCCTAAAGCAGACATTGCGTAACCTGCTAATCACTAATTACTAATTATGCGAATCAGGAGTTGAATTTAGTTTATAACGGGGACGAAATATATTCAAAACCATACAGAAAGAATTCAATTCAACTACTGATTCGCATTAATTACTGCGAAGCTCCGCCTCGCTAAGTTTTCTTTTATAATTCTATTGGTTCGTACTTCAACCCGAACACATCTGCTACAGCTTTGTAAGTAACCTTGCCTTTTACTATGTTCAATCCTAGTGCCAATGCCGGATCATCTTTACAAGCCTGTTTCCACCCTTTGCAGGCTAAAGCTACAGTATAGGGCAATGTTGCATTTGTCAGTGCCATAGTAGAAGTAAATGGTACAGCACCGGGAATATTGGCTACGGCATAGTGCACAATGCCGTCCACAACGTACGTCGGCTCACTATGCGTAGTGGGGTGGGACGTTTCGAAACAACCGCCCTGGTCAATGGCAACATCCACAAGCACGGTGCCGGGTTTCATCATTTTCAGCATATCCCTTGTTATCAGATGCGGCGCTTTGTCACCGGGTATAAGCACAGAACCTACTACGAGGTCTATTGTAGGCAGCTCCATTTTGATGTTATGGAGTGAAGAATAGAGTGTTTTTACATTCTTGGGTAATACCTCGCTGAGATAGCGCAGGCGTGGCAGATTGACATCGGTTATCAATACTTCAGCACCCATTCCCGCAGCCATTTGTGCGGCATTAGTACCAACCACACCGCCACCTAAAATGAGTACACGAGCAGGACGTACCCCGGGTACACCACCCATTAGCTTTCCCTTTCCCCCTTGCGGCTTCTCCAGAAAACGGGCACCTACCTGGGTTGCCATACGTCCGGCAACTTCACTCATAGGAGTAAGTAACGGCAGGGAATGATCGGGGTTCTCTACGGTTTCGTATGCAATACAAACAGCATCGCTTGCTATCATGGCTTCAGTAAGTAATTTATCGGCCGCGAAGTGGAAATAAGTAAATACCACTTGTCCCTTTTTAATCAGTTTGTACTCCGGTGCAATGGGTTCCTTTACCTTGACGATCATATCAGCTATGGCATATGTTCCTTCAATGGTAGGTGAAATCAGTGCACCAACATCCACGTAATCCTTGTCTGAGAATCCGCTGTTTGCACCGGCTGTTGCCTGTATGTACACTGTATGACCGCGTTTCACCAACTCGGCTACTCCGGCAGGGGTCATTCCTACACGGTTCTCATTGTTTTTGATTTCTTTAGGTACTCCGATAATCATAATGTCATCTGTTTAGGGTTAAATATGCCGCAAGATAGTAATTTCTCTGTCTCAGTGTCATTCGGGACAGGCTGTTTTACAACAGAAAAAACTCAATTATTTCTATGTGGTGACGGATGATAAATCTTGTTTTGTTTAGGCTAAGAGAACTATTCTTTTTATATTTGCATGCATTATAAAAGTATGATATGGGTTATAAAGATATGAAACATTCTATATTTTTCTCTTTCTTGTTTTTTGTAGGTAGTTTACAAATTGGATTTGCCCAGGAAGCGTCCCCAAAAGAAGAAGTCTCTTTTGTTCCTCCTTTCGATTTTCCTATTACTTTCTCAGGTAACTTCGGTGAAATACGTGCGAATCACTTTCATGGCGGGCTGGACTTCAAGACCGGTGGAACTATTGGCAAACCTGTCCGTGCACTGGCTGACGGATATATTTCGCGTATTCGCGTGACTCACGGTTCGGGCTACGTGCTTGATGTAACATATAATAACGGTTACTCAACCATTAACCGTCACCTCAGCGCTTTTGTCTCGCCTGTCTCGGAAAAAGTGGAAGACTTGCAATATGAGAAAGAGAGCTGGGAGGTAGAGATTACTCCTGAACCGGATGAGTATCCGGTGAAAGCAGGACAGGTGATAGCCTTAAGCGGGAATACCGGTTATTCTTTCGGTCCTCACCTGCATTTGGATATGATAGAAACGGTCACCGGAGATTATATAGATCCGCTACCTTTCTTTAAGAATAAGGTGAAAGATAAAGTTGCTCCCCGCACCGAGGGCATCATGCTCTTTCCGCAACCGGGCAGGGGAGTGGTGAATGGAAAACAGGCTCGCCAGACTTTTCCGGCACGACCGTTGAAACCGATTGATGCCTGGGGAGTGATTGGAGCGGGTATCCGTGCCTACGACCACATGGACGGAGTGGGTAATCGTTATGGGGTGCACACCGTGATTCTGGAAGTGGATGGTAAAGAAGTGTTCCGCAGCATAGTAGACCGCTACGCATACGATGAAAACCGTTATATCAATTCGTGGACACATGGACAATATATGAAGTCGTTTATCGAACCGGGAAACCGCCTGCGTATGTTGCATGCTGCTAACGGCAATCGTGGGCTGGTAGATATTAATGAAGAACGTCCTTATCAGTTTGTTTATACATTGGCCGATGCGTTGGGCAATACTTCTAAAGTCCGTTTTACGGTACAAGGGAAAAAAATGAATATCCGTCCGGTAGAACATCGGGAGAAGTATGTTTTCAAATGGGATAAGACCAATTATCTTCAAGAACCGGGGTTGGAATTAGTAGTGCCGCGTGGCATGCTTTATGATGATGCCTGGTTGAATTATGCGGTACGTGCCGACAGTGGGGATGTTGCTTTTACATATCAACTGAATGATACCCGTATACCGATGCATGGAGCTTGCGAAATGCGTATTGGCCTGCGTCGTGACCTTGTAGCCGATAAATCGAAATATTATGTAGCCGGTGTAACAGCGCGTGGAGGGAAATATAGTGTGGGTGGTACCTATAAAGACGGTTTTATGAAAGTCCGCATTCGCGATTTGGGTACTTATACAGTTGCTGTCGATACGGTTCCCCCGGAGATTATCCCGATAAATCCTCAGCAATGGGGGCGTATGGGGCGTGTCGTCTTTAAAGCGAAAGATAAGGAAACGGGTATCCGTAGTTATCATGGAACGATTGACGGTAAATATGCCTTGTTTGGTAAACCGAATTCCATCAGCGGAAATCTGGTTTGTGAACTTGATCCCAAACATGTGAAAAAGGGCGGAAAGCATGTCGTGGAAATGACTGTGACAGATGATTGTGGTAACCGGACAACGGAGCAGTTCAACTTTATATGGTGAAACTCCACCTCCTTAGAGGGGAGGAGAATGCTCTTTCTGACAATAATATAATAAGTATATAATAAACAAAACTATTCCTTACACTCTTTAGGGGAATGGAAGGTTAAAAATTAAGTAAAGTATGAAAAGTAAAAGACTATCTCTTTCCGTCTTGCTCGTAGTGGCGGCAGTGGTAAATGCTCTTGCGTGTACCAATCTCATCGTTGGCAAAAACGCTTCTACCGACGGTTCTACTATTGTTTCCTATTCTGCCGACTCCTATGGATTGTTCGGTGAGTTATATCATTATCCGGCAGGAATGCACAAGAAAGGGACACTGATTGATGTACACGAGTGGGATACCGGTAAATACCTTGGTCAGATAGAGCAGGCACGTCAGACGTACAATGTTATCGGCAATATGAATGAGTTCCAGTTGGCCATTGGCGAAACAACTTTTGGCGGACGCCCTGAATTGGTGGATACTACCGGTATTATTGACTACGGTAGCTTAATTTACCTCGGCTTGCAACGTTCGCGTACTGCCCGCGAAGCTATCAAGGTAATGACAGACCTTGTACAGGAGTATGGTTATTACAGTAGTGGGGAGTCTTTTACTATTGCCGATCCTAATGAGATATGGATTATGGAGATGATTGGTAAGGGGACCGGTGTACGTGGTGCCGTGTGGGTGGCTGTCCGTGTGCCCGATGATTGCATTTCAGCCCATGCCAACCAAAGTCGTATTCATCAGTTCGATATGAATGATAAGAATAACTGCATGTATTCTCCAGATGTTATCTCTTTTGCCCGTGAAAAAGGTTATTTTGAAGGGGTAAACAAGGACTTTAGTTTTGCCAATGCTTATGCACCGTTGGACTTCAGTGCCCTCCGTTACTGCGAAGCTCGCGTATGGAGCTACTTTAATATGTTTACCGACCGTGGCAATGAGTTCCTTTCTTATATAGAAGGTAAGACACAGACTCCCATGCCGCTATTTGTAAAACCTAATCGTAAAATATCCGTGCAGGACGTGAAGAACGCCATGCGCGACCATTACGAAGGAACTCCTCTTGACATCAGCAAGGATTTTGGTGCGGGTCCGTATCATACTCCGTACCGTCTTTCTCCTCTTTCTTTCAAGGTAGGCGATCAGGAATATTTCAATGAGCGTCCTATCTCTACGCAGCAAAGTGGTTTTGTTTTTGTAGCACAGATGCGTTCCAATCTGCCCGATGCTATCGGCGGGGTATTGTGGTTTGGTACGGATGATGCTAATATGACCGTATTTACTCCTGTGTATTGCTGTACGGATAAAGTTCCGGTATGCTATTCCCGAGTAGACGGTGCCGATTATATTACTTTCTCATGGAATTCTTCTTTCTGGATTTTCAACTGGGTTGCTAATATGGTATATCCCCGTTATGACCTTATGATGGGGGATGTTCGTGCCACTCAAACCGAACTTGAAACTACTTTCAATGAAGCGCAGGAAGGTATTGAAGCCGCCGCAGCCAAACTCTTGGAGAAAGATCCCGTCAAAGCTAAAGTCTTCCTGACAAATTATACCAACATGACTGCCCAGAGTACTTTCGATACCTGGAAGCGCCTCGGCGAATTTCTCGTAGTGAAATATAATGACGGTGTCATTAAACGTATGAAGGACGGTAAGTTTGAACGGAATTCTATCGGACAGCCGGCAGGTGTCATTCGCCCGGGATACCCGAAGGAATTCCTTGAAGAGTATGTCAAACAAACAGGTGACAGATATAAAATGCCCGGTGATAATTGACAATTGATAATTGACAATTGACAGTTGGGGGCGCGATGTTTGTTGCAGGACTGTTGTTTTGTATCGTATTGTTCATATTCCTTGTAAATACTGTACAAATCTGTGAATCTGCGGTAAAAAAAATTAGGATATTTGAACTTAATCTTCTACATTTGTGTCTTAACAAACAATTGAAGTATTAACCTTTAAAATTAAAATAGTCTTATGGAAAATCAGGAACTGATTAAACAGGTCACTGAGAAAGCTGAAAAATGGCTTACTCCGGCCTATGATGCCGAAACTCAGGCGGAAGTGAAACGCATGTTGGAAAATCCAGATAAAACCGAACTGATAGAATGTTTTTATAAAGACCTGGAATTTGGAACAGGTGGTTTGCGCGGTATCATGGGTGCAGGTACTAACCGAATGAACATTTATACGGTAGGTGCTGCCACTCAGGGTTTGGCCAACTACTTGAACAAATGTTTCAAAGGTATGGAACAGATTTCTGTTGTAGTGGGTTATGACTGCCGTAACAA
Source organism: uncultured bacterium (assembly GCA_905215345.1). Taxonomy (GTDB): domain Bacteria; phylum Bacteroidota; class Bacteroidia; order Bacteroidales; family Bacteroidaceae; genus Bacteroides. Next base: position 109,347 of record CAJMPR010000007.1, read on the forward strand.
CAGTGATAAGTTCGCCAAAATCTCAGCGGATATCTTCTCTGCTAACGGTATCAAGGTATACCTGTTCGATGATTTGCGTCCTACTCCTGAAGTTTCATTCGCTATCCGTCACTTCGGCTGCCAGAGTGGTATCAATCTTACCGCAAGCCACAATCCGAAAGAATATAATGGCTACAAGGCGTATTGGGATGATGGTGCACAGGTACTTGCTCCGCACGATACGGCTATCATTGACGAAGTGGAGAAAGTAAAGGTTGAAGATATCAAATTCAAGGGTAATAACAACCTGATTCAGATAATCGGTGAAGAAGTAGACAAGATTTATCTGGATAAAGTTCATACGCTTTCTATTGACCCGGAAGTAATCAAACGCCAGAAGGACCTTTCTATTGTTTATACTCCTCTTCATGGTGCAGGTAGAGTGCTTATTCCTGCTTCCTTGAAAGAATGGGGATTTGAAAATGTACATTGCGTGCCCGAACAAATGGTGAAGGATGGAAACTTCCCGACTGTCGTATCTCCGAATCCCGAAAATGCCGAAGCGCTTTCTATGGCAATCGCCTTAGCAAAGAAAATCAATGCCGATATTGTAATGGCAAGTGACCCGGACGCTGACCGTGTAGGTATGGCCTGCAAGGATTCCAAAGGTGATTGGGTATTGATTAACGGTAATCAAACTTGTTTGCTTTTCTTGTATTATATCATCAAAAACCGTATTGCAACCGGAAAGATGCAACCTACGGACTTCATTGTGAAGACCATCGTAACGACGGAACTTATCAAGGCGGTTGCCGATAAGAATAAGATTGAAATGCTCGACTGCTATACCGGTTTCAAGTGGATTGCACGTGAAATCCGTTTGCGTGAAGGCAAGCAACAATACATCGGTGGCGGTGAAGAAAGCTACGGTTTCCTGGCCGAAGACTTTGTTCGTGATAAAGATGCCGTATCAGCTTGTTCTTTGCTGGCTGAAATTTGTGCGTGGGCCAAAGATCAGGGTAAGACCTTGTATGATGTATTGATGGATATCTACGTAGAATATGGTTTCTCTAAAGAAACTACCGTCAACGTTGTGAAACCGGGTAAGAGCGGTGCCGACGAAATCAAGGCTATGATGGATAATTTCCGTTCCAATCCTCCGAAAGAAATCGGTGGCTCTGCGGTTAAGTTAATTAAGGATTATAAGACCTTGAAAGCTACGGATGCTAAAGGTAATGTGACTAATCTCGATATGCCGGAAACATCAAATGTTCTCCAGTACTTCACAGAAGATGGAACGAAGATTTCCGTTCGTCCTTCTGGTACGGAACCGAAGATTAAGTTCTATATCGAAGTGAAAGGTGAAATGGGATGTGCGAAGTGTTATACCAATGCGGAGGCAGAAGCTGAAAAGAAGGTGGAAGCTGTACGCAAGTCACTCGGTATCTAAAAAAACTAATTGATATAGCGATAGAAAGGGGGTAAGTGGTTGAAACTGCTTATCCCTTTTTTGTCTCTTAAAAAGATACTCCTACACTTGTTTCCCACAACCATTCCCAGCGTTTGGTGATTACATTGAATTGTCTATTGATTCCGGTCTTTATTTGCACTTGTTGATTAATATTATAAGAGAATCCGCTTCCAATATATAACGGATTTACTGCGCCCGGCAGTATCGGTGATTTGCTTCTGTTAAGGCTATATCCTCCATAAATATGGTAGCCGAGTTTTTCTGTAATATCAAATTTTAAGTCCGTTTTCTGTTCTAAAATGATTTTGGTTCTTTTATATATTGATGTGGCTGAAATACTGAATCGTTTGCTATTTAGGTAAAATCTGTTCAGAAATGGAGTCTGGTAGTAAATATGGGTGTTGTTCAACCGGAATTTCGGAACTTGATACTTCTTCAAAGGGTTCATCGGTCGCGGTAAAAGTTCCTCAATAGCCAGAATAGGATCATTATGTACATGTGTAGGAGTAGAAAACAATAAATCTATCTCTTGCTTTACTGTGGGATTGGCGGGTATATCCGTTTCTCCATCCAACATACTTTTTAGTTTTAAAGAGTCGCTCTTAGTCCATACAGTTTGTCCTTGTAATGAAAAGGAGAAACAGGAGGATAAAAGTACTGAAAAAATAAATTCCTTTTTTATCATCTATAATCTTTCGTTGAGTCTTAGTTTACTCTTCATTGGTAGTGTTTCTTTTGAAGAGTATGCTGTCTTGTATATAGCTTAGACGCAACGATTCATAGAATGCTGTGGGAAGTTTTGGGAAAAAAAGTTAAAGGAGACGTTATAATGTAATCCTTCCGGTCTAATTAAGTTTCTTTTATATTCTTTATGCCAGTCTGTGCAATCATTCTCCGTTAAATGCTGTTCTTATATGCGACAGAGGTCAATAGTTAACAGATAGTACTACAGATTGCGGTTGCACGCCGATTGGTTGATGTGAATGAGAGTCGTTTCATTCGTAGTTGTTCGTTTGTAATGCGTGTTTTCCGCAATCTGTTTTTTGTGATATTACTTCATCACTTTATATCTTTATATCTTTATTACTCTTATCTGTATTTCCATTTTCCAGCCACCAGTCAATCAGTTTTCGTGCAATGCTTAGTTTCCGGGGAATTTCCGGCAGATTATCTTTGGAATAAAAAGCGCCCGAAGACAATTCATCATCTTGTAAGCTGATTTCTCCGCTTTCGTAGTCCGCAATGAAGCCTACCATCAGTCCACTGGGATAGGGCCAAGGCTGATTACCGAAATAAGTGATATTCTTTACTTTCAGCCCGGTTTCTTCCAATACTTCACGCTGTACGCATTGCTCTAAAGTTTCACCTGCTTCAAGGAACCCTGCTACTAATCCGTGGAATGTTCCCCGGAAGTTACGAGCATGTACCAGTAATATTTCTTCCTCTTTCTTTATCAATACAATGACAGCTGTAGAAACAGGTGGATACATTTCGTTTCCGCAGTTGGGACATTTCTTCATGATAGGTGTCTTCTGTTCCATGGAAGAACCACAAACGGGACAGAAACGGCTATGCTCGTCCCAATAGAGTATTTGGAAAGCTTTTCCGGCAGCTTGATAATCCGATAACGATATGTAGTCGTACGATGCTCGTAAACCGATCATAATCCATTCGTCTGTTTCGGGTATGGCCTGTTTCAGGGCAACTGTTTGGATTCTATTACCGTCGGTCAGGGTTACTTCCTGTATCCTGTCTTCATTTGTAAGTTTTACGGGTAGTTCTGGTAAATAGGGAATACTATATTTCCCGTCTTTCTCTTTTTTCAGCAGCAGTTGGTCTTTAAAGAAGACGAACCACTGCAAAGAATTTATATTTTCTTTGGTTTCCATATATCAATTGTTACATGAAAGAAGTGTATTCGTTGCATGAAAAAAATCGAATACAAAGGTATAAATTATAGTAATGCGGGAAGTAATTTGTAGAGAAAGAAATAAAAGAAAAATATTAGTATTCATTATCTTTGTAGCTTCTCTTAAATAGGGAGAATTTGGATTGTTATAGACTATGGATATCAATAATATGGAAATCAAGCAACGCATCCGGCTATTGTTAGCTGAAATGAATCGGGGAGTATACGAGAAAGAAACAGAAATAGGATTGTCCCTGTTGGCGGCTTTGGCAGGAGAGAGTATCTTACTGTTAGGTCCTCCGGGAGTGGCCAAGTCAATGGTAGCACGACGTTTGAAAGAAGCGTTTGTCGATGCGAGTGCTTTTGAGTATCTTATGTCGCGCTTTTCTACACCCGATGAATTATTCGGCCCGGTGAGTATCAGCCGTCTGAAAGAATCAGATAAGTACGAACGTGCCGTTGACGGATATTTGCCCACGGCAGATGTTGTGTTTCTGGATGAGATATGGAAAGCAGGGCCGGCGATACAGAATACACTGCTGACAGTAATCAATGAAAAGCTCTTCCGTAATGGTGATAAGGAAATGAAACTTCCCTTGAAACTGTTGGTGGCTGCCAGTAATGAACTCCCTACGCAGGGTGAAGGACTGGAAGCTTTATGGGATCGTTTTTTGATTCGCATCATCTGTACTTGTGTGCAGGAGGAAGAAGCTTTTTATAGGATGCTGCTTGATGACAGTAGCGATGAAACAATAACTTCTAGCCAATGGCAAATTTCAGATAAGGAATATGTAGAATGGCAAAAGGAAATAACGCAAGTAACTGTACCTTCTGAGGTACTTACCTGTATTACAGCTATCCGTAAAGAGTTGACGAAGGTAGAGATTGTAGACTCGGAAGTACATCGAGACGTGTATGTGAGCGACCGGCGTTGGAAGAATATTGTAAGGCTGCTGAAAGCATCCGCTTTTATACATGGAAGAACGGAAGTAAGTATTACCGACTTGCTCCCCATCTACCATTGCCTCTGGAATGAACCTGACGAATGTTCTGAAATCCGGCAGATTGTGATTCGCTCCCTCTTTATCACGTCTGTCAAGAAGATTGTTGCCATTACTTCCTCTTTGAAATCCGATTTGAAAGTCAGCCGGGTACGTGAAGCCTTGGATAAAGCCCGTTTGAATGGAGATCGCCGCGATGAAGACTTGCTGATAACGGATCATTTTTATTATCAGGTGGAGAATCATGGAACAGGGAATACCTATATCTTCGTGGTGGATTATAAAAACATGAAAGAGTATAACGCCAAAGATGCGCCGGCAATGGGAGTGATGTATGCCGATCCGCTGAACCCGAAGCGGACGATTATCCGTGCGTTTTCAGATTTTAATCAAATGAAGCAACAGGATGCCGAACGTATCACGCTTTATCGGGACGACAAACATATTTATATCAATGGCGTTCGTTTCCCCATGAGAAGATTGAAACGGGGCGAGGAACAACAACTTTGGTTGGGTAATATCACCATAACCGGCAGGGATTATGAATCGGAGCTGGAACATGTCAATGCGCAGATTGACGGACTGGTAAAGGGACTGTCGGAGAATATCTTTGTTTCGGAAGAAGATAAAAAGGAAGTAGGGCAATATGTGGCAACTGTCCGCAAGGAAATAGCTTGGACACGGGTAGATGTACGTAAACTGCGGTACGGTGATGAGTGATACAAGGTATGATTCGGCTTTTTACGTGCAGGTGCTGGACAAATATGTGCAGACCGGTGAATGTGCCGAAACAGACAGTGAACCGTTATATGCTTACTTGCTGTCTGTCATGCACGACCCTACGATTAAAGTACAGGTGTTGACTGATGATATATCCGCCCGCATCTTCTATGATACGATGATTCAGTTTGTCCAGTTGAATCTGGAAAAGGAGAAATATAATATTCAAAAGAGCCAGTCCGAACAGAATGGAATGAAACTCACTCTGGAATGGTCTGTTGAGAAGCGGAAGGATGGCTGGCAGGCATTATTGCAGCAGCTTTCCGACGAATACCGCGAATATGGCTTCGACCACCGTTTTTACAGAGGGCAGTATGGAGATGAAGGAAAGTACGCCGATGATGAAGTCTGGGAAAAGATGGTGGACGACTGGCAAGAAGCATTCCGACAAAAGAAGCATGCTCAGAAAGAAAAAGAAATCGATTTACGTAAAGACGCCCTTGAGCGTAGAGTACGTTCCAACCTGAAAGATATTCCTGAGTATCTCCGTTCCAATCAAATTGAAAAAGATGAATTCTTTCAGGCATGGGGCTTGATGAGCGGGTTGTGGAATACAGTGGATTTTGAACGGATACGCAAGGTAGTACGTATTCAGAGGGAGTTCCCGGAAATTGTGAAAGTGGCTAATAAAATGGGGCGTATAGCCGATGACGAAGGACAGGAGCAAGTCACCGCCACCGAAGGAAGTATTTATAAGTTGGATCATTCTTCCAAATGCGACATTCAGGGCATCACGGTAGGGAATGATTTGAATGCGTTGCTGCCTATGGAGTTGGCACATTGTGCCGATGCCGAACTGGAAGATTTATTTGTCTACAAATATCTTACCTCTAAGCTTCAGACTTTTCGCTATAAGTCTGAAATTATGCAGCCCGCCCGTCGTTTGGAGAAGAAAAAGGCTACCCAGAAAGGGCCTATGATTGTCTGTCTGGATACTTCCGGCAGCATGGTGGGAAAACCGGAGAAAGTAGCCCATTCTATATTGGTAAAACTGCTGGAAATAGCGGATAAGCAACACCGTAACTGCTTTCTGATAGCCTTTTCCGTATCAATCAATCCCATCGACATGCGAAAAGATCGGGCACGGTTACTGGAGTTCTTTTCAAGAACAGCTTGCGGAGATACCGATGCTACTCAAATGATAAAAGGTATGTTCCGGTTACTTGAATCAGGAAAAGAATACATGAATGCGGATGTCTTGTGGATTAGCGATTTCAAGATACCGCTTTCCTCGACTGCTTTAACGCGGAAGATACAGGAATATAAAAAAGAAGGCACCCATTTTTACGGCTTACAGATAGGTATTGCCGAGAATGAATGGATGCCATTTTTTGACCGTATTTATAAAATTGAATATACTCCTTCTCGTCGTCATTAAGGGGGTTAGAAGTTTATATTCACTCCACCCATAAACGTTGCTTTCGGCATTGGAAAACCTGCGTTGATTTCATAGCGTTGTGCCAACAAATTTTCGCCTCTTACAAATACATCGGCAAAGCGGCACAAACGGTAGTTGGCACGAAGGTTCCAGAGTACGAAGCTTTCCTGTTTTTCTTTGCCTTTGGTTACATTGGTATGTAAATCCTTTATGTATTGCAGGCCTGTGGATATGCCCCAACGCCCTTGCGTGAAATCTACCCCTGCATACAACTTATGTTCGGGGGCGGCAACTACTGGATTCTCCATGTGAAGCCAGCTATAATTCGCATTTACCTGCCAGTGGGGAGTAATGCGGTAGCCGATATTTGTTTCAATCCCCCAGTTCTTGATCTCACCTGTATTTACGTTAAGCGGTTTACCGTTAGTGGGAACGGTTGCAATCATATTCTCACCGTCTATATAGTACAGGTTTACCCCATAGAATAATGCGCCGTTAAGTAATCGTTGTGAGAAAGACAGTTCATAATTCATCAGGCTTTCCGGTTTCAAGTCCGGGTTCTGGGGTGGGAACATATACATTTCGCGAATGGTAGGATTGCGGAAACCTTTACTTACCATTGCTTTCATTTCAACCCGATGGGGTAGGTGGAAAGAAAGACCGCCTTGAGGTATCCACTCAGTTCCGACATGCGAATGATGGTCTACGCGGATACCTGCATCCAGAGAGAGCCATTCACCTAAATCCTGACGAAAATCAACGTATCCGGCAAATTCATCCATCTGCTTGTCAACCCCCGGCTTACGTTCACCGGTAGCTATAACCCTGTTCCATGATTCACCGCCGAAATGCTGGTAATCAAAACCTACGGTTAGGCGGTTGCCGGTAAAGAGTGTTGCGCTTTGATACCATGACAGTCCCAGCATCCGGTCTTTGGAATTGAAATGAGATTCCTGTGGCGTCCCGCCGGGGTGATAGCCGTCATTGATTTTATGTCGTCCCCAGTTGTAGAAGAAACTCAAGGCACCGGAAGTCTTGTCGTAATGATTCTCCAGTGCAAAGGAGGTCATACCGCGTGTGATGCGTGAATCATTGTCAATATACGGATTGCTGATTTCTCCGGGATTGGAAGCTTTGAATTGGGTGATGTTTACATCTCCCCATATCTTCCAGAAGCTGTTGAAGTCATAACCCAACTTGGCATAACCACCGTATTGTTCGAATTCCATATCGTCGCGGTGTCCGTCGGTACGGTTGTACGAGCCGGTAACCATACTGCTGAAACGTCCCTTCCTGACACGGTTGGAGATTTCCGTTTGCAGTGTATTGTAGGAACCATAACCTATTTGAGCATTGGTCTTTACACCGTCTTCCTGCATCTTGCGGGTGACGATGTTGATAACTCCGCCCATGGCATTCGAACCATACAATACTGAAGCCGGACCACGCAATACTTCCACACGGTCGGTCATCATACTTTGGTAAGCATCGGCAATGGGGTGTCCCATTAACCCCATGTACTGGGGATGCCCGTCAATCAGCACTAATAATCCTGCTGTCGGGCTTCCGCCTATACCACGCAGACTCATACCTCCCGCTGCTCCGGTGGAAACGCCATATCCCATAATACCACGGCTTGTGGTGAAAAGTCCCGGAACCTGTTCGGTCAGCAATGGGAGCAGGGAAGGGTCATACCTTTTTTCTATGCGGGAACGGTTGACTACGGATACGGTCATCGGAAGATGGCGGATGTCTGTCTCGTTTCTTGTTCCTGTTACTACAACTTCGTCTATGTTGTATGTTCTTTGTTGCAAACTGTCAGCTTGTGCAAACAATGTACTCGCTGGCATTATAACACCCGTTGTTAATGCGATTAAAATTCTTTTCTTCATATCTGTCTCTGTTTTCTAATAAACTGTTTTTCTGCGCAAAGATGTGTTATTCTGTTTGTTTTCGTTTGTACTATAGTTTCTTTTGTTTTAGATTTTCTACAAATAAATCTATTTCCTGTAGCTTTTTAGGGATGTCGATACCTTGCGGACAATGAGGGTTGCATTGATTGCAACCTGTACAGTGGTTTGCCTGACGAAGTTTCGGCACGCTCCGGTCATAACCAATGAGGAATGCACGCCGCGCTTCACGGTAATTTTCATCCTGACTACTCTTAGGGGTATTCCCCTCATTGATACACCGGTTGTAGTGTAATAAAATGGCGGGAATATCCAGACCATAAGGACAAGGCATGCAATATTTACAATCGTTGCATGGGACGGTAGGATACGTCAACATGACTTGAGCGGTATCTTCCAGTAATGCCATTTCTTCTTCCGTACATGGATCGAGCGGGGCGAACGTACGCAGATTATCCTGCAAATGTTCCATATAAGTCATGCCGCTTAATACTGTCAGCACATCAGGAAATGTACCGGCAAAGCGGAATGCCCAGGAAGCCACGCTGTCTTGGGGACGGCGTTGTTTCAGCCGTGCCATCAAATGGTCGTTCAGTTTGGATAGGCGTCCTCCCAATAGCGGTTCCATGATAACCGCAGGGATACTGCGTTTTACCAGTTCGCCATAAAGATATTCGGCATCCGTATTGCGGTCGTTTACCTCCTTAGCATGTTTCCAATCTACGTAATTGAGCTGGATTTGTACGAAATCCCACTTCAATTCATCGTGTCGGGATAGCAGATAGTCGAAAACTTCAATGTCGCCATGATAGGAGAAACCCAAATTGCGGATACGTCCCGCTTCACGTTCTTCCAAAAGGAAGTCCAGTATTCCGTTATCCAGATAACGGCTGTGCAAGGCTTCCATACCTCCCATGCCGATACCATGCAGGAGCAGATAATCAATATAGTCTACCTGCAACTCACTGAATGAACGATGATACATGGCAATTGACCCTTCCCGGCTATGCGTATCCGGACTAAAGTTAGACAGTTTGGTAGCAAGGAAGAACTTCTCCCGTGGATGGCGTTTCAGCGCAATGCCCGTAGCACGTTCCGATAACCCTTGTACATAAGCCGGGGATGTATCGAAATAGTTCACTCCATGCGCTATGGCATAGTCTATCAATTCGTTTACAGCTTCCTGGTCGATTTCGTCACCACTGCCGTCTGTCTTCTTACGGGTAGGCCAACGCATGCAACCGTAACCCAGCAATGACACACGGTCGCCCGTAGTAGGGTTGGTACGGTAAACCATTTTGTCTGTAGGTATATCTCCGAGTGCGGCAGATTCACTATCAGAGTTACCCTTTTTATTGGAACAGCCGTATAGCGCAGCGGCAGATACGAGAGTTCCTGCACCGGCGAGCTTGAAAAAGTCGCGACGGTTTATCTTGTTTTTATCTTTTTTCTCCATAACCGATTTTTAAATAGATACTAATCGCTAATCACTAACCACTAATCACTATACCGTTCTATGCATAATGTGCCCTTCCACATAAATGGCACTGAATGGGCGTGACGGGCATAAGTTCTCACAGGCACCGCAACCGATACACCGTTCGGTATTAACGACCGGTATTTTTCTCGATTCCTGATTTTGGGGATCGGAGGAAACCATTTGTATGGCACCGGTAGGACAATGGCGGGCACAGTTCCCACAATCCATATTGTCGGTGATGCAGATGCAATTCTCTTTTATCCATACGGCATGACCTATCTGGATAGCCGATTTATCAGCTTTGGTGATAGGCCGGATGGCTCCCGTCGGACATACTTCCGAACATTTGGTACACTCCGGACGGCAATAACCACGTTCGTAGGACATTTCAGGTTGCATTAGTTTCATCAGGTCGGTAGAAGGACGCAATACCTGGTTGGAACATACCGATACGCAAAGCTGACAAGCGCTACAGTGTGCGGCAAAATTGCGGGCGCTTAATGAACCCGGTGGTGTGATGGAGGCGGCACGTGCGGGAATTTTTTTATCCTCGATGGTTGCCAGTCCGCCGTCCACTTTCTTTTCCTGAGCCTTTAGAACGGCAGTAGTAGCCAGCAGGGCAGAAGCGGAAAGAAAAGCCCGTCGGGCATCGTTGACCTTGTCCTTTGCTTCCGGTTGTGCCGGAGCCGTGGCAGTTGCCGGATTGGCTTTGCGGCGGGTATAGGTGATTGCCCCCTGGCGGCATTTGTCCAAACAGTCCATACAGGCTACGCAACGACTGTAATCAATACTGTGGCTCTTGGAGTTGATACACGAAGCTTTGCAGTTGCGTGCACAAAGTCCGCAACCGTTGCACTTTGTCGTATCAATAACCGGTTTGAAAAGAGAGTACTTAGACAGAAATCCCAGTACTGTTCCTACCGGACAAACCGTATTGCAGTACGTCCGTCCGTCACGCCATGCCAGTATGATAACTACAATGAAAGTCACTGCGGCAATGATGAGCGTAGGAAGACTTTTCATCCATATCTCCGTTTCGTAGAAAGCATAGCTATCGGCACGTTCCGCAAGGTAAGCCAAACCATTGTTTGCCCATTGGTAGAGTGGGGTAAACAGATTGGATACTATTCGTCCGTAAGCGCTATAAGGCGCCAATAATACGACAAAAGAATTGATTCCGCCAATAATGGCAAGTACAAATACCCCCAATACACAGTAGCGTAGCCAGGATAATGCCGGTGAATAACGAAAGCGGTTCTTCTTTCTTTTCCCTGAAATCCAGGAAACGATATCCTGAAATACACCGAGCGGGCAGATAACCGAACAGTAGATGCGGCCACCTGTTACGGTCAGTAAAACGAGGAATAAAAGTACCCCGGCATTTAATGCCAATACCGCCGGCAGGAATTGTATCTTCGCCAACCACCCGAACCATGCATGGATTGTCCCGGTGAAGTCAAGGAACAAAAGAGTGATGAGGGTAAAGATTACAATAGCAATTGTTAGTCTGATAGTACGTAACATGAGTTATAATAATTATTTTTGTTCTTCAAACGTATAGTATAATTTGCCATGATTATTTTATAGCGCAAAAATACGGAGTTTATAGTAACTTTCCATATATAGATTACAGATGTTTTTACCAATTTTACAGTTCGGGTTTATTTTTTCCTGTTTCACGCTAAACATAAAGCGCTACTATCTCAATTCTCTACAGATACATTTCCTTTCCGACACCGATTTCTCTTAGAAACTCTTTGTCATGCGAGATGGCAAGTACCGTTCCTGTATAATCGCGTATAGTGGCTGTGATAATTTCAATGCTCTCTATATCCAGATTATTGGTCGGTTCATCCAGTATAAACATATCCGGAGTATTGTCGGTAATCATCAGGCAACAAAAGGAGAGACGCATTTTCTCTCCGCCGCTTAATTTGCTGCAAGGTTTGTTCCAGACATCACGGGGAAAAAGATAACGGTTCAATATCGTTTTTATCTCATAATCCGCTAAATGACGATGATTATAGGCCTCTACCTGTTCCAGTACACTCCGTTCGTTCAGGACAAGAGAATATTCCTGATCCATGTAGACAAATGTAAAGTCCGCACGTTCTATTACTCCACTGGTTGGAGATAGTGCTCCGGTAATAAGTTTCAGCAAAGTGGTCTTACCGCAACCGTTGTACCCTTTGATACTGAGGCGGTCTCCGCTCCTTATTTGGAACTCAAGAGGAAGATGCCAAAGTTCACCGGAACTATCGGGATAATGAAAATTCATATACCGTGCCGTAACAAGTATTTTTCCCAAATGTAGTGCGGAAGGGTTGAAATCTGTTTTCAGCTTGTCCGTCAGAGGGAGCGATTTTTTTATACCTGCCATTTCTTTTTGCAGTTTTTCAGACTTCTCGGCATGAATGTTACTGAGCTTGCTACTGCTGTTTTCAGCACGATTCTTTAGCCCACCCATCATAATCCGTGGAATCCCTTTCTTGACGGCAGCCTTTTCACCTCTCACATTCTGTTTGGCTTTCCGTTCTTCCACTTCCCGTGAAATCTTTTGCACCAGGCGCAGAGCTTTATGTTTCTCCTCCAGTTGTTGTTGGAGCGCATTCAATTGAATCTCTTTCTGTTCCTTGTAAAAATCATAATTGCCGCCATAATACGTCAATCCGTTATGGGACAGTTCGCAGATGGCGGGTAACAGGTTCAGCAAGGTACGGTCATGGCTGATAACGAATACGGTGGCAGACGTGTGGCGTATAAAATCATATAGACGTTCCCGTCCGGCTGTGTCCAGATGATTGGTCGGTTCGTCCAACAGGATAACGGTGGATGCGTTCAACTCCATGCCGGCAAGGAAGATACGGGTTTTCTCACCACCGCTTAAACCGTCCATCAGGCGGGAGAGAGGAATATTGTCCATACCCCAGGCGCTTAGAGAGGCTTGGGCACGTTCTTCGATGTTCCAGTCATCATCCAGTGTGGCAAACTGTTGTTCCGAGGCATCTCCGCCAAGAATAGCATGGAGGGCAGCTATTTTCCGGTCGACGCCTAATGCCTGAATCACGGTGCGGTTATCGTATTGCCCGAAGTGTTGAGGCACATAATACAAGTGCCCGGGACATGTCACGGTTCCGGTCGACGGTTGCAAATCTCCTGCGAGAATACGCATCAAGGTGGACTTGCCGCAACCATTGTTGCCGATGAGAGCTATCTTATCACCGGAATTAACAGTCAGGTTGAGGTGTGAAAACAATACTTCCTTATCGGAATGGATATAGCTTAGGTCTTTAATAATAATACTCATAGATATACTGTGTTTAAGGAATAATACGGGTGTGCCCGCATGGCACACGATTACAACTATCAAAGGGTTGGGGAGACAGACAAACACAGTAAGGGCTAAACATCTACGTTCGGGGATGCTCAGCGTTCAAGGTGAGAAAGCATTATAAAGTGATGTTTACCGAATAGTGTTGTCTTTACTTGGATATTCTCATCGGTGATATTAATTAGTTAGTGGGTGCAAAGATATATATTTTTTTTATTCCATTGCAGAAGCATCGAAAGAAAGAGGCAGCAATGCACCTACATTCTTTAGCTCGTAGATACCGTTCTTTCCGAATAGTAAGATACGCATGGAGTTTTTGAAGCGCTTTTCCGTTTCGAGCATTACTTGCCGGCAAGCACCGCAAGGCGGAATAGGGTCTTCCAGAAATTCCCCGCGTTCATTACGGGCAGCTATGGCAAGAGTATTTACCGCTTGGTCGGGATATTGCGAGTTGGCATAGAACAAAGTGGTACGTTCGGCGCAAAGTCCCGAAGGATAAGCTGCGTTTTCCTGATTGGTACCGGTGATAATCATATTGTTTGCCAGCCGGGCGGCAGCACCTACCGAGAAATGGGAGTAAGGAGCATAACTGCGCCCAGTTGCTTCACAGGCGGCATCTATAAGCTCACGGTCGGCAATACTCAATTCTTTATATTCGTATATTTTGATGGCAATTTGTATATTCAGGTCTTTCATGGAGGGACGTATTTTATTGTAATTAATGTTACAAAGATAAGAAAGAGATTGGTTTTTTCAATTCTTTTGCGGACTTTTGTATCGAACTCAACAATTGAAGCATGAAACGTATTTTCAGACTGGCTGCTATCCTGGCAATTCTTTTTATTTCCGTGGCTGCTCAGGCGCAGCGCAGAAACGCCCGTTATAACGAATATATCAAACAATATGCGCCGCTCGCCATAGAGCAGATGCAAGAACATAAGATACCTGCAAGTATAACGCTGTCACAAGGTTTGCTCGAGAGTGGCGCCGGATACAGTGAGCTGGCACGTAAAAGTAATAATCACTTTGGAATTAAGTGCGGAAGCAGTTGGCGCGGACGTACTGTTCGCCATGATGATGATGCCCGTCAGGAGTGTTTTCGGGCTTATAGCCATCCCAAGGCATCCTACGAAGACCATTCTCTTTTTCTGAAACGTGGCGCCCGCTATGCATTCCTGTTCGACTTAAAGATAACGGACTATAAAGGTTGGGCACGTGGCTTGAAGAAAGCGGGCTATGCCACCGATCCTTCTTACGCCAATCGTTTGATAACGATTATTGAAGATTATGAACTTTATCAGTACGATAGTCAGGGATTGAGCAAACGCGAATCGCGCAATTGGGAGAAAGAGTTGAAGAAGAAACCCTGGCTGGCCAGTCCGCATCAAGTATATATTGCCAATGATATAGCTTACGTCGTGGCACGTGATGGAGATACCTTCGAACTGTTAGGTAAGGAGTTTGATATAAGCTGGCGTAAACTTGTGAAATACAACGACCTGCATAAAGACTATACATTGGAAGCCGGAGATATCATTTACCTGAAAGGTAAAAAGAAAAAAGCTTCCAAGCCCTATACGGTTTATATCGTAAGAGATGGTGATTCCATGCATACCATCTCCCAGAAGTACGGCATCCGTCTTAAGAACCTCTACAAAATGAATCGCAAGGGCGCGGAATATGTACCCGAATTAGGGGATAGGTTGAGATTGAGATAACAGGCTAATAATATTTTTACCTCTCTATTATTCAGTTTGATACGTGTACCAAATAAATATCACAGTTTGGTACATGTTTTACCACAGTAAGGTACTTGCTGTACCATGCTAAGGTATTCGTTGTACCATAGTAAGGTACAGAGTGTACCAAAGCATGGTATTTATACTACCATAATATGGTATTCCTTTTTATCTCTTTTGTGTCACTGATTTTTCTGCATTACTGTATCTTTTGCATTGCTTAACTATCCGAAAATGTACAGAGTGTTCGTTTTCGGACACTCTACCTTTCTCTCTTTGTGCTTTCTTTCAGCAGTTTACACTTTTGGCACAGATTTAGTAAGTATATAGATGATGATTTTCCCAGTGTCCGTTTTTGTGATTGATAAAAGGAGGGCGGGGCGAGATTTTTCAGAGTATAGTAGATATAAAAGAGAGTAGTATAAGATAATTAAGATTGAGTAATATAAAATAGTAATAACAATATGGATAGGGAAATTCCGAAAGAAGTTCGTAATAAAGAACGTAACAAGAAAATCATTCGTTATGGCGGTATAGGTGTTGCGAGTATTGTGATTATCTATATACTCATTTCGCTGATGCGTACGGGAGTGAAAGAAAAGGATCTTGTTTTTTCTAAAGTGAGCAAAGGTACGATTGAGGTCAGTGTAAGTGCTTCAGGAAAAGTGGTACCTGCTTTCGAGGAAATTATCAATTCACCGATTAATACCCGTATCCTGGAAGTATATAAGAAAGGTGGCGATAGTGTAGATGTAGGAACTCCTATCTTGAAACTGGACTTGCAGAGCGCTGAAACCGATTATAAAAAGAAACTGGATGAAGAACAGATGCGCAGCTACAAGCTGAAACAGCTCAAGCTTGAAAACATGACTAAGCTGAATGACTTGCAGATGAAAGTAAAGGTTTCTGCCATGCAGTTGAACCGGAAGAAAGTGGAACTGCGTAATGAACAATACCTCGACAGTCTTGGTTCCGGTACCACCGATAAAGTGCGCCAAGCCGAACTCAGCTACAATGTAGCGGAATTGGAATATGAACAGCTAAAGCAGCAGTTTGCCAATGAAAAACAGGTGCTGGAAGCAGAATACCAGGTGCAAGAGCTGGATTTCAGTATTTTCAAAAAGACTTTGGCAGAAACAAAACGTACATTGGATGATGCACAGATACGTTCTCCCCGGAAAGCTATTCTTACCTATATCAATAATCAAATAGGTGCGCAAGTACCCGAGGGGTCGCAGATTGCTGTTATTTCTGATTTGAGTCACTTTAAGGTGGAAGGTGAGATTGCCGATACGTATGGTGACCGTGTGGCAGCCGGTGGTAAGGCAATCGTTAAGATTGGAAGTGAAAAGCTGGAAGGTTCGGTAAGCAGTGTGACGCCGTTGTCCAAGAATGGCGTGATTTCCTTTACCGTAAAGTTGAGTGAGGATAATAACCGTCGTCTCCGTTCCGGTTTGAAGACCGATGTATATGTGATGAATGCCGTGAGAGAAGATGTGATGCGCATAGCCAACGCTTCTTACTATGTGGGACGCGGTGAGTATGAACTCTTTGTCCGTAATGCCGACCGGGAAATCGTGAAGCGTAAAGTACAGTTGGGCGACTCGAACTTTGAATTTGTAGAAGTAGTTGGCGGCTTGCAGTCGGGTGATGAAGTAGTGGTGAGTGACATGAGCAACTATAAGAACAAGAATAAGCTGAAATTGCAGTAATACGGATTTCCCGGAATTCATCTTTTATTAATACGGAAAAACATGATAAAATCTTATCTGAAACAGGCATGGGAGTTGCTGAAACAAAATCCGTTGTTCAGTACTCTTTATGTTACCGGTACGGGGTTGGCTATTGCCATGACAATGATAATGGCGGTTATCTATTATGTTAAGATAGCCCCTGTTTATCCGGAAACAAACCGTATGAATACGCACTATCTTACCAGTGCGCGTTTTGAGAAAGGAGCAGAAGGGCATAAGAGTTCTTTCCAATGGGCGGTTTCCTATAAAGCATTGCAGGAATGGTTTTATCCGTTGAAGAATGTTGAAGTGGTTTCGGCTTCTTTAGGCCATGATATGGCTGATAATGGTTTCATTCAGCCGGCAGACCGTAGCGGAGACTTTCCGGTAGCAATAAAATTGACTGATTCTAACTTCTTTCGCATTTACTCTTTTCATTTTCTGGAAGGACAGGCTTTTACGCAATCCGATTTGGAAAGCGGTATTCGCACGGCTGTTATTACTGATGAACTGGCACGCCGCTTATTCGGTTCTGCCGAAGGGGTGACAGGACGTTCGTTCAGTCTGAATTATATAAATTATCGTGTTTGCGGCGTGGTGCGGAGCGCCAGTTACTTGACTCCGAAGTCTTATTCACAGGTTTATCTTCCTTATACGGTGGCCAACGGATATGAGGAAGGAAAATATAATGTTCCGTATCTGGGAGCATTCAGTCTTACTTTTCTTACAAAAGATGACGCACAGGCAAAAGCTTTACATGCTGAAATTGAAGAACTGGTTAAGAAGGAGAACTTGATACATAAAGACGAATGGCAGATGAGTATATGGAACCAACCGGTATCACATTTGTTGAGCGTTTTCCAATCATCTGTCAGCCAAGAGTTCAATACATGGGCAACTGTGCGTTACTTCCTGCTTGTTATGTTGGTGCTGTTACTTGTACCGGCTCTTAATCTGAGCGGGATGATTGCCAGCCGTATGGAGAACCGGCTGTCTGAAATGGGAGTACGCAAATCTTTTGGTGCCGGGCGTGGAAAGCTGCTTTCGCAGGTGATGTGGGAAAATTTGTTGTTGACGATATTGGGCGGAGTTCTGGGACTTATTATAGCCTGGCTGGTACTTTATGTTTGTCGTGAATGGGTATTTACCGTGTTGGATGCATGGCCAATGGCGATTTCCGAAGGAACGGATGTCAGGGTTTCGGGAGAAATGCTGTTTGCGCCGGTGGTATTCCTTGCTGCATTGCTATTATGTATCCTGCTGAATTTGCTGTCTGCACTTATACCGGCATGGTATTCATTACGAAAGCCGATTGTGTATTCGTTGAATGAAAAAAGATAATACGGAGGATTATGCTGAAACTTATATTAAAAAATCTTTGGGCCCGTCGCCGTCGCAACGGTTGGTTGCTGGCAGAGCTTATCCTTGTGAGTATAGTCTCCTGGATAATTCTCGATCCGGTTATTGTAGTTACTCATGACCGCAGTATTCCGTTGGGATATGATGCCGACCGTTTATGTCTTGTTTCTTTAGGCGCTTTGCAAGCTGAGGCTCCCGGTTATGACGCGCAGGCACAGGATTCTGCTGTTATCGTAAATAGTTATATGAATCTTATACGGCTTGCCAGTGATTATCCGGGAGTAGAGCATGTTACTCCCCTGTTGGGATATTGTTATCCTAATTCGGAAGGCAGTAGCAATTATTCATTCCAGGCGGAAGGAGATACGATTGACAGTTCTGTAATGGGTGTTGAGTTCTTACCTCATACTAATTTTTTTGAAACATATGGTTTCCGTCCCGGAAAGGGAATGACACCGGAACAGCTTTCAGATTATAATTATACCCAGAACGATATTGTGATAACGGAAAACACGCTCGAAAAAATCTTTCATTCGCAAGACCCTTTGAGCAAGCGTGGTATGACTGCCAGCAGAGGTGATACAACTTATATGCCGGTTGTCGGTGTAGTGGGAACTTTTAAGATATATAGCGAATGGCGACCTGTTGCCATTATGTTTCGTCCGCTGCTGTCTATTGATGTATCAATGATTCCTGAAAATGCGCAGATAATTATCCGTTTAAAGAAAGATATTAGTATGGAACGTTTTCTGCATGAGTTTCGTCCGTGGATGATAAAGGAGCTTCGGGCGGGAAACTTGTTTGCTCGTAACATACAGTCGTATGAGGCGCTGATTGCGACCCGTGAATATACAGGTGCGACGTCTGTCTATCGCCGTAATCTGGCAATAGCGGGTTTCTTCCTTGTTAATCTCTGCTTGGGGGTTATCGGTACATTCTGGTTGCAAACCCGAACGCGTCGTGAAGAAGTGGGAGTTATGCTTTCTTTCGGGGGTACGCCGGGATATATTGTCCGTCTGCTCATGGGTGAGGGTGTGGTATTGACATTTATAGCCGTATGCACAGGTTGCCTGCTCTACTTGCAATATGCTCTGAAAGAAGGGCTGAATGAAGGGAGCGCTTGGGTGCAAAGTACCGAAGATTGCTGGGTAACAAACTTTACGCAGCATTTTCTGATAGTATCGCTGATTGTCTTTTTTATAATGTTGGTTGTGGTGCTTGCAGGCATTTACATTCCAGCCCGTAAAATAAGCAAGATACCTCCTACAGAGGCGCTTCGTGACGAGTAAAATACGGAGTATATATAGAGAAACATAAATAAAATATAAAGTGAATTTAGATAATAACAATTAAATACTTACCATTATGATTAAGTTAACTGGCATCAACAAGATTTATCGTACTAATGAAATTGAAACCGTAGCATTGGAGAATGTAAACCTCGAAGTGAACAAGGGTGAATTCCTTAGTATCATGGGACCATCCGGCTGCGGTAAGTCTACGCTGTTGAATATTATGGGCTTGCTGGACGCACCTACTACCGGAACTATTGAAATAGCCGGTGTAAAAGTGGATGGTATGAAAGATAAAGAACTGGCTGCTTTCCGTAATCAGAAATTAGGCTTTGTATTTCAGTCTTTCCATTTGATTAATTCTCTGAATGTGCTGGACAATGTGGAACTGCCTTTATTGTATAGAAAGGTATCTGCCAAAGAGCGTCGCCGCCTGGCTGAAGAAGTCCTGCAGAAAGTAGGATTGAGTCATCGTATGCGTCACATGCCTACACAGTTGTCAGGTGGTCAGTGCCAGCGTGTAGCTATCGCCCGTGCCATTATCGGCAACCCGGAGATAATCCTCGCCGATGAGCCTACCGGTAATCTGGATTCAAGGATGGGTGCGGAAGTTATGGAACTGTTGCACCAGTTGAATAAAGAAGACGGACGTACCATTGTAATGGTAACCCATAATGAAGAACAAGCCAAACAAACCAGCCGTACCATTCGATTCTTCGATGGACGACAGGTTGAGTGATTAGTGATTAACGTTTAGTGATTAATTATCAACTATCAATTATCAATTTAAAAAAATGCAAACCATTCGCCAAGCGTTTATTCTCTTGCGGCAGAATCCGCTGCTGAGCACAATATCCATACTGGGTACGGCTTTTGCCATAACCATGATTATGGCTATTGTAATTACCTGGCAGACAAAATATGCCGATGTAGAGCCGGAAGTAAATCGTAGCCGTTGCCTTTATGTTTCAAAGATGCATCTTTACAGTAAGGACAATAATAATAATAATTTTAGTGGTTGTTCTCCTGCATTCATGAAGGAATGTATACAGCCGCTTCAAGCAGTGAAAGCATGTACGGCCGTTCTTCCGGCAAGTGTAGCGCTGGTGTCCATGAGTGATGGCTCTAACCGAGTGAAAGTAGATGCAATGGAGACTGATCCGGGTTTTTGGAAAGTGTTTCAGTTACAGTTTGTTGCCGGACAAGGATTTACCGAGACTGAACAAGGTGGAAGTACGAAATCTGTTGTTATTGCCGCTTCTGTAGCCCGCAAGGTTTTCGGTACTACTGATGTAGTGGGACAAACATTGTTGCTGAACCGGGAGCAGGCACGTATCGCAGGAGTTGTGAAAGATGTATCGGTTACTGCCAAGGATGCTTATGCGCAGGTATGGAGCATGTATCCTGCGGAACAACTGAGGGCCACTTCCAGCCGGAGTTATATAGGCGGTTATATGGTTGCCGCATTAGCAGATACTCCCGATGATTTTCCTGCTATCAGAGAAGGAATAGAGAAGCGTGTAAAAGACCTTAATGCCGTTTTGCCGGATAGGCAGCTTGATATAATGGAACAGCCGGACGATATAGTGACGCATGTAAATCATATTTGGTCTAATAGAGGACCTAATCTCAAAATGCTTTACCTTCAATATATTGTAGCTTTGTGTATTATCTTGCTGGTACCTTCGCTTAATTTATGTGGTTTGAGCAATAGCCGGATGCAACAGCGTATGAGTGAACTGGGAGTACGTAAGGCTTTCGGTGCTACACGGGGATTGCTTATCCGCCAGATACTGAATGAAAATCTGATATTGACGTTACTGGGAGGTGTTTTGGGATTACTGTTCAGTTATGGGGCGGTATATGCCATGCGAATGTGGTTGTTTACCAATAGCCAGAATATAGGTACTTCAGGTGACTTTAGCTTGAGTATGAGTACCCTGTTCAGTCCATTGGTATTCTGTCTGGCATTTGCCTTCTGCTTGGTTATCAATCTGCTGAGTGCCGGACTTCCGGCATGGCTTGCCGCACGGCGTACGATAGTAGAATCTTTAAGTGATAAATAATACTGATAGAAGTTTTATGAAATTCATAATACATAATTTACGTATGATAAGGGCACGTTTCCATAGTAATGGTTGGGTGCTGGCGGAACTCTTCTTTGTATTTATTGTAATGTGGTTCCTCTGTGATTCATTAGGATGCTTGAAGTATACTTTTTATCGTCCGTTGGGTTATAATATTGATAATGTATACCAACTCTCCACCATTATGGGAGGTGAGAGCCGTGATTCAAGTATGACGAGTGCCGATAAATATCTGGGTATTCTGCAAAAGTTAGAGAAGGAACCCACTGTTGAGTCGTCATTTCTTTCTTATTGGAGCTTGCCCATGAGTGGAAATAACTCCTATACTTCGTTGGCCGTGAAAGATACTATAGGGCAGGAGATGCGTATGATTTTGGCTAGCGGCGGTTACACCCGTGTATTTCGAATGGATGAAGATTCAAAGCGTCCCTTTGCAAAAATGCCGGTAGGAAGTGAGGATGATTATAAGTCCAGTGATTATATAATGTTGAGTGAGGATGCCTTTCTTGAGTTTAAGAAGAGGGTTCCCGAATTTTCACTGGATACTCCGTTGAGTTGGTATGGAGATTCTGTGAATACTGTTACTCAAAGCGGAATGATAGGACATTTTCGTACTTATCGCTACGGTGGTAATGCGGAATGGGGATTCCGTAGACTGGATGAAAATTCGATAAAGAAAGAGTTTGGTGGACAACGGGCACAAATCGCCTTCCGGGTAAAATCTGCCGCTGACGGACCGGATTATAGAGATAAGTTTATCAAAGAGATAGCACCACGTCTGGATACGGACAACCTGTTTGTGGCAGACGCTACCCCTTATACCGACCAGCAGTTACAGTTTGAAATTATGTATGGTGACACTGACAAAGTGAACAGCCAGGCGATAATTGTTCTTTTCCTGTTGGTTAATGTATTCTTGGGATTGATAGGTACATTCTGGTTCCGTACACGCCGTCGTCGTAGTGAGATTGCATTGAGACTTGCCATGGGAAGTTCGAAAGGACAGATATTCCGTCTGCTGACGGGAGAGGGGTTATTATTGTTAGCGCTTGTTACACTACCTGCCATGATTGTGTGTTATAATGTGGGTATCGCCGAATTCACCGTCGGACGTACAGAGTTAATATCTACCTGGCCGGTGGAATGGAGTTTTATACGTTTTCTGCTGGGAACGCTCGGGGCATGGTTGCTGATAGCCCTGATGGTAATGATCGGTATTTGGTTTCCTGCACGGCAGGCCATGAAAATAGAGCCGGCGGAAGCATTGCATGAAGAATAATATATAGATAAAAACTAAAATCAACGAATTATGAGAGCATTATTTATAACCCTTAGTTGTATATTTGCAGCAATAACCGGTACTGTTTATGCTGCCGGTAATGGAAAAGATGTAAAAGTAAGTGAGGTACGTAAGGTAGAAGCTTTTTCATCAATTGATGTTACTTCTGTTGCAACGGTCTATTTTACACAAAGCAATTCTTATTCATTAAAGATTGAAGGAAAGGAAGAATATGTGAAGAATACTTCTTCATCCGTTAAGAACGGTCGTTTGGTGATTGGGTTTAAAGATAAAAAGCAAACCCGGAACCGAAAAGACGGTGTGACGATTTATTTGTCTGCTCCCGATTTGAAGGAGGTAGAATTTACCGGGGTAGGTTCTTTCAATTGTAAAGAATCGCTGAAACTGAATGACGTGAAGTTCCAAGTAGAAGGTGTAGGTAAACTGAAAGTGGAAGATTTAAGTTGTCGTTCATTGAAAGTCGGATTGGAAGGAGTAGGGAGTGCTGAAGTTCATGTTACCTGCGACTATTTGTCTGCCAAACTGGATGGAGTGGGGCACGTTACCCTGAGTGGTACCGCCAGACAAGCTGATATTTCCAAAGATGGTATCGGCAGCGTTAATACCCGTGACTTGAAAGTCGGAAAATAAACTGCTATACATAGTGGATAAACCGTAAAAGAGTGGATAATTAAATGATAAAGCAATATTTTACACAAGCATGGGCACAACTTCGCCAGCAACCGTTGATAAGTATGGTCAGTATAGCCGGTACGGCACTTGCCATTTTCCTTATTATGTTGGTAGTGATGATGCAGCAAGTGAAAGTAGCGCCCTTTGCTCCCGAGAGTAACCGTGATCGCTTTTTACATGTCAAATGGATGAGTATATCCAATGAGAAATGGGGGGATGGTACCAGTAACGGACCAATGAGTGCACAGACAGGCCGTGAATGTTTCCAGACCTTGAAAACACCGGAAGCGGTTACCATATATACAGCCTTTCCGGTATCCACCCCTGTATCCTTGCCGGAACAACCGGCAACGGGAGTTGATTTGAGGCAAACGGATGATTTATTCTGGCGTGTATTTGACTTTTCTTTTATTAATGGTAAACCTTATGATAAGGCTACATTCGATGCCGGACAACCGGTGGCGGTACTTACGGAAAGTGTGGCACGCAACCTCTTTGGTACGGCGGATGCCGTCGGGCGTGAGTTTCTTTTGAGTCATGCTCCTTATCGGGTGGCAGGTGTAGTAAAAGATGTTTCTACTTTGGCTGACTGCGCTTACGGGCAGGTGTGGGTTCCTTATACATCGACCGGCATGGACAAGAATAACTGGAATGATAATCATATGGGTTTGATGAGTTGTACCATTCTGGCACATAGTTCAAGTGATTTCTCTGCTATACGTCAGGAAGCGGAACGCCGTAAATTGGAGTACAATACTCTTATCGGAAAAAATGGCTGGAAGTTGATTTACCGGAATCGTCCTTACGACCAGGAAAAGAGTGCCCTTGCTTTCGGTGCTAATATAGAGCCGGATGTAAATGCAGCCCGTCGCCAACGAATGATAATCTTCGCTATTCTGTTGATAGTGCCTGCCATTAATCTTTCAAGCATGACGCAGAGCCGTTTGCGTCAGCGGGTAGCAGAGATTGGTGTGCGTCGGGCTTTCGGTAGTACGCGGATGGAATTAATGGGACAGATTATAGCGGAGAATCTGGTGGTGACTTTATTGGCGGGTATTGCAGGACTGTTGTTAAGTGTGATTTTTGCATACGTGGGTAATACCATGCTTTTCGCACAGGAGTTCAGTCAGACTTTAAATCCGCCGACAGTGGATGCCTCCATTTTACTTCATGCTTCCACCTTTGGATGGGCATTGCTCTTTTGCTTTGTGTTGAACTTGATGAGTAGTGGCTTCCCGGCTTGGAAAGCGTCTCGTATTGGAATTGTGAATGCATTGGGAGGACGATTACACTAATTTGTACTTCAACCGTAAATTGTAAACAGACAGATGACCAAGAAACTTTTAATACAGATAAAAAACGAATGGCGCAGTAATCTTTGGTTGGCATTGGAATTGCTGGTGGTGAGTGTTGTGATGTGGTTTGTAGTGGATTACCTTTATACAAGGACAGCCACCTATCTGGAGCCACGAGGCTTTGATATCAGCCATTGCTATCTTATCGAAATGGGGAAACTTACAGATAAGAGCCCCGATTACATACCCAATCAAACCGATGAGCAGGAAGATGGCGACATCTTGGAATTGGTGGAGCGCTTACGCCGTCGTCCGGATGTGGAGGCTGTGAGCCTTTCTCAAAATTCATATCCATACAATGGAAGTAATTCTACAGACCAGGTTTATTATGATACGCTGCGGTCGGATAACTGGACGATACGCCGGTTGGTTACTCCTGACTTTGTCCGTGTATTCCGTTATCGGGGAGCACGTGGTGAGACACCGGAACAGCTGGCTGAACTGCTGAACAATGGTGACTTCCTTGCCTCGAATAATCTTTACCGGGAGTATAACCGTCCGTTGACAGGGCTTGTAGGCCAGCAGTTCAAACTTTTTGGAGATACGATAAAGACTTATCGGTTGGGAGCTGCTTTGCAGGATGTACGTTATAATGATTATGAGCAGGCACGCGAATCCTATACTTTCCTTTATAAGATTAGCTGGTATGATCCCGGTATGGAACTTTGTGTACGCGTGAAAGAAGATCAGGACCGTGATTTTATCACTCGTTTGAAAGCAGATAGTGAGAAGCAATTCCGAATAGGGAATATTTATATTTCAGAAATTCGCTCGTTTGGTGATATTCGTCGTAACTTCCAACAAGCTTGGAGCAATGAGGTGCGTAACTACGTAATGGGTATGGGATTCTTGTTACTGAATATCTTCCTCGGGCTGTTGGGTACTTTCTGGTTCCGTACACAGCAACGCCGCTCTGAAATAGCTTTGCACAAAGCACATGGCGCAACTGATAGAAATATCTTTATCCGCTTGCTGGGTGAGGGATGGCTTCTGCTTTTACTTGTGACTCCGGTAGCATTGGTGATTGATTATAATCTGGCAAATATGGAACTGAACTCTTGGCGGAACGGAACCACTCTTGAATGGGATCGTTTATTGCTTTGCGCTGTAATCAGTTTCTTGATGATTGCATTGATGATTGCCGTCGGTATAGGTATCCCTGCATACAAAGCAATGAAGGTGCAACCGGCCGATGCATTGCACGACGAGTAAATGGTTAATATAATTGTATTAATACAGTTCTGCTTTTGTTGCTTGACTAATTAATACTTAATATCTAATATTTAATATCTAAAATATGCTCCGTCTTTATTTTCAACAGGCTCTTTTCCATTTGCGTGAGAATCCTATTATAACTTGGGTTTCTATTTTGGGAACGGCTTTATCCATTTGTATGATTATGGTACTTGTCATTACCTTTCAGGTACGGCTTGTGGATTGCGAACCCGAAGTGAATCGTAGCCGTTCCTTGTATGTATCTGCCATGTCTGTCAAAAATAAGGGCGATAATAATGACCGTTCATCCAATGCCCGGATGTCTGTCCGTACAGGGAAAGAGTGCTTCAAGCCACTCACTACGGCTGAAGCCGTCACGTTGATTTCACTTCCTGAAAAGGTGCGTGTCTCACTGTCTGTAGGTAATAAAACTACAGCTGATATGATTCAGACGGATGAGTCCTTCTGGCATATTTTCAAGTTTCGTTTCCTTAGTGGAAAGGCATTCTCAAAAGCCGAAAGTGATGCCGGATTACCTCGGGTGGTACTTTCTGCTACTGTGGCACGTCGTCTTTTCGGTACAACGGATATAATAGGGAAGGTGATACAGCTGAACCAGGTGGATTATACCGTTACCGGTGTTGTAGCGGATGTGTCTGTCCTTGCAACATCCGCTTATGCGCAAGTATGGATACCCTATAATTCTACAGATATTTCTAAATTGTCATGGTGGGATGACACGATGGGACAGATGCGTGCCGTTATTCTGGCTTATTCTAATCGGGATTTTCCTGCTATCCGTATGGAAGTGGAACAGCTTCGTATTAAATATAATGAGGGACTGCGTGATTCCGAAGTTTTTTATCGCGGGCAACCCGATGAGCAGTTTACAAATCTATATCGTAAATGGAGTGATGTTCCTGATACGAACGCCGTCATTTTACGCTACATACTTGTTATTGCTATTTTATTGATAGTACCGGCAATCAACTTAAGTAGTATGACGCTCTCAAGGATGCGTCGCCGTATGACAGAGATCGGTGTACGTAAAGCATTCGGTGCTACGGGTGGAGAGTTGATGCGTCAGGTGTTTTTTGAAAATCTGTTATTAACTTTGTTTGCCGGTGTCCTCGGGCTTACATTGAGTTATGCGGCTACTTTTATGCTGAACGGTTTCTTGTTCAATAATAGTTCTAATGCTTATCTTAGCGGAGAAACAACTTTAACACCGGGTATGCTACTCTCTCCTTGGGCATTTGTAGCCGCTTTGGGCTTCTGTTTGTTGATGAACCTTCTTTCTGCAGGAATACCGGCATGGAGAGCATCGAGGATGAATATTACAGATGCAATTAATCAAAGATAAATGATGAATATGAAAACAATACTCAAACAAATAAGAAGCGAGTGGCATAGTAATTTCTTCCTTTTTGTGGAGTTACTGTTAGTCTTTGTTGTGCTGTGGTATATTGTGGACTGGACTCTCGTTACTACCCGCGTTTATTTTGCTCCTATGGGTTTTGATACGGAACATTGCTATGAGATTACCGTTAGTAAACTTACTCCACAGTCTGCCGCTTATAATCCCGACTTAACTACCGATAATGATATGGAAGATTTGCTTCAACTTGTTGAACGCTTGCGGCATCGTCCCGGGGTGGAAGCCGCTACCCTTTCACAAAATTGTTATCCCTATAATGAAGGCAGTAACGGTATTGACATCGGCATTGATACTGTCGTGATAAAAGCTCATCTCCTTTGGGTAGGTCCGGATTTCTTTCGTGTCTTCCGCTATGCAGCCACTGACGAGGCTGAATTTGATAAAATGGCAGCGGCTCTACGTAATAATAACATTGTTGTATCTTCTAATTTAGCCTTTGAGTATCCAGAGCTAAAGTTGAATGATGCTGCATCGTTGCAACGCCAAGAAGTAATGTTGCTGAATTTCGGAGATAGTGTTCATAGACGTATCGGAGCGGTAGGTTCACCTGTGCGCTGGTCGCATTTCTATACTTCGGAAGAGTGGGGAGGTTCATTTGCAGCTCTTCATCTCGATATTGATAGGATGAAGCAATATGGTGATCCCCGTTATCTAAATCTCAGTATTCGTGTCACTCCGGAAGAAGACCATGATTTTATGAACCGTCTGATGAATGATGCAGACCGTCTCTATCGGATAGGCAATCTATACCTGCTTAATATATCTTCTTTTGATGATTTGCAGGAATTCAGTGAGTTGGAAGATATGAATGAACTGAAGACACAGCTTTGTGTACTTGGTTTCCTCATGTTAAATATATTCTTGGGCGTTATCGGAACATTCTGGTTCCGTACACAGCAAAGACGCAAAGAAGTGGCATTACGTATGGCATTGGGAAGTAGTCGCCAAGGTATCTTTTCGCGACTGATGTCCGAAGGAGTGCTATTGCTGACTCTGGCTGCTGTACCCGCTGCCGTCATAGCCTTTAATGTAGGAGTTGCAGAACTGGTTAGTGTCGATAAAATGCCTTTTGATACCGTACGTTTCTTTTCAGGTATCGGAGTGACATGGGTACTTATGGCATTGATGATAGTTGCTGGCATCTGGTATCCTGCACGGGGTGCAATGAATATACATCCTGCTGACGCATTACATGATGAATGATGTTTTTTGTGGAAATAGGTGTAATTTCTCAATATAACTTGTATATTTGCGTGACTTTAAAGAAGTTTCGCAGACAATCCGGAATAAAAATATGAGAAAACACCTTTTATTTATATGGTCGTTAGTTATCTTATGCTTGGCATCAGGAGCGCTTGTGGCCGCGGAAAAAACTTATAATATACTCTTTATACAATCATATACGAACAAAACTCCTTGGCATAATGATTTGACTCAGGGATTGCGGAATGGTTTGAAAAAAGGGGGAATAAAGGCGAATGTCGTCACAGAGTATCTGAATGCCGATTATTGGACCTTTGCTTCGGAGTGTATTATTATGCGTCGTATGTGCGAACGGGCTCGTCAACGCAATACTGATTTGATTGTCACTTCCAGTGATGAAGCATTCTTCACGTTGACACATTGTGGTGATTCATTACCCTATCAGCTACCTGTAGTTGTTTCCGGTATAAAGTTTCCTGATAGAGAGTTACTGGATAAGATGCCCAATGTATGTGGATATATGGTGGAACCGGATTTTGAAGCGATATTCCAGGAAGCCCATCGCGTATTCCCTTCCCGTACGGAAGTTGTGTGTTTGTCTGACAGCAGTTTTCTGAGTCGCACAGGCGTGAAACAAATGGAAAGAGCCTGGCATCGTTTTAAGAAACAGTATCCTGAATATAACTGGAAAAGGCTGAATGTGCAGTCTCAGGCTCCCAATTCAATAATTGCTTCTATCTGTTATGAATATAATGCATATAATCGCATTGTAATTGTTCCCAAATGGACACCTTTCCTTTCTTTTATTGGAAAAAACTCGAAAGCTCCGGTATTTGCTTGTCAGAATCTGGCTCTTACTAACGGAGTTTTCTGTGTATATGATGCGGAGCCTGCTCAAGGAACGATGGCTGCGGGTAAGCGTGCGGCACAGGTTTTGAAAGGGGCTTCACCGTCTTCTTTCGGTGTTATTGAGCTGGGAGGTAGATTATTGTATGACTATAAGCAATTGGAGTTTTTCCATGTAGATACTAAAGTAGTAGAAAACCAAGGGGTTATTCTTAATATTCCTTTGATAGAGCGTTACCGGGGCTGGTTTGTCCTTTTTTATTCGGTAGTAGTAGGTGCACTTATCCTTCTGGTTATCTGGTTATATCGGAGTAACCGCCGTGAGTCGCGCCGACGAATACATGCGCAGACCCGTTTGCTGGTACAACACCGTTTAGTGGAACAGCGGGATGAATTTGATAAGATATTTTGTTCCATCCGTGACGGTTTAATTACGTATGATACGGATTTACGTATTCATTTCGTAAATCGTGCTTTGATGATGATGCTGGGGTTATCACCCGAGACGCATACTGCACGTTTTTATGAAGGGCAGATTGCCGGCTCAATTTTTCGTATTTACAAGAATGGTGACAATATTCTACATGACTTGCTGAAGAAAGTTTTGCGGGATAAGGAACCTGTCGTTATACCTGAGCAGGTTTTCATGCAGGAAAATTTGAAAGGTACATATTTTCCCGTTTCCGGTGAAGTAGTACCTATCTTCTCAAAGGATAAGTTGACGGGGATGGCTATCGTATGCCGTAATATATCCGAAGAAGAGATGCAGAAACGTTTCTTCAATATGGCAGTGGAAGAAAGTTCCATCTATCCGTGGCAGTATGATACCCGTATGAACTGTTTTCATTTCCCTGACGGATTGTTGCAGCGTTTTAACTGTTATGATAATACGGATTATATTTCCAGAGAAGGGTTGGATCAAATGGTTCATCCGGAAGATATAGAACGTTCACGCAAGCATTTTGACTCTATATTGTTGGGGCATGAACCTAACTCCCGTATGAATTTCCGTTTGCAGAATGCAGATGGCGGATATGAATGGTGGGAATTCCGTAGTACGGCTTATGACGGTTTGACAGCGGATGCACCGTATATGGTGTTAGGAGTCTGTCAGAGTATTCAGCGTTACAAGGATACGGAAGAAGAGTTAATTGCAGCTCGTGATCAGGCTTTACAAGCTGATAAACTGAAGTCTGCATTCCTTGCGAACATGAGCCATGAAATACGTACTCCGTTAAATGCAATTGTCGGCTTTTCGGATTTGTTGAAAGACTTGGATGCTTTTTCTTCTGAAGAAGTGAAACAATTTGTTGAAACGATTAATACCAATTGTACATTATTGCTGGCTTTGATTAATGACATCCTGGATCTTTCACGCATCGAATCGGGTACGATGGATTTCCAGTTCTCATCTTATAACCTTACGTTTATAATGCAACAGGTTTATGACTCTCAACGATTGAGTATGCCGAAGGGGGTGGAACTACGTACTGACTTACCGGAAGGAACCGGTAAATATGTGATTACGGACTCGGTACGTTTGAAACAAGTTGTTAATAATTTCATTAATAACGCCAAGAAGTTTACTACTCATGGCAGTATAACTTTCGGATATAAAATAGAAGAAGCGGGTTATACTACGGTCTTTGTAGAAGATACAGGAACTGGTATTTCTGAGGAAGCTCAAAAGCATATCTTTGAACGTTTTTATAAAGCAGACAGCTTTACGCAAGGTGCCGGATTGGGACTAAGTATCTGTTTGACGATTGTGGAACGTTTGCGCGGAACTATCTCAGTATCTTCTGAATTAAAAAAGGGAACCCGTTTTGAAGTACGGATTCCCGATATGAATGAATAAAGGAATGTTCTTATTCTATCCGTTTACAAGCGTTTGCCTGTAGAAATTCATCGAGCATTTGTTCATAATTTCCATGTAACAGGATATGGTGATTACCCAATGGGTTCTTTAAAAAGTATTCCGCAGGAGTATTCATCTTTATACGCACCTGCGTACGGCACATATTGATATAATTGGTGTTTTCAGTTAGAGTACCTGTACTCAGGTAATATTCATCCAGACATTCTCCGCCACACTTCACAATTGTTATATCACCGGTAGGCAGAATGCCCTGAATGCCGATACCACTTTCTGTCTCAAAGTGATTGCGGATAATGAACTGCTCGGTTTGTGCGAAACCAATCGTACAATGTGCTAATATAATTTCATTGGTACGCGAATTAATCATGGATGGGTTAGCCATAAAAGTAGGCTTTCCGGTAAGTACTCTGATGGCGAGCATGGTAAAGATAGACTGCAAATCTCCTTCGCATCCGGCAATAATACCCTCATCATTCAATAAGGCAAGTGCCAGGCAACCGGTCGTTCCTGTCTGGTCTATTAATCGGAAACAACTCAGAGTCAAGGCGCTCAAATGTTCTTCGTCAACAATCTTTCGAATGGCGCGATATAGACGCATGGCCTTTATCATATCCTCCGGTGATGCTTCGCGGCATGCAAGTGCTCTTCCGGCAAGACGGGCACATACTTCACCCACTTCGTCGTCGGTAATTTGCTCATAATATTCGTAAATACGTTCCAGGGAGACATCCGTATATTCCACTCCCCAACGACGTTTTGCCAGCAGATAGTCCACATTGCTGGCGATTAGCCAGTTCGACGGGGTACCTATTACTCCGATACGCATACCGAAGAGACTACGTTGAGCCATGAAATTACTGTGTAATACGAAGATACGCTTTATAATTTCAGATAACTCTCCATGCAGAATCTCGCTTTTCATACCTCTGCCACGTAGCCAAGAAGAAATTTCAAGAGCCGCTGCAAGAGAATTCTGCATACCGTCCGCCAGTATAATAGCAGGGCGGGGGAGAGACTCGAAGTGTTGGATGACCAGCCGCTCAACTCCTCCTGTAGCAATAAAAAGAATGCTGAAATCGTTAGGAGTTAGTTTGCTGATGTCTTGATAATCTATGAAATTGACGGTGAAGTATTTTTCCAACTCGGTCAATATGATCTCATGTGAACTGCGAACAGATGCTTGCCTATGTAAGAGAGAAGCAAAAGTTATTAGGTTTATAACCATGGTATTATATACAGTTTATAATAGTTTACGATAAAACGGCTGAGGGAGACCGCTTGTTTACTATATTCAAAGATACAAGATTCTTTTTAAATAGCATAGTGTTTTTAATATAGATAAGGTTTTTAAAGTTTTTATGTCTTTGCTTCCCTTTGGTATCAAATAAATCACTACATTTGCGGCTTAAATGATAATATGATAGTTTAATCAATCATAAATCGTAAATCGTTAAATTGTAAATCAAACTCATGCCAACAATTTCTATTCGCGGAATGGAGATGCCTGCATCTCCTATCAGAAAGCTGGCTCCTTTGGCGGATGCTGCCAAACAAAGGGGCGTGCACGTATTCCATTTGAACATCGGACAACCCGACCTGCCTACACCGCAAGTCGCGATTGATGCGATACGCAATATTGACCGCAAGGTTTTGGAATACAGCCCCAGCGCGGGTTACCGCAGTTACCGCGAAAAACTGGTAGGGTATTATGATAAGTTTAATATCAACCTGACTGCCGATGATATTATTATCACTTCCGGCGGTTCCGAAGCTGTGTTATTCTCTTTTATGGCATGTCTCAACCCCGGTGACGAGATTATCGTTCCGGAACCTGCGTATGCCAATTATATGGCATTTGCCATTTCTGCCGGAGCTAAGATACGTACGATTGCTACAACAATTGAAGAAGGATTCTCGCTTCCGAAAGTAGAGAAGTTTGAGGAGCTGATTAACGACCGTACCCGTGCCATCCTGATTTGTAATCCTAATAATCCTACGGGGTATCTTTATACTCGTCGTGAGATGAACCAGATACGTGATCTGGTGAAGAAATACGATCTTTTCCTATTCTCTGACGAGGTGTATCGTGAATTTATCTATACGGGCTCTCCTTATATTTCAGCTTGCCATCTGGAAGGAATTGAAAACAATGTTGTCCTGATTGATTCTGTGTCCAAGCGTTACTCCGAGTGCGGTATCCGTATCGGTGCTTTGATTACGAAGAACAAAGAGATACGTGACGCTGTTATGAAGTTCTGCCAAGCTCGTCTGAGTCCTCCTTTGATAGGACAGATTGCTGCGGAAGCATCTTTGGATGCAGGAGAAGACTATCTGCGTGATACATACGATGAATATGTGGAGCGTCGTAAATGCCTCATCGATGGTTTGAACCGTATTCCGGGCGTATATTCGCCTATACCGATGGGAGCTTTCTATACGGTAGCAAAGTTACCGGTAGACGATTCGGACAAGTTCTGTGCCTGGTGTCTTTCTGACTTTGAGTACGAGGGACAAACTGTCTTCATGGCTCCTGCTTCTGGCTTCTATACCACTCCGGGTTCCGGTCGTAACGAGGTACGTATAGCCTATGTATTGAAGAAAGAGGATTTGAACCGTGCGCTTTTTGTACTTTCCAAAGCATTGGAGGCGTATCCGGGACGTACGGAATGAAAGCTTTATCCCCGATTTCTCTCCCAAGGAGAGAGGAGTACAGAAGTAGGATTATGAAGATTCTACTCTATATTGAGGGGACGAATCATATATATTGAATATGAATGTTTTATCTTCTGAGAATAACCTGATAATTTAAAATATCCGCATTCCTTCACTCCCCTCTCCTTGGGAGAGAGGTTGGGAATGAGGCTTTTTATTATGAATATATCCCGTTTCCTCGCCCGCCGTATTTATCGCGACAGTGATGCCGGGAAGCAAGTCTCCCGTCCTGCCGTGCTGATAGCCACTGTTGGTGTTGCTATCGGATTAGCGGTAATGATTATTGCTGTGTCGGTAATAATCGGTTTCAAGAGTGAGGTACGTGATAAAATCATTGGTTTCGGAGCACATATCCAAATCACCAATTCGGATGCCGCCCGTTCTTTTGAAACCCGCCCTATAGGAGTGACGGATAGTATGCTTGCAGCCCTTGTGGATTATCCTGAGGTAAAACATGTGCAACGTTACTCTACTAAACCTGGCATGGTAAAGACGGTCGATGCATTTCAAGGGATGGTTTTGAAAGGTATCGGTCATGAATATAATACTTCATTTTTTCGTGATCATCTGATAGAAGGTGAGTTCCCGCAATTTAGTGATTCGGCTTCCAGTAACCGTGTTGTTATATCGAAGGCAATTGCTGACAAGATGAAGTTGAAACTCGGCGATAAGATAGACACCTATTACATACAAGATGATGTGCGTGCCCGTCGCTTGAAGATTGTAGGTATTTACCAGACTAATTTTTCCGAATATGATAACCTTTTTCTATTAACCGACCTTTGTCTGGTGAACCGTTTGAATAAATGGCAACCGGATCAGGTGAGTGGTGTAGAATTGGAGTTGCATGACTACAATAAGTTGGAAGATGCTACTTATCATATTGCTGCTGATGTAAACCAGGCTCCTGATAGTTATGGCGCAGAATATTGCGTCCGTAATGTAGAACAGTTGAATCCGCAGATATTTGCCTGGTTGGGTATCTTGGATGTCAATATATGGGTGATTCTCATTCTGATGATTGGAGTAGCCGGTTTTACTATGGTATCCGGATTGTTGATTATCATTATTGAACGTACCTCGATGATAGGTATTTTGAAATCATTGGGGGCGAATAACTTTACTATTCGTAAATTGTTCCTTTGGTTTGCTCTCTTCCTTATAGGGAAGGGGATGCTATGGGGTAATGCCATTGGACTGGCATTCTATTTTATCCAGAAATGGTTCGGGGTATTCCGCCTTGATCCGGAAACCTACTACATGGATACTGTACCTGTATCTTTCAATATCTGGATTTTCCTTTTGCTGAATGTAGGCACCTTGCTTGCTTCGGTTATAATGCTACTCGGCCCTTCTTACATTATTACGCGGATTCATCCCGCAAACTCCATGCGTTACGAGTAACTATTTCCGTAGAAAGTTGCTTCGCTTTCTAAATAAACAGTAAAGTTTCCAACGGAGTGACTGCATGGGTTGGAGTATATCGAATATAGGTAAAGTAAAGTAATACCTGCGTTTATCGTTCAAGTCTTTAGCTGTCTTGTTGATGATAATGGCTTGCATAGTGTAGCGAAGTATCCAGGAGAAAAATGCGATACCTGCCACTACCCAATGAAAGTTCAATATACCGATTACAACAGCAGCTATCCAGGTTCCATAAAATAACATGCGGCTAAGAGTTTCGAATCCGGCCAACCAGCGTTGCGGTCCCCGATAGAATCGGGCGGTAGATGCGTAGCCAATTTTTTCTTCACGCCAGTCTTTGGCACGAAATACAGGTTGGCTGCGTACAATTGCATTTGCATCTGTCTCTACACGTGTGTTTTCCGGCGTAACTACATGGTTGATAAATAAATCGTCATCGCCCCGTTGAAGATTGAGGTGAGCGGAAAAACCTTTTTGCTCATAGAACAACTCCTTACGGTAAGCTAAATTACGACCTATTCCCATATAGGGGCTACCGGCAAGTGCAAAACCAAGATAGCGCATGGAAGTAAATAAATTGTCAAAAGATACCCGTTTATGCAGCCAGCCTTTGCCACGTTCGTAACCACTATATCCCAGAACGACTTGTGTGCGTGAGGTGAAATTACGTGCCATCAGCTTTAACCATTGGTCACTTTGAGGTTGGCAGTTGGCTTCGGTGAATACCAGCCAGTCATACTTACTTGCCTTGATTCCCAACGTAACGGCGAGTTTCTTCCGGCTGATGTAACGGGAAGAATCAGGAACGAAGCTGTGGTATAAATGAGGATATTTCTCTTCTTGCAGGGTAAGGAAATCTTCACTCTCTCCTCTATCTCCGTCATTGATGACAATAACTTCAAACTGCGGATAATCCTGTTCCAATACGGAATGCAGGTTACGATGCAGATTTTCTGATTCATCACGGGCGCAAATAATAACAGATACGGGAGGGAGTTCCTGTGTGAAATGTACATTTTCACGCCTTACGGCACGGTTGCGCCTGTGTATACGATTATAAAGGCAAAAGTAATAGAGAATCTGGAGCAGAAAGAGAACTCCTGTTGCTATGAGTAATATCTTTTCGGTTGTATCGAATATTAATGTTTCCATGTGTCCTATGACGTTATTATGTGGTGCAAATTTACGAAATTCACCACAGATTACACGGATTAACGCAGATTATTTCTTTCCGATTCTGATTCACTACAGATTACACAGACCTTCACAGAGGATTCACGTTGGTGCTTGATAGTATCTGTCATTCAGAAACTCCGTGAGACTCTGTGTAATCTGTGGTGAAGAATATCTGTATCGTCAATCTGTGGTAATTTCAGGCACAACCTCGAATTTTGTTTTTGGAAAGTTTTTGGAGAGGTAATTTTGTATGTATTCCATAGTATCTTTCTGTATTGTTTCGTCTTCTACTGTTGGATATAGATTATACAATACAGTATCAAGAACAATGCCCCGTTTCTTGATAGCTTCGAAGCTTAACAGGGTATGATTGATACTACCCAGCTTGCCCGAGGTTATGAATATAAGAGGATATTGTTTTTCGGTGATATAATCGATAGTGAGGTATTCTTCGGTCAAGGGAACCATCAGACCACCGGCTCCTTCTACAAGGACGATGTCGTAACGGCGGGCGAGTTCCTTCGTGGCACGCTCTATCTTTCCGAAATCAATGGGGCGTTGGTCGATACGTGCTGCCAGGTGAGGGGAACAAGGATAAGAGAAGATTTCGGGCATGGTCAGTCCTTCTTTATCTTCGGGCAGATATCCTGTGCCCGTGATACGCCGGTGCAGGTCGATGTCTTCGGAATGACCCGTATTGCCGGTTTGGATGAATTTCTGGGTGATGACACGCTTTCCACTTTGTGCCAGTTCACGTGCCAGCCAGGCGGTACAATAACTTTTTCCGGCATCTGTGTCGATACCGCTGATAAAATAAATGTTTGAGTTCATAGCTCTTTATATCTTAAGTGAATGATTAAACATAGGTTCTTACACTTTATACTTCATCTCTTATACTTCCTCTTTTCCGGGCAATGATATAAACAGGGTGATAGGTTAATGGTACGTTCTGCATTTCGTTGCCGAACTGCCGGATATATTCGTCACAGAACGTTTGAAGTTTTCCCCGTGTCCATACCTTTTTCTCCGTACCGGTCACCCCGGTTTGTTTCAAATGCTGTAATACCTGTAGCGGTGTGTCGAAAGGCAACGAAACGATTTCTTCTTCCGCATAGAGAATTTCAAAGCTTGGAGATAGCAATGCTTTTAGTCTTTCGATGGGCAGATAATCCAGTCCGTGCCCGGTCAGAGCGCGTATTTCTTTCATATTCTGCATGCCGAAAGTACTGAAAGCAAGAATACCTTCATCTGCAAGGAAATGATGGCAGCGGTCGAAGAAATGTCCGGGATTACTGAACCATTGCAAGGTGGAGCAAGAAGTTATCAAGTCTGTATCTTGTGGAAAATCAAGTGTTTCCGCATCAGAAGGCTGGAAGTCGATGTGTTCATAAACAAGCAGTTCTTCTACGCACTCTTTCATTTCAGGACATAAGTCGTTCAGTAACAACGTCTGTGGTTGCAGGGTGTGTTGTAGCAGGCGGGAATAACTACCTGTACCGCATCCGAATTCTACGATATGGCGGAAGTGGGGCGAGGTAGTAGTTACCAATATGTGCAGCATCTTCTCAGCCACCTGATGCTGTACGCGGGCCTCGCGCCCGTAAGTGTCGCGAGCCTTGGCAAAGCGTTCGGCTATCAATCGTTTGTCCATAGGTCTTGCAAATAGTATCTGAAAATGGATTCCTGATAATGGGCGTCGTCCGTTTGCGTAACGGGAGTACCTAAGTCTTCCCATGCTTGCAACTGGTTAGCGGTGGGGATGATACGGTCATTGTTACCCACAACAGCCTGTTTCCATCGAAAAGTTGCGGAGGGAAGTGATTGGTACATATGTTCTATTTCCGCCAGTTCGTTCCGCAATTCGTCTAAGGGACGGCGGGGAGTGATTTGCAGAAATGCTTTGAAGGCTTCTCCGTCGGCACACATGCGGCGTAGGAATTTATGGAGGGAAGCACCCGTAAGCCCGTCCAAAGTACCCCGGAAAATGTTTTGCGGAATACCTCTCCGGTCGTCGATAGGGTAGGGCGTCCCGTTGATGGCGATGCTTGCGGCGATGTTAAGCCGGAGTGGCGGTAGGACTTGTGAGGCAGCCCATACGCCCATTGACCAGCCGATAACATTGATTTTCTGATATTCGCCTAACTCCGAAGCGTCGAAATCCAGCGTCCGGTAGTCGTAACAGAGCATAAAGTCACTATCCGTCGGACGATATTCCTTGAACGGAGTGGCGTCTGCTCCCCAGCCGGCAAAGAATAACAGCAGGCGGGGATGATGTTCGTGTATGATGTAGATTTGTTTCATTAGTAGCAAATAACTTATAGCTTATAACTCATAACTTTAATCTCTTCTTCTTTTATTGCGGCCGTCAACGAGAAACGTATACGCGACGTGTCTTCGGGAACCGTCGGCGGGCGTACAGGCAGCGCGTAAAAGCCATGCCGTTGCAACGCTTCCGCCCGTAGAACGGTATCGGTGCTTGGTCCGACAATCATGGGAACTATATGGCTTACGCTCGGACATGCGTATCCCCGTTCTTGCAAGGCTTCGCGCAGCGTGCGGCTGATACGTGCAAGGTGTTCCCGCCGGTCTTGCATATCCACTAACTTCCGCAATATGAACACTGTCCAAGCTATATTTACCGGAGGAAGGGCAGTGGTAAAAATAAGGGTACGCATCCGGTTTACCAGATATTCCCGTATCATCCGTGTACAAACTATATAAGCACCTGCCGATGCGGCGGCTTTCCCAAAAGTACCTACAAGAAAGTCGATGTCTCCAATACAATCCGCTTCTTCTGCGCAACCGAGTCCTTGCTTGCCACGCACACCGAAAGCATGGGCTTCGTCTACATAGAGCAGGACGTTATCGTACTTATGTTTCAGTTGCACTAATCCCGGCAGGTCGGCCTGGTCGCCATCCATACTGAAAATACTCTCGGTAACGATGATTATTTTCCGGTACTCAGTGTGGTTTTCCTCAAGCAACCGGCTGAGTTGTAACATATCATTGTGACGGTAGCGGATGCACTTGGCTGCCGACAGGCGGATGCCGTCAATCAGGCTCGCATGTACCAGCTTGTCCGCAAGTATCAGCGTCCGGTTGTCGCTCACGGCAGGCAGAATACCCGTATTGGCATGGTAGCCACTGTTGAAGACCAGTGCCGCTTCCGTGCCGAATAGCTGTACCAGTTCGGCTTCCAGTTCTTCGTAGACGGTAAAGTTTCCCGTCAGCAGACGGGAGGAAGAAGAAGTGGGCATAAAAGTGTCCGGAGTCAACGTACTGAGAAACTCTTCCCTTAATCTTCGGTCGGATGCCAGTCCTAAGTAGTCGTTGGATGACAAATTCAACATCCTTTGTCCACCGACGATTACATCACGCCCGTCGTGTACTATGTCCGGCAGGCGGCGCAAGTTGCTATGCTCTTTCAGCAGTTGCAGCTCTTGCTGCATTTGGTTTGTTATTTCGTTCATAGATAATTTAGCAGCGGAGCTGTTAAAAGTTATAAGTTATTTGTTTGTAATAGGTTGCACTATGACGGTACAACGTAAAGGTCTACTTGAGAGAGCTAAAGGTCAACTTTACACTCCCTAAAACAGACGTTGCTTTGAGTTATAAGGTATAAGTTATGAGCTGCGCCATTATTCCGTAAGAAGAAGCATCAACGAATAACTTATAACTTGTAACTCATAACTTTAATGGTTCCGCTCGTCAGCTTACTCAATTCTTCCGGTTTGATGATAAATGGCGGCATCAGGTAAACCAGTTTTCCGAACGGACGTACCCAGATACCCTCTTCCACAAAGCGGCGCTGCATTCCTGCCATATCTACCGGTGTTTTAGTCTCTATGACACCGATAGCACCCAGTATCCGCACGTCGGCTACTTGGGGCAATTGGCGTGCGGGTTCCAGTTCTTTCCTTAATTGTGCTTCGATACGTGCCACCTTGCTTTGCCAGTCGTATTCGGGTGAAGTCAGCAGTTTCACCGATGCACAGGCTACGGCACATGCCAACGGATTTCCCATGAACGTAGGTCCGTGCATAAATGCTCCCGGAGCATGGTTGGAGATGGTATCTGCCACCTCATTGGTAGTCAATACCGCAGATAAAGTCATGTATCCGCCTGTCAATGCCTTGCCAATGCACATTATGTCCGGTTCTATGCCGGCATGCTCCCATGCAAACAACTTTCCGGTACGTCCGAATCCGGTAGCTATCTCGTCAAAGATGAGCAATAATCCGTGTTTGCGACACAGTTTAGCCGCTTCACGCAGATATTGCGGATGGTAGAACCACATTCCGCCGGCACCCTGTACCACCGGTTCCAGTATCAATGCCGCCAGTTCTCCGGCATGTTGCTCGATGGTTTCTTTTAAAGGCAGGATGTCATCCGGATTCCATTCTCCGTCAAAACGTGAACGGGGTTGCGGAACGAAGTAACGTATCGGTAGTGACGGACCGAATAGAGAGTGCATGCCTGTTACCGGATCGCAAACCGACATCGCGTTCCATGTATCTCCATGGTAACCGCTTCGTATGGTGACAAAGTTATTTTTCTTAGCCTGACTTTTCGCTGCCCAATACTGTACCGCCATTTTCAGCGCTACCTCTACGGCTACCGAGCCGGAATCGGCATAGAATATCTTCTGCATGGAAGGCGGAACCAATGGTAACAGCAGTTGTCCCAATTCAATGGCGGGGTCATGTGTCAGTCCGCCGAACATCACGTGAGACATCTTGCCGAGTTGTTCTTCCGCAGCCTTGTTCAGTACCGGGTGATTGTAACCATGTACGGCGCACCACCATGAAGACATGCCTTCTATCAGGATTTGTCCGGATTCAAGGGTAATGGTAGCTCCCTCGGCGCACTTTACTTTATATACCGGCAACGGATTAGTAGTCGATGTATAAGGGTGCCACAGGTGTTCGCGGTCAAATTGTGAACCGTTAAACTCGTAACCGGCTTCCTCAATCAGTTTCTTATCTTCCGATACTTTGGAACCGAGAGTAGTGAGCAAATCGCCGACAATAGCGGAGTTGATACCTATATAAAGAGATTTCTTTACTGCTTCCTTACTGAGTTGTGAACGGCCGCCGGCAAACCGGAGATAGGCTGTGGGGTTGATAAAACGAAAGAGGGCGATAGTTACCAATATCTCTTCCTCCGTCAGTGGTTGCTGATTTTCCAAAGGCGTGCCCGCTATGGGGCTGAGGAGATTGATGGGGATAGATTGTGCTCCTATCTCTTTCAGCGTAAAAGCAAATTCGATACGTTGCTCTACGGTTTCTCCCATGCCGATGATACCTCCGCTGCAAATATCCATACCTGCGTTGCGGGCAGCTTGGAGCGTATGTAACTTTTCTTCTTGCGTGTGCGTGCTGCACAGTGTGGGAAAGTGTGAGGGCGCTGTTTCAAGGTTGCAATGGTAACGAGTGATACCGGCTTCGTGCAGAGCATGTAATTCATTTTCGTTCAAGAGTCCTAAAGAGGCGCATAATTGTATGGAGGAGTGACGGCGCATGTGACGTACCGTATCACAAAGCTGTTCCATTTGTTTGGGAGAAGGTTTTCGTCCGCTGGTTACGAGAGAGAACCGGTTGACGTCCTGCCGTTCATTGTATTGTGCCTGTTTCAGGCATTCTTCGGCAGGGAGCAGGTTGTAGATATCGGCCTTGGTGTGGTAGTGGGAAGATTGTGCGCACCATTTGCAGTTTTCGGGGCACCGTCCCGACTTGGCATTGATGATGGAGCACATGTCAAACTCGCGCTGTGCGCGTGCGACGGTAATTTCGTGTGCAGCAGCGTAGAGCGCTTCACGGTCGGCGGTATTCGCCAGCCAGGCGGCTTGGTCGGGCGATATGTCTATGCCTGCCAATACCTGACTTTTCAATTCGTCAATAGTCATAATATGGATGTAATAGGGGATAGTCTGAACCGCGCCCTGCTTCCGTAGCGAACTATCGGCTACGTTCTTGCGCAGGCAACCGATTGTGACATGACGCCCTATGCTGGCAAAAGCGGCATAGGCTTTCCGGCTCCAGCGCCGGAAACGTTGCGTTTGTCTATGAACGGGTTCCTTTTTCACGGTTTCAGTATCTTTGTTCTTTTTATCTTGTTTTTAGAGCACGCTCTTGGTGGCGGCAAAGATAATGCAAAATTTCGATTAAGCGAAGCAAGAAAATGCTTGTTTCCTTTTATCAACGTAAGAAGTCCCTTATAAAGTATAACGGCGTAGGGGGGAATAGTGAATACCACTGTTTGGTACGGAAAATACCAATGGTTGGTACTAACAATACCAAAGGTTGGTACAGTGAATACCAGCGGTTGGTATTGTTAGTACCAGTATTTGGTATTCATTGTACCAAACAACGGTATTAGTCTGGTACATGTATCCGACTGATATATAGAGGGGTATAATATAGTAGAAAGAGGCTATAGTTTCGGATTGTAACCGTAATCCACCGCTTTTTTAGCTTTTAGCGACGCTTGTACGTCAATCAGCCGTTGGTTACTGCTGCCACGGAAGTAGAGGTCTTCGTCTTTCAGGTCTTTTTTGAACTTGCCGTCTACTAATACGTCTATATACTCCAATAATTTAGCTTGTTGTGGATTGTGTACCAAGTTTTCAAACGTATATCCCGTATAGCACCAGATGTTCTTCCGGCTTTGTTTTTTAATGGCGTGTGCCAGTTCGGTAAAGCCTTCGGGCTGATACATGGGGTCTCCACCGCTGAAAGTTACATCGGCAAAGTTATCCGCAAGGACTTTTTGCAGAATCTCGTCAGTGCTCATCCAGCGTCCGCGCTTGATGTCCCATGATTCAGGATTATGGCAACCGGGACATCCGTTGGGACATCCGGCGGCATAGATGGCGGTGCGGAATCCCGGACCGTCAACAGTGGTATCTTCTAATATATCGAGAATGGAAAGCATGATGATTTTAATTGTGAACAATTCTGTCATTCAGTTCCGACAACTTGGCCTGGTTCCAACGGTCTGTCGTCCCTACCAGATAGCCGGTGATACGTTGAAGTTTGTCAAGATGCGTGCTGCCGCACTTCGGGCAGGCTTCCAGGTTTTCGATGGAGTTTTCGTACCCACAGTCCAGACAACGATTGCGATTGTGATTTACCGAACCGTAACCAATGTTGTATTGATCCATCATATCCACCACGCGCATGATAACTTCCGGATTATGAGTGGCGTCGCCGTCCATTTCAACATAGAAGATATGTCCTCCACGGGTGAGGTCGTGATAAGGAGCTTCTACTTCGGCTTTATGACGGGCGCTGCATTTATAATATACAGGCACGTGGTTGGAGTTTGTATAATAGTCACGGTCCGTAATGCCCGGAAAAACACCGAACTTCTTACGGTCTACCTTTGTGAACTTTCCGGACAAACCTTCGGCGGGAGTAGCCAACACACTGTAATTATGTTGATACTGGTCGGAATACTGATTGGCACGGTCGCGCATGTAAGTTACGATTTTTACTCCCAACTCCTGCGCTTCTTCCGATTCGCCATGATGCTTGCCCAGCAGTGCCACCAGGCATTCTGCCAAACCAATGAACCCTATACCCAATGTTCCCTGGTTAATGACCGATGAAATATCGTCATTGGGTTTCAGCTTGTCACTGCCAATCCATAAGGCGGACATCAACAGAGGAAACTGCTTGGCGAATGCTGTCTTTTGAAACTCCAT
This sequence comes from uncultured bacterium, assembly GCA_905215345.1. GTDB lineage: Bacteria > Bacteroidota > Bacteroidia > Bacteroidales > Bacteroidaceae > Bacteroides. Next base: position 153,722 of record CAJMPR010000007.1, read on the forward strand.
ACGTTCATGCAGTTGGCGTGCTGTGATATCGAGCATGGAATCCAGTTTGGCAAAGAAGTGAGCGATACGCTGTTCTTTTTCGACTATATCCATACATTCAATGGCCATACGGACAATATTGATAGTGGAGAAGGAAATGTTTCCCCGCCCGATGGATGTCTTGGCTCCGAAACGGTTCTCGAAAACACGTGTACGGCAACCCATAGTGGCAACCTCGTGTTCGTAGCGCTTCGGATCGTCGGCTTTCCACTCTTTACTTTGGTTGAAAGTAGCGTCCAGATTCAGGAAATTGGGGAAGAAGCGACGTGCCGTTACTTTACATGCCAATTGATAAAGGTCGTAGTTCCGGTCTTCGGGCAGGTAACTTACTCCCCGTTTCTTTTTCCATATCTGAATGGGGAAGATAGCCGTTTCACCGTTTCCTACGCCCTGATAAGTACTTTTCAGCAGTTCGCGGATGACGCAGCGTCCTTCGGCTGATGTATCCGTGCCATAATTGATAGAGCTGAATACCACTTGATTGCCTCCCCGTGAATGTATGGTATTCATGTTATGTATGAAAGCTTCCATCGACTGATGTACGCGTGCTACGGTTTTGTTGACTGCATGCTGAACAATGCGGCGTTCGTCGGATAATCCGTCTAACGGTTGGGGCAGATAATCCGTCAATTCTTTGTGATACAAATGTGAATAATCTTTGCCGTTTAATTCTTCCAGATTCTTGATTTCCTCAATATAACTGTTGCGCACATAAGGAGCGAGGTAGAAGTCGAAAGCAGGGATAGCCTGTCCGCCATGCATCTCATTTTGAGCAGTCTCTAAGGAAATACATCCCAAAATACTTGCCGTCTCAATGCGTTTGGCAGGGCGTGATTCACCATGTCCGGCAGAGAATCCGTACGTTAGGATACGGTCTAACGGATGCTGTACGCATGTCAGGCTTTTAGTCGGATAATAATCCTTATCGTGAATATGGAGATAATTTTGGCTGACGGCATCCAAAACTTCATCACTCAGCAGGTAGTCGTCAACAAACGGTTTGGTTGTTTCGCTGGCAAACTTCATCATCATACCTGCCGGAGTATCGGCATTCATATTCGCATTTTCGCGGGTAATGTCGTTGGACTTGATATTGATGATTTCCAGAAACATATCGCGCGTTTTGGCTTTACGGGCAATGCTGCGCTGGTTACGGTAAGCGATGTATTTCTGAGCGACATCTTTACGGCTGCTTTTCATTAACTCCACTTCCACCAAATCCTGAATGGCCTCTACGGTCATTTGTGAATTTCCTTTGAAAGAGATGTGATCTGTTATCTGGTGTATCAGTTGCAGGTCTTCCCCCTTATCTGTATGGAGCATGGCTTTACGTATGGCGGTTACTATTTTCTCTTCATTGAAACCGACTATACGTCCGTCACGTTTGATTACCGTTTGTATCATATTCGTTGTATTTTTAGATTTTATGTTAGGGCATAAATTTTGAAACAAAGGTATAACTCTTGTCTTATAGTTTTTGTTTTTGGAAAACTTTTATTGAATTAAAAATGGTTAATCGGTTGATATACAATAATAATATGGGTGAAAACGGAAAACTTTATATTTTGATTTGATTTTATAGTTGTACATTATTGATAATTATATAATGTAATGACTGTCAATCAATTTCGAAATGTAAAATGAAAAATAGGGATTTTACTTGCAGGTTTCCAGATAGTTTGGTTATATTTGTACCCAATAGATTTGCTTATGTGCTTCGTCATTGGCAATCAAATAGGGAATTGGGTGTAACTCCCGGATAGTCCTGCTTCAGAATACCTGTCAATTTAAATATATCTTTGCTACTCGTGGGATGGGGCAAGCGTAAAATTATAACTATCAAAAAAATGAGTGAATATGGGAAATGTGCTTCCACCGTTTAAAGTCGATATTTCGGGAAGATTCTGCATACCTTTTACACTGCAGAATGCAAGGGAACAATATCAAAATGAACAAATAAGTCTGCAAACGTTGCATGCCGTTGAGGATGCGGAAATCAGGAATCTGGTTGAACGTTTGAAATCGGAAGAGATAAAAGTCGTTTCAGATGGCGGATTCCGGAGTTGTGATTTTCTGGAAGGCTGGGAAGGGATACGTTATAAGTCGGATGCCTGTTTTCCATCTGTTGCCGAATTGGAATTGACCGGTAGAATAGGGCTGACAAATCACTTTGTTTTCGATGATTTTACTTTTCTGGCCGAAGTAGCGGGAGAAAATGTGTTACCTAAGCAGCATTTGCCTTCACCGGGGAAAGTATTAATGAGGATTCTTCGTGAGGCAGATCCGGAGTCCCTGCGAAGTATCTATCCGGATTTGAATGTGCTGTTGGATGATTTGGCTGATGCATATAAGAGATTGTTGGAAGGACTTTTTGAAGCAGGTTGCCGTTATGTTCAGTTTGACGGAGTGAAGTCTATTCTTACGGATGAAGCTGTCAGGATTAATAACAGGGTGTTACGCGAACACCCCGAAGGGTTGTTTATAGCCTTTCATGCTGCTACCGATATGCTCATACGCCTGCATGGTGCTGACGCTTATTTCCTGAATTATGATTGTGGCATTTGTGACCGTAGCCGTTTGCTGTGGTTTGTCCATGAAAAGGAAGCTATATTCGGATTTGTCCTTTGCTATTATCCTGAAGAAGATGAGTTGGATGAATTGCAGGCAAAGATAGAGGAAGTAATGAATTATATTCCGTTAAAGCGTTTTACGCTCTGTTTGCCGGATGCGGATATTCTTCTTCAACCGTCAGAGAAAGATGAAGAAAAACAATGGAAGACTGTGGAATTGGCAAAGGAAATGGCCGGACGCCTGTATTCTGTGGGATAGGGTATTGTGTGATGATAGACGCTCCATTAAAAAAACATAAGCCCCGCATTCATTTCTGAAATGCGGGGCTTAGTTTTTTATATAAGATTTCTTCTTTACTTGATAACTTCTGCCAGTTTTTCTTGCAGACCGTCACCATGCAGTCCACGTGCAATGATAATACCGTCACCATCTATCAATACAGTGTGAGGAATACTACTTACAGCATATAATTTGGCACCCTCGCAATTCCAGTATTTCAAATCGGACATTTGCGGCCATGTGATATTCAGCTTCTGGATAGCTTCTTTCCAGGCATCACCACTTTGGTCTAATGATACGCCTACAATTTCAAAATTTTTGTTTTTGTATTTTGCGTATGCATCTACCAGATTCGGCATTTCGCGACGGCAGGGGCCGCACCAACTTGCCCAGAAGTCTACCAATACCACTTTGCCTTTACCTACGTAATCGGACAGTTTTACTGTTTTCCCTTCCGGAGTCTGCATCTCGAAATCAGTGAACTTTTGACCGACAGCAGTTGCTTTCATCTTCTCTACATTGTCTTTAATGCGAACGATGGTCTCGTCATTATTGTATGCAGCAGGGATTTGCGACATTAATGGATCAAGTTCTTTTACATCCATATAGTAGAAATTACGTTTGAGCAGGTGTACGCCTACTGCATTCGTGATGTTTTTGTTAATGCCGGCTTTGGCTGTTTCCATCATTTTGCTTTCCAAGGCATCCATTTCTTTTCCTTTGGCCTCACGCTGTATGTTCGTCAGGGCGGTATCAGACATGGAAGTGTAGATTGTCTCCATCTGCTTATCCAGCTCATTAAGCTGAACTCTGATAGCCTGATAGATGTCGTTGTTTTCCGTTCCGGTTGCGGAATCGTTGTTTTCGTCTAATTTGATATTGATTTTACCATTTTCAAGGAAGAAGTCTATCATCATACCTTCTTTTCCGGCAGGATTGTAAGTAACGTAGCGATTAACCGCAGTGTCTTGCGTTCCTTTAAAAGTAAATGTTCCGTTAGTAATGATTGCAGTATCGAGCTTTACGAGCTGGCGACCTTCTACGGTTTGTAGAAATACGGTGTCACCATCGGTTGCGCCTTCTATAGTTCCGGTTACGGTGTAACCTTTGTTTTCACCATTGCAAGCTACAAATGCAGCGGCAATGGCAAGCAGGTAAATTAGTTTTTTCATTGCTTCTTTCTTTTAATGAATAAAATTGTAGCTACAAAGATAATAATAAAAAATCCTCACTGGTATAACCAATGAGGATTTTATGTTTTTTGTCCCTTTTTCACAAGGGTGCTGTGCTTTCTTATTCAGCAGCAGCTTCTGCTGCGGGAGCTTCTTCAGCCGGAGCTTCGGTTGCTTCTTCTGCAGGTGCGTCAGCGGCAACTTTAGCAGCTTCTTCAGCAGCTTTCTTTTCAGCCAATACTTTAGCTTTTGCTTCGTTTACCTTCTTTTCAGCGTCCAGACGTGCTTTTGCTTCTGCTTTCTTCTCTGCATCTTCCTTAGCTTTCAGAGCAGCCAAACCACTTTGTTTGTTGTTCTTCCAAGCTTCGAATTTAGCTTCAGCTTCTGCTTCGCCAAATGCGCCTTTTGTTACACCGCCAAGGAGGTGCTTCTTCATGTAAACGCCTTCATTAGAAAGGATGTTGCGAACTGTGTCGGTAGGTTGTGCACCTTTCAAAACCCAATCAAGTGCGCGGTCGAATTTCAAATCTACTGTGGCAGGATTGGTGTTAGGATTGTAAGTACCAATCTTCTCAATAAATTTACCATCACGTGGTGCTCTTACGTCTGCAATTACGATAGAGTAGAAAGCGTAGCTTTTACGTCCATGTCTTTGCAATCTGATTTTTGTTGCCATTTAAATAAATGTTTTTAGTTAATGATTTGAATAATGCTACTATCTCGTAATAGCGGGTGCAAAGGTAGGAAAGATTTTTGATTTTTGATTTATGATTTTTGATTTATTTGTTTATGGAGTGCGATAATCTTAAGAACAGGACCTTTAACTTATAATTCATAGCTCATAAATCTCAAGAATATCTTCTCGGATATCTTATTAATATAGCTAATATAGCGCAGGCTCCCATGCAAAATGGATAGTATAAATTTCCGATAATACTGAGCGGTGAGATACCTGCCAATCCTGCGGCTATCAACATTTGTGCTCCATATGGAATAATGCCTTGTATCAGACATGAAAAAGTGTCCAGTATGCTGGCTGTTTTTCGGCGGTCAAGGTGAAAGCGTTTGGCTATGTCCTTGGCGATGGGACCGGTGGTGATGATGGCAATGGTGTTGTTGGCTGTGCAAAGGTTGGCGACACTGACCAAAGCGGCGATACTGAATTCCGCTCCTCGCTTGCCGGTTACATGCCGTGTGAGTTTGGCTATGATGAAATCAATTCCTCCATTGTAACGGATTGTTTCCAGCATACCACCGGCCAGCAAGGTAATGATAATGAGTTCTCCCATACCTGTGATACCTGTACCCATAGCACCAAACCAGTCGAAAAATCCTGTTCCTGTGAAAAATCCGATGATGCCAGTAGACAGAATACCGAGCAATAATACCAACATTACATTCATTCCGGCTATTGCTGTACCCAAAACAATGAGGTAAGGGATTACTTTTATCCACTCAATCTCTTGTATCTGTGGGGAACCGGATAAAGATAATCCTTGAAAAATATAAATACCCAGTACAATCAATGCTGCCGGTACAACAATCATAAAATTTACTTTAAACTTATCCCTCATTACGCAATCCTGCGTTTTGGTGGACGCAATGGTGGTGTCCGAGATAAATGAAAGATTATCTCCGAAGAACGAGCCGCCTACTACAACAGCTACCATATAGGGAAGATCGATACCGGTTTTCTCCGCCAACCCTACAGCTACCGGAGTTAGCGCAACGATTGTTCCAACACTTGTACCGATGGATAATGATATGAAACAGGCGGCAATGAAAATACCTGCCAGCAACAGATTGTCGGGAAGAATATGGAGGGTTAGGTTTACTGTAGCATCAATAGCTCCCATTTGTTTGGCACTTTGTGCAAAAGCTCCTGCAAGGACGAAAATCCATATCATTAATAATATGTTTTTATTACTTGCTCCCACAGAGAATTGATAAATCCTCTGCTCCAGATTTAGTCCCTGGGTAATGGCGATGGCATAACAGGAGGAAATAAGGAAAGCTACCGTTATAGGTACTTTATAGAAATCATTTACAAGTAGTGATGTTACCAGGTATAAACAAAGAAATACTACCAACGGACTTAGTGACCACCAGCTACCTTTTTGTTTTTGGGATGTATCTATATTTGCGGACATATTTTCTGTTACAATATTATATAAGAACGATATTTCGGAAAAATACCCTGCAAATATAATGTAAAAATCCGATTTAGCGAGTTGAGAAAAACTTCGTTTTGTCTTAGAAACTGTTTTGAGTTTTATTTGGAGCTTATTTTTTCTTCTTCGCTTATCCGTGCTTTTGTTTGAAGGAGTATAGCGGGGACTGAAAGCAAAGGTGCCGGATAAGCGAAAAAGAAGAAGGAAGGAGCCCGAATTGTCTCTCTAAAAATAATAAAGGTAAAATTCAAAACGGTTTCTTATATGCAGGAGGATTTTACATGTTTTTGCTAATTTGTTCATTAACTTGTCGTATTGAGTGAAAAATGACACCCTTTTAGGCGATAAATATCCCAGGATGTTTGTATCTTTGTAGCCGACAAGAATTTAAGAGCTAACTGGCTTCATGCATTTAAAGGGTAGGAGTGTGGCGCCGTGAGGCGAATTGCTTTTACTGACAAACTGGTTAGCAAAAAAAAGAGCGGTACAAAGTGATTTGCGCCGCTCTTGCTTATTATAATGTAACTCCTGTCTTGAAAATGGCTATTTCTTTGTATCCTTTCTTTTCGTTATTCACGAACTCTCCACTCGCTACTTGAATAACGTATTCGATGAATCGTTCGCATGTCTTTTCCATGGGTTCGTTTTCAAGAATCACGCCTGCATTAAAGTCAATCCATCCCGGTTTGTTCTGGGCAAGGGCGGAATTGGTAGAAATCTTCATGGTAGGTACATAAGTTCCGAATGGTGTTCCGCGTCCTGTTGTAAAGAGTACCATGTGGCATCCGCAGGATGCGAGAGCAGTGGCCGCTACCAAGTCATTACCTGGTGCGGAAAGAAGGTTCAGTCCTTTTACTTTCAATCGTTCTCCATATTCAAGTACACCTTCTACATAGCTTTTACCACATTTCTGGGTACATCCCAGAGCTTTATCTTCCAAGGTCGAGATTCCTCCCGCTTTATTACCCGGAGATGGATTTTCACCAACTGGCTCACCATGAGAGAGGAAGTATTCTTTGAAGTCGTTGATTAACTTCACTGTTTCTTCAAACAGCTCTTTATTACGGCAGCGGTTCATCAGTATTGTTTCGGCACCAAACATTTCTGGAACTTCTGTCAATACGCTTGTGCCACCTTGGGCGATAAGGAAATCAGAGAACATACCTAACAAGGGATTCGCTGTTATGCCCGAAAAACCATCGGAACCACCACATTTTAAACCTACACGTAGTTCACTCAGAGGGATATCTACGCGTTTATCTTTACTTGCTTTTTCGTAAAGTTCGCGCAATATCTCCATTCCTTCTTCGTATTCATCACCTACTTTTTGAGTTACCATAAATTTGACACGATCCGTATCAAAATCGCCGAGAAATTCACGGAATATATCCGGTTGGTTATTCTCACATCCTAAACCTACAACAAGTACCGCACCGGCATTAGGGTGCAACACCATATCTCGTAAGATTTTCTTTGTATTTTCATGGTCATCACCCAATTGTGAACAACCATAATTATGAGGATATGCCATGATCGCATCTATTCCTTTACCACCGGTTTCACGGCGCAGACCTTCTGCCAGCTGATTTATAATACCGTTTACACAACCTACTGTAGGGATAATCCAGATTTCGTTACGTATACCTACATCACCGTTTTTACGGCGATAACCTTTGAAAGTTAAATTCTTCTGAGGAATATTCAAAGCTACTTCGGCTGGGTTGTATGTGTAGTCCAGTAAACCGGCAAGGTTCGTTTTGATATTATTCTCGTTCATCCAGTCGCCTTGCTTTCCGGCAGTAAGTGCATGGCCGATAGGATAACCGTATTTAATTATATTTTCCCCCTCCGTAAAATCTTTTAGAGCGAATTTATGTCCTGCGGGCACCTCTTCGTTTAAAACAATTTCTTTTCCGTCTACCGTGAGTTTTTCACCTGCCGGTAGGGTGACAATTGCTACTGCAACATTGTCGGCAGGGTTGATTTTCAGAAACTTTGTTTTCATATACATATAATTTAATAAGTTTGATATCTGGGAGTTTATCGCGCGGAACACGATAGTAGTCAAGTAGTAACTACTTACCTACTTACTTCTTACTACTGTGGGACAAAGTCCTGCTAAATTATCATTTATTATAATAGAATTCAATATTTTCTTTAGTTAACAGATCGATGGGCATGAAGTTTACCCTTGCTATTTCTTTTTTAAGAATCAGATGATCACACAAAGCTTTGATTCCGTCAAATCCTTGTAAAGTAGGCTGTTGCGCAATAAGGAAAAAGATACTTCCTTGTTTAAGACAATCGACATTTCGTTTCAGCAAATCATATCCCATGAGGTTGAAATCCGTTTTTTGATGCTTTTGTAAATATTCTCCGATGATATATGCTTTGGAATTAAATGTGATACCATTTTTTACGGTAGGATGTAACCGGAAAAAATCATCTAACATCAGTATGTCTTCACTGTCACGTTTGGCGTGTAAATCCAATTCCAGAATATGGCAAGCGGGATGATACTTTTGCATATACTCACGAAAACCTATTTCTCGACGCTCTTGTTGGTTTGAACCCACAATGCCTTCATTTATTTTGCGGAAGATAACAATTTCGTCAACGTTCTCTCCGGCAAGTAACATTAGCATGCGGGCAGCGAAATAGCCGCTCTGGCGTGAGTTTTGTCCGAAGAAAGAGAGAGCGGGTGCTTCTTTTATATTGGAGTCTATATATATATAAGGTATATTCCCTTTTTCCAGCTCGTTTGTGAAAGGTGCTGTATATTGTGGAATGGTAGGAGCAAGCATTACACCATCAGGTTCCTGCTCTATGATATTTCTGGCGGCTTCGGCAAACGAACGGTAGTCATACGGATCGTAATAGGAAAGTTCCACTGTGATATTGAAATCCGAATAAGTAGTCAGTGCTTCTTGTATGCCACTTTCCACGTCTGTCCAATATTCACCTTTTTCATGTTGAGGTAACAGACAGGCAAATGCATACTTCTTGTTGGAAGCTAACGCACTGGCATACATATTGGGCTGATAATTCAGTTTTTCAAGTATTTCTTCTACCCGCTTTCGGCTGGTTTCCGACACTCCGCTGCGTCCGTGTATTACGCGGTCTACAGTTCCCACCGATACATCAGCCATTTTGGCGATGTCCTTTATTCTGATTCTTTCCGGTGTATTCATGGGCTTATTCATAGTTACTTGTGCTCGCACACAATAATAATCTAAATATTTTCGACACAAATATATAACAATTTTTGTAATTACGAAAATTGTTGTATCTTTGTGCCCGCACACGAAAGCTATGAAGAACAAACTGAAATACAGTTTACTTTCCATAGAATCAGGTGATTATCTTGAATAAAAGGATGAAGATGATAATTTGAAAGAAACAATTTAATCATATATTTAATAAAAACATAGAATTATGGGAAAGAAAGTCGTTACATTAGGTGAAATCATGTTGAGATTGTCCACTCCGGGAAACACCCGTTTCGTACAGTCCGATTCTTTTGATGTAGTATATGGTGGTGGTGAAGCTAATGTCGCTGTCAGCTGCGCTAACTACGGTCATGATGCTTACTTTGTAACTAAATTGCCGAAACACGAAATTGGTCAATCTGCAGTAAATGCATTACGTAAGTATGGTGTGAAGACAGATTTCATCGCACGTGGTGGCGACCGCGTAGGTATTTACTATTTGGAAACCGGCGCATCTATGCGTCCCAGCAAGGTGATTTATGACCGCGCTCATTCTTCAATCTCTGAGGCTGAAGCTACTGATTTTGACTTTGATGCAATCATGGAAGGTGCTGATTGGTTCCATTGGTCAGGTATCACTCCTGCTATCTCTGATAAAGCTGCAGAGTTGACTCGTTTGGCTTGTGAGGCTGCAAAACGTCATGGTGTAACAGTATCCGTAGACCTTAATTTCCGTAAGAAACTTTGGACAAAAGAAAAAGCTCAGTCTATCATGAAGCCATTAATGCAATATGTAGATGTCTGCATTGGCAACGAAGAAGATGCAGAACTCTGTCTTGGCTTCAAACCCGACGCTGATGTAGAAGGTGGTAAAACAGATGCTGAAGGTTACAAAGGTATCTTTAAAGCTATGGCTAAAGAATTTGGCTTCAAATATGTAATTTCTACTTTGCGTGAATCATTCTCTGCAACTCATAATGGCTGGAAAGCTATGATTTATAATGGTGAAGAGTTCTACCAATCAAAACGTTACGATATCAATCCGATTATTGACCGTGTAGGTGGTGGTGATTCATTCTCGGGGGGGATTATTCATGGTCTGTTGACGAAGCCCAATCAGGGTGCTGCCCTTGAATTTGCTGTTGCTGCTTCTGCCTTGAAGCATACTATCAACGGTGACTTTAATCTTGTCTCTACTGAAGAAGTTGAAGCATTGGCAGGTGGCGATGCATCGGGACGCGTTCAGCGATAAGTAGCATTATTCCTCAGTGCCTCTAAAGGGGAAGGGGAATTGCTTTGATATAATGATTTCTTTTTAGTAATAATAAAAAAACGATTCTCTTCTCCTTAGAGAATAGATGTGAATAATTGAATATGGCAAAGTTTGATAAAATAGCTGTATTGAACAAAATAGGTTCAACCGGTATGGTTCCTGTATTCTACCACAAAGATGCAGAAGTAGCAAAAAAAGTAGTAAAGGCATGTTACGACGGTGGTGTTCGTGCATTTGAATTCACAAATCGCGGTGATTTTGCACACGAAGTATTTGCTGAAGTGGTTAAATTTGCTGCTAAAGAATGTCCTGAAATGGCTATGGGTGTCGGTTCTATTGTAGATCCTGCAACTGCCGCTTTGTATCTGCAACTGGGTGCATGTTTCATTGTAGGCCCATTATTCAATCCGGAAATCGCTAAGATTTGTAACCGTCGTTTGGTTGCATACACTCCGGGATGCGGAAGCGTTTCTGAAGTAGGTTTTGCACAGGAGGTAGGTTGTGATCTTTGCAAGATTTTCCCTGGAGATGTTTTGGGTGCTAAACTTGTAAAAGGTTTGTTGGCTCCTATGCCTTGGTCTAAGTTGATGGTAACCGGTGGCGTAGAACCGACTCAGGAAAATCTTACTTCTTGGATTAAAGCCGGTGTATTCTGTGTGGGTATGGGTTCTAAACTTTTCCCGAACGATAAGGTAGCAGCTGAGGATTGGGCTTATGTTACAGCTAAATGTAAAGAAGCTCTGACGTATATTGCAGAAGCGAGAGGAATTTAAGTCTATTATGAGTTATATATTTTGAGTTTTGAATTGCTATACAACGTGATAGTGCAGTCATAATTTAGAATTCTTAATAAATAACTCATAATTCAATATTATATTTCATTTTGTTTAAAGGTGTTTAAAGGGGACAACCATCGAAGCGCTACGGTACTTCGGTGGTTTGTTTTTTTTGTTTTGAGTTGATAAATTTGTTTATAAGTGTAAATATACCACTTAATATCTAAAACAATGTTATAAAATACCCTCATTTTACCCGGACTGTTTGCGAACACGGAAAAAACGATTACCTTTGCAGAGCAGTTGGGAAATTGCATTATAACATTAAATGAATAAAAAGATTTTTCAGTATAAAGGTTATTAGTTTAACAGGTAAAAAGATTGAATTATTTTCATAAGCTAAAATAAGATTAAAGAATAGGTAATTAGGTAAAGGTAAGAAATTGAACATTTGATGTTTTCTAATAGGTAATTGAAGTTTGTTTTTTAGAGGTAAAAAGAAAGATTGATTTTTGGGTAACAATTAGATGTAAGTAAAAAAAGAAAAGCCTTTTGGCTTTTCTTACACAGAGGCGAGGGGTTCGGGAGAGCTTGCTCGTTTTTTTTGTTCTATAACTTCCGTTTTTTGTATATTCTGTCTAAACTTTGTTTCTTTTTTGTATCTTTGTTGGCGTTCTCAACTATGAGAGATACATAAATAGGTAAAGTGCTGTAATTTTGGAACATATTTTATATATATTCGATTGGATATTGTATGTGTTGTTTGCAATAAACATATTATATCTTTTGGTTTATAGTTTGGCATCTCTTCGCCATATTACTATAAAACCGGCTCCGGCTAAAGAGTTTAAGCGGTTTGCTATACTTATTCCTGCTTATAAAGAAGATGCTGTGATACACGAGTGTGTTCAATCATGTATTGACCAGGATTATCCTCCCGAACGTTTTGATACGATTGTTATCTCTGACAGTATGCGTCCCGATACAAATGCCTCTCTTGCTTCTTTGCCTATCCGTCTGGTAGAGGTTCATTTTGAGAAAAGTACAAAATCCAAAGCCTTGAATGCTGCTATGGCTGCTATAGGCAACGATTATGATGTTGCTTTGATATTGGATGCCGATAACGTGATTCCTTACGACTATTTGCAAGATATCAACGACCTTTATGCCTGTTCCGGAGTAGAAATAGTTCAGACTCATCGTGCTGCAAAGAATCTAAATAATGATATGGCTCTACTTGATGCTATTAGTGAGGAAATCAATAATAGTATTTTTCGTTTGGGACATGTTAAGTTGGGTATGTCCGCTGCGCTCATTGGTTCGGGTATGGCATTCCGATACGATTTGTTCCGTGATACGATGGCGAATGTCAAAGCAGTAGGCGGCTTCGACCGTGAATTGGAATTGACGCTACTCTATCAAGGTAAACGTTTTCATTATTTGCCCGAAACATTTGTGTTTGATGAGAAGATACAAAATACCGATGATTTCTCTCGTCAGCGTCGTCGTTGGTTGTCGGCACAGTGGCATTACTGTGCGGCTTTTGCTAAATATTTGTGGAAAGCTGTTTGTCGGCGTAATTGGGATTTTTGTGATAAGATGTTCCAGCAATTTTGTGCTCCCCGTCTGCTACTGTTAGGCTTTACATTTATATTGGCGGTTTTCTTTACTTTTTATAATTGGCTTTGGAGTTTGAAATGGTGGGGAATTTTTATCTTACTTGTTACAGCATTGCTTGTTGCTGTTCCCCGTAGATACTGTACCAGTCGTTTGGCATTGGCAGTTCAGTCTTTGCCCTATACATTTTTATTAATGGCTGCAAATATATTCAAATTACGTGGCGCAAATAAAAGTTTTATTCATACTTCGCATGGAGTGGTAGGTCAGAAAGCGAAATAATACTTACGACAAATGATATACGGAAAACTTACTTTTGAAAACTGGCGTACCGCCAAGATAGGAGGTGAAGAACCTCAGTCTTCTTTCGAGAGTTATAACCTACGATTGTTTTTTTACGGAACCTTATATAATAAAGATTCATTTCTGGCAGCTCCCGATGATACTTTTGCCCGTATAGCTGCTGATGTCTATTTGCTCGATCCTACAAATGGCTTTTCCCGTCTCGATGGCTCATTCACCATTGTTTACTTTTCAGAGAAGGAATGTGGAATAGTACGTGACGCGCACGGAACTCACTATCCCATCTATATGAATGCCGGTAACGAGTTTGCTACCTCCCTCAGCTATTTTATGAAAAGCGACGGAAAGCCCCGTATCAATACCAATGCATTGAGCCATGCCCTTCAGAGAGGCCTTATGCCCCAAGGTAATACCCCTTTGTGCGATATTTGTCAGATTGATGCTGGTCATCATGCCCAGATATGCAGTGAAGCATCCATGCTGGAACACTTTCATCAGGCTAATATCGAAATCAATTCCATTGAAGAACTGAAAGATAGTTCCGTAGCGCTCTATAACCTGTGCAAAGATATTGTCACTAATGTTACCTGCGTTCCAAATGATGCTGGTATTGAAGATCCTGAGCCCGTTATAGAGAAAGACTCCGATGTAGAAGCCTATTCACGCCGATATGGAGAACTGCATGAACAAGCTATCCTGCGTTGTATCGGAGATAGTAATCGGGTAGGTATTCTCTTGAGTGGTGGATATGACTCCGGTTCCAATCTTGCCGCTTTACGTAAAGTCTATGACGGAGAGGTGGATTCCTATTCGATTGGCTTTAAAGGAGACACATGGACCGAACTCCCTATGGCACGCCTGATGTCCGACACATTCGATACCCGTCATCATGAGTACGAAATAGACGGAACAGAAATCAGCGCCCTGCCTGATATTGTCCGTTATCTGGGCGAACCATTTGTTGAAGGCGGACTGATGGTGAATTATTGTGCCATGCGTATGATAGGCGATGAAAAACCTGAGGTTATTTTGGGAGGTGACGGTAGCGACCAGTATTTTGGAACGTCCGGCCGTGAAGTTGCCCTTCACTATCTCGCAGCCCGTACCGGGATGCGTCCGCTATTGCGTGGAATCAACAAGATATTGAGTCATGACACTTTCGATACGGGCGGTAAATTGTCCCGCATCAATTTCCATTTGGATAAAGTACTTCACATCCTCGAAGGCGAACGTTTTGGATTCTCCGACTATACCTTGCGCAAACTCTTGCAGAATCCTCACGAGGATTTTCAACGTGTCAAAAGCCTTAGACCTGACATTGGCAGCTTTGAGTATCTCTATACCCAGCATGCTCTGGTATCCGATTTGGAGATTGTTATCAATCGCATCATACTCTTTAAGGCGTCCCGTATGGCACGGATGTTCGGTAATAACCTGACATTTCCTTTTATGGATGTAGACCTTTATCGCTTCCTGCAAAAGCTGCCTGTTAGTCTGAAGTGTAAGGGAGATAGCGTCTGGAAGATTGCACGTGGACAGTTTACTTCAAAATATCTTCTGAAGTATCATTATAAATCTCTGCTTCCTGAGGCGATTACCGCCAAGAAAAAACAAGGAGGTTTTGCTCCTATGCCGTTATTCTTCCGCGATTCTGCACAACGTGCCCGTTTAAAAGACTTCATCCTTTCTTCCGGAATCTATGATAGCTATCTTCGTAGGGATGCGGTCGAGAAATTTCTTACCGACTATGATCGTGAAGCATCGCAGACTAATAACTGGTTCTGGTATCGTCAAAATCGTGCACTGCAATATTTCAATCTGCTGACGCTTGTTACATGGTGGGAGGAGTTTGTAGAACATAAAAAAGTGCAGTTTTAAGAGATAAAATGCTATCTTTGTCTATTATCGACTTTATTACGAGCAAGTATGAAAGTTTCTATTATCATCCCTGTCTATAACGTCTCTAAGTATATTGAGCGTTGCCTTTTGTCTGCTTTGAACCAGACGTGGCAAGATTTGGAGATAATTCTTGTAGATGATTGTACGCCTGACGATTCGATGGAGATAGCAAAGCGTATAGCAGGGGCTCATGTCAGAGGTGAAATAGTGACTTTCTTAAAGCATGAAAAAAACCGTGGATTGTCTGCTGCACGTAATACGGGAATTGCAAGTGCTCATGGTGATTATGTTTATTTTCTAGATAGCGATGATTATTTGTCGGATGATTCTATAAAGCTCTTAAGTGAATCTGCTATGAAGTACACCGCAGATGTGGTAGTGGGTAATTATCAAGTTACAGGCACTGAGCGTTGGGCGCCGCCATTGCAACTTGATTCAGGAGTTCTATTACAAAACGCTCTTATTCTTTCATCCTATGTCCGCCATGAGTGGTATGTGATGGCATGGAATAAATTAGTGAATCGAGTTTATCTACTCAACAATAAATTGGAATTTCAGGAAGGTATCGTTCATGAAGACGATTTGTGGTCGTTCAAGGTAGCTTGTACTGCACAGACAATGAGTGTTGTCAATCAGGCTACTTACTATTACTTTATGCAACCCGATTCAATCATGCGTGCACCTTCATTGCGGAACTTGGAATGTCGGGTAGCCGTGATAGGATATATGTACGACTATATACGTTCGTCCCCACTG
Source organism: uncultured bacterium (assembly GCA_905215345.1). Lineage (GTDB taxonomy): Bacteria > Bacteroidota > Bacteroidia > Bacteroidales > Bacteroidaceae > Bacteroides. The sequence continues at coordinate 169,787 of CAJMPR010000007.1, forward strand.
TTGCGCATGAACCGTTCGGTATACTTAATTTATGAGTCTTCCAAAATCGCCTATTTTGACCGTATTCTTTATTTTACAAATGATACGGATTTTCGTTATCGTAGCTATTTGGAATTTCGGCGACTGGAGTATATATCGGTCTGGAAGGCATTATGGAAATTTCATCCCGGAGTATGGTTAACGTTATGTAATTTGCATTATGTGTTGCCCTGTCGGGCCGGATATGTTTATTTAAAAGTTTTGGTACGAATATCTTATTATTGGAAAGTGTTGCCAATAAAATTAAAACGTTTGTTCGGCTTACAATGACTCAGCAATGAAGACGGAACCTGTAATATCAGTAATAACTCCAGTTTATAAAGTGGAAAAATATTTGTCACAATGTATAGATAGCATTATGGCACAGAGTTTCACTGATTTTGAGTTACTGTTGATAGATGATGGAAGTCCTGATCGTTGTGGTGAAATATGTGATGAATATGCCGGAAAGGATAAACGGATACGTGTTTTTCATCAAGGGAATGCGGGAGTCAGTGCTGCGCGAAATAAAGGATTAAAAGAAGCACAAGGCAGATACGTTACTTTTGTAGATTCGGATGATTATGTACTGCCCGGATATTTGCATGATCTATATGCAGAGCGGTCAGTAGACGGATTAAAGGGAGTTGTTATAGAAACTGTTACGAAGCTCTTCCCTAATAATGAGACTTATTTGTGTGCTTTGCCCGAGATGAATCTCCATAAAGAAGATTACGGTCACTTGTTAACAGAACTTGCTGATAAGAATATCGGATACTCGGCAAGTAAGCTGTATGATATAACTGTTATCAGGCAATATAAGCTTTCTTTTTTGTCTGGTATATCATTGCTTGAAGATTTTTTCTTTTTGTTGGATTATGTACAACATGTTGATTTTGTCAAAATACGTAATGTTTCAAACTATATGTATAGGGTATTTCATTCGGTCGAAGCCCAATCTATTTGTTACAAGGCTACGGAGCAGGAATATGATATTTTTAAGAACTATTACTCGCGAATAATGAATTATCACATGCAGTATAGCCTCTCATCTTCGGAGCTAAGACAAGTTCAACATTCGTTGGATATTTATTTCCATCGTACTCTTTTGTCACTTTATCATGGGGCTGCTAAGTCCTCCCATCATGTTAGCATTCAGAGTCTTAGGAAGATACTTGTAGATAGTGAAAACTATGTAAGAGAAATATTTTGTCCGGCTTATTTTGTCGATAAAATAGGGAGATACTTTTTAATTCATCATTTATATAGATGTTTTGATTTATGGATGCGTTTTTTATTAGGAATGAAGTTTAAAAAGATGTTTGGCTCTGATAAATATTAGTGATATGCTTGACTATAGATATTCAATTATTATTCCGCATCGTGACATTCCGAACTTGTTACAACGATGCCTTGATTCCATTCCTTTGAGAAAAGAATTACAAATTATTGTGGTCGATGATAACAGTTCTTCCGAGATTGTTGATTTTGCACACTTCCCGGGGAATGATCGTAAAGAGATTGAGATAATTTATACGAAGGAAGGGAGGGGAGCAGGTTATGCTCGCAATTGTGGTTTGGAATATGCTAAAGGAGAGTGGTTGTTATTTGCTGATGCTGATGATTTTTTTCTACCTGGTTTTTTGGATATTCTTGATGGGTATGTTCATTCCAACTATGATATAATTACGTTTCGTACCGTAAGTGTAGATTCCGATACACTTGCTCCTGTAGAATCCCGTCAGAGTAATATGTTGGATATATCTGAAAATATGGATATGGACAAACTGAAGTTTCGAAATGATGTTCCTTGGGGAAAAATGATTGCTCATCGTTTGGTGCAGGAGCATCATCTTCGTTTTGATGAACTTCCGGCAGCCAATGATGCCATGTTTTCGGCATATTTGGATTATTATGCTCAAAAAATAGCAGCATCTTCTAAGCCTATATATTGTGCTACGGTGCGTGGCGGTTCTTTGCAATATGGTGTCGTATTAGAGAATCTGTTAACACGTGTTTCTGTGTCATGCCGTTACAATCGCTTTCTTAGCCATATAGGGCGTAAGGATAAATTTGTATATAGTTATTTTCGGGTAAAACAGTGTGAGACATTTTTTGGCAGAGAAGGATACTACAAGGCTCTGTGGATTTATTTACGAATGGAGCGTACCGGGAATATCTATAAAACTTTTCGTGATTTACTCGCAGATAAGATTAAACATTTGTTTAAGATGCAGAAATAAGAATCTATGGAAGCAGAATCCCGTGTACGAAAAAGCTACTTGAATGCCCGTGTGAATGTTTTATTTTATCTGGTCACACTGTTCATCGCTTTCTTTTCCCGAAAGATTTTTCTGGAGAAGTTAGGAGATGATTTTGTGGGTTTGACAGGGACTTTGCAGAATCTGTTGAACTTTCTTAATCTGGCAGAACTGGGTATTGGTGCTTCTATCGGTTTTGTCTTATATAAACCTTTATACAATAAAGATCATGAGCAGATAAAGGAAATTATATCCGTTCTTGGTTATCTTTACCGTAATGTGGGGTTGATGATTCTTGGAATTGGATTACTGCTTGCCTGTTTTCTTCCGTTGATATTTCCGGATATAAGCATTAATTTGGGAGTAACTTATTTTGCTTATTTTGCTTTTCTGTCATCTTCGCTTCTCAGTTATTTCATGAATTACCGGCAGACTTTGTTGGGGGCAGATCAACGTAATTATGTGGTGACAGCTTATTTTCAGACGGCTAATATTATCAAGATTATTCTGCAAATGGTGCTTGTCTGCTATATTGGCAGTTACTTTCTTTGGATTGCTATTGAGTTGGGATTTGGTATATTGTATTCATGCATTCTGAATTGGAAAATCAACCAAGTTTATCCTTGGCTGAAATGTAGCATTGCAGAAGGTAAACTGAAATACGCAGATAATAAAATTATCATTCGAAAAGCCCGTCAAATGTTTGTACATAAATTGGCAGGCGTAGGGCGTTCACAGTTGCTTCCATTCCTGGTATATGCTTTTACTTCATTGAAGTTGGTGGCCTATTATGGTAACTATATGCTGATCTTGACCAAACTGAACCAATTTGTGGACAATCTTTTGGGAAGTACTGGGGCCGGAGTGGGGAATCTGATTGCTGAAGGTGACCGGAAACGTATTCAGCAAGTCTTTTGGGAGCTTAGTTCGTTGCGGTTCATGATAGCCGCATTCTTGACTTTTGCTTTGTATCATTTGATAGATCCGTTTATTATGATATGGCTGGGAGCTGAATATGTATTGCCTCATTCCGTATTAGTAGTTATCCTTGCTAACTTCTTTATTACCCAGTTTCGTGGCACGAACGATCAGTTTATTTTTGGTTATGGATTGTTTCAAGATACATGGGCACCTATTGCTACACTTATTATTACGGTGGTAGTAGCTTTGATTGGTGGTTATTTTTGGGGACTTCCGGGTGTATTGTTGGGAGATATAGCCAGTTCGATAACTATTATCAGTATATGGAAACCATATTTTTTATATAAAGAAGGTTTTAAGATGAAGGTTAGCGGCTATTGGAAAAATATATCTTGCTACTTCTTGTTGTTTGTACTTTCATGGGGATTGACAGACCTGATATTATATCTCTTGCCATTGCCCGGACCGGAACAAGGATATGGAGTATGGGTGTTTTTTGCTTTGATTTCGTCATTACTCTTCCTGCTGATTTTAGGAGTTTGTTTTTATAGCTTTTCACAAGGAATGAGGATGTTGGTAGGACGTTTTTTCAAGAAGAAAAGGTTAAGGTAGTAGTGTATATGTCAAGAGTATATTTATGTAAGTTTAATGGAATGGGTAGTATTCAAAAGAATTTGTCTGTAGAGACATTGCGTGGCATCACTATTATTCTGGTAGTGATGGGACATGTCATAGGTTCAGCGCCCAATGGAGGTATCAAGATCGACTTTCCACACTTATTGCGTTATGTGTATTTATGGATTGATTATATTCAAATGCCATTGTTTACAGCTATTGCCGGGTGGGTGTATGCACTCAAACCGTTTTCTGACTTAGGTGGTATCGATGGCTTTGTGCGCAAGAAGGCATTGCGTCTGTTGGTTCCAATGGCTGTGGTAGGTACTCTCTATTTTCTGGTACAGTACGTGATGCCGGGTACGAACAATAAGGGCGATCTCACTCAAATATGGCGTATCTATATTTTCCCTTATACAATCTATTGGTATTTACCTTCACTCTTCCTTATCTTTATGGTGCAGTGGTATATAGATAGTCGTCAATGGATGAATAATTGGGTGAAGTGGGGAGTGTGTTGTGGAGTAGCCGTTGCGTTGAGTATGGTGAATGATAAAGGTTTTTTGCACGAGCTTCCTAATTTGTTTAGCTTTAAGGGAGCGATAGGGCAACTACCTTATTTTTTTGTAGGTGTTGCTGCCTGTCGTTTTGCTGAGGAAATATCTTACAGGAATTTGGTTAAGTGGTTGATGGGGGCAATTGCACTGACCGGTATTGTTATGATACAAATAGTATGGTTTGAGCCAGAAGATTCTATTTGGATAAGGCACAACTTATACGTGTTGGCTTTGATTCCCACTTTATTTTTGTTGCTGGCAATAAAGTGGCATAATCATTTTTTTGTATGGGTGGGTAGATATGCATACACAATCTATCTGTTTCATGGCTTTGGAACATCGGGCGGCAGAATTATTCTGCAAAGGCTGAATATATACAATGAGTTTATGGCTTTTATTTTCGCAACTATAATAGCTGTTTTTCTTCCCATATTGGTTGAAAAGTTATTCAGTAAAGTAAGATTGTTCAGAGTATTTTTCCTCGGGAAAAAATAGTATAACAGTGATTACTGTACGTTTATTACAATCATTTTTTTTTGAAACGATTGCGTATGCGTAATAGTAGGTTACGCAATTGGGGCAGGGCTTGACCGGATTTCAAATTGTACAACAAAGATTTGGAGTCGTATATCATCTGGAAATTTTCAGTACACAATACCGGTTTTTTTGCAAGACTGTTTATTTCAAGGGCTTGTGACAGATTGCTTTCCACAAACAGCATGTAATCAATGGAAGACTTGTATTCCTTGGCTTTGAACGATGCATGGCAGTTGGCACGTTGACGGGCTTCTTTATTGGGTAGGTCGAGCATAACCAATTTGTCATATTTTACACCGTTTTTTTGTAACCAAGCTTCCGTTTCGAAGCGGTATTTCTCCAGACGGGATGTGACGAGCGTACCAATGGGAGAGCCGGGGATAAACAAGGGACGAGCATTCAATAGAAATTGCCGATAGCGTTCGCCGTCGTCGTTTTCCTCCGGTGTAGGATCTACGCACAATACTCCGTCAATATCAAAACAAGCTTTGCGTAATATAGTGTGATTTAGTATATTCCACTGAAAATAGCGGGGTAGAGGCACAGATTCAAAATAATAGTCTACCATATCCGTTTTGGCAGGAATAGCGTAGATGACGCAATATTGAATGTCGAAATCACCTTCCAGTTCTTTGAGTTGCTCTTTGCATTTGTTTAGCGCCGAACCACTGGAAATACTGTCATCCACAACGAGAATCTTCTTGAACTGGTTAATATCAAAAAATTGCCCCCTTTCTCCGGCTTTGTAAATATGCCCGTTGCGAAAAGAGTCCAAATCTGTCACGGGGCGGTTGAGGTAGAGTGCCAGCAGGTTGGCTGGAAACATTCCACTACGCGGAATGCCGACGATGAGGTCGAAATCGCGCGGAAGGATGTAGAGACGTTTAAGTATAATCTCATTCAGGTCATTGATATTACGGTAGTTCATTGAGCTTCTTCTTTTAAGTAGTTTTCTATGATGCCATAGATTTTCTGTACGCTATGCCCCCAACTGTGTGTCTGGGCAAAGGCAACACGCGCTTGCTCCAGTTTCTTGGAACCGGCTTCGGACAAGGCTTGGTCGATGCTGCGAAGCCATTCTTCCCGACTGGAGGCAAGGTGGGTATGGGCGGCAAATATGTCGCGCATGGTGTGGGTGCTGGTCGCCACGGTGGGTTTACCCATAGCGAGGTATTCGTCTATCTTCAGCGGATAGTTGCCGTCGGTAATGGGATTTACCATTTGGGGATTGATACATATATCATAAGCACGAAGATAGGCGGGGAGTTCTGCTACGGTTTTCTTTCCCAGAAAGTATACATTGGGCAATGTGTGAATGGGGTGAAGGCGGAAGCCCTCATCTTCGGGCCCGGTGAACACAAAACTGTATTGCGGACGTTGCTCTGCCAATGCCTGTAACAGGTCGCTGTCCAGACGGGTACTGTTCACCGTACCCAGATAGCCCACAATGGGCCGGGGGATGCTACGAATATCTTCGGGGGTATCGTATGTGCGGGATGCATCGTACAGTTCAAGGTTCACACCTGTCTCAATGGGGTATGTATGCAGATTATACCCACTCAGTTCGGCGGCGAAGTTGGTGGAATTGGCGAGTACGAGGTCGGCCGATGCGGCAAGTTCACGTTCGCAACGTGGTCCGTGTTTGCGCCAGTAACTTTCACCGATAATGTAATCACGGCGGTAATAGATACTCAGTGCCGGACGGAGGTATTCTTTCAGGTAACGGCTGCGAAAAATGTCTGTATCGATGAGGTGTATATAGTTACGGAAACCTGCGGCTTCGGCTTGTTGTTTTATCCAGTTGCCAAGTTTACGGTTATTTATACGGTTGAAGCGGTTAAACAACGATAGGGGGAACTTGTTGACTGACAGCAGTGTAAATGGACAGTCCAATATCCACATGTTTTCGTTGATTTGCCGCAGGGGAGAGGCTTTGCCTTGCAATACTTCCATGCGGCGGCGGAAAGGGGCGGAAGTGTCCTTATGCAGCAGGGAGTGCAGGCGTGAAGCCATATCAAGCGGAGTACTTACATAAAGCACCCGGTTCTGCTTGGAGATTTCTAATGCCGTATTCTTAATGGTACTGCCTATTTCGATGTCCCACGGTTGCAGGCTGGTGATGATAAAGTCTCTTCCGGTTATCATGCCTTCTCAAGCTTTTAAGGATTCGTAGATGGCGGAAAGCTCGTCGGCGGTATTCTTCCAGGAGAATTTCTTCACGCGATTTAGTCCGTAGGCTTTCTGCTGCTCGTACAGCGTGTTATCTGTTTCCAGTTGCAGCAGGGCGTTGGCTATGTCTTCTGCCTTGAAAGGGTCTACGGTCAAGGCTCCTTCACCTGCCACTTCAGGCATGGCGGACGTGTTTCCTGTAATTATGGGAGTACCGCATGCCATGGCTTCAAGCATCGGTATACCAAAGCTCTCGCGTAGCGACGGGTAAAGAAAAGCAAACGCACCGTTGTAGAGAGTAGCCAGATCGGTATTGCTGATGTAACCTGGAAAATATAGAGAAGCCTTGATGTTACTAATTCCTTCTTGTTGTAACAGGTTGTCGATGTAGGGTTCCTTCAAGTCAGCTATCAGCAAGGGGCGCTTCACGGCAGATTGTTGCAAGTAGATGCTGTATGCCTTGAGCATGCAGGCTGCATTCTTTTTGGGATCGGTGTTTCCAAGGAAGAATAGATAACCGGTTTGAGGAATATATTTCTTTATAATTGAAAGCTTTGTTTCGGCTTGTTCATGGAAATGCGTACTGTATCCGTTGTAAATGGCAGTAATGCGCTGGACAGGAATGTTTAGTGCCTTTCGGATACGATCACATTCAAAATGGGATACAGTAATGATTTTCTTACATCTTTTCAGGATACGGGGAACGACCAGCCGACGGTAATGCCATCCCATCTCTTGATAGAGCGAAGGACTATGGTGCTGGCGGGGTTCCAGATAAATGATGTCATGCAATGTCAGCACCAAAGGTACGGGGCACCATAGGGGGGCGGTATTGGAGGTACAATGTAGCAAATCGGCTCCGATTCGTCTGACGGCCAGTGGCAGTGCAACTTGTTCCCACAAGGGGTAGGTGGGACAGTTGATTTCTACGATAGAGAGGTTGTCGCTCTCTTCAAGACAACGATCTTCACCTGGAGCAACAAGGATATAGTAATGATTTCCGTCTTCCCTTTTTTGTAACTCACGTATCGTTTCCAAAGCGACGAAATCCATCCCGTGCTTGTTGGGACGGAATATCCTCTGGGCTTCAATGGCGATTTTCATATGCACTCTATCACTATATTACCTTATCTTTCTTTATCTTTCTTTTGTATTTTATTCTTTCTTCCCCTTTTTCTTTGTAAATCTTTTAATGTGGCTGGCATTGGAAGTAAATACTAATATAGGCAAAGCCCAAATAGCTTTTCTGAATCGTTTAGAAACCTCTCCTTCGGGTAGTGCCATAAGGAAAGCTAACCCGATGGCAGCTATTAATACATACCATTTCGGACTTAAAGTCCAGTCCATTATGCTCACAACGATAGTTATCAACGTGATGGCGGCTATCAACAAGAAGCGGGAGGGAAGTAACCACTGGAATAGCTTGTTGGCATAGTCCCACTCACCACGGAGTAGGGCAAAAGGTAACTTTTTCATTGCAAAGATACTACTGCTGTACTGTGAGCGGAGCCAGCCGAGGCGTTGTGCTTCGTAACCGTTGGCATTTTCTGCTTTCTTACTGTAACAAACTACTTCTTCCAGGTATTCAGTATAGATGTTCTGCTTCAAAAGAGCTGTTTCCATAGCTTTACTCAAGTCTGAACCTGCTAATGTGGGAGCCACCTCGTGGAACATTTCGAAGTCAAATGCCATGGCAGAACCAATCAATGCGGAGGAGAATCCCATACGGGTATGTGCTTTACGGAAGAGGTTATTGTTGATTTCTTCACTGGTGGCATTGAGTACAGCAATGCTGGTTGTGAGATTTTCTGTCATACGATGTGCCTGTATGGCATCACATCCCGAATAGTAAGCACTGTTGAATAATTCAAGGGCATTGGGAACGACATGATTATCAGAGTTAAAAATGATAATCATATCATATTCTTCGGGTGAGTAGCGCTCCATCACCTGCTGGATGGCATATACCTTGGTACAGTGCTCTTTGTCGGGCACTACGATGTTGACCGGCATTTGTAGCAGGGTTATCAGGTCTTCTTCGGGTAATTGGGTAGCAGCTACAGCTATGTCATATTTATCACGGGGATATTGTTGGGTATCAAGGAAGTTATTGATGGAATTAATAACTTCCTTCCCGTTGCGCAACACTGTGAAAAGTACCAGAAAACGGTGCTTTTTCTTAGCTGTGGGATAGGGGTTCTTATATTTTCCCAATGAAAATAATGCGCAGACAAACAGGTAGACCACGGGTATAGCCATAATGAGGAATAAAACGGCGTCAGTTATCTGCAAGGCGTTGTTATTCTCGTCCATCCACCAATCGGGATTGAATATGGAAAAAATGTCGTTTATCATATCGTTTGAATGTTTTTATTTACTTTTGATAATGCTTGTTCTTTTTCTTCGGCTAATTGGCGATCCATGTAGGGACCGTTCAGTATGAATGCCATGAAGGTGAATAAAATGAATTGTGTATTGGGCTGGTTGAAAAACTGGTTACCATAGGCACTGAGCATCAATCCGAACAGGCCGCAAAGCATCGCGATAAGTATCATTTTTAGCTGCTTATCTTTGACCTTGAACATTACGAGGTAACATCCCCATAACAATATGACAAGCAGAACTGCAATGTGTAAAATCAACCCCACAATACCTGTTTGAACCCAAATCTTAATGTAATAGGAGTCTACCGGAATTGTTGTAATGTATCTTTCACCATATTTTTGAGCTTCTACACCTGCCAGGCCCATACCTTCACCGAAAGGTTTGTCTTTTAGATATTCTCCAATTAGTTTCTGGTTTTCAATACGTACGTTAAAAGAGGCATCATCACCAGGTCTGAATGCAGTACGCATGCGTCGTATGAACTGGTTGCCCTCACCGATGTAGGTAAATGCAAAGAATACATAGATGAGTATTCCTAAAATACCGCCCGTTAGTGTCAGCTTGATATTTTTGATAATAAGGCAAAAAAGAATTAATCCGCCTAAAGGAACTATCATGGCTCCACGGGTACCTGACATGAACATACCAATCAAGCCTAAAATGGATATTAGGAGATAGAAAAGCCGGAGTTTCTTTCCTGGAGTATTGAAAGCAATGATAGCGTACACAATTGCGAAGTTACCCATATTGGAGCCACTGTTTCCGGCATCGGAGAAGATTGAGAAATAACGAATACCGCTGCTCAATAAATGTGTGCGATAGCTGTCAGTGGAATATAACCAGGTAATCTCGTATTGGTCGAACCCGATATACTTCTGTATCATAATTTTTATGAAGGCAATGATAGTATAGATGGCAATTGCCATTAAAAGTATCTTTATCAACTTATATTGTGATAACAAGACAGAACAAAATATAGCGAATAACAAAGTACTTGGATAAAAACCACGAGTGTTTATCCAAGCCTCGGTCAGTCCACGAGGATTTAGAACCTCCATAAAACAGAATATAAACCATACTGCATATCCAACAGTCATTGCATTGACAGCACGCTTCCAATTTAAATCACGGGAAGTCAATGCATGAAATAACATGCAAACAAAAAAATAGATTAAGGCAACTTCCAATATAGCACTGACATTGGATTGACGTACGAATACTCTTGCTATAACTCCCCAAAATCCGGCAATGATGCCATATGATAATAAGCTAATAATAGGGTATTTAATAGAAATGCCGAATATCAATGCTATGAAAGGAAATACCGCAACTACAAAAATACTGCTAATACTACCTGACATTCCGAAATATGCAATAGCAGCCAATCCGCTGGTCATTATGATAGCGGTCATCACTCCGGTAGATATATGTTGGCTTTTTTGTAGCATATCTTATTTTACAGCGGCTTTCTTTGATGTCAATCCTAACTGTGCCAACCGACTGAAGAAACTGTGTAGGGTAGTATGCGGTGGCAACTCACCTGTAAAGGATTCTACTACTTCACGGTCGGCATTGTTCAGGTAAAGTGACAACGGTGCACAACCCAAGATTTCTTTCATGGACTTCAAGCGTGAGTCATCATCTCTACCCCACAAGCGGCAGGCATTGGCGATAAGCAGGTTATAGTCGGCCTGTTTTACCACTACCAATGGAAGTGTGGCGCTGTTGATGGCGGGATATTCTACCAGAATGATATCAGGTTGCTGTTCGGCAGGGTTCAATTCCCAGAAGTCAGACAGTTTCTGTGCTTGAACATAGCGTTTATCTTCTGTTTCAAAATCTACGCCATATTTTACCAAACGTACACGAAGTCCTTCGGTAGCCCAATAATCCATGAAATATTTGGCAAGGAACGATTTTCCTTCCCGTTCTTCCATACTAAGCAGATTAATGACAGTAGGTCGTCCGGGTATTAAGTATTTATTCAGTTGACGGCAGGCATAAGCTGCTGCGCGACGATTACAAGCTTTGAGGAAACCACGATATTTCAAGTTACTAATACCATTGAATGCCGCAATGACAGGCAAACCGCTAAGGCGTTTGCTACGTTCCGGATCACGTAAGGTACGGTCCAGTAATTCAATAATGAGGAAGTAGCCTGTGATAAATACTAAACTGCCTACGAAAGCTGCCAATATATAGAATGCACGTTTGCGTCCGTTGTCGGTGAGCGGATATTCAGGGGGCGCAATAATCTGTAGGTTGGCCGTAGTCATCTTGAGGTTCTGTAGCCGCAGGCGTGCTTCGGATAAACCGCGGAGCTGCTCACGATAGGTATCTTCGGCAATACCGATGGCACGCTCTTTACGTTTTACTTGAGTACCTACAGGAGAAAAATCACGGTATTGGTCAGAAATACTACCTTGACGTTCCGTTAATACTTTTAATTCAGCTTTGGCTTTTGCCTCGTTTACACATGCCAAAAGCCATTCATCAACCATATTCTCTATGCCGACTCCTTCTTTGGAAAAGTTATATTCATTTAAATTGTCGGAGAGTTGACTGATATTGGTCTCTGCTTTCTTCAAAGCTGCTTTATCTTTGGTAAGCTTTTCATTTTGATCATAGTTCTTATCTGAAGTAAATATCTCTTGCTCCAGAATATCTTGATTTAGATTAGTGATCTTTTCCAATTCTTTTAATAAGTTGGTATTATCCCGTATGATCTTTGCACGGATATCCATCTTGTCTTCTAACATTTGCCTGAGGGATACCGCACTTTCATAAGTACGCTTGGCTGCTTCTTCGCGGTCGTCTACTTCATATTTGGTAACAGCAAGTGCTTTTGTCTGCTCATCATAGTTGATGACTTGTTTTTCTACGTTATAGTGCATCAAATCATCTTCTTCATCCGTCAGCTTTTTCTTGGCAAGGCGCACTTGCTCCTCAAAATAGGCAATCACATTGTTCGTTGCACTGAAACGAAGAACTTCGTATGCTTTTATTAATTCATCTTCCAATATCTTGATTGTATTTTGAGCTATACCTGGGTCGGTACAGGTATATGATACGTCAATCAAGTCGCTGACTCCTAATCGATTCACTTCTATTTTATCAAGTGCTTTGAAGCTGTAGAAAGGAACCGGTCGGCTATACATGGAATAAATAAAATTACTTCCACTTTCTTTACGATATTTTTTGAAATTCTCTATGGTTTTATCTAAAGAAGAGCGATCAACTAATGCTAATACTTCTTTAGGAGTTACTTGCAGTAGCTGTCGATAATGTTTGGCTTGGATATACATGTTATCGTTCCATTCATCGCCGTATACGAAATTGGTAGCGAGTAAGCGGAGAGAAACGTTTTCCAATGTACTTTTGGATTTTGCTATATTGATTAAGTTATCAAAAGTACTGTTAACATTGATAATCTTGCTACCGTCAATAGATGTTTCGTTGGTGACACCGGCATATATGCTACTGTCTACCGTATAGTTAAAGGGTAGGAACTGCGTGAAATAGATCACTAAAGCCGTAACGATAAGGCTACCCCACAGCAACCAATAGCGGATGCGGTAGAAAAACTGGGTGACAAATTGTACTATATCCATAAAGCCTTATTTTTCTTTTATGATTTTAACGTTAGTCAGCATTTCAAGTAGAATGATGGCGTTATGCAAGGATACACGACTTTCTGCATAAGCAGTGACGGCACCTGAACGACGGGCACGTTCCAAAGACAATGATATTATGTCTATTTTTCCTTGTATAAAGTTATTCTCGGAAATTTTCATCTGAGCGTTATATAAAGCTGCATTTTCTGCTTTAGCTTTGATAGTAGCAAGTTGGGCGGTTACATTATTATATGCTTCCAATATCCTGAGTTTTCGTTCTTCCATTACTTCTTCTTGGGTATACTGCAATTGCTCGATCCGGTAGCGATAGTCTTTCAGCTTGATAGGACGATTGATAAGGTCTCCAAGACCTACACTGAAACTTGCTCCTACGTTAAAGGTATGGCGGGAACTGACGGAAACCGTTTCATACCAGTTTATATTTGTTTCACTGTTATTGTCTAATACGTTGTAACGTCCAAATGCATAGTTGCTGTTCAGACGGAAATAATTCCACCAATTTCGTTTCTCTAAACGATATTGATTCTGAACTTGTTCAACTTGTGACTGCGCACGTCTTACAGTGGCGTTTTCAGTTACAGCATCCAGAAAAACCGAGAGTGGAGGAAGTGTCAGACTATTAATCTTTTCAGGCGAATATTCTGCACCCTGCTGTGACGTGCTTCGTTCAAATTCAGTATCACTATCTTTTAAAAGTTGTAATACCTTGATCCGTTCTTCACGTGTCATATTGTCATGCTGGGCTTTCAGGTTTACTGAACAGCATAACAGTACAAGGAGTACTATTTTGTATTTTTTGAGTACACTATATTTATGAGCCACACTATATTTCATTGAATTAACGGTTCTATAGTTTATACGTTTTCTTTTTGGATAAAAGCAGTAAAGGTTTTTAGAAGTATTTTTATGTCCAACCAAAAAGAAAAATCTTTAGCATACTTTATATCCAGTTGTTTACGTTCTTCGGCTGACATCTTACCGGCTCCACCGCGTTTTTCCACTTGCCACAATCCGGTAAGCCCTGCAGGAGCCATGAAACGGTCTATATAAGCATCGCTGGTTAACAGTTCGGCTTCATAAAGGGGGAGGGGACGATTACCTACAATGCTCATGTCTCCTTTCAGTATATTGAACAACTGGGGTAATTCGTCAATGCTGTACTTACGAATGATACGACCAATGCGCGTTACACGCGGGTCGTTCTCTATCTTCACAAATGTGTTTATCTTTTCCTGTGATTTTTGTTTGATAAAGTCTTCTTCGGAAATAACGAAATCGTCTGAAATCAAAAGATTCTCTTCTTCTTCGGGAGTACCGGTGAGGTCGTCCAGACGGATATCAGGAGCTTCGTCCGGAATATTTTCTTCTACATGATACTGGTTGAGCGCATTCAACTCCTTTAAACGCTTGTCCGCATTGGTATACATAGAGCGGAATTTCAGAAAGTTGAATATCTGGTAATTACTGCCTACACGTTGGGATTTATAAATAATCTTTCCTTTACTTTCAAAACGGATAGCAATTGCAGTTCCAATAAGTAGGGGAGAAAGTATCAATATTGCACTTCCGGCAAACAACACGTCAAACGTACGTTTCCATAATGGAAGATGGAAAGTGTTGAGAACTTTACGATGAGTCTGACTGAATTCCTGCATTTTATGATCTTTGCGTACTTTTAGAAACTTAGTCATACTGCGTATGTTTTCCTCATTTGCTTGCGGTACCAATGTATTGCAAACACCTGCTTGGAGATAAGCTTTTTTTTCCTCTGCCTCCAACTTGTCTGTCACAAGTATGATGTAAACCCGTGGAAATCGCTTGTGCAGAAAAGTTATTTCTTTACAGTCTTTATCTGAGTTGGTGGACTGTTCGTAAAGGATGGAGGTATTATACCGTTCACGAATGCCATCTATAACTTTTGCGGCTTTGTTCGTTGAAGATACAGCAACAAACATACCTCCTGTCACTTTACTCAAGTGATCAATAATGGTTCGGTTAGTGCCTATATAGATGTAGTATAACATATAATTCGTTGATTTCTATAAAAGGAATCTTTTGATACGTGCCTTTAACTCCATGGGATTAAAAGGTTTAAGTATATAGTCAGCTGCTCCTGCTTCAAGAAGATGGATACGTTCCGTAGTACTTTCTTCACTGGATAACATTACTACCGGGATATGCTTCCATAACTCGTTCCCTTTCAGGAAAAAAAGAAACTCGTCACCAGTCATAAATGGCATACGTATATCGGAAATAATGAGATCCGGTTCATTTCCTTCGTGCAGCCAGTCTATGGCTTTCAAAGGATCTTCAAAATATTCCAGATCATACTCCTTGCCTAAGTACATGGAAAGCACCTTACCTATAGAGGCTTTGTCATCAACTAATAATATCTTTTTCATTGTCTATGTTTGTTCTAAGCTATATTGTTTGTTTTGTTAATGATTTTAATAACAAAAATAGCTATTATTTTCTGTTATTTTAGCGTGATTCATAAAGACAATGAATGGATGTTAACTACATTTAACCAATTTGTGGGAAAAAACGTGAGAAAGCGCACAAACAGACACTTTCTCACGTTTTTTTTCTATATCAAAAGATTATATTTCCTTTGTTACTTGTTTAGCGGACTTAGGTTTTCGATGGGATATGCCTTACTATCATGAGAGGTGTACCATGTCTTATCTTTTTGCCCACCGGAAGTTATCCATGATTGGAACTTGTTATATACTTTGGTTATCTTCTCCCATTCTTGAGGCCATGCAAATTCTTGCGGGATAATAACAGCCCAGGCTAAATTTTCTCCACTCAAGTAGTATTTGTTGGCTTCGATAGAGGAGTCATCATTACCGGTCTTAAAAAACTGAGTACCTCCTAAATCTGTTGGAGCAAACCCGGCCACGTGTATTTCCGTACGTTTACCTAGTCTGGTTGTGGGAGTTGTAACAATGAAAATATCCAGATTATTAATGTTCAAGTCTTCCGGTTTTATATTTGCATTAGTCGGAATTTCCATAATAATATTATATTCCTTTGTATCTTTTTTAAAAGGTTTATCAGGTTGGTCTATGGTGTTTATGCGTTTTTCCGAATTGGTGTATTCGCCACCCCACAATTCATTATGTGCATTTGTGAAGAGTGCACACGTCGCGGCATTCTGTCCTGTTTCGAAAGATGCACCATTACCATTGATGGTAAATTTATCAAGCTGTATATTTTGAGGCAACTTGACAAAACGGATACCGGCTCCCAGTTTCTTGGTTGCGCCAACAGCACGCAAATCAAGAGTCATTCTGAGACGTGTTACTATACCGTTTTTGTCGATATCCATATTCTTTTTAGACATTACAAGAACGAGGTCATTCATATCAAAGTCGCCATAGGCAGGCCAGTTATCTTCAAAAACAAATGTGTAAATATCACTGTCACCAATCTCTATGGGGAATGTGGGATCGGTAGGTTCGCCGCCAGGATTTCCCTCGTTGAATATGCCGCCGCAAGTTTCTATTGTATATTTGGATTCGTCAAAACCCGTGTTGACGCTCTGATTTACTTGGAACGGATTATCTTTATCGGGACCTGTTATTTTCCCTTCAATAACGAGATTTCCCAAAAGTTGAACATGCGTAGGTTCGGTAAAGTTGATTTCTTCTTCAACTTTGATCATGGATTTATCTTCATTTCCCTGTATGTTCTTTGCCTGGAATTTTACATTACCTGACAAAACTTTAAACTTGATTGCCTTAATCATTGAGCCATTTATGAGTGTAAATGTTGCGTCAGTCTGGCTTTCTACATAAGGAACCGGCAACCACTCTTTGTCTGTGGGGTTATTTCTACCACCGGTGATTGAACCTTTATTCAACATTACATTTCTAAAATAGAATTCCTTTTTAACAATGAATGTACAGTTGTTATATAGAGCATCTTCAGAACTGTTTTTGCAGATGTTTACTTCAATAAAGCCATTGTTAACTATGGTTGCACCTCCGTAAAGTCCGTCAGAGGTGATGGATGCTTTGTCGTAATTAGCTATTACGCACTTTTTATCATCATTAGTCTGTATCTTTCCGCCAACGGTTATTGTTCCATGATTAAATATCTCTGAGTCTGTTATATGGAAGTTTTCTTCTACATTGACCACTGCTTCGGCTGCGTTGTATAATACTGTACCGGTATTGAATCCCTGACCGTCGTTGTATTGACTTCTGATGCCGTTAGCTTGTATCGTTCCAAAGTTTTTAATGAGTACATTGGTTGCAGTAGAAAGGTAGCGGCAATTTACTATACCGCCGGTTTGAACAGTGAGTGATGATTTGTCGGAAACCATAAATCCATTATTGGGAGCTATAATCTTTCCTCCATTAAACACTACAATATCAAGTCCTTGGGGAGTTGCTCCATCTAAGTCCCATGTACCTAATACATAGACCGTAGCACGACCATTATCGCAACGTAGCGCTTTGGCGTATGTCTCACCTGATTTTACAACAAAAATTTCTCCATTGTCTATTGTTCCCCAAGAAGTAGGGGTTGCCGATTCTGAAGGCACATTGTAGTTCTCCTCCGTATATTCCGGATCTTTAACATTATCCCAGCCACTTGTGCCGGGAGATTGTATGGCACGTGCTATCGCTCTGGTCTCTGTCGCGACATAATATAACTTACAGTCTAATGCTCCTCCATTTTCAGGAACGTTGTATTCATATACCTCCTTGCGTTGATTAGGATCCGTTTGACGGATAAATAAACGTGTCAGCGCTTTGGAAATATTAATCTCTGCGTAATAACTCTTGTCTTTATTTGCCAAGCCAACAGCAATCGGGGAGATTCCAGCTTCATTCAACGGGTTACTGGTGAAGACTTCAACCAGATATTGGTATTTACCATTAAATTCATCTTTTACCTCGACGTTTAAATTCACAGAGTTAATCATCGACCAATTAAAGCCATCAGGGGCAGAAAAATCTTCTCCCAATGGATTCGTGCCAGTGTGTATTCCTTTCTCCGGATCATACACGTCATCCGCACAACCGGCGAACGTCAACGTACTTACGATGACTGCCATTACTGAGAATCGGTTTAATAATTTCATAAGCTAATCAATATACCTTTTAAAATACTTGCTACTCTCTCTCTTTGCACAGAATAATCAAGTTTTTGATTGTTCTCGCAGCAAAGGTAGTCATTTTATTTAGATTACAACTTGTAAATATTGTCTTTTTTGATAATAAAAGGTGTGTTTTTTGTTAAATATGACTATTGTTTAGCTCTAAAACTTGTAAATGATGTTCAAACAATGACGGGTAGGGAATAGATATATCGGTGAAAAGTGAATAAATTTGTAAGGGGGAGAATTACTCTTTGGTAATTTCTCCCGCTATATCTGAGTTCATTCGATGACGGATTTCAGTCTGATTGAGTCCATGCCCCAAGAGAAACATGAGTTTGGTAACAGCGCATTCCGGGGTACTGTCATATCCGCTGATGACACCGGCCTGGACAAGTTGCAGTCCGGTTCCGTAGCGTTCCATTTCAACGGCGCCACTTTGGCATTGAGTGATGTTTACAATGATAATACCTCGTTCGGTCGCATCCTTTAGTTGACGAATAAACCACTCTTTCTGGGGTGCATTACCCGAGCCAAAAGTTTTTAGTACCACTGCTTTCAGTCCGGGAACATGAAGCACGGAGTTGATAATGCTTTCCTGAATTCCCGGAAAAAGGGTGAGTACCACTACGTTAGTATCAAAAAGATAATGCGGTTTCATAGGGCGCGTAGGCTCAGGACGGCGAATCAGATGTTCATTGTAGCGAATGTGAATACCCGCCTTTGCCAAAGTAGGGTAGTTGAACGACCGGAATGCATTAAAATTCTCGGCATTGATTTTAGTGGTGCGGTTTCCACGCATTAATTCGTTTTCAAAAAATATACATACTTCCGGTACAACAGGAGTACCGTCCGGACGTTTGGCGGCAGCTATTTCGATAGCCGTGATCAGATTCTCTTTTCCATCTGTACGCAATGTCCCGATAGGGAGTTGTGAGCCCGTGAGAATAACGGGTTTTGCCAGGTTTTCGAGCATGAAGCTGAGAGCTGATGCCGTATATGCCATCGTATCGGTTCCATGTAAGATGACAAAACCATCAAAATTGTCATAATTGTAGTTTATAATCTTTACAATCTTAGCCCAAAGAGAAGGTTCCATATCAGAGGAATCGATAGGTGGATCGAACTGATAGGACGAAATGTGATAATTGAATCGTTTCAGTTCGGGAACATGTTTGAGCAAGTGATCGAAATTAAAATTTTCAAGAGCACCGGTTTCCGGGTTTTCTATCATTCCGATAGTACCTCCTGTGTAAATCAAGAGTACAGAGGGGTAATCTGCTTTCATAATTTTCTTGTTTCTGTTATTTTTCGGGCACAAAGATAGGAGAAAAAAGTGATTAGTGATGAGTGATTAGTGATTTGTTTGTGTTTTCATACTATAAAAAGCAAGTATAGTCCCTCATCCCTAATCACTCATCACTAATCTCTAATCACTATTCCCTCATCACTAATCACTCTTTCAGTCCTTCTTTCAGCTTCGTAATCGCCATTTGCGCATTTCCTTCGCTTTCATTGAGTAAAGTCACGAACCGGCTGCCTATAATGGCTCCGGATGAGTTGGAGCAAGCAGCCTCGAATGTCTGTTTGTTACTGATACCAAAGCCTACCATGCGCGGATTACGCAGATTCATATCTTGTATCTTTTTGAAATAGGCTTGTTTATGGGTGTCGAAGTCTTGCTGCGCACCGGTAGTAGCTGCCGAAGATACCATGTAGATAAATCCGTCGGTGTGTGAGTCTATTTCGCGTACACGTGCTTCACTGGTTTCGGGAGTGATAAGCATAATGACGCGGATATTGTATTGTTGTGCAATAGCCTTGTAACTTTCTTCATAGTCTTTGAAAGGCAAGTCAGGAATGATAACTCCGTCTATCCCACATTCTGCACATTTCCGGCAGAAAGCCTCGAAGCCGAACTGCATGATTGGGTTGAGATATCCCATCAGGATAAGCGGAATACATACATCCCGGCGAATGTCACTCAGTTGTTCAAACAGCAGACGAAGTGACATTCCATTCCGTAAAGCGCAAGTCGCTGCATCCTGTATAACAAGCCCGTCCGCCATCGGATCACTGAAAGGGATACCGATTTCTATCATATTGACTCCGTTCTTTTCGAGGGTGCGGATAACGTTGGCGGTACCGTCAAGGGTAGGGCAGCCGGCACAAAAGTAGATAGACAGCAAATTTTTTGGGCTATCTTGAAATAGTTTATTAATGCGATTCATTGTTTTATGGGTAATTTGGTTTATTATACATTATCTTAGCTCATATAGAAACCTCCCGATGCGTTCCACATCTTTTATACCGGGACTTGTCTCAAAGCGGCTGTTGATATCTACTCCTGCAAGGTGGGGGTGATGAAACTCGCGGATTGCTTTGGCACTGTAAGGATTGATTCCTCCGCTGAGCAGGAAAGGTGTTGTTTCACTGTAATAGCGGTTCAGTAAGCTCCAGTCGAACTGATTGCCCGAACCGCCATACTGTGGCGTTTTTGTGTCAAACAGGTAATAGTCGCACAATCCCTTATAGGCAGAAACTTCCGTCAAGTCTTTAGGTTGTGAGATGGAGAAAGCCTTGATAAGATGTAAACCGTTACTGTGCAGCGAACGGCAATACTCGGGCGACTCATTACCATGAAGCTGGATATAATTCAGTGCGAAACGGTCGGCATACATCAGGATGTCTTCCTTGTTCTCATTGACGAAAACGCCGACACGCTTTGCATGAATAGGCAGATATTCAGGCATCTGGCACAGGCAACGGGGGGACTTGGGATAGAAGATGAAACCGATCATATCTACACCCAGTTGTTCTACGTTACGGATATTTTCCGCTTCGGTCATACCGCATACTTTGATGAGAGGAGTCATTTTAGTTATGAGTTATAAGTTATGAGATGTTCTTTGCTAACTTTCTATTTGAGAGATAAAGGCTTTCAGGGTTTCTCCCGGCTGCCGGGTTTTCATGAATGTTTCTCCTATGAGGAATCCCCGGAAACCGGCGGAACGCAACTCGCGAATCGTTTCAGGTTGGGAGATACCGCTTTCGGAGACGAGCAGGGGTGAGCCACCTTTATTGTCTGAACTTTCAGTTGTACCCGATGTAACTTGTCGAAGTTGTTCCGCTATTCTGAAAGAATTTTCCACGTCAGTGACAAAGGTACCAAGATTTCGATTATTTACGCCTATCATATCCACATTATTATTAATATAGACCAGCTCGTTGGGACTGTGGATTTCAAGCAGCACTTCCAAATCCAGTGCGTGGGCCTGGTGGGTGAGTGTGGCGCACTCTTCCGGTGTCAGGCAGGCGGCAATCAGCAATACGGCATCCGCACCTACGATGCGTGCTTGCAGCAACTGATATTCGTCAATGATAAAGTCCTTTCGTAAGATAGGGATATTGACAAACGGACGTGCCGTGCGGATGTCCCGTAGCGAACCGCCGAAGAATTTTTCATCCGTCAGTATAGAAAGTACGGAAGCCCCGGCAGCTTCGTAGGAAGCCGGAATATCTTCAGCTTTAGCTGTTTCGTGTATCCATTCTTTTGAGGGGGAGCGACGTTTAAACTCGGCAATGATACCTGTAGGCGAAGCGGCAAGCGCCTGCTTCATGCTACGATGCGGAACCTTGTCGTTTTCTTCCGCTAACGTCCTTACTTGTTCACGCAAATGTTCCGGTGAAACGGCTTGTTTTTGCAATTCCACTTCGATGCGTTTATGGTCGATGATGTCAGATAATATGTCAGTCATATTCTTTTAACTATTAATTAATATAAACTTCTTCAGCGTCTCCATCGCCCGTCCGCTTTCCAGCGACTCACGGGCAATGGCGATACACTCTTCGATTTCCTTCTCCGGCTCCATCACCTGAATGGCGAAAGCAGCATTGACAATGACGCATTGCGTCTGTGAAGCTTCTGCCCGGTTACTCAGGATATTGTCGAAAATACGTGCGGCATCTTCCTTACATGCACCACCTGAGAGTTCTTCAGGTTGTACAGCCTTAAAGCCGAGTGCTTGCGGACGATAGATACGTTCATAATTACGTGTCATCACCTTGAACTCATCCGTCAGTGAGATTTCATCGTAGCTGTCCAGGCTGTTCACAACCGCAAAATCGATGCCGAGCTTGTAGAATACATTCGTGTAGAGACGCATTTGTGAGAGGTCGGCTACTCCGAGTAACTGATAAGTCGGTTTACAGGGATTTACCAACGGACCAAGTAGATTGAATAACGTACGTACCCCCAAAGCCTTGCGCACAGGGCCTACAAATTTCATGGCGGGATTGAACAGTTGTGCATGCAGGTAAGCAATGTTGCATTCCTCCATGCTCCGTTTAAGGGTATCCGGGTTATTGGTGAAACGCACACCGTGTTGCTCTATCACGTTACTTGCTCCACTGACGGAGGTCGCACCGTAATTGCCATGTTTAGCCACTTTATATCCTGCCCCTGCCACAACAAAACAGGCACAGGTTGAGATATTGAATGTATTCTTTCCATCTCCGCCCGTCCCTACGATGTCAATGGGACGATAGGGCGCGAAGTCTATGGGGATGCGAGTCTCCATAAGTGCTTCGCAGAATCCGGTTAGTTCGTCTACGGTGATGCCACGCATCTGGAATGCAGTGAGTAACGCTGCGATTTGTGCCTCGGGATACATTTCCCGGGTTATATTGAGGAGTATCTGTTTCGTTTCCTCCGATGTAAGCTCTTCGTGGTTGAAGAGGCGGGTTAATATAGCTTTCATAGGATTACCTTGAATATAAATTCAATTTTAGTTTTTAATATAAATGGGGAGTTTGACATGTATAGCTTTAAACACCTTGCAACCAGTTCTTCACAATCAGTCTGCCGTCCGGTGTCAGTACAGATTCCGGATGGAACTGTATCCCGTGAATATCATATGTCCGGTGCTTCAACGCCATTATTTGTCCTTCCGGGCTGACAGCCGTCACCACCAACTCTCCGGGCAAACTTTCCGTATCCACTACCCACGAATGATAACGTCCCACCGGTAACTCTTCCGGCAATCCACGGAAAATGTAGTCCGGCTCAACCAACCGTATATTCGTCTGTACTCCGTGAAATACATCACTCAGGTTAATAAGTGTTCCACCAAATACCTGTCCGATAGCCTGCTCACCCAAGCATACGCCAAGTATCGGTTTCTTCCCTGCATACGTGCGGATTACATCCAGCAACAACCCTGCTTCTTCGGGAATACCCGGACCGGGTGAAAGGATTATTTTATCGTATGCTTCCAACTCCTCTAAACAAAACCGGTCATTGCGCAGCACATCCACTTCTGCACCGAGCTCTTTTACCAGGTGAGAGAGATTGTAAGTGAAGGAGTCGTAGTTATCTATGATTACTGTTTTCATTGTTTTCTATTTTACTAAGTCATGCATTAATTTAAACAGGCTCTAAATGATAATTCGCCTGTATACCGGATGGCAATCTTGCCGGGGCGCTGCGTCCCTACATCTTTTCCGCCATTACAATCGCTTTTTTCAGCGCTCCCAGCTTGTTGTTTACTTCCTGCAACTCATATTCCTCATTACTCTTGGCTACGATGCCTCCTCCTGCCTGAAACCACAAGACACCGTTGCGGCTCACGAATGTGCGGATCGTTATCGCCTGATTCAAGCTGCCATTTAGCCCGATAAAGCCGATGCAGCCACCATATGCACCCCGGTTATGCGGTTCCAGTTCACTGATAAGCTGCATGGCACGTACCTTGGGTGCACCGCTCAGTGTCCCTGCCGGAAACGTATCGACGAATGCCTTGATAGGGTCTGCATCCTCATCCAGCGTACCGCTTACACGGCTCACGAGGTGGATTACATGGCTGTAATATTGCATCTCTTTGTAAAAGTCCACCTTTACATCGTGGCAGTTGCGGCTGAGGTCATTACGGGCAAGGTCTACCAACATTACGTGCTCGGCATTCTCTTTCGGGTCATCGTGTAGATAGCGGGCATTGACCGCATCCTGTTCAGGGTCGCCCGTTCGCTTTGTAGTGCCTGCAATGGGGTCTATATAGGCATGGCGTCCCTCGATGCGGCAATGCGTCTCCGGTGAAGAACCAAAGATACGGAAACCGCCGAAATCGAAGTAGAATAGGTAGGGAGAGGGGTTGATGCTACGTAGGGCACGATAGAGCTTGAAATCATCGCCTACGAAACGTTGTTCGAAACGGCGGGAGAGGACAATCTGGAAAACATCACCTCGCAGACAGTGGGTAATTCCCTGGCGG
Source organism: uncultured bacterium (assembly GCA_905215345.1). Classification (GTDB taxonomy): domain Bacteria; phylum Bacteroidota; class Bacteroidia; order Bacteroidales; family Bacteroidaceae; genus Bacteroides. Next base: position 194,264 of record CAJMPR010000007.1, read on the forward strand.
ATATTCGCCTTGTGCTCCTCATCTGTCAACGAAGAAGTCGTCTCGCCCACGGCACGGAAATCATAAGCGGTGTAGTTGCGATTGTGAATAGCTTTCTGCACTTTGTCCAGTTCGCTTTTCTCTTCGGGAGCCAACATCTCAAGCAACAGCATTTCGTTTTTGAAATCATTAAAGACGATGAGATACTTATATAATATGTATAGCATATCCGGTGCGTCGTTTGTAGCTTCACGGCTGTCTTTCACCGGAATGTTCTCAAAGTAGCGTACGGCATTGAAAGATGTGTAGCCGTACAGACCGCAGTAATTGCTGTATTCACCTTCCACTTTAAAACAATTCAGAAAGTCATGCAAGGCATTCTCCACACGATATTCTTCGGTCACGGGGCGTTCTTCGCGTGCACCGTCGGGCAGACGGAAGATTGCTCTACCGTGCTCGATGCTCACGCTTGCCACCGGACAAAGTCCGATGAACGAACGGTTGTTCTCACTGCCGTGATAATCGGAACTCTCCATTAATGTGCTTTGAGGGAATATATCGCGTACTTTCAAATAAGTACTTACCGGAGTATGCAAGTCGCCGAGTACCGTCCGGCTGATGGTTGTATAATTGAATGTTTTCATAATCAATGACTCATAACTTATAACTCAAATACGTCTCCACATCTTTATCTCCCCGTCCCGATACAGTTAGCACCACCACATCCTCAGGCTTGAAGTTTATCTTTTCCAATGCTCCTAATGCATGTGCGCTTTCCAAGGCGGGGATGATACCTTCAAGTTTCGTCAATTCGTAGGCGGCGCGTATCGCTTCGTCATCATTGATAGAGACTACGATGGCACGCTTTTGTGCAGCCAGGTTGGCATGCATGGGGCCGATGCCCGGATAATCCAGTCCGGCAGAGATGGAGTAAGGTTCTTCTATCTGTCCGTCCTCGTTTTGAATGACATAAGTACGTGCCCCGTGTATGATTCCCATCTTGCCCAATGCGATGGTAGCCGCCGTCATACCCGTTTCCACTCCCTTGCCACCGGCTTCGGCAAGGACAATTTGTACACGCGTGTCGTCAATGTAATGGTAAATAGTACCGGCTGCGTTGCTTCCGCCGCCTACACAAGCTATGAGGTAATCAGGACAGTCGCATCCTTCCTTTTCCAACAACTGCTTCTTTATTTCTTCACTGATGACCGATTGCAGGCGTGCCACCATGTCAGGGTAAGGGTGTGGCCCTACGGTAGAACCTATAATGTAATAGGTGTCCGACGGATGACAACACCAGTCGCGTATTGCCTCGTTGGTAGCGTCCTTCAACGTCATGTTGCCACTTGTCACCGGCACTACCGTAGCTCCCAGCATCTTCATCTTCTCTACGTTGATGTGCTGGCGCTCCACGTCCGTTTTACCCATATATACAATACACTCCATGTTCATCAGAGCGCATACGGTGGCGGTGGCTACGCCATGCTGTCCGGCTCCGGTTTCGGCTATAATGCGGTGTTTTCCCATGCGGCGGGCCAAGAGAATCTGTCCGATGGTATTATTGATTTTATGCGCGCCGGTGTGGTTCAAATCCTCCCGTTTCAGGTAGATTTTGCAACCATATTTTTCCGAGAGGCGGTGTGCCGGATAGAGTGGGGAAGGACGCCCTACGTAATCACGCAGCAACTGGTCGTATTCGCGTTTAAAACTCTCACTTTGCAGCACTTCAAGATAAGTCTTCTGCAACTCTTCCACACATTTGTGGAGTATTTCGGGAACATACGCTCCACCGAATTCTCCGTAATAACCGTCTTTGTCAACTAAGAAACTCATAATTGTTTTTACTATTTAATTATTTACTGTTTTTCTTTGTGTCGAGCCTGTGACGGGGCGCTAAACGAAAAGAGCCCTGTCGCAGGTTGCGACAGGGCTCTTTTTTTTATTTTATCATATATTACATATATACATACGAGCGCTGCTCCCTTACGACTGTCGGAGTTGTAATGAGCGCCACCAATATGTATTTACTAATATTGTTTTCATTGTCTTTTTTTGTTTTAACGTTGGCAAATATAATCACTTTGTTTGTAACGCCAAAATAAATCTTACTTTTTTTGCATATAAGAACAATTTTCTTAAAATTTTGTTCTGTAATGAAGCTAACGACTATTATTTACTATTAAAAAGAAAGGAACAAACTATGAAACGAAAACAGTTAATCGCTTTGGGCGTGGTTATTGCAATTATACTTCTTTTATATTGGCTTTTTATAGCTGAAGATTTGAATGCATGGCTCGGTACAAATTAATATTTTCAGGTCTTTCCCGCGGGATAGTTCGGATAAATAATGTATCTTCGCAAAAAATCATAAACTCATGAAAGGAATAAGTTATTCATTTTTACGTGCGGTATGTGCACTGGTTATCGGCTTGGTACTGGTGATGTTTCCCGATCAGGCAGGTGATTATTTTGTGATTACGATAGGTGTTATTTTCCTTGTGCCATCGCTTATCAGTATTATAGGATATTATGCCCAGAATTCCGAGATGCGTCGTCGTTTCCCGATAGAAGGTGTTGGCAGCATGCTGTTCGGTTTGTGGCTGATTATTATGCCGGGCTTCTTTGCCGATTTGCTGACGTTTGTACTGGGCTTTATCCTTGTGATGGGTGGTGTGCAGCAGATAGCGTCACTTTCGGCGGCACGTCGCTGGATGCAGGTTCCCACCGGATTCTATATTGTTCCGGTATTGATTTTGATTGCCGGACTGATTGCGTTGTTCAATCCAACGGGGGTACGTTCTACGGCATTCATCATTATTGGAGTCAGTAGTATAATCTATGCGGTTTCGGAGTTGATAAACTGGTTCAAGTTTACTCGTCTCCGGCCTAAGACACCAATTTCGTCGGGAAAGGCTGCGAAGGAGGATGATAATATTGAAGATGCGGAAATTATAGAATGATTACGATGTTGTCTGCCATACTTGTTTCTGTGTTGTTTTAAAAAGGAAAGGAGTAAGTATGGAATTGGTAGTATTATTTGGCTCTTTATAAAATATAAAGCCTCGTTTTTATGCGAGGCTTTTTTTATGGTTCTATTTTCCACCACCCTATGTTGGCTTTACAAAAGGCTCGCCGTCGGGACGTACGTCACCGTTTTCAGAACTCATGTCGAAAAGATAGGACTGGTTGGCTTTGACATCGGCGGCTGCGCGGGATAGCTTCTTTTTGTTGGAGGTGGTAAGGGACATGGAGTATCTGGGGGGGAGTACATAATACACTCCATTTTTCACGACACTGCCTGATGCGGTGGTGATGTTGAAACTGCCGTTGGCAGGCTGTGTGTCTACGCTTTTGGGAACCTCAAAACTACTGTTAGTAACGGTATTGGAAGCGCTTATTCCGACTACTTCCAACCGCACCAGCGCGCTTTGGAATTTTAGCGGAATGGCGGCGGTAGAGGCTGTAACTGTGATGCCCGTGGCGGCGGCTTTCGTTATGATGCTGTTCGCGGCAGGGGTCAGGATATTGCCGGACAGAGTGCCTTTGGCATAAAGGGCTTCTATATTGACGGTGGCACCTGCGGGGGCGGAGAGAGCCGGGTCGGGTGCGCTCCAAGTGCCGTTGCTGCCGCTACTTGTGTATGTGGTGGTGGAGTAGGCATACGTGGTGGTTCCGTTCAGGATGATTGTTGCGGCAAGATATATCTTGTCGCCATTCTCCCACGTTAAGGCTGTGCCCGAATCTGCGACGCGGGTGTGGGGACCTCCCGTTGCTTCCACAAAGGGTACGGTCTCGCCTATGGCGATAGTAAGGGGCTGTGGGTCGGCAGAGGGCAACTCGTCTTGTTCCGTGCAGGCGGCACAGAGTCCTAAGAGGCTCAGGCTGCATATGCTGAGCGTGCTGTACAAGGTGTGTAAGATATACTTTTTCATCATTGCTATGCTGTTCTTGGGGTAAGAGTTATTGTTTATTCAATATATCGTAGTTTATTTCGGGATGCCCCTCAACGGTCGTAGTACTCTTCCAGAATGTTTGGTTATTCCATGTCTGTTCTTTGCTATCTATTAAATATAAATTGGTGAGAGGGTCATACTTTACGAACTTAAATTTTTCGTATGATGATCTATTGTTATTTCTCATAAGGCCTATTACTGCATTCGGAGGCATTGTTTGGTAATAAAAATAGTCTTGTATTGTACCTGTTCCAGAGGGTGAGAAATAGTAGATGGGCAAATTCCTAAAATCAAGCTTCAGAGTGGATAAGCTCTGGCCGTCTCCATAACATTGAAGTATATTACTTCCTCCTATTTTGCCGGCAAAACCGGCAATATAATAATCGGGCATAGTAGTACTGCTACCCTGTAGAGCGGGATGTGTGAAAGTAATGGGCGTATAGGTGTAGCAAGATACACATGCGGAGTTACGATCGTTGGCATAACCTATAAAACCGCCTACGTACAATTCTTTGGGGGTGTTGTCCGGGGCGGGGTCCCCATCATTGAAAGAGATATTTATTCCTCCCGTAGAATAAGAACCGTTAATCTCGAGGTAGCTGTAACTATCACTGCCATCACTGCCTACGAATCCTCCCACCCTGATATTATGCTGCTTGGGCGCATTAAAATTTCCCAAGTTTATGTTGCCCGAAGAACGGCAGGATACGATACCGGCTATGGATGCATATCCTATGAGTCCTCCTACATAACAGGTATAATATGAGGGATCTGAGTTGCCGATGATAATTCCGTTTTCTCCTATATTAACATCAGAACGACAGAAAGATATGTGGGTCATGACTTTTACACATCCTATTAATCCGCCTGTTGCATATATCGTGCCATCATTTGAAGGATAGCAAGGAACTGTCCCTATTTTTCCGGTGGCGGAACAGGCTGTTATGTCTCCTCCCTCTACTTGTCCCACTAATGCCCCTGTATATGGCTGGGGTACATCTAGTGTAATATCTACATTCCGTAGATGTATGCCCACCAGAGTGCCATTGCTAATACCGAAAAGGCCGATATTGGTCTTATAGTCATGGCGGCAATTTATCTTCAAATTACTTATGGTGTGGCCGTTCCCGTTATAAGTTCCACTAAAAGTTCGATAATCTCTTCCTATCGGATACCAGTCTTCGGCGTCTCGGGAATAGTCGGTACTGCTTGCGAGGTCTTGCAAGTCGATATCGGCTACTTGTATGGCTTTCTTAGTCATGCCAGGGCCGCTATTTACATCATCACGGAACTTGGCAAGGTCTTCGGCGGTGGCTATAACATAGTCGTAGCCCTCATAGCTG